>JANYFR010000054.1 GCA_025362585.1 Acidimicrobiales bacterium | reverse complement strand
GGTCGACAGAGTCACCGTTACGAGGTTGCGCAAGGCTTCGCGCCGATCGCGGAAAGCGTCTGGATCGAGTGGGCCGCCGAAGGTGAAGGACTCGTCGCCGAGCTCGTGCCGCCGAATGAGTGGAGCAACGTCCAGCGCTGGAACTCCAGTGACGACCCGGAATGGGATCGACCTCACGTGGAGACGTGGCGATGGTGACGGTCGAGGTCGATGAGTTCGAGCGTCGGGATTACACACTGGCCGCCGAAGTTCTGGTAGCAATCGGACTACGGATCGTGAAGGAGGAGAACCTTGAGTCAGACCCTGGCCTACGTGAGAGTTTCGACTGAGGATCAGGTCGAGTTCTCACCCGACGCCCAAGCCAAGCGTTGCCGCGACCTCGCGCGCTTGCGCGACCTAGGACCTGTGACGGTACTCCAGGATGAAGGTTGGTCGGGCAAGAATCTCGACCGTCCGGCCATGCGCGAACTGATCGCGCGTGTTGAGGCCGATCAGGTGGGCTGTGTGGTCATCTGGAGACTCGACCGACTCAGTCGTGACAACGGCGACGTGTCGTGGCTGGTGAAACTGTTCAACGCCCACGGGGTCAAGGTGCATTCGGTCAACGAAGGTGAACTTGACCTCACGAGCGCCTCGGGAAAAATGCAAGTCGGCGTGAACGGCGTTTTCGCGCAGTACTACCGCGACCAGATCGTGGAGAACACGAAAATGGGCCAACTCCAGGCCGCCGAAAAGGGCCGCTGGCAGAACCACGCACCGACCGGCTACGACATGGTGAACGGCGAACTCATGCCCAATGACGCGGCACCCATGGTTCAGCGGATCTTCGAACTTCGCGCCCATGGACGCAGTTTCCAACGGGTCGCCGACGAGGTCGCCATGAAGTACGGGACGGTGCGCTTCATCGCGAGCAACCGTGCCTACCTCGGCCTGGTCAAGTACTCCGGCGAGTGGTATCCCGGCATCCATCCCCCCCTGGTCAATGAGCGCCAGTTCAACGCCGCACAGTGTGGCTACACACCCGGTCATCGCCACGGGCGCCACCTGCTCTCGGGGACCGTGCGCTGTGGACTCTGCGGTCGCGTTGCGAGCATTCGCTATAACGACCGGGGGCAGGGCTTCTTCCGGTGCGGCGGACAGGGCCAGCGCTGCACGCAACCGGCGCGGTCCGCGAACGGACTTGAGCGAGCGACAGTTCTGGGTCTCGGGTTGCTGGCGGACGACAAGGAGCTACAGGCTGCCATCCGCTACCAACTCACGGCACACCGTCGCGCCGAGACACCTGCGCGGCCTTCAAACAAGTTGGCGATTGCGACTCTTGAGAGGAAACTGAAGAGAATTCTTGATCTATGTGTGAACGAACACATGGACGGTGAAACCTACGCCGTCGAACACCGGCGATTGACCACGCAACTCCAAACCCTGCGACAAGAGGTCGAGGACTTTGATCGCGCCGAAAGAGTCCGTGAGGAGGCGGTGGACAAGTTCGACCAGGTCGCAGAATTGCTGGCCGACTTCGAAGCGCAGCGCATATGGGACGCCGCCACGCCTACGGAGCGGTGGACACTCGTGAAGAATCTGGTCGACTCCGTTTGCATTTACCCTGACCGACTCACCGTGCAAGTGGCTGGTGCGCCACCGTTCACTGTTGCGCTGGATGAAGTCGGCCTCAAGAAAGGTGGCATAACTGTGGTGTCGGAGGCGGGACTTGAACCCGCACGCCCCTAAGGGCACCAGCCCCTCAAGCTGGCGCGTCTGCCTATTCCGCCACTCCGACGCAGATTTTTATTTTAGCCGATGGAACGACAGAGGCTCGCAGCCGTCACGACCCTGCTGGTGTCGCGGTCGTCCAGCCCGGCAATGCATCGACGAGACCGGGAACCGACAAAGTGGGATTTATCGTGGAGACTGTGTTTGACCACTCAAGCAATGACGGCGAGGTGAAGAGGGGTCTCACCCAGAAATTGCCCATCACCTGCTGGTCCAACGACAGCCACGTCGTCGAGGCCGCTACCGGATTGAAGTTGCTGATGGCCTGATGAAACAGAGTCGTCGTCACCGCAGCACGCCATCCGCTCGGATAGCTGTCGGCGAACGGCACGCCGCTCCATGAACGGGCCGTGTATGACGCCGCCGTGAGCGTCGGACGGGCGAAAATGGCCACGTCCGCCACGTTGGTCGCAGTTGCACGAGCGGCGGCGCGTGCACTCGCGACCTCGTATCGATTTGTCGCAATCCCGATGTGCGCCCATTGGTGCACGATGCTCGTAGCGACGGCTTCGTCGACCCCAGTCGGGCCGACGCAGAGGCGCACCACCAGGGGGAAACCATTCAACGTCGCCCAACCGGTCGACGTCCGGTGGAAGCCGTTCTTTGTCAGTGCCATCAACGCACAGTGGAGGCAGTCGGCCAGTCCCGGCGTCACATTCGTTGCCGGCAGAGTCGTGGTCGTCAGATTAGTCGGCCCGGTGCCCCCAGTGCCGGGATAGGCCGATTGGCCCTGGGAGTAGACCGCCGAGACGGCGACCGACGGAGAGAACGTCACCGCTCCCCAGAGCTGATTGATCAGGCTTTGGCGATCGAACGACCAACTGAGCGCCTCGCGAATGGCGAGGCGACTCGTGAACGGTCGAGTCGGGGCGAAACTGACCTCTTCGATATTGCTCGACGCACCGATGTGGCTCAGCACCGTCGGATGCGAACTCAAGGTCTGGACCTGAGCTCGACTGACGTCGAGGGTGAAATTTACGAATGACGTTGTTGGTGACGACGGCAGCATGCCAGCGTCGGTCACGACGATCCGTCCGAATCGATTGGCGTCGACGGGCCACGTGCTGTTCATCACGAGCTCTATGCGCCGTGACGAGGCACTGAAGATGCGGTAGGGGCCGAGCGACGGTCGAGCCACCAGCTGCCCCATCGCACAGCCTGGGGTCGAACCGGCCGCTTCAACGTCGCGAAAGAGAAGATTCCAGTCGGCGTAGGGGGAGGCGAAGGTCGCCGTGATCCGCAGACCGTCTTTGGCGACAACGAGACTCTTGATGGCCCGGTAGCCGTCACCGAGCACGCTCGACAGTGTGCGGGCCCGATGCCACCAAACGACCAGGTCGTGGCCACTGAACGCTGCCCCGGTGCTCCACTGTTCGTTCGCGGTGATCGTGTAGCGCACCACTTCGGGACTGAGCGAGGTCAGTTCGGCACTCGCAATCGGACCGCCCGCGCCGTACAGTTGGCCACTGGCGTTGGTGAGGAACGCCGAGGGTCGGGTGAGGTCGAGCACGGCGTTGGTTGACGCGTTGGCGCCGGCGTCGAGGAACGTGCAGCCGTTCAAGGGTCCGGGTAACGACAGGTAGAGCGTCTTCGCGTTGTTCGACACTGTCGAAGTCGTGGCGCTCGAGATGCTGAGTGGGACCAGGACGGCGCCCGCGACCACGACGCCGACCACGATGCGTCGGAGCGACCCTCGAAGGACCATCGGCGCTACTGCAAACGCAGATCGAGCGTCAGCGTGGCGAAAGTGAAGATTAACGCGACGGCGATAGTGATGCGGTCGAGATTGCGCTCCACCACGGTCGAACCCGACGCCGCGGCGCCCATTGAACCACCGAGGAGGTCCGAGATGCCGCCGCCGCGCCCCGAGTGCAAGAGCACGAGGAATATCAGCCCGACGGCCGAAAAAGCTTCAATAACGATGAATGTCCAGGTGAACATCACGACCTCCGATTAGCCATTAGAGCGTAGCAGTCGTCACAGGCCTGGATAATGGCGAGAAACGAGTCCGCCTTCAAACTCGCTCCCCCGACGAGGAATCCGTCGACCCCGCCCTCGGCCACGAGTGACGCGGCGTTTTCCGCGTTCACCGAACCACCGTAGAGGACGCGCGACTCCACGACCAGGAGACGACCCAGCACGCGGCGCAGGTGGCCACTCATCGACGCCACCTGCTCGGTGGAGGCCGTGCGTCCCGTGCCGATCGCCCAGATTGGCTCGTAGGCAACCGTCACCAGTTCGTGGTACTTGGGGTCCAGTCCGCGCAGGGCGTGGACCAGTTGGGCTTCGACGAAGCGGTCCTGCTCCTCGTCCTCGCGCACGTCGAGCGCCTCGCCGACACAGAGCACCGCGCGCAGGCCGCTTCGCACGACGGCGCGAAGTGTCGCAGCCACGACGTCGTCGTCCATGGCGTACAGGGCCCGGCGCTCGGAGTGGCCGACGAGCACCCAGGTCACCCCGAGACGCTGCAGCATCGAGATACTGACCTCGCCCGTGTGAGCGCCATTCTCGTGGGGATTGACGTGCTGGGCCCCCACCGCCACCGGGATTCGCTCGGAGTCGACAATCGAGGCGACACTGCGCAGGTCCACGAAGGGGGGCGCCACCACGATCTCGGTGTGCTCGGCCGGCCGATTCTTCAGGCGCACGCCGAGCTGCTGACCGAGGTGCACCGATTCGACAAAGTCGAGATTCATTTTCCAGTTGCCAATGACGAGGGGCTTCCTGCTGTTCGACATTCAGTTCCACGGACTTTCTCGTAGGGCTCGCAAACCGGGCAGATCACCAAGCTCCACGAATTCGAGGGACGCACCCCCGCCGGTGGAGACGAAGGTCACCTGGTCCTCGAGCCCGAAGGTCCGCAGTGCGGCGACCGAATCGCCCCCACCGACCACCGACGTGGCGTCACTCGCCGCCACCGCGCGGGCGACCGCTTCGGTCCCGGCGGCGAAGCGCGGGTCCTCAAAGACACCCATTGGACCGTTCCAGAGAATCGTCGCCGCCGCGTCAATCACCCGTGCGAAGTCGTCTTGGCTGGTGCGACCGATGTCGAGGGCCACGAAGCCGTCCGGGACGCTGACCCCGAAATCCACGGCCTCGTCGGGGCCGCCGGCGCCGAACGGCGCCCCGTCGGGCAGACCGCGCGAGTCGTTGGGAATCACCATCTTGCCGCCCGCGAGCAACGTGGCGCAGTCGCCCTCGTGCGCCGGGTCGAACATCGAGGAGCCGATGGTGCGACCGAGGGCCGACTCGAAGGTGAAGGCCATGCCGCCGCCCACCACGACGGTATCGGCGCGCTCGGCGAGCACCTTCACGATGCCGAGCTTGTCGGCGACCTTGGCGCCGCCGACGATCGCGACGAAGGGTCGCGCGGGACTCTCGAGCAGGCCGGCGAGGGTCGCGACCTCGCGCGCCAGGTTCGGTCCGGCGGCACTCGCGATGAGCGTCGGGGGGATCATGATCGACGCGTGGGCGCGGTGACTGGCCCCAAACGCTTCATTGACGTAGTAGTCGAAGCCGTCAACGAGCAACGCACCAAAGGCCGGGTCGTTCGCCTCCTCACCGGGGTGAAAGCGGAGATTCTCCAGCAGCTCGACGCCCGGACAGAGCGCGGCCAGGCGACGGCGCACCGGCGCGACGCGAAACTGCTCGACGACCTGACCCTTCGGACGTCCGAAATGCGTGCACGCCACGACCGTGGCACCGCGGGCCAGTAAATCTTCGAACAACGGGACGCACGCGCGGATACGAAAGTCGTCGGCGACCTCTAACTGGCCGTCCACCTCGCCCACGGGCGTGTTGAAGTCGACGCGCACGAGGACCCGTTTACCCGCGAGGCTCCCCCAGCGCTCGAGGGATGGGAGAGGGAGCGCCATTGGCTACTTGCCGACGTGGGCGCTCAGGTCCACCAATCGGTTCGCGTAGCCCCACTCGTTGTCGTACCAGCCAAAGACCTTCACGAGGCTCTGCTCGTCGTCGACGCGCTGAACCATCGTCATCATGGCGTCAAAGGTGCACGACGCGGGCGTGCCGACAATGTCCGAACTGACGATCGGCTCCTCGGTGTACACGAGCACGCCCTTCAGGGGGCCCTCGGCCGCGGCGCGAAAGGCCGCGTTGATCTCGTCCACCGTGGTCGCGCGCACGATGGCGGTGAAGTCCGTGATGCTCCCGTCGGGGATCGGCACGCGCAGCGACGTGCCGTCGAGGCGTCCCTTCATCGCGCCCAGCACCAAACTGGTGGCGCGCGCCGCGCCGGTCGAGGACGGCACGATGTTGACAGCTGCGGCGCGCGCGCGACGCAGGTCCTTGTGTTCGAGGTCGAGCAGATTCTGATCGTTGGTGTAGGCGTGAATTGTCGTCATGAGGCCGGCCGTGACCCCGAAGGCGTCGTCCAGTACCTTCACCATCGGCACGAAGCAGTTGGTCGTGCACGAGGCGTTGCTGAGGACGTGCTGGGTGGCCGGGTCGTACGTGTCGTCGTTGACCCCCACGACGAACGTGCCGTCGGCGTCGCTCGCGGGGGCCGAGATAATGACCTTGCGCGCCCCGGCGGTCAAGTGTGCCGCGGCCGAGTCGCGCGTCGTGAAGCGACCGGTCGCCTCGATGACCACGTCAACGCCGAGCTCCCCCCAGGGCAGCGCCGTGGGGTCGCGCTCCGCGAGGACCATGATGGTGTGGCGCCCGACGGTCATGGTGGTGCCGTCGATTGAGATGGGCACGTCGAGGCGACCCTGGGTCGAGTCGAACTTCAAGAGGTGGGCGTTCGTCGCCGGGGAGGTGAGGTCGTTGACTGCCACCACGTCGACGTCAGGGTTCGACAGCGAGGCGCGCAGGTAGCCGCGCCCGATTCGACCGAATCCATTGATTGCCACTCGAATAGCCACGTGCACTCCTCAATTCGTCGGGCTCACTCATCGCACTTCGGCGACCACCGCGTTCGCCAATTTTTGCACATCGTGGACCAAGCCATTTCTGCCCGACAGGTCGCCCACGCGAACACGTAGGGAACAGGGCTGACCGGCGAAAATTGAGATCTCGTCGACGAGTACGACGTCGGGCGTGACGCCGTGGTGGAGTAGCGCCGCCACGTGGTCCTGCAGGGTGAAACCGGCCGTTTCGGGTATCTGGGGGTGCAGATTCGCGACGTACACCTTCGTCGCCGACGTGCCCGCGAGCGCCTGGGTGACCCCCGGGACCACGCACGCGGCGAGCACGCTCGTGAACAGCGAGCCGGGGCCAATCAGCACGACGTCGGCGCGCTCGATCGCCTCCACGGCCACGATCGGCGTCGCGGCGTGGGCCGGTTCGACGCGGAGGTGACGGATACTGGACGAACCCATGACCTGGGTTTGGCCCCGTCGTTCGCCCTCGTCGGTCGTGGCGACCAGCACGACTCCCTCGCAACTCGCTGGCACGATGGTGCCCTTCACGCCCATGACCTGGGCCACGGCGCGCACCGACTCTTCGAGGTCGCCCGTCGCGTCGATGAGACCGACGAGGAGCAGGTTTCCCACGGCGTGACCGCTCAGTTCGCCGACTCGAAAGCGGTGCTCGAAGGACTGGGTCAGCGGGTTGTCGGGGTCGGCGAGCGCGCCGAGGCACTTACGCAGGTCCCCCACCGCCGCCACGTCGAGCATCGCGCGCAGCCGTCCCGTCGATCCACCGTCGTCGGCGACCGAGACGACGCCGGTCACGTCGTCGTCAATGCGGCGTAGGGCCCGCAGGGAGACGGCCGTGCCGTGGCCCCCGCCGACCGCCACCAACTTCATCGGACGATGTCGCGGTGGATGACGGCGGGGTCGATGTGGAGTCGACGGCGCAGCTCCTCGGCAATGGCGACCGACCGGTGCCGTCCGCCGGTACAACCAATCGCGATGGAGAGGTAGGACTTTCCCTCCTTCGCGAACTCGGGAATCTGCCACTCGAGCATGTCCACGACGTCGTGCAAGAAGTGTTGCGCCGACTCTTGGGAGAGCACGTACTCGGCCACCGCCTCGTCCAGACCCGACTGCGGGCGCAGCTCCTCGATCCAGTGGGGGTTCGGGAGGAATCGACAGTCAAAGACCAAGTCGACGTCGCGCGGTATGCCGCTCGAGTAGCCAAAGGAGACGATCGAGACCCGCAACTGCCCCTGGCCATTGGACTCGGCAAAACTCTCGACGATGCGCGACCGGAGTTGATTGGTGTTGATCGAGCCGGTGTCAATCACTAGGTCCGCGGCGTCACGGATTGACTGCATCGAGGCCCGCTCGCCGGCAATCGACTCCGCCAGCGTCGATGCCTCGAACGGGTGCCGGCGGCGGTTGCCCTCGAAACGACGGATCAGCACGTCGTCGGGGGCGTCGAGGAAGAGGATCTTGGCATTCGCGTGGCGCTCCTGCAACTCCTTCTCCACGGCGAGCAGGGCCTCGGGCGGTGCCACCCCGGAGCGTCCGACCACGAAGGCCACCCCGGCGTAGTCGCGCGAACCGGTCGTCGCGAGTTCGCCCACGCGCACGACCAACTCGAGGGGCAGGTTGTCGATGACGAACCAGCCCATGTCCTCGAGTGCGGCCGAAACGGTGGAGCGTCCGGCGCCCGACATGCCCGTCACCAGCAACACCTCACTCATCGTGCGGACTCCCCTTCGCCGGTCGGGGGCGCGACGGCGCCTGCAGATGATCGTAGAGCCTTCTCGCGACGTCGCCGGGCAGCCACGAGAGGGCCTCGAACTCGTCGAACGTCGTCGCGCGCAGTGAGTCCAGCGAGCCGAACTGCGCCAACAGCCGCTCGCGGCGCGCCGGCCCGAGTCCCTCGACGCCGGCGAGAGTGGAAGCGACCATTGACTTGCCACGCTTGGAACGGTGAAAGGAGATGGCGAAGCGGTGGGCCTCGTCGCGCAGGCGTTGTACGAGGTAGAGGCTCTCGGAGCCGCGCTCGAGGACGATCGGGGAACTCGAACCTGGTCGGTACAGCAGCTCCTCGCGCTTGGCGAGGGCGACGAACTCCACCTCGCCGTCGACGCCCGCGGCGACGGCGGCCTTCTGGGCGGCGTGCAGCTGGGGCAGACCGCCATCGATGACGATGAGGTCGGCCCGACGGAACTTGGTGGCGCCCTGGTCGTCGTGCCAGTAGGCGAGGCGACGGCGCACCACCTCCTCCATCGCGCCGACGTCGTCGTTCCCGAGGGCCTCTTTCACGTTGAAGTGCCGGTAGTCGGACTTGACCGCGAGGCCGTCCTCGAAGACGACCATCGAACCGACGTAGTTGGTCCCCTGAAGGTGGCTCATGTCGAAGCACTCAATACGGTAGGGCGGCTGGGCGAGGGCGAGGGCCGAACCGATCTCCTGCAGGGCGCGCGCGCGGACGTTGTGATCGCTCTGGCGGCGCAGCGAATCGCGGTTGATGACCGCCAGCGCGTCATTGGTCGCCAACTCAACGGCGCGCCGACGCTTGCCACGCTGGGGGGCGGCGACGACGACGCGCTTTTGGCGCAGCTCGGAGAGGTACTGGCTCATCAGCGCGGACGACGACGCGGCGCTCCCCACGAGCACGACCGGCGGGACCGACGCCGCGTTGCCGTACAGATCGGGGAGCACGCTCTCGAGAATCTCGACGTCGTCCTCGTCCATCGACCGGTCGATCAGGTGGACGCTTCGTCCAATGATCCGTCCGAAGCGGACCCGAAAACGCACGACCGCGGCCCGACCACCGTCAGTGGCGACGGCCACGACGTCGAGGTTGGAGTGATCGTCGAGCACGACACTCTGATGGCCCGCGGCACGCTCGAGGGCGGCGAGGCCGTCGCGGGCCTTGGCGGCGGCTTCGTAGTGCTTCTTCGCCGACGCCTCGGTCATCTGGCGCGTCAGCAGATTGCGCAACTGGCGCACGTCACCGTCGAAGAACTTGGCCCAGGAGTCGACGAGACGTCGGTACCCCTTGGCGTCGACCGCTCCCACGCACGGTCCCGAGCACTTGCCAATGTCGTAGAGCAGACAGGGCCGCCCGATCCTTTGCTGGTAGTTGAACTTGTGCTTGGTGCACGAGCGCAGGGGGAAGGCCTGGAGGAGCTCGTCGATCGTCGTGCGCAGCGCGCGCACCTCGACGAAGGGACCGAAGTATCGCACGCCCTTCACGTGGCGACTACGCGTAGTGAAGGGGGCCGGGAACTCGGTACGCATGTCGAGCGCCACGTAGGGGAAGCTCTTGTCGTCCTTCAGACGCATGTTGTAGCGGGGCTGATTCTGCTTGATCAGTTCGTTCTCGAGGATGAGGGCGTCGAGCTCGCTCGGGGTGACGATCCACTCCACCGACGTCGCCTCGGCCATCAACGCCTGGGTCTTCGCCGTGAGGGCTTCGGCCCTTTGAAAGTAGCTCGGGAGGCGTTGGGCGAGGGACAGGGCCTTACCGACGTAGATCACCGCACCATGAACGTTTCGAAAGAGATAGCAACCGCTCTGGCGCGGAATGCCCGAGGGCCGTTCGAGCATTAGCGCCTGCCGTGCGCGGCCAAGGCCTCTTTCAAAACGAGACCGGTCGCGGTCTTCAGTTTGGCGATCTCCTCGGGCGTGCCCTCGCCGACTACGAGGCCGCCGCGCCGCCCGCCCTCGGGGCCGAGGTCGATGACCCAGTCGGCGGTCTTCACCACGTCGAGATTGTGCTCGATCACGAGCACGGTGTTGCCCTGATCGACGAGCCGGTGCAGGACCTGGAGCAGGCGATGCACGTCCTCGAAGTGCAGGCCCGTCGTCGGCTCGTCGAGGACGTAGAGCGTGTGACCGGTCGGACGGCGCGCGAGCTCGGTCGCCAGCTTCACGCGCTGGGCCTCGCCGCCCGAGAGAGTGGGGGCGGGCTGGCCGAGGCGCACGTAGCCGAGGCCGACGTCGGCGAGGCTCTGGACGTGACGCAGTATCGCCGGCTGACGCTCGAAGAAGTCGAGGGCCTGCGTGATGGGCATGTTCAGCACGTCGGCAATCGATTTACCCCGGTACAGGATCTCGAGCGTCTCGCGGTTGTAACGCGCGCCGTCACAGACCTCGCAGTTGACGTACACGTCGGGCAGGAAGTGCATCTCGATCTTGATGGTGCCGTCGCCGGCGCAGGTCTCGCAGCGACCGCCCTTCACGTTGAAGGAGAACCGTCCCTGCTGGTAGCCGCGGATCTTGGACTCCTGGGTGTCGGCGAAGAGCTTGCGGATCTTGTCGAAGACCCCCGAGTACGTCGCGGGGTTGGAACGTGGCGTACGGCCGATTGGCTGCTGGTCAACGGCGACGACCTTGTCGAGGTTCGCGACGCCCACAATGGTGTCGTGCTCGAAGGCCGTGGTCTTGGCCCGGTTGATCTGGTGTTCGAGCGAGGCGAGCAGAATGCCGTTGATCAGCGTGGACTTGCCCGATCCCGACACGCCGGTGACCGCGACGAAGTCGCCGAGCGGCACGTCCACGGTGACATTCTGCAAATTGTTGGCGCGCGCACCCTTGATCGTGAGCTTCTTGCCGTCGCCGCGACGCCGGATCGCGGGGACCGGAATCGAACGCTCCCCCGAGAGGTACTGGCCGGTGAGCGACTCGCTGTTCTCGAGCAGCTCCTTGTAGGTACCGGCGTGCACGACCCGACCACCGAACTCGCCGGCCCCCGGCCCGATGTCGACAATGAAGTCCGCGAGACGGATCGTCTCCTCGTCGTGTTCGACCACGATGACCGAGTTGCCGAGGTCGCGCAGCCGCTCGAGCGTCGCGATTAGGCGTCGATTGTCACGTTGGTGCAGCCCGATGGAGGGCTCGTCGAGGACGTAGAGGACGCCGACCAGGTAGCTGCCGATCTGGCTCGCCAGTCGGATCCGCTGGGCCTCCCCACCCGAGAGGGTGGCCGAGGCGCGGCTGAGCGTGAGATAGTCGAGTCCGACGTCCATCAAGAAGGTGAGCCGTTCGACAATCTCCTTGACCACCCGACGCGCGATCGTCTCTTCGCGGGCGGTGAGCTTCATCTTCTTGAACAGGTCGATCGCTTCGTCGATGGTCATGGCGTTCACGTCGGCGATGTTGTGGCGATGGATGCGCACCGCGAGCACCTCGGGCTTCAGGCGCTGTCCCCCACAGGTGTGACAGGCGACCTCCCGCATGTACTGCTCGGCCTGCTCGCGCGACCAGTCGCCGTCGGCGTCGTGGCGCTTGCGTTCGAGCCAGTCAATGATCCCGTGGTAGCTCGTGTCGTACGTGCGAACCTTGCCGTAGCGATTGCGGTACTTGACCGGCACCGATCGTTTGTCGACGCCGTAGAGGATGAGTTTGCGGTCCTTCGCCTTCAGCTTCTTCCACGGGGTGTCGACACTGAAGGCCCCCATCGCGCCAATCCCCTCGATCAGCCGTTCGAAGTACTTGAAGCGCGCGCCCGCCCACGGGGCGAGCGCACCTTGGGCGAGGCTCAGTTCGTCGTCGGGCACCACGAGATCCGGGTCGACCTCGAAACGCGTGCCGAGTCCGGTGCAGACGGGGCAGGCCCCGTAGGGCGAGTTGAACGAGAAGTCGCGCGGCGCCAGCTCGCTAAAACTGATGCCGCAGTCGGTGCAGGCCATCTTCTCCGAGAAAGTGACGAGCTCCTCGCCGTCGTCGAGGAAGAGGAACGAGACCAGGCCGCGGGTCAACTTAAGCGCCGCCTCCACGGACTCGGTGAGGCGCTGACGGTTCGACCCCTTGACGCTCAAACGGTCGAGCACCACGTCAATGGTGTGCTGCTCGTAGCGCGCCAGCGTCAGGCTCTCGCGATCGGCGAGTTCAATCACCTGTCCGTCGACGCGGGCCCGCGAGAAGCCCTGACCGACGAGTTCGTTGAGCAGCGTGCTGTACTCACCCTTGCGGCCCTCGACCACCGTCGCGAGCACCAGGAACCGCTCGCCGACCCTTCGCCCGAGCACCTGGTCGACGATCTGCTGCGCGGTCTGGCGCGTGACCGGCTTGGCGCAGTTGGGACAGTGCTGGACGCCGATACGCGCGAAGAGGAGCCGCAGGTAGTCGTGGATCTCGGTGATGGTTCCGACCGTCGAACGGGGATTACGCGACGCCGTCTTTTGGTCGATGGAGATCGCCGGCGACAGACCCTCGATGAAGTCGACGTCGGGTTTGTCCATCTGACCGAGGAACTGACGGGCGTAGGCCGACAGACTCTCGACGTACCGACGTTGGCCCTCCGCGTAGATCGTGTCAAAGGCGAGCGACGACTTTCCCGAGCCCGACAGGCCAGTGAAGACCACCAACTGGTCACGGGGAATCTCGACGGAGAGGTTTTTCAGGTTGTGGACGCGCGCGCCCTGCACCCGGATGGACGAAGACATGAAGGGAATCTACCGGTCAGGCATCGAATGTCAGTTCGTCCACGGGCGTCACCACGCCCTGGCGCTGCAACATATGCAGTATGTCGCGTAGGGCGGCCGCCTCTTCGAAGCGCAGTTCACCGGCCGCGAGCAGCATCGCCTTCTCGACCCGCGCCACCTCGAGCGACAGGTCGTCGGGCAGCAGTGCCTCGAGCGAGGAGACGCCGTGGCTCTTGTTGGAGGGCTCGGGCATGGTTTCGCTACGCAGGCGACCGAGGATATCCGCCACGTTCTTCATTACCGTCTGGGGCTCGATCCCGTGTTCGGCGTTGTAGGCGATCTGGAGCATCCGCCGCCGCTCCGTGAGCGAGACCGCCTCGCGCATGGAGTCGGTCAGGCGGTCCGCGTAGAGGATGGCCTGGCCGTTCGAGTTGCGCGCGGCACGACCGATTGTCTGGATCAGGGCGCTGCGTGAGCGCAGGAAGCCCTCCTTATCGGCGTCGAGTATCGCCACCATCGAGACCTCGGGGAGGTCCAGGCCCTCGCGCAACAGGTTGATGCCGACGAGGACGTCAAACTCACCGAGGCGCAGCGAACGCAAGATCTCGATGCGCTGAATGGTGTCGATATCACTGTGCAGGTACTGCACGCGGTAGCCGGCCTTCGTGAGGAAGTTCGTCAGGTCCTCGGCCATCCGCTTGGTGAGCGTGGTGATCAGGGCCCGCTCGTGGCGCTCGATCACGACGTCGAGTCGTCCGCGGAGGTCGTCGATCTGGTTCTTGGTCGGCACGATGACGACGACTGGATCGAGCAGTCCGGTCGGTCGAATCACCTGCTCGACGATCTGGTCACTGTGTTCGAACTCGTAGGGACCCGGTGTCGCCGACACGAAGACCATTTGGGGGACGAGCTCCATGAACTCGTCGAAGTTCAACGGGCGGTTGTCCATCGCGCTCGGCAGGCGAAAGCCGTGCTCGACGAGGGTCAGTTTGCGCGAACGGTCCCCGGCGTACTGGCCCCGAACCTGGGGCACGGCCACGTGGGACTCGTCGATCACCACGAGAAAGTCGTCGGGGAAGTAGTCGAGCAGCGTGAACGGTCGTTCGCCGGGTCGGCGACCGTCCAGGTGGGCCGAGTAGTTCTCGATGCCGGCACAGACGCCCGTCTGCTCGAGCATCTCGAGGTCGTGTTCGGTCCGCGAGCGCAGGCGCTGGGCCTCGAGCAACTTGCCCTCGACCTGGAACGCGGCCAACTGGACTTGCAGCTCCTCCTCAATTGTGCGACAGGCCCGCTGCAACGTCTCGGTGCTGGTGGCGTAGTGCGACGCCGCGAACAGGGTGAACTCCTTGACCTTGCCACGGCTCTCTTGGGTCAGCGGATTGAAAAAGGAGACCTCCTCGATCTCGTTATCGAAGAACGACACGCGGATTCCTTCGTTGCTGTAGGCCGGTTGGATCTCGAGCGTGTCACCCTTCATCCGGAAAGTGCCCCGTTCGAGCACCAGCTCGTTGCGGTGGTACTGCATCTCCACGAGGCGCCGCAGCAGGGCCCGTTGGTCGATGGTGACCCCGACTTCGAGCTGCAGCATCCGGTCGCGATACTCAATCGGCGACCCGAGTCCGTAGATGCACGACACGGAGGCGACGACGATGGTGTCGCGATGCGTCAACAACGACGACGTGGCGGCGTGGCGCAACCGATCAATCTCCTCGTTGATCGAGCTGTCCTTCTCGATGAAGGTGTCCGTACGAGGGATGTAGGCCTCAGGTTGGTAGTAGTCGTAGTAGGAGACGAAGAACTCGACGCGGTTCTGGGGCAGCATCTCCTTCAGTTCCGACGCCAGTTGGGCGGCGAGGGATTTGTTGGGTTCGAGGATGAGCGTCGGACGCTGGACGTGCTCGATCAGCCACGCGATGGTGGCCGTCTTGCCGCTGCCAGTGATGCCTTCGAGGGTCTGGTAACGAAGCCCGTCCTCGACGCCCTGGGCCAGGGTCGCGATCGCCGCCGGTTGATCGCCCGCCGGTTGAAAGGGCGACTCAACGAGGAACCTATCCACGAGCGACGCCACTGTCGTGGAGGGCCTCGTCGACTTGCGCGTAGAGCGCGCCCAGGGTTCCCTCGTTCCACAGCACCCGGTCCGCGATCCTCGATCGCTCCTCGTTCGTCAGCTGACTGGCCAGTCGTGCCTTCGCGTCGTCTTGGCTCAAGCCGCGCAACTCACGGAGCCGTCGCAGCGCGGTCGCCGGCTCGACCTGCACTGCCCAGGCTTCGTCGATACCGAACTGCGAACGACTCTCCGGTCGATACAAGGGAATTGCCAGGAAGACCACGTCGCCGCCGGCTTCGTTGAGTTGCCGCACGATCTCTCGGCCGATGGGCCCGTGGGTGATCAGGTTCAGGCGACGCAGCGCCGTCGCGTCGTTGAAGACGATGGCGGCCAGAAAGGCCCGGTCGAGAGAACTGTCCTCGCCGAGCACGGCATCACCGAACGCGTCGCGGAGGGCCCGCCAGGCCGGTTGTCCCGTGCGGGTGACGTCGCGGGCGATGAGGTCGGCGTCGACCACCGCGTAGCCCAAGGACGCGAGGTGCTCGCTGACCGCTGACTTCCCGGCGCCAATTCCGCCAGTGATGGCGATTCTTTTCACCCGACCACGGTAGCGACACCCGGTGACGCGTGCCACCAAACGCCAGTACGGATGGCCTCTCCCCCTCTTACAGCAGGTAGGCCATCGAGATGGTGACCGACAGACTGGCCGACGCCGAACCACGTTGGACGCGGGTGATCTGCGGTGACCCCGACCCCAGGCCGATCTGTTGGAGCGTCTGCTGCGTGAGACCCAGTTGCCGCAGTCGCGCGACCAGGGAGTGGAAGACGGCGCGCACCCGATTGACCGCCAAGGTCCGGGTGACGGCCGACTTGCCAACGACACTCTGGTGGGCGGTGAAGTGGATTGCCGTGGGACTCATGGCCTTGATGGCCACGGCGTCCTGATAGATCTGCAATTTTTGTGACGCGCTGAGGGCCGCCGAGTCCTTGGCGAAATGCGTGACGTTGTAGGACGTGCGGGCGTCGAGCACGATGTTGCTCGTGGGGAGTGCCGCTGCCTGGGTCGTGGCGATTGCCTCGCACTGCGCGCTCGTTAGGCCAAAAGTCACCACCACGGTCAGAATGTGGCTCGCGTACCACGCCACGGCCGTCGACGGAAGACCGTTCTGGGCGTTGGTGCACGAGACCTCCTGGGAGCCGGGAATGGCGGCGACCGCGGTGAAGACCGGCGTGACGCCCGCGGCCTGGGGGCAGGCGGCATTCGCGCCCTCGGTGATGTTGGCGGCGATGCTCGGGAGCGTGATGGTGAGGGCCACGAGTTCCGAGATCACAATCTGGTGGGTGGCGGGATCCACCCAAGCGCCGACGGCGACCTTCGCGTAGCCCTTGCCAGCCAGCAAGGCGTTCTCTTGGGATTCGACGGACGCAATGATGGGCAGCAGCGCCGCGTCGGACTCGGCGACGCCGTTGGGCAGGGGATCGGCGATGAGATACGAACTCACCACCGGGTCACCCGAAGCGCCGGCCGGCCCGGTCAGTAGGGACGCGGAGAGGGTCACGGCGAGCGTGGCGAGTGCGACGGCCCATCGAGCTCCTCGGGCAAGGCTCATCCGCATCCGACCCTCTCGTAGCGTCCGTGGGTCGACTTTGACCTCGTGAGCACCCTAGCGCGCAGGTACCCCCTCACCGGAACGTCGTAGAGCGCCAGCGCGGTGTCGACCGAGCACGACGGGTGCAGCGGCGCCGCGAGGTCGTGCGGTCGCACGGCGCCCACCGACGTTCATGGGGTTGGCGCCGCCGTGATGGTGCGCGTGACCGCGTGTCTCTGCGGCACTGCCGTCTTTGAGTATTGTCCTAATCAGCCTTGAAGGGAGCAGAGTGCTTAAGTACGTGACGCGACGATTGGCGCTGCTCATTGGCATTGTCTTTATCATCTCGGTCGGTAGTTTCTACCTGATCCACCTTCTTCCGGGCGACCCCGCGGTCGTGATCTTGGGCACCGGCGCGTCGCCCGCGGCCAAGGCCGCCCTCTTCGCGCAACTCGGACTTGACAAGCCCATCTACCTGCAGTACTTCACGTGGATTGGCAACGTCGTGCGCGGAAATATGGGCACATCGTTCATCTCGCAGTCCTCGGTGGCGGGCACCATTCGAGCGGCGCTGCCCATCGACCTCGAGATCATCGTGCTGAGCCAAATCCTCGCGTTCATCTTCGCGATCCCGATGGCCATGCGCTCGGCGCGTAAGCCCGACGGCGTGATCGACCGAATTCTCGGCGCCAGCAGTTTCACGCTGCTGTCGGTGCCGCCGTTCATCATCATCGTGCTCCTGGTGCTGATTGTCTCCATCAAGCTCGGTATCCCCCACACGGGGCCGTCGTCGTACGTCACCCTCGCCAGTGACCCCGTCGGCAACCTCGAGAGCCTCGCCCTACCGGCGATCACCCTCGCGACGGGCTCGTTCGTCGTCTACTACCGCGTGTTGCGCAGTGACCTCATCGCCACCCTGCAAGAGGAGTTCATCACGATGGCCCGCTCCAAGGGGATCAGCCAGCGACGGATCATGTGGCGTCACGCCTTTCGTCCCTCGTCGGTCGCCCTGCTCGGCGCCGCCAGCGTCAATATTGGTGGCCTGCTCGCGAGCGGCTTCGTCGTGCAGTACCTCCTCGCTATTCCCGGCCTCGGCTACACGCTCATCTCGGCGATCAACATGAGCGACTTCCTACTCGTCCAGGGGATCGTGCTGACCGTGTCGGTCGGTGTCGTCGTGATTAACTTCCTCTTTGACTTCATCATCAACATCGTGGACCCGAGGATCAGCCGTGAATGACGACCCCTCCCTCGCGGGCGAGCTACCGGGGCAGGGACTGTTCTTGATCCAAGAGGCGACCCACGTCGAGGCGCACGAGAGGAGCGAACCGCTCGGCGTCCTCTTCTGGACCTGTGTGGGCTGGATCGTGCTCAACGTGTTGGGCGCCATCTTCGCCAACGCGCTGCCGCTCAAGAGTGCCCTGTTCCAGGACTACAACAACATCAACGTCGGCCCCGGCTGGCACCACCTCTTCGGCACGGACGACCTGGGCCGTGACATCTTCTCGCGGGTCGTCTTTGGCTCGCGGGTCTCGGTCGCGGTCGGCGTCGGCGCGATGATCATCGGCTTCGGGATCGGGGCGCCGCTCGGTATGCTCGCCGCCTACAAGCGAGGACGATTCGACTCGATCTTTACGACCATCATGTACGTGCTGCTGGCCTTTCCCGCCATCATTGCGACCATCGCGGTGCTCTCGTTCTGGACGCCGCGCGCCCTCTTGAAGATCATCATCGTCATTGGCCTCGCCTCGGTGCCACTCGTCTACCGGGTTATTCGCACGGCAACGCTCAACGTGGCGACGAAGGACTACGTCATCGCCGCGAAGGTGCAAGGGGCCACCGATCGACGCATACTGATCAAGGAGTTGCTGCCGAACATTGCACCCATTGGTGTCTCATTCCTGCTCATCGGCATCGCCACCGTCATCACCCTCGAGGGCGCCCTCGCCTTTCTCGGACTTTCGGTCAATCCGCCGACGCCGTCCTGGGGCAATATGATCAACGAGTCGCGCACCGTCCTCGCCCAGAATCCGTGGCTGGTGATCTTTCCGTCCGCGGCCCTCTGCCTCTTCCTGCTCTGCCTCAACTTCATTGGCGACCGACTCCGGACCCACTACGACGTGACGGAGGTGAAACTGTGAGCGACGAGCTCCTCGTCGTCAAGGATCTGACCACGACGTTCACCACCAACAGTGGGCCCCTGACCGCGGTCGGGGGCGTCTCGTTCACTCTCGGTCAGAACGAGACGCTCGGCATCGTGGGCGAATCCGGCTCGGGCAAGACGGTCCTGTCGCGCACCATCATGGGCCTCCAGCCCCGCCGCAACGTCACGGTGACCGGTTCGGCGATCATCAATGGCTTCGAGGTCGTGGGGGCCTCGGAGAAGGCCAAGCGCCAGATTTGGGGCACCGAGGTCGCGATGGTCTTCCAGGACCCCATGACCTCGCTCAACCCGGTCATGCGCATTGGCCAGCAGATTGACGAATCGCTGCGGGTCCGACTCGGTATGGACCGCGCGAGCGCCAAGGCTCGCTCCATCGAGCTGCTCGAACTCGTCGGCATCCCCTCGCCAGTCGAGCGCTACAACTCGTACCCCGGTCACCTCTCCGGAGGCATGCGCCAGCGCGTGGTGATCGCGACCGCCCTCGCCTGCTCGCCGAAGCTGCTCATGGCCGACGAACCGACGACCGGGCTCGACGTCACCATTCAGGCACAGATTCTGAATCTGCTCGACGAGCTGAAGGATCGCTTGAAGATGTCGGTGATTCTGGTCACCCACGACCTCGGGGTCGTGGCGACGCGCACTTCGCGAATTGTCGTGATGTACGCCGGACGCATCGTCGAGATCGGGGACACGCGCGACGTTTTCTACCACCACCGCATGCCCTACACCCGAGCGCTGCTCGAGAGTTCGCCCAAGGTCTCCAACCACAGCCACACCCGTCTACAGACGATTCCCGGTCGGCCCCCGAACCTGATGAAGCTGGCCGACGGTTGCAGTTTCGCCCCACGCTGCGCCTACGCGACCGATCAATGCCACAACGTGCGGCCCACACTTCAGGCGGCCGACGAGACCGGCCACTACTTCGCCTGCTGGAACCCCCTACCATCGAACCGAGGAGTCCGCGCCCCATGAGTGCCGACCGTACGCCCCTGTTGAAGGTCCGCGACCTGACCGTGACCTTCGGCCACCACCGTCACGCGATCAGCGCCGTCGCCGGGATCAGTTTCGACATCTTCGAGGGCGAGACGCTCGGCCTGGTCGGCGAGTCGGGCTGCGGCAAGTCCACGACCGGCAAGGCCCTCATGCGCATCGTCGAACCCTCGGGGGGCACGATCGAACTCCGGGGCGTCGAGATGACCAGGCTGTCGGGCCGGGCGCTGCGTAACGCCCGCACCCACATGCAGATGATCTTTCAGGACCCCATCAGCTCGCTCAACCCACGTCGACGCGTGAAAGACATCGTCGCCGAGCCGCTCGACTGCTGGAAGAAGACGCCGGGAAGCGAACGCGACGCCCTGGTGAGCGACCTTCTGTCAAAAGTCGGCATCGACCCCGCGGTCTACGGCAATCGCTACGCCCGACAGTTCTCCGGCGGGCAGTGTCAGCGGATTTCGATCGCGCGCTCCCTCGCCATGCGCCCCCAGCTGTTGATCTGTGACGAGATGGTCTCGGCCCTCGACGTCTCGGTCCAGGCCCAGATCCTGAATCTGCTCGAGGATCTGAAGGCCGAGTACGGCCTGACGCTCTTGTTCATCGCCCACGACCTCGCGGTCGTGAAGAACGTCAGTGACCGGGTCGCGGTGATGTACCTTGGCAAGATCTGCGAGATCGGCCCCGCCGACACCCTCTACGACGAGCCGGCCCACCCCTACACCGAGTTCCTGCTGGGCGCGGCGCTCGAAGCCGATCCCGACTCCCCGATGCACAGCCAGGTCCTCGAAGGCGAGCCGCCGAGCCCGATGAATCCGCCGAGCGGGTGCCGCTTTCGCACGCGCTGTCCGAACGCCACGGATCGGTGCGCCGAGGAGGTGCCGTTGCCCCAGGAGGTCGCTCCGGGCCACCAGGTCGCCTGCCACTACCCGTTGACCCTGACCCGAAGGGCGCGGCTCGCCGAGTGAGCGATCGCGACCGCGAGGTCCTGACCGAGCCCCCGGTCGCCGGCAACGAGGCCGACACGCTGGTCGGCTCTCTGGAGCGACAGCGCGCGACGTTCGCCTGGAAGTGCGCGGACCTCGACGAAGCCGGACTGCGGGCCACGGTCGGCCTCTCGACCATGACCCTCGGTGGCCTCTGCAAGCACCTGGCCTTCGTGGAGGACTACTACTTCACGTTTCGCCTCAACGGCGAGGCCCTCGGTCCCCCCTTCGACGCCGTGGACTTCGACGCCGAACCCGACTGGGAGTGGCGCACGTCCCTCGACGACAGCCCGGCGTCGCTCTACGCGCTGTGGCACGGGGCGGTGGCGCGCTCGCGCATCGCGCTCGCCGAGGCCCTGGCCCGGGGAGGTCCCGACCAGCTCATTCGCCATACCTGGCCCGACGGTCGCACGCCGAGCCTGCGGCGCATGATGGTCGATCTGATCGAAGAGTACGCCCGCCACACCGGTCACGCCGACCTGATCCGAGAGTCGGTCGACGGACGGACGGGCGAAGACCCGCCCGCCTGATCGGGCCGCCATCGAAAAAAGTCCCGTCCCCGACGCCGGTCGCGCCAGGGACGGGACCATTCCAAGTGGACTATTCGCTCTTCGGCTCCTCGTTCGCGTTCGCGGGGAGCTCGGGAGTCGCCGCGTCGCTCGGTGGACTCGTCGGTTCGTCGCTTGGCGCCTCGTCCTCGGGCTTGCCCGACACCTCGACGGCGTACTCGGCCCACGCGGCCTGCGCCTCGGTCTCGGGAGTGAACTCGCCGTACTCGATCGCCCCGATGTAGTTACCCTCACTGTCGTAGGCGTGACTGCCGAAGGCCTCACGGTACTCTTCGGAGACCTCGCCACCCTCGGCGGCCTGCTTGATCGACAGGCTGATGCGGCGGCGCGCGGTGTCGAGCTCGATGATCTTGACCCACAGCTCCTCGCCGGCGGTGACGACCTGGTCGGGCGACTCGACGTGGTGCGCGGCCATCTCCGAGATGTGTACCAGACCCTCGATACCCTCGCCCACCTGCACGAACGCACCGAAGGGCACGAGTTTGGTCACGCGGCCGTAGACCAACTGGTCGACAGCGTGGCTGTCGGCGAAGACCTGCCACGGGTCGGACTGGGTGGCCTTCAACGAGAGCGAGATGCGCTCCTTCGAGAAGTCGACGTCCAACACCTCGACGTCGACCTCGTCGCCGACGGTGACCACCTGGCTCGGGTGGTCGATGTGCTTCCAACTGAGCTCGGAGACGTGGATCAGTCCATCCATCCCCCCGAGGTCGACGAACGCGCCGAAGTTGACGACCGACGAGATGACGCCGTGGCGACGCTCGCCCGGCTTCAGGTTCGACAGGAAGTCCCCGCGCTGCTCCTTCTGCGTCTCTTCGAGCCAGGCGCGGCGCGAGAGGACCACGTTGTTGCGGTTGCGGTCGAGTTCAATGATCTTGGCTTCGACGGTCTTGCCAATGTAGGGCTGCAGCTCGCGCACGCGACGCAGCTCGACGAGCGACGCCGGCAGGAAGCCGCGAAGACCAATGTCGACGATCAGTCCGCCCTTGACGACCTCGATGACGACGCCCTTGACGACCTCGTCGCGGTTCTTCAACTCTTCGATGTTGCTCCAGGCCTTTTCGTACTGCGCCCGCTTCTTGGAGAGGACCAGGCGACCCTCTTTGTCCTCCTTCTGCAAGACGAGGCACTCAATGCGCTCGCCGAGCGCGACGATCTCGGAGGGGTCGACGTCATTGCGAATCGAGAGCTCGCGCGCGGGAATGACCCCCTCGCTCTTGAAGCCGATGTCGAGCAGTACCTCGTCGTGGTCGATCTTGACGACGGTGCCACTGACGAGGTCGCCGTCTTCGAATTCAAGGACGCTGTCGCCGACGAGCGTGGCGAGGTCGGTGCCCAGCATGTTGTCTTCGGTGATGACGCGAGCGACGTAGTTGCCGTCCTCGTCGAAAGTTCCCATTTGCACTGGGGAGAGGAGGCTGGTGCCGTCCGACATGCGTACTTCCTTCAAACGACCGCACCGGGGTCAACTAGACGATAGGGACTGGGTCGACCGGTGCAAACCCAGATGAAAATCCTAGCAGTAGGGACTTCAGCCCTTCGCCGTGGCCCAGCTGTCGCCCCAGTGCAGGGAGACCTCGAGCGGGACCGACAGGTTGGCGGCGTGGACGAGCGACTCCACGATGATGTCCCCGACGACGTCACGCTCCTCGGGCGGCGCCTCGACGACGACCTCGTCGTGAACCTGGAGTACCAATCGGGCCGCCAGGTGCTCGTGTCGTAAGCGCCGATCGAGGCGCACGAGCGCCGACTTGAAGATGTCGGCCGCCAGGCCCTGGATTCCCGCGTTCATGGCCTGGCGCTCCGCCGCCTGGCGCTGGGGCCCCGAGGCGGTCGCTAGGTCCGGGAATGGACGAATACGCCCGAACTCGGTGCGCGAGTAACCGGTCGCGCGAATCTCCTTGATGGTCTGATCCATGTAGGAGCGCAGGCTCGGAAACCCGGCGAAGTACTTTTCCATTATCTCCTTGGCCGCCCCGACGCTCAGCCCGAGGCGTCGGCTGAGTCCGAAGGCCTCCATGCCGTAGGCCAGTCCGTAGGAGACCGCCTTCGCCTGTTCACGCTGCTCGGAGGAGACCGCCGCCGGCGCGACGCCAAAGACCGACGCGGCAATGGTGCGGTGCACGTCCTCGTTGGAGGCGAAGGCCGCGAGGAGCCCGCTGTCCTGGGAGAGGTGCGCCAGAATGCGCAGCTCGATCTGGTTGTAGTCCGACACCGCGAGGAGCCACCCCTCGCTCGGCACGAAGGCGTAGCGCAGGCGCCGACCATCGAGAGTCCGCACGGGAATGTTGTGCAAGTTGGGGTTATCCGACGAGAGGCGCCCGGTTCGCGCGACGGTCTGGTGAAAGGTCGCGTGGATGCGACCGTCGTCACCCACCGCGCCGATCAGCGGCGGCCCGTAGGTACCGCGAAGCTTCTCCACTTCGCGATAGCGCAGGACCAACGCCACGATCGGGTGCTCGGACGCAATGGCTTCGAGGCTCGTCGCGTCGGTCGAGAAGCCGGACTTGATCTTCTTCACCGTGGTGAGACCGAGTTCGTCAAAGAGCACGGTCTGGAGCTGATGGGGCGAGTTGACCTTGAACTCGTGGCCGGCGACCTGCTGGATCTGGAGGTCGAGCGCGCTCGCCTCGGTGGCGAACTCCGCGGCAATGCGCGTCAACATCGCGAGGTCCACGCGTACGCCGCGCGCCTCCATTCGTCCGAGCACCTTCACGAGGGGCAGTTCGACCTGCTCGTAAACGAAGCCGAGCTCCCAGCGCACGATTTCGGCGCGCAGGTGCTCCACGAGACGCGCGACCACCGCCACTTCGCCAATCAGCGACGCCTCGTCCGACGCCGTTTCGAACAGCGACGGCGTGCGCGGGCCCAGAGGCTCGTCGAGGAATCGGTGGGCGACGTCGGCCAGCTCGTAGCGGCCGCTGTTGGCGTCAAGCAGAAAGGCCATGATCGCCGTGTCGTCGAGCGGATCGGCCAGTTCGACGCCTCGTTCGGCGGCGATGCGGTAGAGACCCTTGAGGTGGTGACCGCTCGGGGCCCGGTCGCCCACCGCCTCGAAGAACTCGTCGAGGCTCGCCGTGGCGACGATCAGACTCGTCGGGTCGAGCACCGCCACCGTGGCGGCGCGCCAGGCGACGATCGGCCTCGACGTGGCGCCGAGCACGTCGGCAAACGCGCGAACCGAGGGTGCGGTGACTGGCGCGACCGGCTTCGCCTCGAGGGGCCCCCGGGCCGCGTCGGCCGGCTGGCCGAGCAGCCCGTCCTTCATCAACTTGTCGAGTCGGGTGCGCATGGTGTTCATCTCGAAACGCTCACAGAACGTCACGACCTCGTCACGGTTCCAACCGCCGAGGGTGACGTCGCCCAGCGTGAAGTCGAGCGGCACGTCGCGAATGAGACGCATGACCCGCTCGTTGTTGCGCGCCCGCTCTTCGAAGGTGGCGAGATTCTCGCGCAGTTTCGGGGTGAGGTCCGCCAAATGAAGGTAGAGCTCGTCGAGGTCGCGGTACTGGGCGAAGAGCTTGGCCGCGGTCTTCTCGCCGACCCCGGGCACGCCGGGAAGGTTGTCCGAGGTGTCACCGCGCAACGCCGCGAGGAGCGGGTAACGCTCGGGCTCGATGCCGCAGCGCTCGAAGATGCCGGCCTCGTCGTAGAGCGAGTAGTCCGAGACGCCGCGGCGGTTGTAGAGCACCTTCACGTAGGGATCCTCAACGAGCTGGAACGTGTCGCGATCGCCGCTCACCACGATCACCGGAATCTTCTGGTCACGTCCCCAGGTGGCGAGCGTCGCCAACACGTCGTCGGCCTCGAAGTGCGGGACGCCGAGCACCGGAATGTGCAGGGCGAGACAGAGGTCGCGAATGAGGTCGAACTGGTGTTCGATCTCGGGGGGCGTCTCGGCCCGCCCACCCTTGTAGTCCTCGGTCATCGCGTCGCGAAAAGTCCCTCCGGGCAGGTCGAAGGCGACGACGAGGGCCCGAGGCCGTTGGCTCTGGACGAGCGAGACCACCATCGCGGCGAAGCCGTGCAGCGCGTTCGTGACCAGTCCCTCGGATGTCTGAATATCGGTCGGCAGCGCGAAGAAGGCGCGAAAGGCCAGCGACATCCCGTCGAGCAAGAGCAGGGGGCGATCGTCGCTCGGCTCAGTCAACGAACTCGCCCTTCAAGATCTTCTGGGCGACGTCGCGCATGCGGGTGCGTCCGCGCATCGCGGACTGTTGGATGACTTCGAAGGCCGACGGTTCGTCGAGCCCGCGCTGCTCCATCAAGAGCTCCTTGGCGCGCTGAACGATCTCGCGCGTCTCGATCTTGTCATCCACGTGGGTGGCGTCGGGCAACTCGTGGTGTTCGATCGCCGCCGGGCTCAGCAGCGTCGCCAGCTTGGGCAGGATCTCGCTGCTGCGAAATGGCTTGACGAGGTACGCCACGACGCCGGCGTCACGCGCACTCTCGATGAGTGATCGCTGACTGAACGCCGTCAAGAGCACGACCATGGTCGTGGTGCCCTTCAGCTCGCGCGCGACCTCGATGCCGTCCATCCCCGGCATCTTCACGTCGAGCAACGCCAGGTCCGGTTCGAGGTCGTGGATCATCGCGAGGGCGTCGTCACCGCGCGCCGCTTCGCCCACGACCAGGTAGCCGTCGCCTTCGAGGATCTCCTTCAAGTCCAGACGAATGATCGACTCGTCGTCGGCAATGACCACACGCTTAGCCATTGTCGTCCTTCGGTGTCCAGTTGCGCAGTAGCTCGTCGCGCGCCTCCACCAGTTCGCGCACGTCCTCGCTCCGACGCTTCATCTCGGCGTTGGCCACGGCCACGTGGCGCGAGAGGTCGTCGTATTCGTGGGTCTGCAGGGGCGTCTCTGACACCAGGGCTCGAATCCGCGCGTCGTCGAGCGCGTCGTTCCAGACGGCCACCTGCTCTTGGAGGACGTAGAGGCTCTCGCGCGCCTGGCCCAGTTCTCGCTGGACGTCTTCGAGCCGGCGCTTGTGAGGTCGTGAACTCATGGTTCAAGTCTAAATCGTCGACTCGTCGAGCGTCAGAACGACCGTGGCGCACTCCAACATCACCGCCGACGGTCGCAGTCCGAAGGCGAGCTCGATCGAGTCGACCTCGTGGTCGTAGCCCTCGAGCACTACCGCCACGGCGTCGAGGTCGCTCGGCTCGTCGACCGTGTTGAAGGCCAGGGCCTGATGCACGCGCCGCGCGTAGGGCGACTCGAAGAATCCGCCAACGTAGGCGCCGAGACCGGCGTCGTGGGCCCTGGCGATGAGCGTGCGGGCGTTCGCGAGACCGCCAACGCGCGCCGGCTTCACGCAGATCATTGTGGCGGCGCCGTAGCGAACGAGCTGGCCAACATCGCGCGTCGAGCGAACTCCCTCGTCCACACTGAGACCGGTCTCGAGCTGGGGCGCGAGGCGCGCGAGGTCGACCACGTTGCCGACGGCGAAGGGCTGTTCGACGGCGGCAACCTCGGCCACCTCGGCGACGAGATGGACCTGTTCGAGCACTTGAGTGTCGGAGGTCGCGCTGCAGTTGAAATCGAGCAGCACCGGCACGCGCAGTGCCGCGAGCCGCTCTAAGGCACTGTGACTGGGCGGACCCGGCGCGGTCTTCGCGCGCACCCTCGCGACGCCCTCGACGAGGGGCCACGGCCCGTCGTCGAGCAACGAGACCGTCGCCTGGCGAGGCGTCGCAAAGTGTGGAACCCAGCGCTCTTCGACCCGCTCGCCCGTCACCTCCAGTTCGCGATCGAGCAGGGCCATCTCGAGCAGCGCCACGGCGAACCCACTGGCGCGACGCGGGCCCGCAAAGCGCGCGACCCGACTCCACGACGGCAGGCCGCGTTCTCGACGAACGACGTCGACGAATTGGGGTAGCACGAAGCGCCGTACTTCGTCGAGCACGTCCTCGAGGCCCGGGTCGCCGTGTAGCGCCGTTGGCTGGGGCGCGACCTCGCCAAAGCCCGACGCGCCGTCGTGCTCAATTCGCAAGTAGAGGCGCGTACGGCGCTGGTGGTGTTCATACGAGGTCCGCACGCTGTGGCGAAGTTCGATCTCCTGTCGCCAGAGCGTCGCTCTCATCCCCGTCACCTTACGGACTGCTACCGTGGTCGCCGCAGCCCGGATGGCGGAATCGGCAGACGCGGAGGCCTCAAAAGTCTTTACTCGAGAGGGTGTGTGGGTTCGAGTCCCACTCCGGGCACTATAACTTTGTGAACATGCGTGAACCGGCCTCCCTCGACTTTCGCGACGACGTCGTCGCGCTCTTCCCCGGCCAGGGCTCTTTGACGGGTGGCGCCGGGAGGGCCTGGCGGACGTCGCCGCACTGGGCGGTGGTCGACCAGATCAGCGACGTCGCGCGCGTCGACGTCGCGGAACTCCTGCTCGACGCCTCCGACGACGAGGTCGTGCGTACCGACCGCGCGCAGATCGCCACCTTCGCCCTCTCGACTATTGGCTACCGGGAGCTCGTCGATCGCGGGGTGCGGCCCCGGTACCTGCTCGGTCACAGCCTCGGGGAGTTCTCGGCCCTCGTCGCGTCGGGCCTCGTCAGCATCGAAGACGGCGCCCGACTCATTAGCGTGCGCGGGGCCGCGATGGCGCGAGCCGCCGCGACCACCGAGGGCTCGATGGTCGCCCTGATGGGCGGCGACGACGATGCTCGCGCACAGCTCCAGCATCTCGAGGAGGCGTGGGTCGCCAACATCAACGGCACCGGCCAGGTCGTCGTCAGCGGTACCCGTCGCGGCCTCGACGACCTGCTCGCGCGTCACCGGGAACTGGGCTGGCGTCGCGCGACACCGCTGGCCGTCGGCGGCGCCTTTCACTCCCCGTTAATGGTCCCCGCCCAGGGCGAACTCGACCAGGCGCTCGCCAACGTGACGTGGGGCACCACCGAGGCGATGCTCATCGCCAACGTCGACGGCACGATGCACACGTCGGCGCTCGAGTGGCGCGACCTCCTGTCGCGCCAACTGACCTCGCCAGTGCAGTTCCTCGACGCCACGCTCGCGCTGCCACAGAGCGTGACGACGACGGTCGAGATGCCCCCGGGCGCAGTGCTGACGGGTCTCACGAAACGGATTCGTCCCTTCACCGTCCAACTCTCCTTCGCTTCGCTGCTCGAACTTGAGGAGACCACCTTATGAACCGACACGTCCTCGTCACCGGCGCCAGTCGCGGCATCGGCGCGGCGATCGCCGCCACGTTCGTCGCCGACGGCGATCAGGTCGTCGCGCTGTCACGCTCGGGTGACGCGCCGGCGGGCTGCGCGAAGTCCTTCGCCGTCGACGTCGCCGACTCCGGCGCCGTCACGAGCGCCATCAAGGCCGCCATCGAGGAGTTCGGCCCCGTCGCGGTGGCCGTCGTGAACGCCGGCGTGACGCGCGACGGGCTGGCAATGCGCATGTCCGACGAGCAGTGGCACGAGGTGATCGCCACCAATCTCGACGGCGCCTTCTACACCGCGCGCGCGGCGATGGCCTCAATGGTGCGCGCCCGAGCCGGGTCGATTGTGTTCATCAGTTCGGTCAGCCCCTTCATCGGCGTGCCGGGTCAGGCCAACTACGCGGCCGCCAAGGCCGGACTGGTCGGCCTCGCCCGGTCGCTCGCGAAGGAGGTCGCGTCTCGCGGCGTGACCGTGAACGTCGTTGCTCCGGGCCTCATCGATACCGACATGACGACCGATCTCGGCGCGGCGAAGGAGGCCATGGAATCGATGATTCCCATGGGACGGATTGGGACTCCGTCAGACGTTGCGGGCGTCGTGGCCTTCCTCGCCGGTGCCCAGGCCCGGTACGTCACGGGTGCCGTGCTGTGCGTCGACGGCGGCATGGCGATGGGCCACTGAGCCCGCTCGCCGCGACCTTTGAGTACGATGAGACATCCGACGATTAGGGGTAGGACCATGGACCGCAACGAAGCCTTAGCGAAATTTACCGACAACGCCGTCGAGGTGTTGGCCGTCGATCCCGCCAAGATCACGATGGAGGCGTCCTTCAGTGACGACCTCGGCGCCGACAGTCTCGACCTGGTCGAGCTCGTCATGGCGCTCGAAGAGACCTTCGACATCGAAGTCGCCGAGGACGAGTTGAAAGATATTCGCACCGTCGGCGAAGCCTTCGAACTGATCTACGCCAAGCTGTAGTGCACGTCGCCGTTACCCCCTCGGGGCCGGTTCAGGGCCTGCGCGTCGCGGTCACGGGACTCGGCGCGCTCTCGTGCGCCGGCGTCGGCGTGGAGGCGCTGTGGTCGGCCCTCGCGAAGAGCACCGCCCCGGGGTCCAAGCGCATCGCCCCGTTCGACGCCACCCATATCGGTGGACCGAAGGAGCTTCGCCGCTTCGACCCCTTCACGCTCTACGCGCTGATGGCCGCCGACGAGGCCTGGATCCAGAGCGGCCTCGTCGGGCCGATTCTCGACGCCGGCAGTATCGTGACGACCGGCATCGGTGGTCTCCAGACGGTCATCGAGCAGAACCGAATCTTGAACGAGAAGGGGCGCGATCGGGTGTCGCCCTTCCTGGTGCCCATGATGATGCCCAACGCCGGTACCGCCGCGGTCTCCATGCGCTTCGGCCTGGGCGGTCCCGCCGAGACCGTGACGACGGCCTGCGCCGCGGGAACGCACGCGATCGGTAACGCCGCGCGCCTCGTCGCGTCCGGGCGGAGCACCGTCGCGGTCTCGGGCGGGGCTGAGGCGGTAATGGTCGAGATCGCCGAGGCCGGCTTTCGCAACATGACCGCGCTCTCCAGTACCGACTTCTCACGTCCCTTCGACGTCAACCGGGACGGCTTCGTGATGGGCGAGGGCGCGGGGATCCTGGTACTCGAAGAGTGGGAGCACGCCCTCGCGCGCGGTGCCACGATCTACGCCGAGGTGATCGGTGCGGCCTCCACCGCCGACGCGCACCACATCACCGCGCCCGATCCCTTGGGCCACGGCGCGATTCGCTGCATGGAGCTCGCCCTCGCCGACGCCGGCGTCGCCGCCGCGGACGTCTCGCACATCAACGCTCACGGTACGTCGACGCCGCTCAACGACTTCGCCGAGTCCTACGCCGTGCGCCAGGTCTTTAGCGACAACGTGCCGCCGGTGACGTCGATCAAGGGCCACCTCGGCCACAGCCTCGCCGCGGCGGGCGCCCTCGAAGGCGTGGCCTCGGTCCTGACGCTGGTCCACCAGTTGATTCCCCCGACGGCCGGCACCACCGAGGTCGACCCCGAGTGCGGGCTCGACGTCGTGATTGGCGCGCCGCGCGCCGCCAAGGTCGACGTCGTGCTCTCCAACTCCTTCGGCTTCGGCGGCCACAACGGCAGCGTGGTCTTCAGACGATTCGAGGCCTAATCAGAGCGGCCACTCGTCGTGGTGGCGTTCGACGTAACTGTTGTCGTAGGCCCATCGGGCGTTGGCGATAAATCGGCCTAGCAACACCGGATCCTTGACGCCCGGCGCCGTTTCGACGCCCGAGCGGACGTCAATGCCCCACACCGGATAGTTCTGGACCACGTCGACCACGTTGGACGGGTTCAGCCCGCCCGAGGCGACCGTGGGCGTGCGAATGGCGTCGTCGAGGAAGATGGCGAGACAGTCCACCAGCGAGTCGTGGTCGTCGGCTTCGGGTAGGACCAAGTAGTCCACGCCCACGATGGGCGCCGCCAGGTCGGGGTTACCGGTGCTCGGCAGGGAGCGCATGACGGTGTTCACCCGTTCGGCGATGTAGGCGAGCGAGGCCCCGGTGACCGGTCCGTCCAGTTGGACCGCGCTGAGCCCCAAGGTGTTCGCGATCTCAACGACGCGCTCGGGCATCTCGTTTCGAAAGAGTCCGACCGAGAGGGCCCCGCTCGGGAGTCGTCGCACGATGTCGTGGGCGGCCGCTGCCGAGATTTGGCGCGGCGTCGGCGTGAAATCGAAGCCGACCGCGGTCGCCCCGAGGCCAATGGAGAAGAGGGCGTCGTCCTCGTTGGTCACGCCCGAAATCTTGATGAAGAGTCCTTCGATGTTGAGTCGCACGAGCAATCTCCTTGCCCACCACGTTAACGGCGAGCGCCGCGCCGTTCAGGCGATCGGCTCCACGCGCACGTCGTCAATGGTGGCGAGCACCACGGGGTCGAGCACGGTGCGATGCGCGATCCCGAGCGCGATCACGCCGTCGCCGTCGCCGGTCCACGACGTGACGCCCCGAGGACCCTCGGGACCCTTCAGACCGAGGACCTGGTCCACGCGCGCGACCGTCGGGCCCGTCACCCGAACTAGGCGCCAGGGCACGCTCGAGTGTCGCGCGTCGAGGCGACCCACCAACTCTTGCCCGGTGAAGCAGCCCTTCGTGAACGAGATCGTCGCGGCGACGAACGACGCGCCGAAACAGTGCGGCGTCAGCGCGCGCGCGAACTCCTTCGGGCCGGGCGCGCCCGCGGCGATCTGGTCGACGACCGTGGCGAACGGTCCCGCCTCGACGTCGCTGAGTTCGAGGGTGCACTTTGTTCGCAGCAGGAAACGACGAAGTCGGGTCAGCGCCGCCTCCCCCAGGCTACGGGGGACGACGAGGTCGAATCCATCATCGACCCTGGTGACGTAGAGCGACGAGATCACCACGCTGTCGGGCGCGAGCAGTAGGGCCCACGCGTGGTCGTCCGACATCAACGCCAGGTCCTGACTCAGTTGACCCTGGAGGAACTCCAGACTCTGCGGCCCGCGCACCGTGAGGCGCGACCATTCGAGGTGCGCTTCGCTGATCATCGTCGACTCGTGCATCGACCAGTACTGTAGGCGCCAGCACGCGGCGCACGACCTCGACCAAAGGCTTCGATGAGCATCCAGAGCGAACTCAACACCATCACCTCGACGCTGAGTGAGGTCTCGACGCGCGTGACGGCCCTCGTCGAGGCCGAGGGCGCGGCGATGGCGCCCGACATCTACAGCGAGCTAGTGGCCGCCGAGCGAACGATCGGCGCGCTGCTGCGACGTCTTACGCGCGTCGCGGGTCGAACCGACTGAGTGGCGCCGGTAACCTGCTGCCATGACCGAATCGTGGCAGTCCTGCTCGTCGCTCACGACCGAAGAGCGACTCGACGTCCTGGATCTGCTCAATCGCACCGAGAGCCTGCTCGGCCGCGAGGCGATTGACGAGGCCCGTCGGCGCATCGTGGTGCACGGCTGGCGGGCCGAACACTGGCTCCAATTCCGCGACGGCGTGCTCGTGCGCTACGCGATGGTGAACGGAATTGAACGCGCCGTGGTCGAGATGTGTGGTGGCGAGGTCGAAGACCACCTGCTCGCCCACCTCTTCGTCACGCACGAAACCCTGGACTGGTGGACGCGCGGCCCCCAGACGCTGGACCACGGCTCGTGCCAGGTCGTGCGCACCCTCCAGCTGATGCAGGTAGCGCTCCCGGTCGCGTGCGTGGCAGTGCCCGCGGGGGCGACGCTGCGCAATTTCGAGCGCGGTCGCGACGAACAGCCCTGGCTCGAGCAGAACAACGCGGCCTTCGCCCATCATCCCGAACAGGGGGCGTGGTTGATGGCCGATCTCGACGAGCGTCTCCTCGAACCGTGGTTCGACCCGTCGGGGTTCCTGCTGCTCGAGATCGACGGACAACTCGCCGCGTCGTGCTGGACCAAGGTCCACGAGCTGCACCCCGACCGCTTCGGCGAGATCTACATCATCTCGGTTCACCCGGACTTTCAGGGCCGCCAGCTTGGACGGGTGATGGTCACCCAGGGACTCGAAGTCCTTCGCCGCAAGGGCGTCTCGCGCGCCATGCTCTTCGTCGACGAGTCCAACGCGGGCGCGAAGGCGCTGTACCAGGCGCTCGGCTTCACGGTCGTGCGCGACGATCGACTGGTGCGCTTCAGTCGGAGCTAGCGGGCCCCGACGAGGCGCCCAATCCCGAAGGTGACGAGCGCCGCCAACGCCCCAATCGCTACTTGACGCAGCCCCCAACGAACGACGCCCTTGCGGGTGATGCGCCCGATCGAGCCTCCAATGATGAAGGCCGCGATGACCGCGAGGCCGATCGACCAGACCACCTGGTTGCCCGACGACCTGATCAGCCAGGGGACCAGGGGAATGAAGGCCCCTATCGCAAAAGCGAACAGCGACGAGAACGCCGCGCCCCAGGGTGAACCGGTCGCGGAGGGGTCGACGCCCAACTCCTCGCGGGCGTGGGTGCGCACCGCGAGCTCGTGGTCGCTCATCAGGTCGACCGAGAGTCGCTCGGCCAGATCGGCTTCGATGCCCTGTTTGATGAAGAGCGCGCGCAACTCGGCCCGCTCCTCGTCGGGGTGATCGAGCAGCGACTTGCGCTCGACACCGATCTCGTACTCCAGGGTCTCTTTTTGCGCGCGCATCGAGACGTACTCGCCGCTCGCCATCGAAAAGCCCCCCGCGACCAGTCCGGCGAGGCCGGCGAGACGCACGACGCTGTGGCCGGGATTGGCGCCGGCGAAGCCCAGGATCAGCGACGTGTTGGTGACGAGACCGTCGCTGACGCCAAAGATCGCGGCGCGGAACCAGCCACTCGTGATCTGACGGTGTCGTTCGGGGTGGACCTCTTCACTCATCTCACCATTGTAAGGGTCGTGCGCGTGACGAGCGACCGGTCGCGGAATCCGAAAGATAGAGTTGCTGCGGAGGTTCTGATGACGACACACGTAGGGAGCATTGACGAACTGACGGCGCTCGTGGGGACCCACCTCGGCTACTCGCCCTACCAGGTCGTTACCCAGGAGCAGGTGAATCTGTTCGCCGACGCGACCGGGGATCACCAGTGGATCCACGTCGACCCCGAGCGCGCGACGAGCGGACCCTTCGGCACGACGATCGCCCACGGGTACCTCACCCTCTCGCTCATCCCCGTGCTCTTGGGCGGGGTGCTTCGCGTCGAGGGTGTCGCGATGGGCGTCAACTACGGTACCAACAAGGTTCGATTCACGAGTCCGGTGCCGGTCGGCTCCGAGATCCGGGCCGGCGCGACCCTCGCCTCGGTCGACGCGGTCAACGGCGGGGTGCAGGTCTGTCTGGACGTGGTCGTCGAGGTGAAGGACGCCCCCAAGCCGTCGTGCGTCGCCCAAGTGGTCTTTCGCTACTACCACTGAACGACGTGGCCGAAAGTCCGCTCCCCCAAGGCGAAGAGAAGACGCGTCAGGTGCGCGCCATGTTCGACGCCATTGCGTCACGTTACGAACTAGTCAATCGGCTCATGACGTTCGGCCTCGACGCGCGCTGGCGTCGGCGCGCGGTGAGCGACCTGCGCCTGCCGCGCGAGAGCGTCGTGCTCGACGTTGCTGCCGGCACCGGTGACTTCACCCGCGAACTGCGCCGCCAGGGCCACCTCGCGGTCGCGACCGATCTGAGTTTCGGAATGCTGCACGCCGGGCGCGAACTGTGCGAGGGCGTCCAGGCCGACGCCGCCTCGCTGCCGTTTCGCAGCGCCGGCTTTGACGGACTGACGTGCGGGTACGCGTTGCGCAACTTTACGGACCTCGCGGGAACCTTCGACGAGATGGCCCGCGTGCTGCGCCCCGGAGGACGTCTTTCGCTGCTCGAGGTGGCCGAACCGCGCTCGGGCCTCTGGCGCGCCGGCTTTCGCTTCTGGTTCCGGCGCGTCGTGCCGTTCATGGGCTCGATACTGTCGGACCGCGCCGCCTACCACTACCTACCGCAGTCGACCGCGTACCTGCCCCCGAGCGACGAGATTGCCCGGATGCTCAACCGATCGGGCTTCAGCGCCGTCAACCACCGGCGCGTCATGGGTGGCCTCAGCCAACAGTTCGTCGCGACGAGAGCCCTGTGAGATTCGTTCGCCAGCGCATTGACCCGCAGCGCCTGGAGGCCCTGCGCGCCGTCGGCGCCCGCGACGGCTGGCTCCTGGAGACGAGTGACGTCCTGCGCGTGGGCTTCGGGCGCACGGTCGACCAGGTCGTGCTCGAGGGCGGGCTGGACGAGCCCGTTGACGCACGACGAGCGCTCGGCGAACACGAGCTGGTGGGCGACGACGGACCGCCGGGCACGGGCGTCGTGGCCTTCGGGACCCTCCCCTTTGACCGCTCCGCCCCGGCGCACCTCGCCGTCCCCGAGTTCTGCCTCACCCAGAGCCGCGACGGTGCGGCGTGGCTCAGCGCCCCCCCGGGCAGCAACGGATGGCGCGAACGCCTCGAGCACGCCCAGGCGCCGGTCCAGGAGACCCAGAGCCTGCGCTCTCTGACGTTGGTGCCGACCCCCGAGGAGTACGCCCACAACGTGGCACTCGCCGTTGAGATACTGCGCAACAAGGAGATCGACAAGGTCGTGCTGGCGCGCGCCGTGCTCGGCTCCGTCCCCGAGGCAATCGACCCGGCCGCGGTCGCCCAACGGCTGCGACGTCGCGAGCCCCTTTGCGCGATCTACTCAATGCCCACGGTCGACGGGCGACGCTACGTTGGCGCCACCCCCGAACTACTCGCGCGCCGCACCGGGTCGACGCTCCGTTCGAACCCCCTCGCGGGCACGATCGCCCTACCGGCAAACGTCGCGCCCGACGACTACCAGAAGTGGCTGCTCGGCAGTAGCAAGAACCTCCACGAGCACAACGTGCCCGTCAACGAAATCGTCAACACCCTCGCGACCGTGTACGACGACGTGTCGGCCGACCCTACGCCGTCGATCGTGTCGCTGCGCACGCTGGCCCACCTGGGCACGTGGATCAGCGCCTCGTGCTCGTCGGAGAGCCGGGCGCCCGACGCCCTCGCGGTGCTGCGCCTGCTGCACCCGACGTCCGCGGTCGGCGGCGTCCCGCGCGCGCGCGCCTACGACTTGATCCACCGGCTCGAGGGCCACGACCGGGGACACTACGCGGGCCCGCTCGGTTGGCTCGACGCCAACGGCGACGGTGAGTGGTGGATTGGATTCCGTGGCGTCGTCCTGGACGGCCGGGAGTTCGAAGCGTGGGCCGGGGCGGGCATCGTGAGCGAGTCCGACCCGACGGCCGAACGCGAAGAGACCAAGGCGAAATTAATGAGCGTGCTGTCGTCGGTGTTGGTCGACGCCGTTCAGTGAGCGCGTTGCAGGGTCCGCTCGACGGCCCACTTGGTCACCAGCCCTAGCGCCTCGAAGGCAATGGCGCCCGACATCTTCGATTCGCCGCGTTCACGGTCGGTGAACGATATCGGCACCTCGATGATCGTCGCGCCCGCCCGCTTGGCGCGATAGGTCATCTCGATCTGGAAGCCGTAGCCGCGCGCGTCGACCGTCGCGTAGTCGATCCGCTCGAGGACCGCGCCCGAGTAGACCCGGTAACCCGCGGTGGAGTCCGCGACGCCGAGCCCGAGCATCAACGACGCGTACTGGTTGCCGCCGCGCGAGAGCATCCGTCGCGACAGCGACCACTGGGGAATGTGGCCACCGGGCACGTAGCGCGAACCAATCACCACGTCGTGGGTGGCGGCCGCCTCCAGCAGTTGCGGCAGCGCTCGGGGGTCGTGGCTGAAGTCGCAGTCGATCTCCACGAAATAGTCGTAGCCCCGCGCGAGACCCCACCCGAAGCCGGCACGGTAGGCGGCGCCGAGTCCCCTCTTGGACCCGTGGCGCAGTATTTCGATTTGGCCCAATTCGTCGGACATCTTCTCGGCGACCTCGCTCGTCCCGTCGGGGCTGGCGTCGTCCACGACCAGGATGACGCAGTGGGGCACCACGTCGCGCAGCGCCCGCAGCATCGGCTCGATATTCAAGATCTCGTTGTACGTGGGCAGGACCACGAGCGCGGGCATTGGCCAATTCTACCGGCGCCCTCGGGACTCTTCACGGGTCCGCCACGGTGACGAACAGGGATTTAGCGAACGTTTAAGGTTGACCCATGCCCGAGCCCGTGCAGAGGAGACGTTTCACGCTGCCTCGAGAGGTGCGCATCATCTTGAGCGTCGGATGCCTGGTCTTCGTGATCAAGTTGCTGGTCCTTCCCCAATTCGCTTCGGCCCGCCACTCGCTGCACCTGCTCACCTCCCTCAGCCCCTACCTCGTCGTGGTGGCCGTCCTGTTGGAGATGGCCGCGATCTACTCCTACGTTGAACTGACCCGTTCGGTGCTCTACCCCCACGCCCCCGGCCGGTTCACCCTGCTGCGGGTCAATCTCGCGGGCCTCGCGATCAGCCACGTCGTGCCCGGCGGCACGGCCCCCGCCGGCGCCCTCTCCTACCGGATCTTCAACGAGCTCGGGGTGCCGCGCGAGACCAACGCCTTTGGTCTCGCGGTCCAGGGCAGTGGCTCGGCGGTCGTGCTGAACATGATCTTCTGGACCGCGCTCGTGATCTCCATTCCGCTGCGGGGGTTCAACCCGGCGTACGGCTTCGCCGCCCTCGCCGGCGTCTTCTTGTTGGCCGCGTTCTTCGGCACGATCCTCCTGATCACGCGGGGACAGCGGCAGGCCGCGAACTGGCTGCAGTTCGTCGCGCGCCACGTGCCGGTGGTCGACCCCGAGAAGATCTCGTCGCTCATCGCCAAGGTGGCCGAGCGCATCACGATGCTCGTGAACAATCGCAGCACCCTGTGGTCCGCCTTCTCGTGGGCGTCGGCCAACTGGCTGTTCGACGCGGCCTGCCTCTGGGTCTTCGTCTGGGCCTTCGGCCACGTCGTGTCGCCAATCGACTTACTCGTCGCCTACGGTCTCGCGAACATTCTCGCCGCCATCCCCGTGACGCCCGCGGGCCTCGGGGTCATCGAGGGTGTGCTCATCACGACGCTCGTCGGATTCGGGGTTCCGCACAGTCAGGCGATCCTCGCGGTGATCGCCTATCGACTGGTGAACTTTTGGATTCCGATCCCCATCGGGGGGCTCTCCTACGCCACTCTCCAGTGGCGTCGCGACAGCGCCCTCAGGAGGGTAACGGCGAGCGATCCTTCGCTCGACGTTTGAACTCCCTCTGCGCTGAGAATTGGTTCACGGCCTGCAGGCGCCGCCAGCGACGATCCGTGCCGAGGACCCACGTGAAGAGGTCGTCGCGCCAGGTGATCTCGAAGGCCTCGAGCAGTTCGCGCTGCAGGCGGCGGTCCTCGATCGGCACCAGCACCTCGACGCGGCGGTCGAGGTTGCGTTCCATGAGATCGGCCGAGCCCAGGTACAACGAGAAGTCCGGCTCCTCGGGGCGACCAAAGATGAGAATCCGCGAATGCTCGAGGAACTCGCCCACGAGGCTGTGCACGGTGATGTTCTCGGACAGTCCCGCGACGCCCGGGCGTAAACAGCACAGTGTTCGCACCTCGAGGCGTATCTCGACGCCCTCACCGCTCGCCTCGTAGAGCGCATCAATGATCGAGGGATCGGTGAGGCCGTTCACCTTCATCGAAATCTTGCCCGCGACGCCCCGGTTTCGTTGGACCTTGATCAGTTCGAGGATCCGCTCGCGCGTCGCCTGGGGGCTGACGATGATCTTCTTGTAGTGGCCGATTCGCGCGAAACCAGTCAGGTAGTTGAACAGCTCGCCGACGTCATCGGTGATCGCGGGATCGCTCGTCAGGAGGCCGAAGTCCTCGTAGGTCCGGGCGGTCTTGCCGTTGTAGTTGCCCGTGGCGACGTGGACGTAACGCGCGGTGGTGTCACCTTCGCTCCGCAGGACCAAGGCGGTCTTCGAGTGCGTCTTCAGTCCCACGATGCCGTAGACGACGTGGACGCCGGCGTCCTCGAGCGCCTTGGCCCATTCGATATTGGCGGCCTCGTCGAAGCGCGCCTTGAGTTCCACGAGCGCGACGACCTGCTTACCGCGCTCCGCCGCGGCAATGAGCGACGCCACGATTGGCGAGTCGCCCGACGTTCGGTACAGGGTCTGCTTGATTCCGACCACTTTGGGGTCCGAGGCCGCCTGGGCGACGAACATTTCGACCGAATCGGTGAAGGACTCGTAGGGGTGGTGGAGCAGGATGTCCTCGTCGCGGATCGCGGCGAAGATGTCGCCCACGTGGTCGCCGTCGAGCAGGCGCTTGGGCGTGACCGGCGACCAACCCTCGCCCTTCAGGTCGGGCCGGTCAATGGCGTAGAGGCTCCAGAGGTCGTGCAGTCCGAGGGGGGCGTCGGTCACGTAGACGTTGGACCGATCAATTTCCAACTGGTCGACGAGTAGCTCGAGGAACTCCTGGGACATGCCACTTTGAATTTCGACGCGCAGCGCTTCGCCGAAGCGGCGCCGGCGAAGTTCGACTTCGAGCGCGACGAGGAGATCGTCGGCCTCGTCCTCGTCGAGCGCCAGGTCGGCGTTGCGGGTCACGCGAAAGAGATCGGCGCGACCGATCGTCATGCCCGAGAAGAGCCGGCCGAGATTCGCCATGATCAGGTCCTCGAGCATGCACCACTGGTTCGGGCCCGCCTGAAGGAATCGGGGCAGCGAGTTGGGGACCTTCACGCGCGCACTGCGCTCCTCGCCGGAGATCTCGTCGCGCACCGTGACCGCGATGTTGAGCGACAGGTTCGAGATCATTGGGAAGGGGTGGCCCGGGTCGACGGCGAGGGGGGTGAGAACGGGGTAGACGTTCTCGTCGAAGTATTTCGTGAGTCCCTCTCGTTCATCCGGGTCGAGGTCGCCAAATCGCGTGATCGCGATGCCGCTCTGGGCCAGCTCGGGCAAGATGAAGTCGAGCATGAGCCGGTCCTGTCGTTCGACGAGCGATAGGACGCGTTCGCGAATCGCCGCGAGCTGCTGACGGGGGCGCACGCCGTCGACCGACGGGGTCTGCACGCCCGCCGCGACCTTGTCGCCGAGACTCACCACGCGCACTTGAAAGAACTCGTCGACCATGTCGGCAAAGATCGCCACGAACTTGCAACGCTCCAGGATCGCTAACTGGTGGTCGTCGGCCAGGTCGAGCAGACGCGCGCCGAACTCGAGCCGTGACAACTCGCGTGACGAAAAGCGCTCCGGTCCGAAGGCCTGGACGTCAATGGGCGACGCAGACAGTTCTCCCTCGTTCGGTGAGCTCACCCCGACCATCGTAGGGCTAACGTTGCAACGTGGCGAAACACGCGAGGACCGAGCTGGCCCAGCCCGAGCGCGCCACGACCACTTCACCGTCACGCGGGCGCGCTACCGAGCTCGGCCTGATGGTGCTCGCCTGGATCATCGTGGGATCGTTCTACGTGCTGGCCTCACTCGGGGCGAAGGGCCACCTGCCGACACGAATCTGGTACTTCCTCGGTTCGGTCGTCGCGATCTCGCTGTTGATGCACGTGGCGATTCGCCGTTTTGCCCCCAAGGCCTCCCAGGTCCTCCTGCCGATTGCCACGCTGCTGAACGGCCTCGGGTACGTCGAAATCGCTCGCTGGAATCCGGCGTACGCGTCCCGGCAGGCCTTCTGGTTCCTGGTCAGTGCCGTCGGCCTCGTGGTCACGCTGATGCTCGTTCGCCACGTGCGCGACCTCGACCGCTACCGGTACCTTTCACTTCTGAGTGCCCTCGGTCTCCTCTTGTTGCCGCTCGTGCCGCACTTCGGCCGGAACATCAACGGCGCGCGCCTCTGGGTCGTCGTCGGGCCGATTTCGTTTCAGCCCGTGGAGATCGCGAAGATCCTCCTGGTCTTCTTCTTCGCGTCCTACTTCGCCGCCAATCGTGAGCTGCTCTCGACCCCCACGCAACGGCTCCTCGGACGACAGATCGTGGCGCCACGGGTCCTCCTGCCGATTCTCTTCGCCTGGGGCTTCTCCATGGCCATCCTCGGGGCCGAGAACGACATTGGATTCGCGCTGCTGCTCTTCGCGCTCTTCATCTCGTTGCTGTGGGTCACGACGGGCCTGAAGACCTACGTGGTACTCGGCATTGGACTGTTCGCCGGTGGGTGCTTCGTCGCCGCCAGCCTCTTCACCCAAGTCCACTCGCGCGTCGCGCTCTGGCTCAATCCCTGGTCCACCTGTGCCGCGCACGGCAGCTGCCAGTTGGCCTACGGCTGGTTCTCGTTCGGCGCCGGCGGGATCACCGGCACCGGCCTCGGCCTCGGCCACTCGGGCAATATCCCCTACATCACCTCGGACATGATCTTCGCCGCCGTGGGCGAAGAGCTCGGCTTCCTCGGCGTCATTCTCGTCCTCTGTCTCTTCGCCGCCTTCGTCGGTGAGGGATTCCGCATCGCCCAAGGGGCCCACTCGGACTACGTGCGATTGGCGGCGACCGGCCTCTCGGCGCTGATGGGCTTCCAGGCCTTCTTCATCATGGCCGGCGTCCTGCGGGTGCTGCCCTTTACCGGCATCACGCTCCCCTTCATGGCCTACGGCGGCAGCTCACTCTTCGCCAACTACCTCATCGTCGCGTTTCTGTTGCGGATTTCGGACGAGATCGCCTCGGAACGACGCGGCGGCGAGGTGATCGCCCTTCAGTTCGATTCGTAGAGGGTGGCGAGCACCTCCTCGGCGCAGAGCACCGGGGCCGGAACGCGCTGACGGGTCGCGAGGATGAGGGCGTCGCTCGCGCGACAGTCGAAGACCTCGCGCCCGCGCGGGCTCATGACGTCCAGTTCGGCGTAGAAGACGCCCTGGTCGTAGCGCACGATGCGCACGGCCACGACGTCGCACTGGAGTCGCGCGAGCACCTGGGCGAACAGTTCGTGGGTCCCCGGGCGGCGGCCCTCGACGTCCGAGAGGGCGTGCTGGAGAGCGACGGCCTCGGCGAGGGCGATCGGAATCGCCGCGTACCGGTAGGGCATCTCGGCCTCGGTGAGGTGAACGAGCGGCGAGGAATCGGTCAGGTCGTAGAGGACTGATTCGATGTTCATGACCCGAAAGACCGGCGGCGCGGCGGGCTCGACAACCTCGTCGGGGCCGTCGCCAACCGTCACGTCACTCTCGCTCACAGGCTTCCAGACTAACTGATGCCGCGGCGCGAGACCGAGAGCACCAGTCCGCCCGCGACGAAGAAGACCAGGGCCGACGAGCCGCCGTAGCTGAGGAGGGGCAGCGGGATCCCGGTCACCGGCATGATGCCCATCGTCATCCCGATGTTCTCGAAGCAGCTAAAGGCGAAGAAGATGAAGACGCCGATGCACAACAGGCGGCCCATCGTGTCCTTCGCGCGCCGACCGATCACGAACATCCGAAACGCGACGAAGCCGAGCAGCGTCACGATGAGTGCCGACCCGATAAAACCGAGTTGCTCACCAATGGCGGTGAAGATGAAGTCGGTGCGCTGTTCGGGCACGTAGCCGAGGATGGTCTGGAAGCCGTGGAAGAAGCCCGCTCCGTGCAGGCCGCCCGCGCCAATGGCGACTTTCGCGTTACTTACCTCGTAGATGATCCCCTGCAGCTGGGGATTGTTGGAGTTCTGATTGAGGAATGACACGAAGCGGTCGATCTGGTACTTGTGCAGGACCTGCAGGTAGACGCCCGCCACGACCGAGGCCGAGCCGATCACGATGAGCAGGGTCATAAACCGTGGTGGCACGCCGGCGATGACCATCATCGCGCCCACGACCAGCACGATGATGATCGTGGTGCCGAGGTCGGGTTGGCGAAAGATGAGCAGCATCGGCACGACCGCCATCAGCATGAGTCGCGCGACGTCGTACATAGTGAGCCCCTCGGGCCGTCGTTGACAGAACGTGGCGATGGCGAGGATCAGGATGAGCACCGTGAACTCCGAAGGTTGGACCTGGATGAAGCCGAGGCTGTACCAGCGTTGGGCCCCGAGGGAGCTCTGTCCGACCACGAAGACGCCCGCCAGTGCCAGCAGACTCGTGACGTAGAGGGGCGTCGCCACGATCTCCAGTCGTCGGTAGTCCACCAGGGACGTGACGTACATCGCCACGACGCCGATCACCACGAACAGACCCTGGCGCTCGAGGTAGTAGTGCGGGTTGTAGCCGGCGTTGAGTAACGGTCCGCGAGTGGCGCTGTAGTCCATGATGACCCCGGTGACGCCCACGATGATGAGGCCCATCGCCAGGCCGAGGTCGAGGCGGTCCTTCGTGCGCAGCCGCGACGTCCAGGCGCTCAGCGTGTCGGTCACGAGATGGCGCCGAGCAGTAGTGCCGCGTCGATGTCGCTGGTGAACCACCAGCGCATCTGCAGCGCGGCCTGGTAGGCCAGCATCGCGAGGCCGTTCTGGGTGCGACATCCCGCGCTCTCGTGCAGGGCGCGCCACGGCGTCATCGCCGGCTCGTAGGTGATGTCGACCGCCACGGTCTGTGGTCCGACACCGTGCAGCACGGCCGCCTCCGTGACTCGTCCCACCGTCGGCACGGTGTTCACGATCAGTGCAATGGGCCGAAGGCTCTGGGCGAAGCCGTGCACGTGCTCGTAGCGCGACGTGATCGCGGTCACGTTCGATTCGGTGCGGCCGTGGACCGCGACCTCGGCCACCCCCGCCGCCACGAGCGCGTCGACGATTGCGCGGGCCGCTCCCCCGGCGCCGAGCACCACGGCGTAGCGGTCCGCCACCTCCACGCCGAGCTCACCGGCCAGCGCGTCGAGCAGTCCCCGACCGTCGGTCGACGATCCGAGCACCTGGCCGTCTCTCGCCAGCATTGAATTGACGGAGCCGGTGCGCGCCGCCACCTCGTCGAGTTCGTCGCAGTACTCCGCGGCGACCGACTTGAGCGGCATCGTGATCGACAGCGCGTCAAAGGTTGCACCGAGCAGTTCACCGAGTCGGGCGGCCTCGGCGACCGTGACCTCGAGGCGCTCCGAGGTGCCCACGAGACCGGCCTGGCGCAGACCCTCGGCGTGCAGCTGAGGAGTCAAGGAGTGCGCAATCGGTGAGCCGGCCACGCCGAGGCGCCAGTTCATCCAATACCCCGCGACTGGGCCAGTCGCTCGTTGACGAGCTGCTCGGTGAAGGTCGAGGCGAACGCCTCGGTGCCGTCTTGGTTCACGAGAGTGAAGTAGAGCCACGGGCCGGGCGGCGCGTGCAGCACCGCGTTAAGCGCGATCGTCGAGACCGCGCAGATCGGCGTCGGGGTGAGCCCGGGGTACAGGTAGGTGTTGTAGGGCGTCTGGATCCGCAGATCGGCCGGCGTCACGGTGCCCCCGTCCTGGCCGAGGTAGTAGAGGACGGTCGCGTCCATTTGTAGCGGACCGCCGCGCGCGAGACGGTTGAAGATGACGCGGCCAACCTTGGGCATGTTCTTTGGGTAGTAACCCTCCTTCTCGACGATCGACGCGGCGATCACCAGCTGGTAGGCGCTGAGGCCGTGCAGTGACGTCGTCGGGCGCAGCCCCACCGACGCCGCCTCTCGAACGAAACTGTCCACCATACGGCGCGCGAGCGCCTCGGGCGTCGTGCCCGGTGTGATGACGTACTGCCCGGCGCCGAGCAGACCCTCGAGGGATCGCCCGTGACCGTAGGGGCTCCTCGTCACGTCGTTGGTCGCGGCCCGCGCGAAGGAATTGGACCAGGTCGGCCCCATGTCGTTGGCGAGATTGACCGTCACCTCGTGGAGCGTGAGTCCCGGCGTCACGTTGGCGACGACCACGTTGGGCGGCGCGGCGAGGACCGCTTCGACGTGGGAGAAGGACGAACCCTGGGCGAGTTGGTACGAGCCGGCGCGCACGACGGGCGCACCGACGAGGGTGTAGAGACGAAAGGCCAAGGGCGACGCAATGACGCCGGCGGTGTGCAGTTCGCTCGCGATGGCCGACAGGGAGTCGCCCGGATGGACGATTACAGTGACCACCTTGCCGTGACCCGAGAAGATCGGTGCGACCTGGAGGGCGAACCATCCGAGCACCACGACGCCGGCGAAGGCGACCAGGAGCAGCGCACGGCCTAGCGGCCTAACGAGGATGGAGGGCATCTACGTAGTTTTGCAGCATGATGACGGCGGCCGCGCTGTCGAGGCGTCCGCGGTGGTCACGGGCCCTTACTCCGGCCGCCGACAGCGACTGCTGCGCCTCGTAGGTCGTCAGTCGTTCGTCCCACTGGACGACCGTCAGCTCGACGAAGCGCTCGCGCACCGCCTCGAACAGCCCGTCGGCGTGGCGAGTGCTCGCGGTCTCGTTGCCCGACAGCGCTACCGGACGACCGATCACGATGCCCCCGACGCCCTCGTCGTCGAGCAGTCGCGCCACGCGGTCGAGCAGCGACGCGTCCGCCGCCCACGCGTCGCGCGGGAACGCCATGGTCAGCGCCGAATCAGTGATCGCCACGCCGCAGCGCGTCGTGCCGGGATCGAGGCCGAGCAGTCTCGTCGCCACCGCTAGAGCGCGGCGGCCGCGACGAGCACCGCGTCGATGGCGCTCGGGTCGCGACCGCCCGCGAGCGCGACGCGGGCCGATCCGCCGCCCCCGCCACCGACGAGTTTCGCCAGCCCCTTCACGGCCGTTTGCGCGTCGAGCGACTCGTCACTCGCCACCGCGATCGCCACCTTGTCGTCGTGGACGCCCGCGAGCACCACGACTCGGCGCCCCCGACGCTGCAGGTCCTGGGCCAGCGTGCGCAACTGCTCGCCGGCGTAGCCGTCGACGCGCGCGACGAGCACGGGTTCGCCGCTGCGCTCGTGCAACTGTTCGGCGAAGGCGCTCAGTTGGGATTGACGGAGGCTCGCCAGCTCGCGCTCGACGTCGCGCTGGCGTTCGACCAAGCGCTCGAGTGACGGCACGACGTCGTCGAGGGAACTCTTCAGGAGCGTCGCGACCGCCCCGAGGACCCCTTCCATGTCGCGACTACGCCCAAAGGCCGCGAGGCCACTCACCGCCTCGATGCGCCGGGTATTGGAACCAATGGAGGCCTCGCTGACTATCTGGATCTGGCCAATGTCGCCGAGGCGCTCCACGTGGGTGCCGCCGCAGAACTCCAGACTGTGGCGGCCGGCCCGCACCACCCGGACCCGGTCGCCGTACTTGTCACCGAAGAAGGCAATCGCGCCCATGGTCTCCGCCGCGGCCTTGGTCGTCTGGATCGTCTCGACAGCCCCGTTGTGAACGACGTCCTCGTTGACCAGGGTGAGGATCTCCTTGGTCTCGTCGGCACTGACCGCGCCGCCGTGGGAGAAGTCGAATCGCAGTCGCTCCGGAGCGACGTAGGAGCCCTGCTGGCGCACGTGCTCGCCGAGCACCGCGCGCAGTCCCGCGTGCAACAGGTGGGTCGCCGTGTGGTTGCGCCGGGTCGCCTCTCGTCGAACGGGGTCGATCGTCGCCACCGCCGCCTGACCGGCGAGCACCTCGCCGTGCAGGCGACCCCGGTGCGCGAAGAGTCCGCCCGCCACGTTCTGGGTGTCGAGGACCTGGAAGCGACCGGTCTCGGTGACGACCGTGCCGGTGTCGCCGACCTGGCCGCCCGACTCGGCGTAGAAGGGCGTCGCGTCGACGAACAGCTCCCCGACACCGTCCTCACCAACGAGTAGTGCCAGCACCTGGGTCTCGACGCTGTAGCGCGAGGCGTCGCGGCCAACGAACTCAGTGGTGCCGTGGCGTTCGACCAGTTCGCGGTACTGCACGTCGTCGGCCAGCCTGAGGGTCTTGGCCTTCGCGCGGGCGCGTTCGCGCTGCGTGGCCATGGCGTCGTCGAAGGCGCGGTGGTCAACCGACAGGCCGGACTCCGCGACGATCTCCTCGGTCAACTGGATGGGAAAGCCGTGGGTGTCGTGGAGCCTGAAGGCCACGTCGCCGGGAAAGACGGTGGCGTGGACCGCGAGCACCTGGTCGCGCGCGCCTTCGAGCAGCGACATGCCCGTGCGCAAGGTTCGCGCGAAGCCGGCCTCTTCGCGCTCGAGCACTTCGACGATCAGGTCACGATCCTTCGTCAACGACGGGTAGGCGCTGTCCATCTTCAGCATCGTCGCGTCAACCAGTCGCGCCGACAGTTGCGCGTCCGAACCGGCGCGGCGCGCCGCGAGAATGGCCCGACGGATGATGCGGCGCAGCACGTACCCGCGACCCTCGTTGCTCGGCAGGACGCCGTCGGCCACCAGCATCGTCATGGCCCGACCGTGGTCGGCGAGGCGTCGGATGGCGACGTCGGTCTGCTCGTCGGCGCCGTAGGTCGCCTTCAGGGCCCGCGACGCCGTCTCGAGCAGGGGCGCGAACAGGTCGGTCGCGAAGACCGATTCGACGCCGTTCAAAATGGCCAGGCAGCGTTCGAAGCCGGCACCGGTGTCGATGTTCTTCTTCGGCAGTTCGGTCATGGCCCCGCCCGGTCCTCGTTCGTACTGCATGAACACGAGGTTCCAGAACTCGACGAATCGGTCCTCGCCGCCGTGCGCCGGACCGCCGCCGGCGCCGAAGGCCGGACCCTTGTCGTAGAAGATCTCCGAACAAGGTCCGCACGGTCCGGTCTCGCCCATGCCCCAGAAGTTGTCCTCGCCGAGGCGCTGAATGCGCTCGGGTCGGACCCCGACGAGGTCGCGCCACAGCGCCTCGGCCTCGGCGTCGCTCGTGTGCACCGTCACCCACAGCCGATCGGGATCAAGACCGAAACCCCCGGTGATCAGGTCCCACGCGAAACGAATGGCGCCCTCTTTGAAGTAGTCGCCAAAGGAGAAGTTGCCCATCATCTCGAAGAACGTCAGGTGGCGTTGGGTGGTACCGATGATGTCGATGTCGGGAGCGCGAAAGCACTTCTGCACCGAGACCGCGCGCCGGTAGGGCGCGACCTCCTCTTCGGTGAAGTAGGGCTTGAACGGAACCATGCCCGCGACGGTGAAGAGGAGCGACTGGTCGTGGGGAATGAGGCTCGCCGAGGGCACCACCTGGTGGCCGTTCTCGGCGAAGAAGTCCAGGAAAATCGATCGGAGTTGCGCGGCTTCCACGCGATCACTCTACCGTTGGGGCCGGAATGTCCTGGTCGTCGAGGTCCATGCGCGCCCGCCACTGCTCGACCAGCGCCCGCTCGCGCCCCAACGCCGACGGGTCGTAGAAGTGACGACCGACGAGGCCGTCGGGCAGGTACTGCTGAGCGACCCAGCCCCCGGCGAAGTCGTGGGGGTAGTCGTACCCAACGCCAAAACCTTGCGTTTCGGCGCCGCGGTAGCTCGAGCCTCGCAGGTGGTCGGGCACCTCGCCGAGGCCGTCGTCGTGCACCGCGCTCGTCACCGCGGCGAGGGCGCGCGTCACCGAGTTGCTCTTGGCCATGAGCGACAGGGTGAGCGTCGCGTGCGCGAGGGTCAGACGTCCCTCGGGCAGGCCAATGAACTCAACGGTGCGCGCCGCCGCGTCGGCGAGCACGAGGCCCATGGGGTCGGCCAGTCCAATGTCCTCGGAGGCGAGGATCACGAGGCGTCGCGCGAGGAAGCGCGGACTCTCACCGGCTTCGAGCATCGTAACCAGCCAGTAGAGCGCCGCGTCGGGGTCCGACCCCCGCACCGACTTGATGAAGGCACTGATCTGGTCGAAGTGGGTATCGCGCGACTGGTGGTAGAGCCGTCCGTCGCGAGCCCGCGCGACGTGGTCGAGCTCCACGTGGTCCGACGACTCCGCGCTCGAGCGTGCGAGGACGATCGAAGTGTCGAGCGTCGTCAACGCCACGCGCGCGTCGCCGTCGGCCGACGAGGTGACGGCCTCGAGTGCCTCATCACTGATCGTGGCGCGGCGAAGGTCGAGGCCGCGGCGAACCAACACCGTCAGGTCGGTCGCGTCCAACGTGCGCAGCCGCCACAGGGTGGACCGGCTCATCAGTGCCGCGTTCACCTCGAAATAGGGGTTCTCGGTCGTCGCGCCGATCAGGACGACCTGGCCGGTCTCGGTGGCCGGCAAGAGCAGGTCCTGTTGGGACTTGTTGAACCGGTGCACCTCGTCGATGAACAGCACCGTGCGCTGGCCCTGTTCGCCGAGGCGTTCGGTCGCGCGCACCAGTGCCTCGCGCACGTCCTTCACGCCGCTCGTCACCGCCGAGAGGCTCTCCGTCGCGTACCCGGCCGACGACGCGAGGATTCGCGCGAGGGTCGTCTTGCCCGTACCGGCGGGACCCCAGAGGATCATCGAGCTGAGCTGGCCCGCTTCGACGAAACGGCGCAGCGCCCCGTCGGCACCGACGAGATGGTCCTGGCCCACCAGCTCGTCCAGGGTGCGCGGTCGTAGCAGGTCGGCGAGGGGCGCCGCCTCGGAGAGACGTTGGCGCACGGCGTCGTCGAAGAGTGACGTGGCTAGCCCTTTGGTGCGTTCGCAAGGCGCAGTTCGCGCCGTTGGCGTTCGGTGATGCTCTTGGGCGCGCCGGTCATCAGGTCCGTCCCCGATTGGGTCTTGGGGTAGGCAATGACCTCACGAATGTTCTCCACGCCCGCGAAGATCGCCGCCAGGCGGTCGATCCCGAAGGCGAAGCCGGCGTGGGGCGGGGCGCCGTACTTGAAGGCCCCGAGCAGAAAGCCGAAACGGCTCTCCGCCTCACTGTCGCTGATGCCCAAGGCCGAGAAGATTCGCGACTGGACGTCCGCGCGGTGGATCCGCACCGAGCCGCTGCCGAGCTCCCAACCGTTCAAGACGAGGTCGTAGGCCTGGGATCGGACCTCGAGCGGTCGCGATTCGATCAGGTCCAAGTCGTCGGGGTGCGGCATGGTGAAGGGGTGGTGCGCCGCCTGGAGATGTCCGTCCTCGTCGACGCCCTCGAAGAGCGGGAACTCGGTGACCCACACGTAGTGGTGGGGACCCTCGCTGACCGGCGGTGCCCCCAGGGCCACGCGCAGCGACCCGAGGACCCGGCACGCCGCGACGTACTCGTCGGCCACGCACAAGACAATGTCGCCGACCTCGGCGCCGTCGACGTCGCGAATCGCCGCACTCTCGTCGGCGCTCAGGAAACGGGCCAGCGGCGAGTCGAGTCCCTCGTTCGTGACGCGAAACCACGCGAGCCCCTTGGCGCCGAGGGCCTTCGCCTGGTCGGTCAGCTGGTCGAGGCGGCCCCGCGAGAAGCTCGCGCCTCCCGCGACGCGCATGGCCTTCACGGTCGAGGCCGCGAAGGCCTTCACCTCGGTCGTGGCGAAGGTCGCCGAGAGGTCGCAGAGGACCATGCCGAAGCGCAGGTCGGGCTTGTCGGTCCCGTAGAGATCGAGCGCGGTCGCCCAGGTCATCGACGGAATCGCTCCCGGACGTACGCCGGTCGCCGCCTCGGCGGCGTCGAGAACGGCGCGCGACACGAAGCCGAGGACGTCGTCTTGGGTCACGAAGCTCGCCTCCAGGTCGAGTTGGGTGAACTCGAACTGACGGTCGGCGCGCAGGTCCTCGTCGCGCAGGCAGCGGGCAATCTGGTAGTAGCGATCGAACCCACCGACCATCAAGAGTTGCTTCGCGATCTGGGGACTCTGGGGCAGGACGTAGAACTCACCGGGGTGCAGGCGCGAGGGCACCACGAACTCGCGCGCGCCCTCGGGGGTGGGTGCCCAGAGCAGGGGCGTCTCAACCTCACAGAACCCCTGGTCGTCCATGGCGCGCCGCAGTGCCGCGTTCACCTTCGCGCGCAGGCGCAAGTTGTGCTGCATAGCCTCGCGACGCAGGTCGAGGTAGCGGTAGCGCAGGCGCACCTGCTCGTCGATCTCGACCCGGTCGTCCAACTGGAAGGGAGGCGCCTCGGCGACCGACAGCACCTCAACGGTGCAGTTCGTGAGTTCCACTTGCCCGGTCGCGAGCCGGTCGTTGACCGTGCCTTCGGGACGGCGCGTCACGGTACCGGTGACGCGAACGACGTACTCGCTTCGTACGTCGAGCGATCCGGGCACGACCGCCTGCACCAGGCCGGAGTGGTCGCGCAGGTCGAGGAACGCCAGGTGTTCGCCGTGTTCGCGACGCTTGGCCACCCAACCGCAGACACTGATCTCGGCGCCCACGTGACCTTCGTCGATCGATCCGCACAACAGAGTGCGCATGCTCGTAGCTTCAAAGTTCTTCGACATGCTCACTTCAATCGTTCAGTAGGTTGGCGAGGGACAGCGCGACGTCGTCGCGGGCGATTCTCCGTTGGGCCTGCTCGTAGTCGTCGCTACGCAGGTCCCTAATCGTAACCTCGCCGGCCGCCCACTCCTGGGGTCCCACGAGCAGCGCAAATCGCGCCCCGGACCGGTCGGCGGCCTTCATCTGGGCCTTCATCGAACGGCGATCGTAGGCGCGATCGGTCGCGAAGCCGGCCGAGCGCAACTCGTCGACGAGCACCGTCGCCACGTCCTCGCCGGTGGTGTCGATCACGAACAGGTCGAGGGTGCGGTTCACGAGATTACGTGGTTCGACCTCCTCGGCCGCGCGCGCGAGCAGGACCCGCTCGATGCCGCTGCCGAAGCCAACGCCACTCGTGGGCCGCCCGCCCAGCTGCTCGGCCAGCTTGTCGTACCGCCCTCCCCCACCGATGGAGTTCTGCGACCCAACGAGCGAGTCGGCGACGTACTCGAAGGTCGTGCGGGTGTAGTAGTCGAAGCCGCGCACCAGGCGAGGGTTCAGTTCGCTCTCAATGCCAATGGAGTCCAGACCGCGCACCACCCGATCGAAGTGCTCGCGACACTCCTCGCAGATGAAGTCGATGAGCATCGGTCCCGCCGAGGTGACCGCGACGCACTCGGGCTTCTTGCAGTCGAGGACCCGCAGCGGATTCTCGTGCCAGACGTCCTGGTGGTCAACGCAGAGCCCGGCCACGTTGGCGAGCAGGTGGCGGCGCAGGCGCTCTACGTAGGCGGCCCGACACTCGTCGTGACCCATCGAATTGATGATCAGGCGTACCCGCACGAGTCCGAGGGCCTGGTAGAAGCGCAGCGCCAGGGCGATCACTTCGACGTCGAGCGCCGGGTCGTCGGTGCCGAGGACCTCGACGCCCAGCTGGTGGTGCTGACGGTAGCGACCGGCCTGGGGACGCTCGTAGCGAAAGGCCGGCGTGACGTACCACGCCTTCCAGGGCGTCGCGGGACCGTGCTGGACGAAGGCGCGCACAATCGGGGCGGTGCCCTCGGGGCGCAGCGCGTACTGGCGCTGGCCCCGGTCCTCGAAGACGTACATCTCCTTGCGCGCGACGTCACTGTGCTCACCAATGCCGCGGTGAAAGACGCCGAGCTCTTCGAACATCGGGGTGACCGCCAACTCGAAGCCGAAGCGATAGGCCAGTTGGGCGAACGTCGCGACGACGCCCTCCCACTCGGCCGACGCCGGTCCGAGGACGTCGTGGGTTCCAATGGGGGCCTGAAACGTCGTCGGTTCGCTCATGAAGTTTTGTTCTGTCCGGGGAGTTGGCGGAAGGCGTCGAAGACCCCGTCGACCCCCTTCAGCGCTGCCAAGAGACTATTGAGGTGGGTCGGATCGGCGAGCTCGACGTCAAAGACCATGCGCACGATCCGTGAGCCCGAGGTCGACGAACTGCTCGAGATGATGTTGAGGTGGTACTCGGCGACCACTTTGGAGACGTCGAGCAGCAGTCGCGAACGGTCAAAGGCCATCACCTCGAGGACCGCGCGGTACTGTCCGCTCACCGAGCCGTCCCACTCGACGTCGATAATCCGCTCGCCCAGACGGTGCGCCAACGCGACCGCGTTCGAACAGTCGTCGCGGTGCACCGACACCCCCCGGCCCTGGGTGATGAAGCCCATGATGTTGTCGCCGGGGACCGGCGAACAGCACCGCGCAAGGTGAATCATCACGTCGTCCAGACCCTCGACGTAGACGCCCGCAGTTCGCCGCGTGGTGCGATTCGAACGTGGCATCTTCGTAACGGTGGTGGGCAGCTGCTCGGCCTCGCCCCCGCCGCGCAGTTCGCGGTCGAGGCGTTGCACGACGGCCAGGGCCGAACTCTGACCCGTATCGATGGCCATGAACAGCGCGTCGAGGTCCTCAAGATTCATCGACGAGATCACCGCGTCGAGGGCGCTCGACGAAAGTGACGTCGCGATTGGCAGTCCCTCGCGTCGCAGCGCCTTGGTCAGCTCCTCGCGTCCGCCCTCGATCGCGTCGTCGCGTCGTTCGCGGTGGAACCACTGGCGGATCTTGGATTTGGCCCGGGACGACTGGGCGATGCCCAGCCAGTCGCGCGACGGCCCCGCGGTCTCGGACTTGGACGTCACGATCTCGACGACGTCGGCTGAACGAAGCACCGTGTCGAGAGGGACGAGCCGTCCGTTGACCTTCGCGCCGACGCAGTGGTGGCCGACCTCGGTGTGCACGGCGTAGGCGAAGTCGATCGTGGTCGCTCCCTCGATCATTGCGATGACGCGGCCCTTCGGGGTGAAGACGTAGACCTCGTCCTGACCGAGGTCGAGCTTCAGCGCTTCGAGGAAGGCGATCGGGTCGTTCTCCTCCTCTTCGACGTCAGTCAGTCGCTGCATCCAGGCGACCTCCTTGTTCGAGGCGCCCTCCTTATAGCCCCAGTGGGCCGCGACACCGAACTCGGCGCGCCGGTGCATCTCGTACGTGCGGACCTGGACCTCGACGGACTTGCCGCGGGGGCCGATCACCGTCGTGTGCAGCGACTGGTAGAGGTTGAACTTGGGCGAATTGATGTAGTCCTTGAAGCGGCCCTGCACCGGCGACCAGAGCGCGTGGATCGCCCCGAGGACCGCCCAGCAGTCACGCTCGTCGTCCACAATGACGCGCAGCCCGACGAGGTCGAAGATGTCGTCGAACTCTTTACCTCCGATCACCATCTTCTCGTAGATGCTCCAGAAGTGCTTCGGTCGGCCCTGCAACTCACCCTTGATATGGAACTCGTCGAGCTTGGCCGACAGCGTGGTCATGACCTCGCCGAGGTAGTCCTCGCGTTCGGGCTGGCGCGCCGCGACCATCTGCTCGATTTCGGCGTAGCGCTTGGGGTGCAGCGTCGCGAAGCTGAGGTCCTCGAGCTGCCACTTGACCTGTTGGACGCCGAGGCGGTGCGCGAGGGGGGCGTAGACGTCGAGGGTCTCTTGGGCAATGGCGCGCTGGCGGGCCATGGGCATCACTGAAATCGTGCGCATGTTGTGCAGCCGGTCGGCCAGTTTGATCAACAGCACTCGCCAGTCCTGGGCCATCGCAATGAACATTTTGCGGATGGTCGCGGCCTGCTGCTCCTCTTTGGAGTCGAACTCCAGCCGGTCGAGTTTGGTGACCCCGTCGACGACGGCCGCCACCTGGGAACCGAACTCTGCGGTCAGCCACTCTTTGGTAATCCCGGTGTCCTCGACGGCGTCGTGCAGCAGCGCCGCCGTCAGCGTCACCTCATCAAGGCCCAGGTCGGCCGCAATGTCCGCGACGGCGATGGGGTGGGTGACGTAGGGCTCGCCCGTGCGACGCAACTGTCCCTCGTGGGCGTGGATCGCGGCGAAGCCGGCCCGGCGAATCAGTTCGACGTCACCGTCTGGATGGTGGTCGAGAAATCGCTCGATCAGACGCTCGAGCGAGCCGATCAACGCGGGATCGGCCGACGACCTCGAAGTGACACTGACCATGGCGTCAGCCTACCGGTGGGTCAACGGCGTTTCTGCTTGCGAGCGCGGGCCTGGATCGCTCGATTAGTCGCCGAACTCGTGGCGTTGGCGCGGGCGCCGACTCGGGCGACGCGCCCGCCCTCACCACTCAGCTTGGCCGCACTGGCGGGGCTGAGAACGCGATGGTCGCTGCGGGCCGCGGCGCGCAGGGCCAGTTCGCGAAAGCGCGGCTCGCGCTCCTTCATCACCGCGAGCAGCGGGCTCGCAATGAAGATCGACGAATAGGCCCCGCTCAGCAGTCCCACGAAGAGCGCCAGTCCGTAGTTTTGCAGGGTCGTGGCGCCCAGGATGTAGGCACCGACGACGAGCACCGAGAAGACCGGCAGGATCGCCACCAATGAGGTGTTAATCGAACGCGCCAGCGTCTGGTTCATCGAGAGGTTGACCATCTCGCCGTAACTCATGTCACCACTCTTCAGGACCGTGCCGGTGTTGTCGCGCACGCGGTCAAAGACGACGACCGTGTCGTAGAGGGAGTACCCGAGGATGGTGAGGATCGCGATCACGGTGTCGGGCGTGATCTGGAAACCGAAGAGCGAGTAGACCCCGACCGTGACCAACAGGTCGTGCACCATGGCAATGAACGCCGCGATCGCCATCTTGGGCTCGAACCGGATGCTGATGTACGCCACGACCGCGATGAAGAAGACGATCAGCGCTTCGAGGGCGCGGTTCGTGATCTGGCCACCCCAGGTCGGTCCGACGCTGCTCGTCGACACTTGATTAAAGGGCACGCCCGCGGTCTTGGCGAGCGCCGTAATGACGGCCGTGGTGATATCGCCCTGTTGGGTCGTGCCGAGCGCGTTGAGGTCGGCACTGACGCGGTAGGTCGCGCTGCCGAGCTTCTGCACGGTGGGGTTCGAGAGACCCGCGTGGGTGGCGGCGTTGGTCATCGCCGAGATGGACGAGTGGGTGGTCTGCACCTCCCAGGAGCTGCCGCCCTTGAAGTCGATGCCGAGGTTGAATCCCCGCACGGCGAGCGAGCCGAGGCCGATCACGATGATGATGATCGAGATGGTGAACCAGACGCGCTTGCGTCCGACGAAGTCGATTGTCGTGAGGCCCTGGTAGAGGCGGCCGAAGTGACCAGGCGCCTTGGTCGGCGTCGCCGCGACGTCGTCCAGCACCGTCTGGTCACTCACCCGGGGCTCCGGAGTAGAGGCCGGCGACCATCGACAGCGCCGAGGTGCCCTGCGTGCTGCGCCGTCCGAGCAGCACCACGAGCGGTCGGGTGAAGTACCACGTGATGAAGACGTCCATCAGCGTGGAAATCCCGAGGAAGAAGGCGAAGCCGCGCACGTCGCCCACGGCAATGATGTAGAGCAGGACGGCCGCGAGCAGACTGACCGTGTCGGCGGCGAGGACGGTGCGCCACGCTGAGCGAAAGCCGCGGTCGACCGAGGTGCGCACCGTACGCCCTGCTCGGGCCTCGTCTTTCAGTCGTTCGAAGTACACGATGTAACTGTCGACGGTGATACCGATCGAGACAATCAACCCGGTCACCCCCGCCAGGTCGAAGCTCGGCGCGAAGGCAGTGTGGCCGAGCGCCGAGATGATGGCCCAGAGCAGCGCCGCGGTCACGGCCAGACCGGTCACGATGACCAGTCCGAGCGCGCGGTAGTAGAGGATGGTGTAGAGCAGCACGAGGGCGAGGCCCACGAGGCCGGCGCCGAGGCCCGCGACGAGCGAGCTGTGACCGAGGGTCGGAGAGACGGTCTGGGTCGTCAGCGGCTGGAGACGCACCGGCAGCGATCCGAACTCCATGGCGAGCGCGAGATTCTTCGCACCGGCCTGCGTGAAGGAACCCGAGATCTGCCCCGTTCCGTTAAAACTGGAGAACGCGGCCTGCCCGGGCTGGATCAGCGGGGCGGACTGGACGACGCCGTCGAGTTCGATGGCCAGCTGCTGGTGGAAGCTGGCCCTGGACACGCTGTCCCACAGGGGGCTTCCGGTCCCGGTGAGGGTGTAGTTCACGACCCACGCCCCGATCTGGTCCTGCTGGGCAATGGCCTTGGCGACGGACTGACCGGTCATCTGGGCCGGTCCGAGCAGGTAGTAGACGCCCGGTTGATTGAGAGCGGGCAGGATGACCGACTTCTTCGGATCGTCATTCGGGGGCAGGGTGAAGTGGTACTTCGCGTACTTGAGGTCGGGCGGAATCCTCGTGTTGCTGGTGTAGCCCCCCGCGTTGTCGGGCGTCACCGCGAGGTTCGCCGCCGTCAGGGCGGACTGGGGCGAGCAGGGCGGCCACGTCCCGTTGTACGCGACGGTCTTCTTGTTCTGGGTCACCTGACAGAGGACCGGACGAAACAGCAACTGGGCGGTCTGACCCACGGCCGCGAGCACCGCCTGGGCGTTCTTCACCCCGGGCACGCTGACGACGACGTTCTTACCCTGCAGGTTGACCTTGGCGCCCGATACTCCGAGGCCATTGACACGGTTCGTGAGGACCGTCACCACCTCTTGCATGTTGGCGGTCGTCGCCGGGCCGATCGGCTTGTAGACGACCGAGAGGCCTCCGGCGAGGTCGAGTCCGAGCTTCGGTCCCCAGCCGAGCGAAAGCGTCGCCGCGAGAGCGCCGAAGGCAATCGCAATCGTGAGGATGAGGCTGACGGTCATCGACCGTCGTGAACCGACCTGCTGGACCATTACTTCTTGTCGCCTTCTTCGTGTTCCTCGTGTTCCTGGTGTTCCTCGTGTTCTTCGTGAGGCACGACCGGGTCGAACTGTCCGGCGATGGCCGAAGGAATGAAGTCCAGTTCGACGCCACTGGCGCTGCGCAGCGTAATGAGACCGTCCTGGTCCTTGATGACGGTACCGACGAAACCGCCAATCGTCTTGGCACGCTGACCGATCTCGACTTTACGGACCTGGAGGCGCGCCGCCTTGTTCTTGCGAGACCGGGGCCGGAGGTAGAAAAAGTAGACCGCGGCGTACAGTCCGATCAATAAAATAAAAAATACGGGTGACCCGCTCTTGGACTTTGCGGCCAGCAACAACATTGATTTCCTCCGTCAATAGACCCAAGAAACCCTACTCGCTGGGGCGCTGGAACCTAGAGCAGTCCCCCACCACGAGGCGTGATGCCTAGGTGCTGGTAGGCCCGTTCGGTGGCCACGCGACCACGCGGCGTGCGGATGAGCAGACCCTCGCGCAGCAGATACGGCTCGTAGGCGTCCTCGATCGTCGAGGTCTCCTCACCACAGGCGTGGGCCAACGTCGTGAGGCCCACCGGCTGCGACGCGAACTGTTGGCACAGCAACGTGAGGATTCGCCGGTCGATCTTGTCGAGGCCGTACTCGTCGACACCAAACAGGGCGAGAGCCTCGACCGCGACCGATTCGTCGACGGTTCGGTGTCCGGCGACCGCGGCGAAGTCGCGCACCCGACGCAGCAGACGATTGGCGATACGCGGCGTCCCGCGACTACGCCCGGCGATGACCTTGGCGGCGATGCCCGCCAAGGTGACGTCGAGCAAACCGGCCGAGCGCGTCACGATCACCGTCAGCTCCTCGACGTCGTAGAGGTCGAGTTGACCAACGAAGCCGAATCGGTCGCGCAGGGGGGCGGCGACGAGACCGGTGCGCGTGGTGGCGCCCACGAGCGTGAAATTGGGCAGGTCAAGGCGGATGGCGCGTGCCGACGGTCCCCGTCCGATCATGACGTCGAGACGGCGGTCCTCCATCGCCGGATAGAGGACCTCCTCGACCGCTCGAGACAGTCGGTGGATCTCGTCGACGAAGAGGACGTCGCCGTCTTGGAGGTCGGTGAGCAGGGCCGCGAGGTCGCCCGGGCGTGACAGCACCGGCCCGGACGTGATGCGCAGACCCGCCCCCATCTCACCCGCGACGATGCTCGCCAGTGAGGTCTTGCCGAGCCCCGGCGGCCCGGCGAAGAGCAGGTGGTCGGCGGTCTGATGGCGGGCCTTGGCCGAACCGAGCACAATCTCGAGGTGGCGCACCAGTTCGCGCTGACCGACGAAGTCGTTGAGCGTCGTCGGGCGCAGCGACACCTCGGCGCGCCGCTCCTGGTCGTCGGCGACGGGCAGCACCACCGAACGGGTCAACTGCTCGACGTCGATCTCGCGCCGACTCACGATCGCCTCAACAGCGCCAGCGCCTGGCGCAGGGCCTCGGACTCGTCAGTGGCCAGCGTCACCCCACTCAGGGCCTGGCGCACCTCTGGCGTGGAGTAGCCCAGACCGCGCAATGCCTCTTCGATTTCGTCGTGAGGTCCCGAGGGCGTCGAGGAGACCACGTACGTGGCGGGAACGTTGACCCGTCCCTTCAGTTCGAGCACGATGCGGCTCGCGGTCTTTGGTCCAATGCCGGGGATTGTTGCGACGAGTTTGGCGTCGTCGCTCTCGATCGCCGAGGCGAGTTCCCCCGTCGACATGGTGCGCAGTGCCGCGAGCGCGGTTGACGGGCCGACGCCGGGGGTGACTAGGAGCATCTCGAAGAACTCGCGATCCTCGTACGTGGCGAAGCCGTAGAGCAGCAGCGCGTCGGCCCGCACGACGGTGTAGATGAAGAGCTCCACCACGTCGCCGACGGCCGGTACGTCGCTCGCGGCGACGTGCACCTCGTAGCCGACGCCGCGCACGTCGAGCACCACGGCGCCGTTGCCGTGGTGGTGCAGGACCCGACCGCCCAGCCAGCCGATCACGCGCGACCCACCACGGGGTACTTGCGCTCGCTACGCACCACGACGAAGTAGGTGATCGCCAGAGCCAGGGCGTCGGCGGCGTCGGCGGGCCGGGGAATGTCGGCGAGCCCGCATAGTCGTGCGACCATCCCCTGGACCTGGGCCTTGCTCGCCGCGCCGTAGCCGGTCACCGCGAGTTTCACTTCCTGGGCGTTGAACTGGCGTACCGCCAGTCCGCTCGCACTCGCGAGCGCCACGGCGACCCCGCTCGCCTGGGCGACGGGGATCGCCGTTTTGGCGTTGCGCTGGTAGAAGACCCGTTCCACGACGACGGCGTCGGGCTTGGTCTCGTCGAGGAGTCGCCGTAGCTCCACGAGGACCTGACCGAGTCGCTCCTCGACGGGCGTCTCGTGGTCGGTCTCGACGGTGCCCGCGCGAACCGCGCGAAAGGACTCGACGCCGTCGAACGATCCCTCGACGAGGCCGTAGCCGCAGCGCGTCAGCCCAGGGTCGATACCGAGTACGAACATATGTTCGATGCTACCCCCTGGTGCGGGGCGAACCCGGGTTCTCAGCCCTCGTAGGCGGCGAGCAGAGCGTCGGGGATGTCGAAGTTGGAAAAGACGTTCTGGACGTCGTCGTGGTCGTCAATGGCGTCCATCAACCGAAGGATCTTCTTCGCGTCGGACTCGGACTCGACCGGGATCGTATTTTGGGGCACGAGGGTCAACTCGGCACTCAGCACCTTCACGCCCCGCGACTCGAGCGCGTCGCGCACCGAGCCAACGTCGTGGGGCTCGGTCGTGATCGTGTAGTTCTCCCCGTTGGCTTCGAAGTTCTCGCCACCGGCCTCCATCACCCACTCGAGCAGTTGATCCTCGTCGACGGGGCCCTGCACCTCAACGACGCCCTTGCGATCGAACTGCCACGAGACCGCTCCGGGTTCGGCAATGGTGCCGCCGTTGCGCGCGAAGACGTGCTTGATCTCGGCGCTGGTGCGGTTGCGATTATCGGTCAAGGTTTCGACGATCACCGCGACGCCGTGCTGGCCGTAGCCTTCGTAACTGATGGCCTCGTAGCGCACGCCCTCGAGCTCGCCGGTGCCGCGCTTGATGGCCCGTTCAATCGTGTCGAGGGGCACCGAGGCCTCCCGGGCCTTCTGGTACATCGTGCGCAGACTGGCGTTGGTGCTGACGTCACTGCCGCCCTCGCGCGCGGCGACCTCAACTTGGCGAATGAGCTTGGCGAAGACCTTGGCGCGGGCGCTGTCCTTAGCGCCCTTACGGTGCTTGGTCGTCGCCCACTTCGAATGGCCGGACATGGTTCCTCCCGCCCCGCGGGGCGTCGCTATCGTACCGGATTAACGAAGTGCGTCGACGAAGAGCCGGTGGACGCGGTCGTCGCTCGTCAGTTCGGGATGGAACGAACAGCCCCAGACATTGGCGTAGCGCACGAGTACCGGGTGATTCCCGTCGCCGTGGTCGTGCGTGGCGAGGACCTCGACGTCGCTCGACCACGTCTCGATCTTGGGTGCGCGGATGAAGACGCCGGGCACCGTGCCGACGCCGGCGACCGTGACGGGCGTCTCGAAGCTGGCGATCTGGCGTCCGTAGCCGTTGCGACGCACGCTAAGCGGCAGCGCCGCGAAGCTCCACTGGTCGGCGCGTCCGTCGAGAATCTCACTGGCGAGCAAAATCAGTCCCGCGCACGTTCCAAAGACCGCCAGGTCGCCGGCGAGAGATTTTTCCAGCGCCGCGCGGATTCCCGACGTCGTGAGCAGGCGCGCGATGGTCGTCGATTCGCCTCCGGGAACGATAAGGCCGTCGAGACCGTCGAGCTGCTCGGCCCTCTTCACCTCTCGCACGTCAGCGCCGATCGAGCGCAGCGTCGCGACGTGTTCGCGCACGTCGCCCTGGAGGGCGAGCACGCCAACGAGTGGCATTACCAGCCGCGCTCGGCGAGTCGCTGTTCGAGGGAGGCGGTCTCGATGCCCTTCATGGCGGCGCCCAGACCGGTGGACACTTTGGTCACGGCGTCGGCGTCGAGGTAGTGGGTCGTCGCCTCGACGATCGCTTCGGCCATGCGCACGGGGTCATCGCTCTTGAAGATGCCCGATCCGACGAAGACGGCCTCGGCACCCAACTGGAGAACGAGCGACGCGTCGGCCGGCGTGGAGATCCCCCCGGCGCAGAAGAGCGGCACGGGCAGCTTGCCGGTGGCGGCGACCTCTTGGACGAGGGCTAGTGGAGCCCCGAGCTCCTTCGCCATGGCGTAGAGCTCGGCGGCGTCGGCCGCGTGGAGTCGGCGCATTTGACTGTTGATCGTGCGCAGGTGGCGTACCGCTTCGACGACGTTACCGGTCCCGGCTTCGCCCTTGGAACGAATGAGACAGGCACCCTCGGCGATTCGACGCAACGCCTCGCCCAGGTTGGTGGCGCCACAGACGAAGGGGACGGTGAAGCCCCACTTGTCGATGTGGTGCTCTTCGTCGGCGGGGGTCAGGACCTCGGACTCGTCGATGTAGTCAACGTCGAGCGACTGCAGGACCTGGGCCTCGGCGAAGTGACCAATGCGGGCTTTCGCCATGACCGGAATGGTGACCGTCGCCTGGATCTCTTGAATCATCTGGGGGTCGCTCATGCGCGCGACGCCTCCGTCACGGCGGATGTCCGATGGGACGCGCTCGAGGGCCATCACCGCGACGGCGCCGGCGTCTTCCGCAATCTTGGCCTGCTCGGGGTTGACGACGTCCATGATGACGCCGCCGCGCAACATGTCGGCGAGGCCGCGCTTGACGAGCGCGGAGCCCACGGTGGAGGGGTCGGGCGAGAAACTCATAACCTCAGCCTAACCTTCGACGTTGCTCACCACTCCTCGAGGGCGAGGGCCCGCAACTCCACGTCGTCGAGGTCCGCGAGGTCGCGCTCGGCCCGATCGGCCCAGACGTCGAACCAGGTCCAGCGCCACTGCGCGAAGTTCGGCGTCGCGAAGAACGACGACGCTCGCGGCATCTGACGCTCGCATCGGCGCAACGCCCCGGCAATGCCGAGGGGGTAGCGAATCGAGGCGGCGGCCACTTCGTCGGCCCGGTAGGCCATACCCGGCCCGGCGAGCGCGGCTCGCGCGGCGTCGCTGAGGTTCGAGACCGCCGAGACACTCTGGCGCTCGAGCAGCCCGAGCCGCTGGCGCGCGAGGCAGTGCGCGACGACGCCCTCGAGTTCGATGAGCTCGAAGTCGGCCACCAGCCCGCTCGTGACGAACAACGACAGGCCCGTCTCGTCGGGCACCAGGGTCGCGTTGTAGCCCGGCTCTTCGATGATGAATGTCGACACGTGGTCGACGCCGAAGGTGGGGCCCAGCCGGTCGAGCACCGTCGAAAGGCGCAGTCGGTCCTTGGCGGTCCCCCCGGCCCGGAACTGGGCGGCGACTTGGCTCGAGAGCACCTGGCCGCGTTTGTCGAAGCCGGCGAGCGAACGGCGAAGATCGACGAAGAAGAGGATCGCGAGCAGCAGGCCCAGTAGTGCGAGCCACCACATCGCGACCGCGCCCACCACCAGCGCGAGCACCACGACCACGACGGCAATGGTCTGGGGCAGTTTCTTGCGCATTGCGAATGACCGCACCGCGTGGGCGTTGGCGTCGCGCTCGGCGATTGAGGGGGCGTAGGGGCTCTGCCAGGTCGGATCGAGCACGGGCGCCACGAAGTGCGGTGTTCGGTCCCGCGACGGACCGGACTTGCGCGAGCGCGAACGTTGCTTATTGGCCACGGGTAAAGGCTACCTGCCCCCGTCGAATCGCTCGCGCGCACTCGCGTAGATCGCCTCGTAGGCGTCGCACAGCGAGACCATGGACCACCCCTCGGCGTGGCGCCGCGCCGCAGCGAGTGTCTCGTCGTTCGCCCCCTCAATCGCGGTGGTGATCGCGCGCTCGAGCGCGCGATCGTCGCCCGGCGCGAAGAGCGTGGCGTGGCCGTGGGCCGCCTCGCGATAGCCCGGGATGTCACTCACGACGGCGGGGACCTCGCTCGCCATGGCTTCGAGCACCACGAGGCCGAAACTCTCGCCGTGCAGCGCCGGGCACAGCACCGCGCTCGCCCGGCGCAGCCAGCGTCGCTTCTCCACTTCGCCCACGGCGCCGACGAAGTGGACGCTCGCGTCGCCACGGGCCGCCTCCTCGAGCGCAACGCGCTCGGTCCCCTCGCCGACCACGACCAGGCGCCACGGATCGGCGCTGCGGGCGTTGTGCGAGATGACGGCGCGAATCGCCGTCGCGACGCCCTTGCGCTTTTCGAGCCGTCCCACACAGACGAGCACCACGTCGTCGCTCCGCTCCCGGGCGAACTCGGTGAAGCGCGACGTCTCGAGTCCGTTGTAGAGGACCGTCGGTTCGAGTCCGCACGCTCGGTTAATGGTCGTCGCGGCCGAACTGCTCACCGCGACGGTGGCGTCGAGGTCTCGGGCGAGCCGTCCGAGCAGGGGCCGCGTGAGGGCGAGTGCCGGTCCCCCACCGCTGCGGTGAAAGGTACCCACGGCCGGCACCCGGTGGGTGCGCAGCACGCCCCATCCGATCAGGGGTGCGAAGGGCTCGTGGAAGTGCACGACGTCGGGACTGAAGTGCTCGACCGCGAACCAGGCGCGACGCGTCGCGAGGGGCGACAGGGTGAGCGGGGCCCGCGAGCCGTTGGCCGGCCACGACCACGGGTGGCCGAAGCGCCGGATCGTCGCCGGCGTGTCGTAACTTCGCTCGTCACCAGCGCCGGGCGCGACGATCAGCACCTGGTGGCCACGGCTCGCCAGTTCGCGGCTCATCGCGAGGGTCTGCTCCTGGACGCCGCCAAAGAGACTCAGCGCGTAGGGCGACACCAGGGCGACGCGCATCACTCTGCCGCGAAGCGCGGCTGGAGCACGTGCCACTGCTCGGGCGCGCGCCGGATCAGTCCTTCGAGCTGCGTGGCGACCAGCTGGGTGACGCGCGTGACGTCCTCGCGCAGGCGTCCTTCACGCTGGACCGGGATTGGCGGGGTGATCACGGCGAAGTGGTCGCGACCCGGGCCCGAGTAGCAGGCCGCCGCCACGAGCGTCGCGCCGGTGCGCAGGGCCAAGGTCGCGGGGCCGGCGGGGATGGTGACGCGCTCGGAGAAGAACTCGACCTCGATACCGTTGTGCTGGATGTCGCGGTCACAGAGCAGCCCCACCACACCCCCGTCTCTCAAGGTTTGGAGTAGCACCGTGCCGGCGTGTTCGTCGAGCGGCTCGATCCGGATCCCGATCGACTCGCGCTTCTTCTTGAACCACTCGAAGAGCGCCGCCGGTTCGAGGTCCTCGGCGACCGCGGTCATACCCAGGCCGAGCGAGTTGAGGTACGACCCACCCCACTCCCAGCTGCCGATATGCGGGAGGGCGATCACCGTGCCGCGGCCCTTCGCCCTCGCGTCCAAGAGATGCTCGAGGCCCTCGCCAATGCGAAAGCGCGAGAACACGTTCGCCGGCACCATGCCGGGCAACTTCGCACTCTCCGCCCAGTACTGGCCGTAGCTGGAGAAGGCGCGGTCCGTGAACCGGTCCAGGACCTCGTCGTCAACGACTCCTCCGGCGGGCGCCAGCGCGTGGGCGAGGTTGGTGCGCAGGTTGCCCCGCGCGACCGTGGAGCAGCGACCGAAACCGTTCGCGGCCGCGCGCGCCACCGCGACGTCGACGCGTTCGGGCAACGTCTCGAGGACCGACCCGAGGGACTTGAACAGGACAACGCGCGCGGTCGGAGCCATCGTTAGCGGCGAGAGGTGCGGCTGACCCCTCGACGCAGTCGACTGCTGTGGTGGTGGATCCGACCCGGCTGGAACGACGGCGGTTCGGGGCTGGCGGCGGCCTGCCAAATACGCACGAAGCGGCCGGCGGCGGTCATGGCGGTGAGCACCAACATCACCCAGAGGATCGGCAGGAAGATCGACTTCGCGAGCAGACCGACCCCGAGCAGGATCATCCGTTCGGCCCGCTCCATGAGGCCGCCCTTGGCACTCAGTCCCAGGCTCTCGGCCTTCGAGCGCTGGTAGGAGATCATGTAGGTCGTCGTGAGAATGGCGAAGGGTAGGAGAGCCAGTTGGCCGTGGTGTTGGGCGATGAGGTAGTAGGCGACGCCGCCGAGCAGCACCGAGTCGGTGACGCGGTCGACGACCGAGTCGAAGAAACTGCCCCGCTGGCTGGCGCGCTTGGAGGCCTTGGCGACGGGGCCGTCGAACAGGTCGTGAAAACCAGTGAGGGTGAGCAACGCCGCGGCGAACCAGTGGTGACCGGTGGCGATGGCCCAGGCCGTGGCGCAGGAGAAGACCAGTCCCGACGAGGTGAGGACGTCGGCGGAGAATCCGATTCGCACGAGCCAGCGACCGACGGGCAGGGTCACCGTCTCCACCGACTGCCTAAAGTTTCCGTCGAGCATCGATCCTCCGGATCTTCACCCAAAGTCTAACGAAACAGCGTCCGCGCGGCCCCCTAGAGCTCCGCGTGCACCTTTTGCCACGTCGACGCCAGCGATTCGGGCAAAACTCTGGTCTCCCCGATGGTGGTCATGAAGTTGGTGTCGCCGTTCCAGCGCGGCAGGACGTGACCGTGAAGATGCTTGGGAATCCCGGCACCGCCGGCCTGGCCGAGATTCATCCCAACGTTCATGCCGTCGGGACCGTAGGCCCGCTGCGTCGCGACGACGGCCCGGCGCTGGGTGGCGAAGAAGTCCGCGTACTCGTCCTCGGTGAGGTCCCAGAGGTCGGCGACGTGGCGCCGCGGCAGCACCAGCAGGTGGCCCGATCCGTAGGGAAAGGCGTTCAGGACGACGTAACTGAGTTCGGTGCGCACGAGCACCCCCGTCGACTCGTCGATCGGTTCACGCCCGAGGGCGCAGAAGACGCAGACGCCGTCGTCAACGGTGTTGTTCGTCGCCGAGACGCTCGTCACGTACCCTTCACGCCAGGCCGCCGAGAAGCGCTCGAGGGCCACTAGTGATCCTCGGGCGATCCGTGGTCGGCGATCTCGAGGGTGAGGCGCGTCGTGAACGCATCGAGCCTGACGCCGCGCTCGGGGTCGTTGGAACCGCGGGCGTTGACGCCGATCGTCGTCTTCGCGACGTCGTCGTCACCCACGACGAGGATGTAGGGGATCTTTTCCAACTTCGCCTTGCGGATACGCGAACCGAGTGGCTCGGTCGCGACGTCGGTGCTAACGCGCACGTCGTGTGCGGCGAGGCTCGCGGCCACCGCGGTGGCGTAGGCGTCGTGATCGTCGCGCACGCCGAGCACGCGCACCTGCTCGGCGCAGAGCCAGGTCGGCAGATTGCCGGCGTAGTGCTCGAGTACGACGCCAAAGAATCGCTCGATGGAACCGAAGAGCGCGCGGTGCAGCATGATGGGCCGGTGACGCTGATTGTCGGCGCCCACGTACTCCAATTCGAAGCGCTCGGGGGAATTGAAGTCACACTGAATGGTGCTCAACTGCCACGTCCGACCGATCGCGTCTCGGACGTCAATGTCGATCTTCGGTCCGTAGAAGGCGGCGTCCCCCTTCTTCACCTCGTAGGAGAGGCCGAATCGTTCGAGCGCGAGGCGCAACGCCTCGGTCGACTGTTCCCAAATCTCATGACCGCCCACGTACTTCGCAGGATTTTTGGTCGACAGGTTGGCCGTGAAGTCGCTGAAGCCGAAGGCGCGCAGCACGCTCATGACGAACTCGAGCAGCGAGGCAATCTCGTCCTGGAGTTGATCGGCGGTGCAGTAGATGTGGCTGTCGTCTTGCGTAAAGCCGCGAATGCGCATCAGACCGTGCAGCGTGCCGGCCCGTTCGTAGCGATAGACCGTGCCGAGCTCGAACAGTCGCAGTGGCAGCTCGCGATAGCTGCGGGGACGGCTCTTGTAGATGAGGCAGTGCATCGGGCAGTTCATCGGCTTCATGTAGTACGTGCCGTTGTCGAGTTCCATCGGCGGGTACATGCCGTCCCTGTAGAATCCGAGGTGACCCGACGTCTCGAAGAGTCGCTCGTTGGCGAGGTGGGGCGTCACGACGAACTGGTAGCCGCCGTGCAGGTGTCGCTCGCGGCTGTAGTCCTCCATCTGCTTACGCACAATGCCGCCCTTGGGGTGCCACACCGCCAGACCGCCACCGAGCTCGTGGGGGAAACTGAGCAGGTCCAGGTCGACCGCGAGCCGGCGATGGTCGCGCTTCTCGGCCTCGACGAGCTGAAGGAGGTGGGCGTCGAGCGCCGCCGCGGACTCCCAGGCGGTGCCGTAGACGCGCTGGAGCTGCTGGTTCTTCTCGTCGCCGCGCCAGTACGCGCCGGCGACGCGCATCAGTTTAAAGTGACCGAGACGCGCCGTCGACGGCACGTGCGGTCCCCGACAGAGGTCGACGAAGCGCGCAGAGTTCGCGTACGCCGACACGACCGACGGGCTCGCGACCTCGGTGAGGTCCTCTTCACTGGCGCCCAGGGCGACCGCATTGATGATCTCGACCTTGAAGGGCTGGTCGCGGAAGAGCTCGAGGCCCTCTTCGATGGTGTGCTCGGATCGGTCGAACGGCTGGTCCTCGTTGACAATGACGCGCATCTCGGCCTCGAGGCGTTCGAGGTCGTCGTCGCTGAAGCGCCCGTCGTCGGGCAGGGCAAAGTCGTAGTAGAAACCGTTCTCGATCGACGGTCCGATAGCGAAGTGCGCGCCGGGCCAGAGTCGCGTCACGGCCTGGGCGAGGACGTGGGCCGTCGAGTGACGCAGCACCTCTCGCCCCCGGGCGCTCGCGGGGGTCACGATGGACACCAGGGCCCCCGGTGGCAGGGCGACGTTGAGGTCGAGCAGGTCACCGTTCACGTCGGCGCAGAGCGCGTCCTTCGCCAGTCGTTTGCCGATCTGGGCCGCCAGGTCCAGCGCCGTCGAGCCCTCGGGCAACGTCCGAGCGCTGCCGTCAGGGAGTACGACGTCGATCTCGGACATCAGGGCCTTTCGTTACTCAAAGGTTAATGCCCAAGAGCGCCGCGGCGCGAGCGACCCCGTAGCCCGCATGGGCCGCGTCGTCAATGCAGCGAAGGGCCGCGGGACAGTTGAGGTCGTCGTCGAGTGCGCCGCGCACATCGTCGAGCACCGAACTCGCTCGTCCGGTCGTCAACGTCGAGCGCCACGTTGACAACCTCGACACGGCCAGCGAGAGCAGTTCGTCGCGCCACTCCCAGTCTTCGCGGTAGTGCTGGTTGAGCATGGCCAGTCGCACCGCCGCCGGTTCGGCGAGCTTCGCCAGTTCACTGACGAACACCAGGTTGCCGAGGGACTTCGACATCTTCGTGCCACCGAGACCGACCAGTCCAACGTGCAACCAATGCTTCACGAACGGGGCACCGGTCACCGACTCGCTCTGGGCTGCTTCACACTCGTGATGCGGGAAGGCGAGGTCGCGGCCGCCACCGTGCACGTCGACGGTCACGCCCAGGTCGCGCAGTGCCAGCGCCGAGCACTCAATGTGCCAGCCGGGCCGACCGGCGCCCCAGCGCGACTCCCAGGCCGGCTCGTCCTCGAGTGAGGGCTGCCATAAGACGAAGTCGAGGGGGTCCCGCTTGCGCGGGTCCTCGGGCCGTCCGCCGTGGATCGACGCGAGTTCGATCATGAGGTCGCGACTGGCGTGGCTCACCTGGCCGAATCGGGGAAACTTGGACACCTCGAAGTAGACGAACCCGTCGACCTCGTAGGCGATGCCCTGATCGAACGTCTGGCCAATCAGGGTGAGGATCTCGGGAATGGCGCCGGTCGCCCGGGGCTCGGCGTGGACCGCCAACAGGTTGATCAACGCCATGTCACGCTCGAACGTCGCCATCTCCTGGGCCGCGAGGTCGAGGTAGTTGACGCCCAGCTCGCGGGCCTTGCGCAAGATGTCGTCGTCGACGTCGGTGACGTTACGTACGCAGCGCGTCTCGTAGCCGGCGTCGCGCAACCGACGTTGGAGCACGTCGAACGTGAGGTAGACGAAGGCGTGGCCGAGGTGGGCCGCGTCGTAGGGCGTAATCCCGCAGCTGTACATCGTCACGACCGGTCCCACGTCGAGCGCGAAGACCCCCTCGCGGGCACTGTCGAAGAGGCGCATCGCGATTACAGCCCCGCTATCTTCACGTAGCTGTGCACGCGGTGGCGGATGTTGATCGACGCGGCGACCGCGGTGAAGGCCTCGATGGCGCTCGCGAGGGACATCGAGCCGGCGATCACCGCGCGCAGCCCCGGCATCTGGTCGACCAACGAGGCGACCTGCGTGCGCGCGACGTCGGAGTCCGAGAAGATAATCACGTCGGCCTCGAGCCCACTATCGTGGTCCTGCATCATTGAGGCCGGTAGGTGGTGGAACGCACCGACGATCGTGCTGTCGGGCAGGGCGAAGGCGATTTGGGCGGCCATGGAGCCGCGCGGCGGATAGAGCGGTACCATCTCGCGTCCCTCGCGCGCGAGGGCGTTGACCATGGAGACGACGGTCTTTGCCGCCAACGGTCCCCGCAGCGACGTGACGGTCGCGATCGCCGAGTCCCACGGCGTGGCGACGACGACCAGTTCGCACGACGCGGCCTCTTCATTGGAGGCGCCGACCACGGTACCCCCGCGCACGTCCATTGCGTTGACGGTCGTGGTCGCGCGCTCGGCGTCGCGTGAGCCGATCACCACGTCGTGACCGGCGCTCGCGAGGCGTAACGCCACGCCTCGTCCGGCCGGTCCGGTTCCGCCCAGTATGCCCACAGTCGCCATAGTCGTCCTCGAAGAAATAGAAGTTGAGAAGTACGCTAACAATATGGGACTACTCACTGATCACCGAATCCTCGTCACCGGTGTACTCACCGACGACTCACTGGCCTTCGGGATTGCCAAGCGGGCCCTCGAAGAGGGGGCCACGGTCGCACTCTCGGGGGCCGGGCGCGGCACGTCGTTGACCCGGCGCACCGCGCGAAAGCTCGGTGACGTCGGCGAGATCATCGAACTCGACGTCACCGACGTCGGTCAGATCGAGGCCGCCGCGCACGAGGTCGCGCAGCGCTTCGGTCGCCTCGACGGTCTGGTCCACGCGATTGGCTACGCGCCGCCGACCTGTCTCGGCAGCGGCATGTTCGTGGCGCCCTTTGCCGACGTCGCGACCGCGATGCAGGTCTCCACCTACTCTCTCGCCGCGCTGGTCGGGGCCTTTCGACCGCTGCTGCAAAAGAGTGAGGCGCTCGGGGGCGCCTCGGTCGTCGCGCTCGACTTCGATGCCTCGCGCGCCTACCCGATGTACGACTGGATGGGCGTCATGAAGGCCGGCCTCGAATCACTGGGGCGCTACATCGCACGAGAGGTCGGTCCGGACAGGATCCGGGTGAACATGCTCGCCGCCGGTCCGATCCGCACCGTCGCCGCCAAGTCCATACCCGGTTTCGACCAGTTCGAAGACACGTGGGACGAACGGGCACCGCTCGGTTGGGACGTCTACGACTCGAGCGCCGTCGCCGACACCGCCGTGGCCCTGCTCTCACCATTGATGCGCGCGACCTCCGCGTCGATCATCCACGTCGACGGCGGCGCCCACGCAATGGGCTAACTCTCCTGGGCGGCGAACTGCGTCTCGTAGAGATCGTGGTAGACCCCACCCGCGGCGAGCAGCTCGGTGTGCGTGCCTCGTTGGACAATCGTGCCGTTCTCGACCACCAGTATCTGGTCGGCGTTACGAATCGTGGACAGTCGGTGCGCGATGACGAGTGACGTTCTGGTGGACATGGTCTCGTCGAGGGCGCGTTGCACGGCGGCCTCGCTCTCGGCGTCGAGGTGTGCGGTCGCCTCGTCGAGGACCACGAGGCGCGGGGCCTTCAAGAGCAGTCGCGCGAGGGCGACGCGCTGCTTCTCGCCGCCCGAGAGGCGGTAGCCCCGCTCGCCGACCACCGTCTCGAGTCCGAGCGGCAGTGACGCCACGAGGTCCCAGATCTGTGCGGCGCGCAGCGCCTGCTCGATCTGGACGGGCGACGCGTCGGGCTTGGCGAAGAGCAGATTGGCGCGCAGACTGTCGTGGAAGAGATGGGGATCTTGGGTGACGACCCCAACGGCCGCGTTGAGTGACGCGACCGAGGCGTCGCGAACGTCCAGTCCGTTCACGGTGACGGCGCCGCGGTCGACGTCGTAGAGGCGCGAGACCAGCATGGAGATCGTCGTCTTGCCGGCGCCACTGTGGCCCACGAGGGCCGTCATCGTGCCCGGGGCGACGACGAACGAGACGTCGTGCAGGACGTCGGTGCGCGGCGTGTCGTCGAGGCGCGCGACCGCTTCGAGCGACGCGAGCGAGACTTCCTCGGCCCCGGGGTACGAAAAGGCCACGTGGTCAAAGCGCAGTTCGGCCGGACCGCCGGGAACCGACTGGGGGTCGGGGCTCTCCTTGATCATCGGCTCGAGGTCGAGCACTTCAAAGAGCCGCTCGAAACTGACCATGGCCGACATGTAGTCAATGTTCAGGTTCGACAGCTGCGTCAGCGGACCGTAGAGCCGGCCCAGGTAGGTCGTGAGGGCGACCACGGTGCCGACGTCCAGTGCGCCGCGCAGCACCGCGACGCCCCCGAAGCCGTAAGTGAACGCCGTGGCGAGTGAGGCCGTGAGCGAGAGGGCGATGAAGAAGAATCGCTGGTAGGTGGCTTGATGGATCCCGATGTCGCGGACCTGGGCCGCGCGGCTCTCGAAAAAATGCAGCTCGTCCTGGGGACGCCCGAAGAGCTTCACCAGCATCGCGCCCGAGACGTTGAACCGTTCGCTCATCACCATGTTCATCTCGGCGTTCAGCTCCATGCCACGTTGGAAGAGGGTCCCGAGCTTTCGCCCGACCCGGCGCGCCGGTATCAAGAACACGGGCAGGAGGATGAGCGAGACCAGCGCGATCTGCCAGCTGAGAATGAACATGGTCGCGAGCACGATGGCGACGAGGATGACGTTGCCCACGACGTTGGAGAACAGGTCGGTGAAGGCCTGCTGGGCGCCAATGACGTCGTTGTTCAGGCGGCTGATCAACGCGCCGGTCTGCGTGCGCGAGAAGAAGGCGACGGGCATGCGCTGAATGTGGTTGAAGACCTCGGCGCGCAGGTCGTAGATCAATCCCTCGCCGATCACCGCCGAGATACGACGCTCGAACAGGGCCAGCACCGCGTCCACTATGGCCAGTCCCGCCGTCAGAAAGGCCAACCCGATGATGAGACCTTCGCGGTGGTGCTTGATCCCCTTGTCGATGATGGCCCGCAGCACCAGGGGCGAGGTGGCGCTGACGATGGCGCCCAGGACCACCGCCACGAGAAAGATGGTCAACACCGACTTATAGGGCGTGGCGAAGCGCAGTATTCGCGGCAGCGTGCCGCGCTTGACGCGGTGTTCGAGAATGGCGCGATCTCGCCGCAACGAGCGCACGCCCATGCGCGCGGCGCCCGACCCCCCGCTTCCGTGCATGCTCACAGTGTCTCCTTTGCCCAGTGCAGTGTAGGAAGAACGGTCGCGGCGACAATCGGGTCAGGTGGCGCCGGGATGCGGTGGCCCTCGGCGCCGTGGGCGGTTCCCGACCCGGGCCCGTTCGCGATCGTCGTCACTCGCCGTGTCCGATGGTTCGATGAACTCCCACGATCGCAGCGTGATCGGACGGTTCGGGCGCTCGCCCAACACGTCGTAGACCGCGCGACGCGTCATCGCCACGACGCGCCACAGGCCCACCCCGTCGTTGCACTGCACCCGCCAGTTCGGATTCGGTCCGGCGGTCGGCTCGTGCCAACCCATCGCGCGCAGGCTGGTCTCGTCGAGGTCACTCAGGGCCACGGCGTCGCCGATATTGAAATTGGAGACCACCTCGGCGATGACCGTACCACCGCAGGTGACCCAGAACTGCACGTAGCGCCCGTCGGCGAACTCCACGACCGCAACGAGACAACGTGGATCGAGCGCCATCGCGCCGAGCATCTCGGGCAGGTTCGCGACGAATGATCCAACGCTCGATGCTCGGGGGCTTGCGTACCCCGTGACGTTGAACCGGGCCATGCTCGAAGGCTACGAAAGCGGTGTGACCCTACGTCGAGAGGGCCGTCACGATGATGAGGACGCCGAGCGTCATCATGACGGTCGCGCCGATCGTGCGCAGCACCACCAGGCGACCCGAAGAGTCCGACAGCCACTCGCGGGCCGTGCCGGCGATTAGGCCCCAGGTACTGTCACTCAGAAACGCGAGGACGCTGAAGATTGCGCCGAAGACCAAGAGCTGGACGGTCACGTTGCCCTTGGTCCGGTCGACAAAGTGCGGAAAGACCGCGGCGAAGAAGACCAGCGATTTGGGATTCAGGACCCCGACGGTGAAGCCCTGACGCACCACGAGGAGATTCGTCGGACGCGCCCCTTCGCGCTTGGCCATCGCTGCGGCGTGCGCGGCTCGGTGTCGCATCGCTTCGACACCGAGCCAGACCAGGTAGCCCCCACCGGCCAGTTGGAGGAACGTGGAGAAGACCTTGGAGTGCGAGAGGAGGGGCCCCAGGCCGACGGCGACAACCACCGAGAGCAGGAACGTGCCGACGCTGTTGCCGAGCACCGTCAAGACGGCGACCGCCCGACCCCAGGCGACGCCGCGCGCCATAGTGAACAGGACACTCGGACCGGGTACCAGGATGATCGCCATTGAGGCGGCGAAGAAGGCGACCAGTTGGTTCGACGAGATCACGCGCGACGTCGAACGATCCGCTCGAGCGCGTGCAGGCTCGCCCCAATACTGAAACCAATGGTCGAGGCGAAGAAAGCCGTGGCGATACCGACGGTGCCGCCGAGCAGCCACCCGATGAACAGCACCGTCACTTCCAGTGAGAGTCGCACGTAGACGACGCTGACGTGCCAACGTCGGTGCAGGCCCGTCATGAGACCGTCGCGGGGACCGGGACCGAGTCCGGTCGTGAGGTACAACGAACTTCCCACGCCAATGACCAGCACGCCACCAACGACGAAGATCGCCTTCAGCACCGAACTGTGGGGCACCGCCACGACGTAGGTCGTCCGGTCGAGTACGTAGGCGATGATCACGAGATTGGCGACGGTCCCGAGGCCCGGTCGTTCGCGCAGCGGCCACCACGCGAGCAGTACCACGGCACTGATGAGCGCGGTCGCCCAGCCGAGTGAGAGGTGCGCGTGGTGCGCGATTCCTTGGGCGAACACGGTCCAGGGCGTCGCGCCCCAGTGGGACTGGACGAGGAGACCCTCGCCGAATCCGAAAAGCGTGAGCCCTATTACTAGGGGCGCCGCCATTCGCGGTCGAAAGGCCCAGGGACTGCGCGCCCGCCACGGGGTTAGCGGAATCCTGTGACTGAGTTTCATGGTCGACGCAACGCTACACGTCGACTTCCGCGCAACTAGTGGGGACGTCGCGCCTACGGCGTGGCGCCAAAGCTCTTCCACCTCGCGCACTTCTATGACTTTCGACTCTAAGAACTTTCTTATTATCGCGACGATACTGAACCTAACGACAACAACGCACGACGCAGAAGGGTGGACGCATGAAGTCGCTCAAGTACTCCGGAATGGTTGGGGCCCTCGCCCTGGTCACCGCACTCGGCATGTCGGTGACGTCGGGTGCCGGTGCCACGACCGCCCCACACCACACCTCCTCGCACTCACTCGGCGCGCACGTCGCGAAGAAGAAGAGCCTCGTCTGCTACCGGGCGACGGCGGTCAAGCACGTCGTCGCGGTCCACCCGAAGTGCCCCGCCGGCTGGTCGACGAAGAGGCCGGTCACGGCCAAGACCGTGGTGTTCTCGGGCACGTACGCCGGCTCGATGGCGCTGCTCTGGAGTGCCAGTGACGTCAAGGTCACGACCCTCACCGGCACCGGCGGCGGGGCCAACCAGGGCCTCACTTCGGTCATTGGCACCGGCGGCTCCTCGCCCTCGGCGACCTGTGACCCCATCAACGGCACCGGCACCCTGAGCGGTGGCGGCAACTCCCTGCACCTCGCACTGGCGACCACCTCGAAGGCCTGCGCCACCGATTCGGCCGCGCCAACCTCGGTCTCAGTGACCGGCACGGCCACCGTCACGAGCGGCACGGGCAAGTTCGCCGGCGCCAAGGGGACCTTGAAGGTCCAGGGCAGCTTCTCCATCAAGGCCACGGCGGCCGGATCCAGTGAGAACGACAGTTTCACCACGACGCTCCGCGGCACCATCACTCTCAAGTAGTCGACGCTAATAGGAGGAAGTACACATATGAAAAGGTTTATGTCCGGCATCACGGTTGGGGTCTTAGCGCTCAGCGGCCTCGTCACCCTCGGAGTCAGTGGCGCCGGCGCGACCCCGCTCGCCTCGACCATCGTCCTGAGCGGTAAGGCGCCGGCCCTCTACGGCCCGGCAGCGAACATCAGCGCGACGACGAGCGTCGCCGGTGCGGTGGCGTTCACCGTCGGTGGTGTGGCCATCAGCGGCTGCGAGGCGGTTGCCACCACCACGGTGACTCCCTTCAAGGCCCTCTGCCCCTACACCGCGACCGCGGCCGGTACCGTGTCGATCGGCGCGACCTTCACACCGACTGACGCCGTGAACAACGCCGTCGCCACCGCCCTGGCCCTGCCGTTGGCAGTGGCCCTCCCGGTGCAAGGTATGACGACCTCGCCCGTCTCGATGTACGTGGACACCATCCTCGGGGGCGGTGCGACCGGTGCGGCGACCCCTGGGTACCCGCTCGGGACGTGCTCGATTGCCAACGAGTTCCTCGTCGGTCAGACCATCGTCTGGCGCGTCTACGGCAGTGACTCGGACCTGGGCGGTGCGGCATTGACACCGGCCAACGTCTCGAGCGCCACGGTGACCGTGGCCGGTGTCTCCGCGCCGATCCCCATGGCGTACGGCGCGCACGGGCCGGTTGCCTTCTGGGTGGCCGTCCTGCCGACCGGGACCGCAGTGGGCCAGTACAACACGTTGGGGATCATCAACTACACGGTGACCTTCAACACCATTGCCACTCCCGCGGTCACGAAGAAGGTCGTCATGACCAAGTACGTACCAGTGATAGTGAAGGGCAAGCACGTGGTCGTCAACCACCGGATTGTGTACCACCTGGTGCGCTACCAGAAGACCGTGATCGTGACCCCGGCGGTCGCTGGGGCGACCGGCACCTGGCAGTCCAACTTCACGCCGTCATCGGTGTTGACCCTCAACGCCACTAAGTAGCGAAGGCATTACCTAAGAGCAACACGCGAAGGCCCGGGCGAACGAGTCAGGAATGATTCCTCGCCCGGGCTTTCGAACACCATCACCCGAAGTAGAGCACTAGGTCCAAGTAGTTAGTCCCCAGCGTTGCCGGGGTCACGAGGAATCATGAAAGGTTCGCCATGACGAAGTTACGATCCAGGAAGGGTCTCGCATCCTTCTCCACCAGTGTGATCGCCGCGTCGGTCATGCTGTCGATCGCGGTCGGGATCCCGAGCAGCAGCGCCGACACGCCGACGATCACGCCACTGGTCCTCGTCGCCCCGAGTGACCTGCCGGGGGTGCCGCCGATGCCCTTCACCGGTACCACGGCGCCCGCCTTCATCGTCCCCTCCTCGTACGCCAACCTCACGGTCACGCCCAACGGCGCGGTGCCGGGCACGCCCCTCACCATTGCCGGCACCGGCCTCACGCCCACCACGACACTCACGCTGACGTGGTCCACGAGCCGGGCGACCTGGGTCGCCGACATTCAGCCGACGACCGCCAACTACATGGGCGACTCGTACGCCAAGTTGAACGTGGTGCTCGCCACGGTGACGACCGACGCCGCGGGCAGCTTCTCGTACGCGACCACCGTGCCGACCGACTTCGGCGGGACCCACGACATCTACGCCATCGCCAACGGCGTCGCCGTCGCGCACGCCGGCCTCACGATACTGCGCACCATGACGGTGACGCCCCTGCGTGGCCCGATTGGCACGCCCGTGACCATCACCTACACCGGACTCGGGGCCAGCCTGTACCCCGGTGGTGCCGCCCTGCTCTGGGACAACCACAACACCGGCGAGATGATGGGCCACTGGACCCGCGGCACGTCGAGCGTCGTCATCCGCGCGGCCGGTCCCGTGGGCAACCACGTGATCACGGTCGCTGACGCCATTGGCGTCCAGTACCTGAACATCATGCAGTCGCCGCTCCCCTTCGCCGACGGCTTCACCGCGGTCTTCCACACGACCAAGGACAACGGTCGACCGGCGCCGTCGATGACGTGGCCCGCAACGGTCACCCCCACGGTGACCCAGGTCACCACGCTCGGCTCGGTGGGCCTCGACCCCGCGAGTACCGCGGTCGCGACCCTCTCGCCGTCGCGCGGACCGGTAATGTCCAAGACCACCATTTCGGTCTCGGGACTCACGATGACCGGTACGGCCTCGCTGGTGTGGTCAACGGTCGTGGGCAGTCGCGTCAACTGCTCGGGAACGTGCTGGCTGACCCAACCCCTCTCGCTCGGCACGGCGACCGTGACCAACGGCACCCTGAGCGCACCACTCACCATTCCTGACGGACTCGGTGGATGGCACGCGATCAAGGTCATGAACGGAACGCTCGTGGAGGCGCAGGCCGCCTTCTACGTGAAGGAGAGCATCATCAGCTTCGCCCACAAGGACGGCTCGGTCGCCGGGGCGGGGATCGAACGTCCCGACAATGTCGCGAGCGCCACCGCCATTGCTACCAGTGGCTACCACGCCCAACAGGTCGGCACCCCGACCTACCGGTTCAAGGTCGGACAGGAGTTTACGATCAACGTGGACGGCGTTGGTTGGACCCAGTTCGACAACACGCTGGCCGTCACCTACGACAACAGTTTCGTCGGCTACGGATGCGGCTTTAACTCGAGTGGGTACACCGTCATTCACATGCACGCGTCGGGCACGCCGGGCACGCACATCATCGACCTCTACCCGATGCTGTACACGAACCAGCCGTCGTTCGCGAACACGCCCTACGGCATGCTCCCACTGCTCTCGTACGCCAACGACAACCCGGCCCTGGCGTTGGGCTACCAGGTGCCGTCGTTTCACTTCGCGATCACGATCGTCAAGTAGCGCTTCCACCGCCAACGCCCCATCCCCTAGCCCGGGGTGGGGCGTTCGCGCAGTACCCGAGCCACGGTCGCGGGCAGCCACCAGCTCCAGCGCCCGAGCAGCGTCATCACGCTCGGCAGTACCAGTCCACGGACCACTGTCGCGTCGAGCACGACCCCGAAGGCCAGTCCCACGCCGAGCTCCTGGAGGCCCGCGACGTGACCGGCGATGAGCCCCGCGAGCGCGCCCACGAGGATCACCGCGGCCGCGCTGACGACGCCGCCGGTCCGCGTGAGCCCTTCGACGATCGCCGCGCGAGAGTCGTGCGTCTGGTCCCAGGACTCACGCATGCGTGAGACGATGAAAACCTCGTAGTCCATCGAGAGTCCAAAGAGCATGGCGAAGAGGAAGATCGGTACCCAGCCCTCGATCTGGCTGACGCGATAGGTCCCGAGCAACGACGATCCGACGCCGAATCGGAAGACGATCGCGAGTAGCCCGTAGACGGCCGCGACCGTGAGCAGGTTGAGCACGACCGCCACGAGCGGCAGCAGTACCGAACGGAAGGCGCGCACCAACACGACGTAGGCGAGCACGAGCGCGAGCAGCACGATCCACGGAAAGGCCCCGTAGACGCTGCCCAGAAAGTCGACCCCCTGTGCCGGCGCGCCAGCGACGTAGATCCGCGCCGACGACGCGAGAGCCGAGGGCGCGACGTAGACCGAGCGAAGATCGCGCACCAGCTGTTGGGACTGCACCGCACCGAACTCGTGACGCCCGATCACGAGAATCTGCTCGTAGCGACCGGTCACGTCGACAAAGGGCGCCTTCACGTCAATGGCGGCGGCGAAGACCTCGGGGTCGTGAAGGACCGCTTCGGCGAGGTGCAGGCGGGCCGCGCTCAACGAGGGGAGGTTGGCCCGGTGCGCGGCGCCGAGGTCGATGACGATCTGGTCGGGAGTGATCACGCCCGGCCCGATACGGTCGTTCGCGAGAGTGAGTGCTCGTGCCGATTGCAGTGTCGGGGGGATGGCGTAGATCGAGCCCGGCGTCAACTGGAGCCAGAGTGCACCAGTGGTGAGGGCCAGCAGGAGCGTTGTGGCGCCCACCAACACGACGACCGGACGGTCCTGCACGCGGCGCGCGACGCGGCCCCACGCGGTGCCGAGGGCGTCGTCAGCGCCCATCACGCCAGGTACGCCCCGGGGTCGCACGCCCCCTCGACCGAGGATCGAGAGCAGTGCTGGCTGCAGGGTGAGCGTCGCGCCAAGGGCGACGGCCGGCACCACGAGCCCCGCGACGCCGAGGGACCGCACGAACGGGACCGGCACGAGCATGAGCGTCGCTAGCCCGATGCCGACCGTGAGTGAGGAGACCACGACGCTCCGTCCCGCGCTCGCCATCGTCGCCACGATGGCGTTCGTGACCTCGACGTCCGTGGGCGCCAGCGCCTCGCGGAATCGGTGCACGATCAGGAGCGAATAGTCGATGGCGAGGCCGAAGCCAATGAGGGCAATGACGTTCGGGACGTAGAGCACCATCAGTACGTGGTGGGCCAGGAGAAACGCGACACCGATCGCTCCAGCGACGGTGGCACTCGCGACAAGGAACGGCACGACGACGGCCCAGCACAGTCCGAGGACCGCGACGAGCAAGAGGAGGGCGACCAAGAGCGCGACGACCTCGCCGACGCGCAGGTCACTCGCGAGCACCGGCGTCAGGTCGTAGTTCAACGCGGCCGGACCGGTCACCAGGGCGCGACCGAGGCCCTCGCGCTCGAGAGTCCTTCGAAAGAGGGCCGTGGCGACCGTGGCGTCGCGAAAGTCGAGTGTCGTGGCGACGTCGGCGTAGAGGACGCCACCGATCGCGCGCTGCTCGATCACCCGACCACCCGCCACCGTCGCCGCCGAACGCGCGAGACGCTGTTCTAACGCCGTGACCTGGTGGGGGGTCGCGTGGTCGAAGGCCAACACCACGGTGTAACTGCCCTCGACGTTCTCACCGAAGTGCGCCAACAAGATGGCGTTGGCCTGGGCCGAGTCCGTGCCGGGCACGACGAGCGAGGTGGACAGGAGGTTGTTGAGACCCGACATCGACAGCAGACCGAGCACCAGCACCGCGAGCCAGGTCGCGACGACGGCGCCGCGATATCGCACCACCGCCCGAGTCCAACGTTCGAGCACCGCTGCAGTGTACCGAGGGCCCACGGGTCCTTTGGCGAACTCGATAATCAGCGCGCGGGGGTGACGATCTTCTCGACGGCAGCGGTGACGGCGATGACGACGTTGGGGTTAAAGACCGTCGGCACGATGTACTCCGCGGAGAGCTCGGCGTCCGTCACCACGGCGGCGATGGCGCGCGCGGCGGCGATCTCAATCTCCTCGGTCACCTTCTTCGCGCCGGCGTTGAGCAGGCCGCGAAAGATTCCCGGGAAGGCGAGCACGTTATTGATCTGGTTGGGCTCGTCACTTCGCCCCGTCGCGACCACCGTCGCGTAGCGGCGCGCGAGCACCGAGTCCACTTCGGGATCGGGGTTGGCCAGCGCGAAGACAATCGCGTGGGGCGCCATCGACTGCAGGTGCGCCTCGGAGACGAGGTTCGGACCCGAAACGCCAATGAAGACGTCGGCGCCGGCAATCGCCTCGGCAATCCCGCCGACCCGCTTCTCATTGTTGGTGTGCCGGGCCAGCCAACGTCGATCCTCGTCGAGGGTCTCGTCGTCGGCCGAGATGATGCCGCGACGGTTCAACCCAATGATGTCGCCAACGCCCTCGAGGAGCAGGAGTTTGCTGATCGCGACACCGGCGGCCCCCACGCCGAGCACCACCACGCGAATGTCACGCATCTGCTTGGCGACGACGCGCAGGGCGTTGAAGAGGGCGGCGACCACGACGATGGCGGTGCCGTGTTGGTCGTCGTGGAAGACCGGGATGTCGAGCAGGTCGCGCAGTCGTCGTTCGATTTCGAAACAGCGCGGCGCCGCGATGTCCTCGAGGTTGATCGCACCGTACACGGGCGCGATGCACTGCACGATTCGCACAATCTCGTCGACGTCCTGGGTGTCGAGGCAGACGGGCCACGCGTCGATACCGGCGAAACGCTTGAAGAGTAGGGCCTTGCCCTCCATGACGGGTAGCGCCGCCTCGGGGCCGAGGTTGCCGAGTCCGAGTACCGCCGATCCGTCGGTGACGACCGCCACGGTGTTGCGCTTGATGGTGAGCTTGCGCGCGGCCGACGGGTCCTTCGCGATCGCCATCGAGATCCGGGCGACGCCCGGCGTGTAGGCCATCGAGAGGTCGTCACGGGTCTTCAGGGCGACTTTGGGCTCCACCGAAATCGTCCCGCCGAGGTGCAGCAGGAAGGTACGGTCACTCATGGCCGCGACGTGCGCGCCCTCGACGACGTCGACTGCCGCGCGCAGACGCTCGGCGTGGCCCTCGTCGACGGCGTTGCAGGTCATGTCGACCGTCATGCCACCGCGAGTCTCGACGACGTCGAGCGCGGTCACCGCGCCCCCCGCGTCACTGATCGCCGTCGTGATGGCGCCGATACGCGAGGCCTGCTCGAGGATTACTCGCATGGTCACCGAGTAGGAGGCACTGGGAACACTCATCGCAAATACGGTCCTTACGTCTCAAGACTGCCATCCAGGGCCAGCGCACGTCGCGAAACGACGTCGCCAACGTCCCTCACGTCCCTCAGTCTAGAACGAGGCCATCGCCGCAATCAGTGGCGAGTCGTGCGAGCACCCGAATGTGACCTAAGTCCCTCGGACCCAAAGAGTCCGTTGACGCTGCGCGCGCTGCGGGCCCCCGCTCGACGATGGGCGAGCGCGCGAACGAATTGGTGATGACGATATTATTCGGGTAGGCAATTCGTAAGGAGGAACCATGGGATTCATGGACAAGGTGAAAGAACAGGCTGCGGTAGCGGCGTCGGCGGCGAAGGATGCGGCGCAGAAGGGCCAGGCGAAGGTCGGCGAGGTGCAGGCCAAGCGCGCCTCGGACGGCCTGCTGCGACAGTTAGGTCTCGCGACGTACCTGCAGGCGACCGGCCGTGCCCCGGCGGACGTCGATGACGACATCAACCGCCACGTCGAACAGATCAAGTCCCACGAAGCCGAGTACGGCACACTGAGCCCCGAAGCCGATATGTAGTCGCTGTCGCGCCACTCGCCGATGTCTCGGACTTACGGAACGAGCACGACCCGTCCGAAGGCCTGACGGCTTTCGATGTAGGCGTGCGCCTCTTCGGCATCTTCGAGCGCGAAGGTCTGATCAATCACGACGCGCAGACCGCCCGCGCGCACTTGGTCGAGCAGTGACTGCACCAGACCGTGGGCGCGCGTCGACACGAGCAGTTCGGCTCCCATGAAGTACCCGATTAAACTCTGGTTCCCCGTGATCAACGACGAGACGTCGAGCGGCGAGCCTCCCTCGCGACCGGCGAAGCCGAACGTGACGCAGCGCCCGCGGTACGCGAGGGCCTGGAGACTCTTCACGAGGTTGGTCCCGCCAAGCGGTTCGACGACGACGTCGGCGCCCCGGCCCGACGTGAGGCGACGCACCTCGGAGGGGAAGTCGCTCGTCGTGTAGTTGACGCCCTCATCCATCCCGAACTCGCGCAGTCGCTCGAGCCGCTCGGGGCTTGACGCCGTCGCAATGACGCGCGCTCCGGCGCGCTTCGCCATCTGGATGGCCGCGAGTCCCACTCCACCGGCGCCGGCGTGCACCAGCACGGTCTCCCCCTCGACCAACCGTCCGAATTCGAAGAGACAGTCGTGAGCCGTGCCGTAGGCAATCGGCACGCAGGCGGCGACCTCGGTCCCGAGCCCGTCGGGAATCTTCCAACTGACGAGCGGATGGACCGCGCGCAGGGCGGCGTGACTGCCGTGGAGTCCGATCGCGACGACGCGCTCACCGACCGCGAAGCCGCTGACGTTGGACCCCAGGCTTTCAATCGTGCCGGCGCTCTGGTAGCCCACGATGTGGGGCACGGACGCCAGCTCGCCGCCGGCGCGACTCAACGTGTCGTTGCCCTCGATGCTCACTGCTTCGACGCGCATCAGCATTTCGTCTGGTCCGACGACCGGATCGGGCACGTCCTCGTAGCGAAAGACGCTCGGAGCGCCCGTCTCGTAGTACACGGCAGCCTTCACCAAGAACTCCTCGCACTCATGCCAACCCCAATCTCACGACAGTATCGGTGTTGCGCTCGGGATCCTTCGAATAGTTCGTACTCCGTACTTCGTCGGTCTAGTGTCCAAGACATCGCACTGGAACGACGTCAGCGCACGGGGGACACCGATGGACACGAGAGTCGAACATCTGGGCACGACGACCACGGCGGTCGAACACGTCGAGGTTCTGATCGTCGGCGCCGGCATCTCGGGGATTGGCTCAGCGGTACACCTCCAGAACAACTGCCCCACCCGTTCCTACGTGGTCCTCGAGGCCCAGGCCGGCTACGGCGGCACCTGGCGCACGCACCGCTACCCGGGCGTCCGTTCCGACAGTGACCTCTACACGTTCGGTTACCGATTCAAGCCGTGGACGAGCGCACCCATCGCGTCGGGCGCCGAAATCCAGAAATACCTCGGTGAGGTCATCGACGATCATCACCTGGAGCGCCATATTCGCTTCGAACACCACGTCGAGTCGGCCGAGTGGTCGAGTGACGAGCAGCGCTGGACGGTGCGGGCCCGACGCACCGACACGGGAGCGTCGGTGCAGTGGAGCGCCAACTTCCTCTGGATGTGCCAGGGCTACTACCGCCACGATCGGGGCTACACCCCGGAGTGGCCGGGCATCGATCGATTCAAAGGACCAGTGGTCCACCCCCAGACGTGGCCCGAGGACCTCGACTACCGCGACAAGCGGGTCGTCATCATTGGCTCGGGTGCGACCGCCGCCACCCTCGCGCCCGCGATCGCGAACGACTGCGCGCACGTCACTGTGTTACAGCGCTCTCCCACCTACTACTGGTCGGGCGAGAACCGCAATGAGTTGGCCGACCAGTTACGCGACCTGGAGATCCCCGAAGAGTGGATCCACGAGATCGTTCGTCGCAGCAATCTGAAAAATCTGCACGACCTGACCCAGTTGACGTTCGACGAACCGGACTTCGCCAAGGAGTCCCTCATCGAACTGGTGCGCGCGGCGTTGCCCGACGGCTACGACGTCGAGCGGCACTTCACGCCGCGCTACCGACCGTGGCGCCAGCGTCTGGCCTTCGTCCCCGACGGTGATCTCTTCAAGGACATCGCGGCGGGCCGGGCCTCGATGGTGACCGACGAGATCGACTCGTTCAGCGAACAGGGCATCGTGCTCAAGTCTGGAGAGGAGTTGTACGCCGACATCATTGTCACGGCGACCGGCTTCAACTTGAGTGTCCTTGGCGACATCGCATTCTCCATCGACGGCGCCCCCCTCGACCTTGCCGAGACCGTCACCTATCGCGGCATGATGTTCACCGGTGTTCCGAACCTGGTCTGGATCTTTGGCTACTTCCGGGCCAGCTGGACCCTTCGGGTCGACCTGATCGGTGACTTCGTCTGCCGGCTGCTTCGCCACATGGACGAACTCGGCGTCACGCGCGTCACCCCCCAGCTGCGCCGCGAGGACGAGGCGGCCCCGGTGCTCGGGTGGCTCGACCCCGAGGACTTCAATCCGGGCTACATGATGCGTTCGATGGACCTCATGCCGCACCGCCTCGACCGACCGGAGTGGCAACTGAGCCAGGACTACTGGAGCGAACGCGACCTACTCCCCCTCGCCGACCTCGACGACGGGTGCCTGCGCTACGGTTGATTGAACGCCGAATCAACTGATCTCAGCGTCCCGACACGGTGTTTGGTGAAACGACCAGGCCCTCCAGCAGGTACGTCGCGCCTTCAACCTCTGCTGGTAGGGACCTTCGACCCTGGTCCCCCTCGCTGGGCCCGCACCACGATGGCGGTGACGCGAGGAGCAGCGATGAAGACAGTCATCTTCTACGAGTCGATCTACGGCAACACCTTCCAGGTCGCCAACGAGATGGCGAAAATCCTGCGGCGCGTCGGTGAGGTGACGCTCGTTGCGACCGAGCGGGCGAACGCTGATTCGGCCCAGGGCGCCAACCTCGTGATCGTCGGCGGCCCGAGCACTGTCCACGACGTCGCACGATCTCCGAGGCGACCTGCGCCACTCGAGGCGCGGGGGACGGGCCCCACGCTCACCCTGGAGCGTGACGCGGAAAGTCCCGGCATCAGCGACTGGTTCGACGTGGTCGAGCACGTGCGCGGCGTCGCGGCCGCGGCCTTCGACACGAGGCTCGATATCTCGCAGGCCTCCACGGAGCGGGCCTCCACCTTGATCAGTCGTCGCCTGTGCGACAACGGATTCTTTGAGGTCGCCAGACCCCGCAGTTTTCTCGTGGACGAGGAGAATCGTCTCATCGCCGGCCAGCTCAGTCACGCCACCCGCTGGGTGCGCCAGATCCTCGATTCGGTCCAGTAATCGCCTCCCCGTACTCCCAACCTCGCGGCAAAATTCGATCGGAAGCGACCAACGACCGTTCAAATGTTGCAACTTTCGTCCAATGGCCACGAGGCCACCGTGAGAACAATTCGACGATGCGACCATCTTTTGACCTCACACCTCACTACGCTGAAAGTAAGGAAAAAAGGTCTGAGCGTCTTTGAGAGTCGTTTGGTCCGCAACTAGCCCGCGGCGCCACGCCAACCTATCTGGCGTCGTGGGAGGGGTAGCGACACGACAATGCCAACTTCACAGCAGCCCAACAAGCCCGAGGCCCGTCGCCTCACGACCCCGGCGCCGGCGGTCACGGGACCCCGACTGGTGCGCGACCAGGCGATCCCCGAGCCGATTAATCCCGAAGCCCTCGAAGCGAACTTCCCACCCATTGGCGACTACGCCTTCCTTTCGGACTGCGAGAACAGTTGCCTGATCGCCCCCACCGGTTCCATTGAGTGGATGTGCCTACCCAAACCGCACGACGCGAGCATCTTCGGGACCATCCTCGACCGCGCCGCCGGGTCCTTTCGATTTGCACCCGTGGACAGCGCCGTGCCCGCGCACCGCCAGTACAACCCGGGCACGATGATGCTCTCCACCACCTGGCAGACCCGAGGTGGTTGGCTCGAAGTGAACGACTTCCTCGCGATCGGTCCGTGGTACCGCACCGGCGAGCGCTCGAGCCTGCAGCGAAGGATTCCCGGGGACTCCGACGCCCGCCACGTGCTCGTGCGCACGGCCAAGTGCCTCCACGGCAGCGTCGACGTCGTACTCAACTGCGAGCCGGCCTTCGACTACGGACGCGTCGACGCCCAGTGGGAGTACACGGGGCCCTCCTACGACCGCGTCTCGACGACCAACCCCGACTTCAATCGCCTCTCGCTGACGGGCGACATGCGCTTTGGCATCGAGGGACGCGCGGTGCGGGCGCGTCACCGCCTGGTCGAGGGCGAGTCCTCCTTCGTCGTCATGAGTTGGACGGACTCAGCACTGCCTTCGACCCAGGAAGAGGTCAACCAGTACAAGAACGAGACATCGCGGTTCTGGCGGGGCTGGATCGACGGCGGACGCTTCCCCGACCACCCGTGGCGCGAGCTCCTCCAGCGAAGCGCGCTCACCCTGAAGGGCCTCTCCTACGCGCCGACGGGGGCGCTGCTGGCGGCGCCCACGACGTCACTTCCCGAGAACCTCGGCGGCACCCGCAACTGGGACTATCGCTACACGTGGATTCGCGACACCGCCTTCACCTTGCGAGCGCTGCACGCGTTGGGATTCGACACCGAAGCGAGCGACTTCCTCGCCTTCCTCGGCGACGTGCTGGAACCGCCCGGCACGGGCACCGCCCACAAGCGCCCGAACCTTCAGGTGCTCTACCCCGTCGACGGGGCCGAGGCACCCTCCGAGCAGAGCCTCGACCATCTCACCGGCTACGTCTGGAGCCAACCGGTGCGCGTGGGTAACGACGCGTGGGACCAGGTCCAGTTCGACATCCTCGGCGCCATCGTCGACTGCATTTTCGAGAACACGCGTACGCGCGATTCGCTCAGCGAGCGCTCGTGGCGCATTGTCGTCCAGGCCGTGGAGACCGCCGTCGGATGTTGGCGTGAGCCCGATCGCGGTATCTGGGAGGTGCGCGGCGAGCCGCGCCACTTCACCTTCTCCAAGGTCATGTGCTGGGTCGCGGTCGACCGCGGGGCCCGACTCGCCGCGTTGCGCGGCGAAAAGCGTCTCGCCGAGCGTTGGTGGAGCGAGGCCCGGGTGATCCACGCCGACATCTGCGAGCACGCGGTCACGAAGAAGGGTCGCTTCGCCCAGTCCTACGGCTCGGACGAACTGGACGCCTCGCTTCTGGTGCTCCCCATGCTCGGCTTCTTGCCGGCGAACGATGAACGGGTGCGCTCCACCGTCTTCGCCATCGCCGACGACCTCACCGACGGACCCTTCGTCTACCGCTATAAGCCCTGGACGACCGACGACGGCCTCGACGGACAGAACGAGGGCAGTTTCACCGTCTGCTCCTTCTGGCTGGTCTCGGCGCTCGTGGCCATTGGCGAGACTGAACGGGCCCGCACGCACTGTGAGAAGTTAATTGGCGCGGCGAGCGCGCTCGGGCTCTACGGCGAGGAACTCGATCCAACGACGTCCCGACACCTCGGCAACTTCCCCCAGGCCCTCACGCACCTGGCCCTGATCACGGCCGTGCTGGGCGTCATCAAGGCGGAGTTCCACGCCAGCGAAGCCGAAGCGGGGACTTTCCCCACGTCACAGAGTTGGTGGAGCGCGGCGGGAAAGAACGACACGCCCGCAACGATTCCCGCGAGCGACGTGTGGCTCGAGGTGCCCGAAGCGCCCATCGATCAGGTGTAACTCCTTAGGCGATGGCCACTGTCGCGCCGTCGCGCTCGCCGTTCCGTCCGCGAAGTGTCCGGAGCTCGATAGACGAAACTCGCACGTTCATTGGGCGTCGGCCCCCGACGCAACGGACTTACGCCTCCAACGTGTACTTCTCGTATGGACTAAGTTCAGCGACCAGGGACGCTGTCGCACGGCGGCCCTAGGATTCAGCCAGGTACCCCATGACATCTCAATCCAACCTCTATCTCTTGCCGGCTGGATCGGGTGCGCAGACGAGTGACGAGGGCGCGGCCCCCTGGACTGACGAACAGGGTGCCGATCTCGTGGTGGTCGCGAACCGGCTGCCGGTACGGCACTCGTCGTCGCCCGGTGACGAGGGCTGGTTGCCCAGTCCGGGTGGTCTCGTCTCGGCCCTGACCTCCAGCCTCCAGGACCTGAACGGGCTGTGGATAGGTTGGCCGGGCGCCATCGACCACGAGGAGCCCCCCGAATCCTACGGGGGCATTCGACTGAAGGCCGTCAATATCAGCGCCGAAGAGTACGAGGAGTTCTACCTCGGCTTCTCCAACGCGACTATCTGGCCCCTCTACCACGACGCCATCCGCTCGCCCACCTACCACCGCAAGTGGTGGCACACCTACCGCAACGTCAACATGCGCTTCGCCGAGGCCATCGCGCGCAGCGTCGCGCCCGGCGGCACCGTGTGGATCCACGACTACCAACTCCAACTGGTCCCCCAAATGTTGCGCGTACTGCGCCCCGACGTGGTCATTGGTTTCTTCTTTCACATCCCGTTTCCCCCCAGTGAACTGTTCATGCAGTTGCCGTGGCGCCGCGAGATCTTGACGGGCCTGCTCGGTGCCGACCTCATTGGCTTTCAGCTCCACTCGGGGGCGTCGAACTTCTCGCGCCTGGCGCGTCGTCTCACTGGCGCGAGTGGCACCGATTCGGGTCTCACCTTCGAGGGTCGCGACATCCGCGTGGGGGCCTTTCCCATCTCGGTCGACTGCCGACTCATTGCGGAGAAGGCCGCCGATCCGGCGATTCGCGCCCGCGCGAAGGAGATTCGCGAGGGACTCGGGAACCCCGAGTTCCTCCTCCTCGGCGTGGACCGCCTCGACTACACCAAGGGCATTCAGCAGCGGATCAAGGCCGTCTCGGAGATGCTCGCCGACGGCACCTTGAGCGCCGAACGCCAGGTCATGATCCAGGTCGCGGTGCCTAGTCGTGAGTCCGACGCCCACTACGAGCAGGAGCGTCACGACCTCGAGAGGGCCGTGGGCGAGGTCAACGGGGAGTACGGGCTGGTGGGCCATCCGGCGATCCACTACTTGCACAAGAATCTGCCCTTCGACGAACTCATCGCGCTGTACCTGGCGGCCGACATCATGCTCGTCACGCCCTTTCGCGACGGCATGAACCTGGTCGCCAAGGAGTACGTCATGTGCCGAAGCGACATGACCGGCAAGCTGATCCTGAGCGAGTTCGCCGGTGCCGCCTCGGAGTTGCGCGGCGCGTACCTGGTCAACCCCCACGACCTCGACGGCATCAAGGAGGCGATCCTGCACGCCATGAACTCCGGTCCGAAGGAGACCCGAGACCGGATGTCGCGGATGCGCCGGGCGACCATTCGCCGCGACGTCTACGACTGGGCCAAGGGTTTCCTCAGCGCACTCCAACAAACGCCGCACGCGACGCGCCTGCGCGCGCTCGAGGACCCGTCAATCGAGAGCACGACGCCCTAGAGCTCGTCGACCAAGTCGGCGACCGAATTGACGATCCGCGACGGTCGAAACGGGTAGTGGTCAACGTCCTCGGCCTGAGCGACGCCCGAGAGCACCAGGATTGTACCGAGGCCGGCCTCGACGCCCGCCTGGATGTCGGTGTCGAGTCGGTCCCCGATCATCACGGTGGTCTTCGAGTGCGCCCCGAGGATGTTGAGGCCCTCGCGAATCATGACGGGATTGGGTTTGCCCACGAAATAGGGCACCACCTTGGTCGCCTTTTGGATCATCGCGGCGAGCGCGCCGACGCCGGGCAACGAGCCGGTGGGCGACTGGCCGGTCGGCTCGGGGTTGGTCGCCACGAAGTGGCTGCCCGATTCGATCAGGCGCACCGCGGTCGCGATCTCGCTAAAGGAGTAGTCCTGGGTCTCTCCGAGCACGACGTAGTTCGGGTGCTGATCGTCCTCGCTGTAGCCCACGTCGAAGAGGGCCTCGTGCAGGCTCGTCTCGCCAATCACGAAGGCGCTGCCCGACGGACGCTGGGAGTTGACGAACTTCGCGGTCGCGAGCGCCGAGGTCCAGAGCTGGTCCTCGTGCACGTTGAGCCCCATGCCGGTCAACTGGTCGTGAATCTGCGTGGGGGTGAACATTGAGTTGTTGGTGAGCACCAGAAACGGCCGACCGGTCGCCTTCAGGCGCGCGAGGAAGTGGTCGGCTCCCTCGACCATTGCGCCGTCACGGATGAGCACGCCGTCCATGTCACACAGCCAACTCTCGGCGCGCGATAGCAAGTCCATGGTTCAAGTATGGTCCATCCACTCCGGGCACCGATCCGGCGTCGCCGGAGCGAGGCGTGCGGAAGTGGCGCGCCGCCCCCGCTCGTCAAGCACTCGCTGACGAACAGTTGGCCGAAAGAGGTCGATGGTGGAAACTCGGGAACGACGTCTCGCACGAGGGATTGCACTCGACGCCGACCGGTTCCTTCGATGCGAGGGCCCGCACTGAGAACGCGAGTGCAAAGGCATCGTGGGCCGACGGTCTCTTCTGTCCCAGCGGCGGTCTGGCGTCACCGCAGAATAGCTGGCTACCAAGGCGCGGGTGGCGTGGACGACGAGCGTCGTCGCGAACCACGTCGA
>JANYFR010000051.1 GCA_025362585.1 Acidimicrobiales bacterium | reverse complement strand
GAGGTCACGACGGCACCGGATACGAAGCCCGTACCGGTGATGGTGATCGTCGACGTCGCACCGTTCAGCACAGCCTTCGGCGTCGTGGCCGATGGTGCCGTGATCGCGGGAGCCACCAAGACGGTGATCAGGTTACTCACGCCGGCGCCACCACTCGTGTTCAACGCCGTCACTGGGATAGGTCCAAGGGCCGACGTCGAGAGGATGGTCGCCGTGCCGAAGATCTCGTCTGGCGTCACCTGGGTCACCGTGACTGTTCCGTCAGCTGCCGGAATCGTCACCGTGGTACCGGGCAAGAAGCCAGCACCGAAAATCTTGAACGGCACTGCCGTCGAGCCTTGAGCAATGTACACGTTGGCGGCTGCAGGGAAAGACAGCGAACCGAGGGTGCTAGCGACCCAGATTCCGTTCAAGACGGGAGAGGCCTGAACCGCTACCGAGGGAGTAATCCAGGTCGAGACCGTGTTGCCGAGAGTGAAGGCGATGCTGTCACCCGGGGCCCATGATCCATACGCCGTGACCGTCACCGTGGTGGCGTTCACGAACGCAACGGTGCAGGCCTGGGTATTCGTCGACAGGTTGGGGTGAGTGATCGTCGTCTGACACACCACACCACCAGTGCCTGACACTGCGGCGGTGAAGCCGGTGCCGGTCACGGTGATGGCAGGAGTAGTCCCCTGGGGAATCGACGTCGGCGAAACAGCCGTCGCGGCGGGCTGGCCCGAGACCGTGACCGCGCCCACCAACGTACCGGCGCCAAAGTTCGTCGGGTCGGTCAGTGTGAGCGAGTCAGTTCCATTCAGTGCCGCAGCACCGACAACGACGTGCACCGTCCGAGTAGTGGAGCTGTCCGTACCGTTAACCACGGTCGTGCAGGTCACCGCAGGGTCCGACGTCGCACAGGTCATACCGTTGACGAGATTGGTGCCAGTGACACCGACCGTCTCCGTTCCACCAGCTTGCAGATTCCCAACGGCCGTGATCGCCGTCACCGTGGGACCAGCGACAATCGCGATCGTTCCGGTGTAGGTGACAAGTCCGTCAGTCAGCTTGAACGGCGCCGCCGGGTTCGCCGACGTACCGGCCGCAACCGAGATTGGCGCAATAATGGTGGCGCCCGGTGTACCGGTCACGGCACCGAAGGTCACTCCTGCAGCCGTTGAGCTCGCGGTCCAGTCAGCGGCAATGTTGTCGCCAGTGGCCGTGCTCAAGGCAAAGGTCTCAGGGTTGGCACTCGCACCAGCACCGATCGGCGTCGGCGCAACAGTGGCCGTGCCGGCGGTCGAGAAGGTGAAGAACGGGCTCTTGACAAAGGCCTGACCCGCACCGTTGGTGAGAACGGCGCCAACGGCGTCGGTTGTTGACTGGGGAGCCGTGGTGTTCGTGATCGTGGCGCCCACTGAGTGGTTGAGAGTCAACGCAGGCGTGAACGAGACCACCGCGCCAGCGATGCCCGTGACCGTGACGGTCTCCGGAACGGCGTAGAACGTGTCAGCGTTGATCGTGATCTTGTCACCGATGGCGATGTCCGACGGAGCCCCACTCAGGGTTATGGAAACCTGGCTGGGCGTCGCGGCGTTGGCCAGCGTCTCCGCGGTCAGCAGCGAACGAGTCGACGGAACCGTGATGTTGAGTGTCGCAACGTTGCCGTTGACTACCGCGACCGTACCGGTGACGCCGTCCTTGTTGAAGGAGACCGTCGAGCCGGCAGCGAAGCCGAAGCCGGGAATGTACGCGTTAATCGCGTAGGTTCCGACGTTGAGGGTCGAGACCGGTGCGCCGGTGGAGGCCGACGTGAAGGTGTTGGCGGTCGGTGCCGCCGTGGCGATCGCCGCGGTCTCAGTGTTCGCCCCGTTGTTCAGCGAAAGGGTCGCCGCCGCAACTGGGAACGGCCACTCGACGAGGGCGCCGGCCGGGTGAACGGTAAGTTGTCCCGCACCGACGGTGAATGACGTCGCCGTCGTTCCTGTGTAGGCAAGGATCTGGCTACTCGTGCCATCGACGATGATCACCGAGCCACTGTTGGCACCAGTTGTGTCCGCCACTGCAATGGTCGAGTTGCCAGCGATAGTGGGCGCCGTCAGGGTCGTCGTGGCGTAGTGGGGAACGAGCACGCGCACCGTGGCGGTGTTCGTCGCGTCGACGGAGAGAACCGTGCCCGTCAGCGTCTCACTGGGGTTGGTGAACGGGAGGGTGACTTTCACCGTCGTGCCGGTCGTCAGTGGGAAGGTTGAGCTGCCCTGCACCAGGAGAATCGAGGCCTGGCCAGGAATCAGCGGGCTGCCCGAAACTGACGTGATCGCGATGGCAACAGGCGCCGCCGGACCGGCCGTCGTAGAGGCCGCTGGTACGCCGATGCCGATGATGCCGGTAGCGATGAGCGACGTGGTGTCGGGGTTCAGGATCTTTAGGTCAATCTGGCCGGTGGCCGACGCGACCGCGACATTGATCGTCGCCTTCAGCGTGGTGCTGTTGACGAAGGTGGCGTTGGTAAGTGTGGTCGAAGTTCCGTTCGCGGCATTCTCCGTGAGAACGGCGCCCGTCTCAAAGCCAGTACCGCTGACGGTGATGTTGACCGATGAAGGATTGACGGTCGGGATTCCGAGCGAATTGGGAGTCACGGAAGTGATCGTCAGTGGCGTGGCCGCGGCGTTGACCGTGTAGGTGCCGGAGTACGCGCCCCATGCGCCAGATGGCAGGACACCGAAGACCGTGAACGAATAGGTGCCAGGAGTCGCACCCGCGTTGTTCACCACGAAACTAAAGTTCGTGTCAGAAAAGGTCGGGGTGTTGAGCGCGCCAGAAATCGTCGGCGGCGTACCAGCTCCAGTCATCGTTGAGTTGGCGCCTGAGAAGAAGGCACCGCGAAGGTGGGAGCCCGTGATGGTGACCGTCGAGGCGGCGCCGCCGGCAGTGCCGGCGTTGCCGGCCACGGTGGTGACCGTGGGGCCGAAGTCGACGCCGAGGCCGACGGTGAGGGTCACGGAACCGTTGCTGTCAGTCAGCGTGACCGGGTAGAAGCCGGGAGTCGTGGCTGAGGTCGTCGATATGGACGCCTTCAGGCTGGTCGCCGAAATTTCGGTGACACTAGAGAACGTCACGCCGGGAGCGGTCGTTGTCAAAGTGACGGTTCCACCAATTGGCTGGTCGTTCGCGAAGCCCGTGCCAGTGACGTAGAAGTTTCCGGCGAAGCCCTGTCCGACGATGGCGTAGCCATTCGAGCAGTAGGCGGGGACCACTGTCGCCAGTGACGCAACGTCACAGGCAATCGTTGGCGCGGTCGCGGCACCGGCCGCACTTGCCAGGGCCACCGGCACAGCGGCGGCAATCAACACGGCACCGGCAGCGACTGCCTTCACCGAGTATCGAGAAATCCGTCGCAAGGTATTCATCAAGAATCCTTCCTTCGTAGCGGCGTTCGTTTTCACTTCACTCCATTCACAGGGGCCGACTCCCATCGACCTTTTAACTTGAGGTACAGCAGCACAGCAAAAATCATTACGAGGCGGACGCCCCGTGACAGTTCACGGCCGCTTCCTCTATCACGAGTATAGAGAACCCCAATCGCAAAGTGCGAATACTGAAATGCATTCTTCATCAGGAAAAGCCCGCTGTGGCTAACGTGTGGACCACTGTAAAAACTCCTGATGAAATCGGTTAAATTTGGGAAAGTTGACTGCAGTTGCGATGGAATAGTGGTTAGATAGAAAAACGTCATAGAGTCGTAACTCCATAATTGGACGAGGGGTTGCTGCGTCTTCGACGCCACTTCGCATCGTATTTCGAGTGCTGTCATCGCGTCCAAATGACGACGCAACTGTGCGAGGCTCTTGGCATCACCCTTCAATTTGACTCACACTTCGATGACACGAATGCCACGCTTCGGCGCAGGACGTCGCCGCGGGCGTAAGAGCGTAAGAGCGTAAGGGCGAGCACCACCTTCAACGGATCGAAACGCGGGGCGACACGCGGTGGGGTCGAGCTCGCGCGCACCTTCGAATCACGCGCGAGAAGAGTTGCCTGAAGCAGCGAGAGGAGTCGCCCGCCCCGGGCCCCCGTCGGGGGGTCGCGGTTCCTCCCTCCCGGCAGACGTTCAATCGCCCTCGGGCAAAACCACGTAATTTAGGGGTTTCTCGAGGATTTGCGCGTGCCGGGTCTAGGCGACCGCGCAGCGGTTCGGCCCTAGCTCCAGTTCCGCCGCCGTCGGTCCCATAGCTTCGCGCCCAGCGTTGATCGAGACAATGTGCTGGTAGTTACCGGGACGATCCTTCACATTGGCGAGGGCCCAGGCGACGAACGCTGCTTCATTCAGCGCCAACGCCGGAAGCGCGGAACGCAGTTCGCCGAGGGGCCGCGCGACGAAGGCCCCGGCACGCACGTCCACGCCGGTGCCGTAGTGAGCGGGGAACACCATGACCTCGTCCCCGAGGGGCAGTACCCGCTCGTGGAGACTGCGGTAGAGGTGGTGCGCGAACTGCTCCGCCTGGTCGGCCAGATCGGGACGTCCGACGCTTTCGAGGAACACGGTATCGCCGGTGAAGATCGCGGCGTGGCCGAGCTGGTACATCGTCGAACCCTCAGTATGACCCGGGACGCCCACGGCCGCGACCGTGAGCGCGACCCCGGGGGCGAGCGACAGGCTTCGTCCGTCGCTCAACGGTTCGAAGTCGAATTCGAAACGGTCCGACGGATTCAGCCACAACTCGGCGCCGGTCGCCGCGCGCAACGCTCGCGCGCCGCTCAGATGATCGGCGTGAAGATGCGTGTCCAGCACGTGGGTGATGGTCCACTGGTGCTCGCGCGCAAGTGCGAGGTACTGGTCGAGGTCGAGGGCCGGGTCAATGACGAGACAGTGATCCCGCGCGCCGACGACGTACGAGAGGCAACCCTTGCCGCGCCGTCGAATCTGTACCACCGTGGCGCCGCCAAACTCGCCGGCGACCGAATCGAACGTCGACGCCCACGCGTTCATCCCGCCGGCGAGAACCTCGCTCGCGACACCGTGACTCGCGAGAATCTGCGCGCCGAGTTGAGCTCTGGAACCGACAGTGCAGATCACCACCACCCGGGCGTCGCTCGGCAGTTCTTCGAACCGGGCCTCGAGCTCGGGCAGGGGAATATTGTGGACGCCCGGGATGAACCAGTCAGCGACCTCATCGGGCTCTCGCACGTCGAGCAAGTAGGGAGGCTCGTCAGTGTCGAGCAACGTCACCAACTCGCCCGTTGCGATTGTTGACGTCAGTTCATCACGGCCCACAAGAAAAGTGTAGAACTAGATTCACGGGCGACGAACCTCGTCACCGCTCTCTTGGAGGCACCGCCGTGACCAATATCCGCAACGTCAGCGTTGTCGAAGCACTGCAACAGGTCTCTGGTGGGGCGCTCCTCCTCGACGTGCGCGAGGACAACGAATGGGAGGCCGGGCGCTCGCCCGACGCTTTGCACGTTGCCCTGTTCGACCTGCCCGACCACATCGACGACTTCGATCGTGCCCGGCCAATCGTGTGCGTCTGTCGCTCGGGCGCCCGTTCGGCGCGAGCGGGAACGTTCCTCCTCGAGCAGGGTTTCGACGCGGTGAATCTCGAGGGCGGCATGCTCGCCTGGTTCAGTGAGGGCGAGCCACTGGTCGGCGGCGCCGCCCCGAAGATCATCTGAGCCCGCGTGACCGTCGCCCCCGGCCCACTGCACCTGCTCGCCGCGGCCGTCCGCGACGGACGGGTGAGCGTGTCGACCCTGATTGCGCTGTCGATTGAGCGCCTGACGTCAGCCAATCCGACCCTCAACGTCCTGGCGGAGTCGGCCTTCGACGACGCGATGACCGTCGCCACGAGCAAGGACCTCGACGGCCACCACGACGGCGCCCTGGCCGGTATTCCGACCCTCATCAAGGACCTCGAAGACTGGCGCGGTCACTCGACACGAAAGGGCTCACTCGCGCTTCGCGACGCGCCCCCGGCCACGAGCAGCGGCGTGGTGCCCCAGCGATTGATTGACGCCGGGGCGGTGGTCGTTGGTAAGTCGACCCTTCCGGAGTTCGCCATCGAGGGCTACACGGCGAACCTCCTCACCGGCGTCACGCGCAACCCCTGGAACCCCGACTTCTCCCCGGGCGGTTCGAGCGGCGGGTCGGCGGCGGCGCTGAGCGCCGGTCTGGTGGGCGTCGCCACCGCCACCGACGGCGGCGGTTCGATCCGCATTCCCGCCTCGCTCTGCGGCCTCGTCGGGCTGAAACCCACCAACGGGATGATTGGACGCTGGCCCGCCCCGGACTGGATTGACTACTCCACCGACGGGCCCTTCGCCACCTCGAGTGACGACCTTCGCCTGCTCTTTGACGTGATGGTCGGACCGGTCGCGGGCGACCCCTCGGCGCCCACGAAGGCCATGCGCACCACAATGACTCGACACGACGCTCGACCACTCCGACTGATTGGTGCGGAGCGAACGTCGCCGCTCGGACCTCTCCCCGACGAGGTCCACGGTGCATTTCACGATGCCGTAGGGGCGTTCGCTGACCTCATGAGTACCGACGTTGAGTGGCGCGACGCGGACCAGTTCTTTTCGAACGGCGATCCCGACCTCGACTGGTTCACGGTCACGACCGCCGAGCACGTGGCCTCGCTCGGCCGGGCCTGGGTCGTCGAGAATATGTCCCAGTTTCACGTGTCGACCCAAGAGTTCCTATCGACCGGCCTCGAAGTGAGTGCCGAGCAGTACCTCGCGGCCCGTCGACGCCGGTACGAGTACGTGAAGAGAGTGGACGAACTGTTGGGCGAGGACGCTCTGCTGCTCACGCCGACGGTGGCGAGTAGCGGCTGGCTGGCCGACGGTCGGCTCAGTGCCGACGCTGACGTGCACGGCCTGCCGCCGGAGGTGTACTCGACGGCACTCCAGAACGTCACCGGTCACCCCGCCCTCAGCGTTCCATTCGGACACTTCGTGTCGGGCATTCCGTTCGGCCTGCAAATCACCGCCGCTCGCTATCACGACTATCGGCTGCTCGATATCGCGGTCGTCTTCGAAGAGGCCTTTCCCTGGCCGAGGTACGCGCCAGGCGTCGAGCCCTTGACCTCGCTGCTCGACCTCGATTAACTCGACGTCGACTGGCCCAAACCCGGTCTGCACGGGCGCGACGAGGGTGCCCTGCGGGGGTCTAAGTCATGCGGCAGTCCCAACGGGATTCGAACCCGTGCCTCCACCTTGAGAGGGTGATGTCCTAGGCCACTAGACGATGGGACCATGAAAGAGACGGAACGAGAGCGCTCCACTCACTTCGCTCGGGGGCAAGGACTCGAACCCTGAATAACTGGACCAGAACCAGTTGTGTTGCCAATTACACCACCCCCGAAGGGCTTGGAAAGCCTACCCGAGAACGCGATCAAGTTGCCAGCGTGCGAGTCGACTCCAGCGGCTCAACTCGTCCACGAACTGAGCCGTCCAAATCCGAGTACCCGCCCGAGGCCCACCTCGAAGGTCTCCTTCGCGTAGTACTTCCACAGCGAGTGCTGCACCGTGGGCGAATTCTTGACCGGCGACGGGTACGGCGCGAGACCCTGGGAGGAGGCGATGGCCATGGCGCGATCCTCGTGGAAGGGGTCAGTGACGGTCAAGACCGTCACGACGTGCAAGGACCGTAGACGCTCGACCACCGTCGCGACGTTCTGCCAGGTGTCGTGACCCGCGCCGAGGACGATCTGCGCCGCCGGCACGCCGCGCGTCTCGAGGTACGAGGCCGAGACACCGGCCTCCGTGAAGAGGTCGCCGGGCTGTTTACCGCCGGTCACGACCATCCACGTGGCGCGGTGCGTGTTCCACAGATGCAGGGCGTGGTCGAGGCGCGCACGCAGCTCCGGCGACGGCGTACCGTTGTCCTCGGTCGTACCAAAGACGAGGATCGCCTGGGCGTCGCGCGACGAGTGCTCGTGGCCGGTGAGCCAAATCTGCACGAACGTGACGGCGAAGTACAGCACCAGAACGCTGACCAACGTCGACAGCAAGCGCAGGACCAGCTTGAGGGGGCCGAAGATCACGACCGGGCGCGATCCAACGCGGCGCGCAGTCGAGCGAGAGTAACGTCGCGCCCGAGCAGCTCGAGTGATTCGAAGAGCGGGGGCCCGACGAGCGTGCCAGTCACCGCGCAGCGAATCGGCGCCTGGCTCTTTCGCAGGACCAGTCCGCGCGCCTCACCGAGGGCCGTCGTCGTGTCGTGCAGCGTCGCGGCACTCCACTCGATGGTCTCGAACGCGGCGACGGCGTCGGCCAGGAGCGCTTGACCGACGGGGTCACCTCCGATGGCCTTGTCGAAGGCCGCGTCGTCGATGGCCACGTCGTCGACGAAGAAGAAACGCACCATCGCGGGAATCTCACCGAGCGTCGTGACGCGTTCTTGGACGAGGGGCGCCACCCGCTCGTAGAGCGAGTCACTGAACTGTTCTCGAGTCCAGGGCACGTCGCGGTCGGTCGGGTGCCAGTCGCCCAACCACGGCGCCACCCACGGGGCGGAGGCCGCGATGAAGTCGGCGGCACTCAGTTGGCGGATGTACTCGCCGTTGATGTGCGTCAGCTTCTTCACGTCGAAGAACGCTGGCGAATGTGAGACGTCCTCTAGGCGAAACTGCGCCACGAGGGTCGTGAGCGGCACGATCTCCTCGTCACCGTGAGGGCTCCATCCGAGCAGGGCGAGGTAGTTCACGAGGGCCGACGCCAGGTAGCCCTGATCGCGGTAGGACTCGATCGCGACGGGGTCCTTGCGCTTGGACAACTTCTTTCGCTGTTCGTTCACGAGCATTGGCAAGTGGGCGTAGAACGGGTGCGCCACTGGATCCACTCCGACGCAGTGATTGAGCGCCTCCCACATCATCACCTGCTTGGGCGTCGTCGGCAGTAGGTCTTCGCCCCGGATGACGTGGGTGACTCGCATGCTCCGATCGTCGACCAGGTTCGCGAGGGGGTAGAGCACGGCGCCGTTCGACTTCACGACAATGAAGTCCTCGTAGCTGTCGTGGGGGAACGCCACGTCACCCCGGACCATGTCGGGCACGACCGTGACGCCCACGTCGGGCACGCGAAAGCGCAGTGCCGTCCGGTCGGTGCGCGCGACGTGACGATCACGGCAGTGGCCGTCGTACCCGGGCTTCGCGTTGCCCTTGATCCGCTCGTCAATCTGCTCGCGCGTGCAGTCACACGCGTAGAGGTAGCCGTTCGCCAGTAGTGCGGCGGCGGCGGCGGCGTGGTCGGCGAGCAGATCACTCTGGAGAAAGGGGCCCTCGTCGAAGTCCAGTCCCAGCCACGCCATCGCGGTCAGGATCCCCTCGTGCCACTCCTCGCGGTTGCGCTCGGCGTCAGTATCTTCGACGCGCAAGATGAACGTGCCGCCACTCTGGCGCGCGAAGAGCCAGTTGAACAGGCTCGTGCGGGCCGAACCTACGTGGAAGAAGCCGGTCGGCGATGGGGCGAATCGGACGCGGGGCCCCGTCACGCCCTACTCCTCAACGGAGATGGCCCCGTTCGGGCAGCTCGCCACGGCCTCGCGCAAACGGGTGTCGAACTCGGACCCCGGACTGTCGTTGAGCACGTAGAGGAAGCCGTCATCGCGCACCTCGAAGACCTCGGGCGCGATGCCCATGCAGACCGCGTTGCTGGTGCAGAGATCGTAATCAACGATGACCTTCATGGAAACTCCCTTTGGTGACAGTCGTCTCCATCGTACTTGGCGCCCCTCGACGACTAGGGCGGCTGCCTACACTACGCATCAGCGACACGAAGGGGCACCATGGAAACACGCGCACTCGGCTCACTCCAGGTTTCGGTGGTGGGCCTCGGATGCAATAACTTCGGCGCCCGACTGGACCAGACCGCCACGACCGTGGTGGTACTCGGCGCGCTCGACGCGGGGGTCACCTTTTTCGACACCGCCGACATCTACGGCGCCACGCAGTCCGAGGTGATGCTCGGACGCGCGCTCGGCAGTCGTCGCGACGAGGCCGTCGTCGCGACGAAGTTCGGGATGCCGATCGACGACACGCACTTCGGCGCCCACCCCGACTACGTGAAGCGCGCGTGCGAGGACTCGTTGCAGCGCCTCGGCACCGATCGCATCGACCTCTACCAACTGCACTTCCCCGACGAGACGGTGCCGATCGCCGACACCCTCGGGGCCCTCCACGAACTGGTCGTCGCGGGCAAGGTCCGCGAAATCGGTTGTTCGAACCTCAACGTCGCCCAGCTCGAAGAGGCTCGGGCGGCGGCCGGCGACGGTCCGTCCTTCGTCTCGGTCCAGAATCAGTACTCGCTGCTCGCGCGCGAGCCCGAGCGGGACGGCGTGCTCGAGGCCTGCGGACCCCTCGGATTGGGCTTTCTGCCCTTCTACCCTCTGGCGAATGGACTGTTGACCGGTAAAGTCCAACCGGGTCGACCGATTCCCGAAGGGACGCGCCTCTCGATGATGGCACCCGAGCGCAGCGTCCACTGGCTGAGCGACGAATTCCAGAGCCGGGTCGGCGCCCTGTTGGCGTACGCCAACGAGATCGACGTGCCGATTCTGTCGCTGGCCATCTCGTGGCTGCTCGCCCACGGACCGGTGTCGAGCGTGATCGCCGGAGCGTCGAGTGCCGAGCAAATCCGGGCCAACGCGACGTCGGTGCGGGCGCTCGACCCCGAGGTCGTCGCGCGACTGAACGTCCTGAGCGACTAACTGGCCTTGACCGCCGCCACGATCTTCGTGAGGGTGTCCTTGGCGTCACCGAAGACCAGGGTCGTCTTGGGGTTGTACAGCAGATCGTTCTCGATGCCCGCGAAGCCGGGGCGCATCGATCGTTTCAGGAACACGACATTCTCCGCGAGGTCGGCGTGGATGATCGGCATGCCGTAGATCGGGGATCCCGGGTCGTCGTGCGCGGCGGGATTCACGGTGTCGTTGGCCCCCACCACGAGGGCGATGTCGGCCGTCTGGAGTGCGGAGTTCGCTTCATCCATCTCCACCAGTTGCTCGTAGGGAACGTTCGCCTCGGCGAGCAGGACGTTCATGTGACCGGGCATGCGCCCGGCCACGGGGTGGATCGCGTAGACGACCTCCACGCCCCTCGACTCGAGTAGTTCGGCGAGTTCGCGCAGGACGTGCTGGCCCTGGGAGACGGCCAATCCGTAGCCCGGGATGAACACGACGCGACTGGCGAAACCGAGCAGGATCGCGACGTCCTCGGGCGATCCCGAACGCACCGACAGTCCGTCGGCGCGCGTCGTGGCGCCGCTCGCGGTGATCTTCGAACCGAAGGCTGAGAACAGGACATTCGAGAGGCTCCGGCCCATGGCCTTACTCATCAGGCGCGTGAGCAAGATACCCGAAGCGCCCACCAACGTGCCCGCAACGATCAACAGGTTCGAGCCCAACGTGAAACCGGACGCCGCCACGGCCAGTCCGGTGAAGGCGTTCAAGAGAGAGATCAGTACCGGGACGTCGGCGCCCCCAATGGGCAACACGAAGATGATGCCGAGAACGAAGGCGATCGCGAAGAGAATCCACAGGAGCGCCGTCGACGCCGTGACCAGGATCAGCACGATGAGCGCCAGGGCCACGAAGCCAACCGCCGCATTGATGATCTGTTGGCCGGGGTAGGTGATGGGACGGCCGGTCATCAGTTCCTGGAGCTTCGCGAAGGCGATCGCCGATCCGGCGAAAGAGAACGTGCCAATGAGCACGCCGAGCAGCACCTCGAGGGTGACGTAGGTCGCGGGGTGGGTCGACTTGATGTGCACGAACTCGGTGATCGACACCAGCGCCGCGGCGCCGCCACCGACGCCGTTGAAGATCGCCACCAGCTGCGGCATGGCCGTCATCTTGATGTAGCGGGCCGTCGGCACGGCGACGATGAGTCCAATGAACATGGCGAGCAGAATGAGCCCGACGTGGTGCAGGGCGTGGGCGTCGACGTACTTGAAGAAGGTGGCGACAATTGCCACGAGCATGCCAAATGCGGCGACCATGTTGCCCCGTCGAGCGTGCCGGGGGCTGCCCAGGCCCTTCAGCGCCACGACGAACGTGGTCGCCGAGAAGAGGTACAGCAGGTCGATCAGGGTGCCACGACTCACGAAGCGGCCCCGTCACTCTTGGAGGACTTCGGTCCCGGCGTTTTGGGCTTGAACATTTCGAGCATCCGGTCGGTGACGACGAAGCCGCCAACCACATTCATCGTGGCGAGGATCACGGCGAGGAATCCGAGTACTTCTTGGAGATTCGAGTTCGCGCCCCCGAGGATCAACATCGATCCGACGAGAATGACGCCGTGGATGGCGTTCGAGCCACTCATGAGCGGCGTGTGCAGGATGCTCGGCACCTTGGCGATGATCTCAATGCCAACGAAGATGGCGAGCATCAAAACGGTGGCGTACTGCAAGAGGGCGTTCACCATCAGGCGATCTCCTTCGACTCGGGGACGATAGCGACGTGGGTTAGACCCAGCGCCTCAGCCGTCGGCGCGTGGTTGAGCGACCCCTCGCGAGCGACCGTCACCCCGATGACCACCTCGTCGTTCCAGTCCGGGTTCAGCCGACCCTGCTGGCCAAAGAGGGCGAGCAGCTTCAGGGTGTTGTTGGCGAACATGAAGCTGGCGCTCGCGCCCATCTGCGCCGGCGGGTTGGCCATCCCGACGATCCGCACGCCCTGGTGCTCGACGATCTCGCCGACCCGGGTCAACTCACAGTTGCCACCGCCGTCAGCGGCCATGTCGACCACCAACGCACCCTCGCCCATCGCCTCGACCATCGCCGTCGTCACGAGAATGGGAGACTTTCGACCCGGTACGGCGGCGGTCGTGATCACGATGTCGGCGTTGGCGACTTCGCCAACCAGTGCCGCCTGCTGTTCGGCGCGCTCGTCGTCGGAGAGTTCACGGGCGTAGCCACCGGCCGCGTCGGCGGTCACGCCGAGCTTGACGAAGGTGGCCCCGGCCGACTCGGCCTCCTCTTTCGCGGCCGAGCGCACGTCGTAGGCGCGCACCTTGGCCCCGAGCCGCTTCGCGGTGGCGATCGCCTGGAGTCCCGCGACGCCGACGCCCATCACGAGGACCTTCGCCGGGCGAATCGTGCCCGCGGCCGTCGTGAGGAGGGGGAAGAATCGGTCGAAGTGCTGCGCCCCGGCGAGAGCAGCACGGTAGCCCGAGACGGTGGCCTGGGAGGAGAGGGCGTCCATGTACTGGGCCCGCGAGATCCTCGGCAGAAGGTCGAAGGAGAGGATCGTGATGCGCCGGTCGTTCATCGCTCGCACGACGTCCTGGGCGAGCAGGGGTGAGAGGAACGACAGGTGGGTGCAACCTTCGGGCAGCCGCGCAACTTCCTCGAGGGTGGGAGGGTTGACCCTCAGGTTCACGTCACCCGATGGAGCGTCCACTACCGTGGCCCCGACGGCGCGATACGCGTCGTCGGTGAAGTGGGCACTGTCGCCGGCGCCACTTTGGACGACCACGTCCCAGCCGTCGCTCACGAGGGTCTTCACCGCGTCGGGCGTGAGCGCGACCCGTGTCTCGCCGGCTCGCGACTCCTTGTAAAGCGCAATTTTCATACCCCTGTGTCTAGCAGCCACACGTAAATCGCTTGGGGGACCAATGACCCAACTGTCGCTTTCCTACCGGACATTTCGTGCGCCGCGCAACGTGGAGCGAGCGTGCGGCGGCGGTCCCGTCGACGCCGTGGCCGTGGCCGTGACGAACCACCGCGGACGTCACCCCACCCGAGTAGAACGGACCAATGGAACCATTCGTCACACGCGTGAAGTCGGCCGTCGGCACCTGGGGCATCGCCGGGACCGACGAGGGAATCACCCATATCTATCTGCCCAATGAGTCGGCGCCCCCGTCCACGGGCACCGTACCGCGCCCGGTGGCGAACGGTGCGGTCCAACTCGAGGAGTACTTCCGCGGCGAGCGACGCGATTTCCAGGTGCAGCTCGCCGACGTCGCGTCGACCGACTTCCAGCGCGCCGTTTGGAGCACCCTCCGCGAGATTCCCTACGGTGAGGTACGCACCTACGGTGACGTGGCGCGGGCGACCAATCGACCGCGGGCCACGCGCGCGGTCGGCAACGCGAACCACGCGAATCCGTGGCCGATCGTGGTGCCGTGCCATCGCGTCGTGGCCGCCGCGGGCCTCGGGGGCTACGGCGGCGGTGCCGAGGTGAAGCGATTTCTTCTCGACCTCGAGGGCGTGCACTTCGCCTAGGGGTCGTCGCGGACAACCGCACTGGGGTGCGCGAACCGGCACCTTCCACTCCCCCGTCGCGTCGACGCGCCGGGTGGTGGGGCCGTCCAGCGAAGCGTTGACGACGACGCAGGTCACCGACGGGCCGGGAACCAACGACATCTTGACGCGCACGACGACGTGGCGCGTCAGTCGGCGCTCACTCGATTCACTTTCGCGATGACAATCGACGGTGCCCAGCGCCGTTGGCGGGCGTTGCTTGCACCAATGGACGAGGTCGTCGCGGTCTAAACCGTCACGGCGACGGGTTGACGGAGTGCCTCGAACATCGCCGCGGCCCCGTCGGCGAACTCCTGTCGCTCCCGATCGGTGAGCACGTCGAAGAGCACCGCCATCATGGCGGTCGTGAGAATCTCCGCCTGCACTTTCTGCGCCCGGTGCTCTGGCTTGACGTCGGGAGTCTCGTCCTCTTCGTAGCCGTGCAGCGTGAAGAGATTCGGGTCCTCCAGATAGATGGCGTGGACGGCGCTCAGACCGACTTCGTTGATTGCGTCGATGTGCACGCAGCCCCGCAGCTCGCGCATGAGAATCGCGCCGAGGTAGGCCGCGTGCAACGGGTTCGCCGGCACGTCAAATCTCTCGTAGCCGTCGAACAGGAGATGACGACCGGGCGGGACCGACGCGGCGACCTTGTGAGCGGACCGCGCGAAGTTCGCAACAGTTGACGGATCGATGGCCCCGAAGGTGCGATCGGCGTAGGCGTAGGCGGCGACCAGGTACTCCTGCGCGGTGGCGACCGGTTCGGCCTTGATCTTGGCCAAGGTCCACATTCGCTCCACCGACCGCGGGTGAAAGAACGTGAAGGCCTCGATGACAACCTCGGCATCAACGTCGCCGAGAGTCCCGCCCCGGCCAAGTCCGTAGAACTCGAAGCTGTTGAGACCGACCTCCTTAGCGCGAGCGCGCGTCAAGGGGTCAAAGTAGAAGGACATCCCGACCGACCCAATGGGGCCAGCGACGCGGTTCGCGAGTTCGACGGAGTTCATCCCCAGACTCTATGGCTCGGCGCCGCCCCTTCCTAGCGGTGCTGACCGTCGCGGCGCACGAGAATCGCGATCTTCGAGCCACTCTGAACCTTCTCGAAGTGGACGCTTCCTCCGTGATGCTCGACGATCTCGGCCACGATGGCGAGACCGAGCCCCGTGCCTCCCGAGTATCGGCTGCGCGCCGGATCGGCGCGCACGAATCGACCGAAGAACCGCTCACTCTGCTTGACGTCGACGCCCTCACCGTCGTCCGCGACCGTCACGGCGACAAAGTCGCCCTCGTAGTGCGAGTCGAATCGCAGTTCACTTCGCGCGTACCGGGTCGCGTTGTCGACGACGTTTCGAATCATGCGTTTCAACATCGCCGGGTTGCCCGTCACGCGGGTCGGTCGAACTGCGGTCGTGTCCACACTGAGTTCACTCAGGGACCGGATCCGCTGAGCCTCTTCGAAGAGCAGATCGTCGAGATCGACGTCGGTCGCCGTGGTCGTGACCTGATGCTCGTCGTGACGAGCGAGCCAGAACAGGTCGTCGATCAAGACGTCGAGTCGACGACCCTCGCGCATGACGATGTCAACGACGTCGGGCCAGTTGGCCTTCGTCGGATCCTTGGCCGCCCGTTCGGTCGTCGCGAGCAGCGTCGTCAGCGGACTGCGTAGTTCGTGACTGACGTTCGAGACGAACTCCTGTTGAAATCGTGAAGACGACTCGAGACGATCGAGCATGGCGTTGACGGTTCGAGCCATTCGCGCGATCTCGTCGTCGCCACCCGTGACCGGCACCCGTTGGGTCAGGTCCTCGACGGCGATGGCGTCGACCCGTCGCCGTATTGACTCGACCGGCGCGAGCGCGAGGCCGATTCCGAGCCAGATCAGTCCGCCCGCGACCAGCAGCAGGAGCGGAAACGAGATCAGGAGGCTCGCGAGGAGCACGTTCACGCTGTGCGAGATACTCCCGCCGTAAACGAATCCGAAGATCAATCCTCGGCCTCGGGTCGTCGATATTGGGGCACCGACGCCCGAGCTGATCTCGGCGACGGTCGAGCGCGCCTTCGCACTCGAGACAGTCTGCACCCCAAGTCCGCTCACGGTGTGCAGGTCAACAATCAAGTGGGCTAAGACCGGCGCCTGCGCGATCGCCGAACTCGCGGCCCACACCTTGGTGCCCTTCAGGTCGGTCACTTGCAACACGACGTCACCGCGCATCGCGAGCACGACGACGTGGTTCGGCACCCTCGCGGCGGTGGCGAATCGCTGCTGCACTTGGAGAATCTCGCCTTCGATCTGGTTACGCGCCTGGGTTTCGAGCGAGTGGTGCACGAGGTTCACGAGCGACACGCCGGTGAAGAGGAGAATGACGGCGATGGCGACCTCGAAGAAGAGCGTCAGGCGGGCACGGATCGAGAGTTGGCGCTGGACGGCCATCAGTCCTCGCGTACGCAGTACCCGACGCCGCGCACCGTGCGGATTACCGACTGGTGCGGCGCCACGTCGATCTTGCGGCGCAGGTAGCCAATGTAGACCTCCACGATATTGGGATCGCCGTCGAAGTCAATGCCCCACACCGCGTGCAGGATGTCGGTCTTGGCGAGCGACTCGCGCGCGTGGGCCATCAGGTACTCGAGCAGGGCGAACTCGCGTGGCGTGAGGACGACGGTGCGACCGTGCGAGACGACGCTGCGACGCAGGGGATCGAGCGAAACCGTGCCGACGACGAGCTTCTGGGGGCGACCTCGTTCGTGACGACGAAGCAGGGCGTGGACGCGCGCCACCAGTACTGAGTTCTCAAAAGGTTTACGCAAAAAGTCGTCGGCCCCAACTTCGAGACCCTCGACTTCGTCGAGTTCGCCAGCCTTCGCGGTCAACATCAACAACGGCGTCTCCACGCCGGCCGAGCGCAGGTCCTGGCAGACGCTGAATCCATTGCGTCGGGGCAGCATCACGTCGAGCACGATGACCTGATAGTTCCCGCGCAGTGCTTCGTTGAAGCCAGATTCGCCGTCGTATCGCTGTTCGACGATGAAACCGTCGTCGACCAGAAGGTCGCCGAGCACTTGGGCCAAGTCGTGATCGTCCTCAATAACGAGCACTCGTCGGCAAGTATCACTCATTGCAAGTAGAGGTTACCGTCGCTTCCTTCCACAACTTTGAGGGGCGTGAGACCGGTCGGCGCCGGGCCATTCAATACCGCGCCATTACTCACCCGGAACTCCGAGCCGTGGCACGGACAGACGAAGACGTCGTTCGCGCCGTAGTAACCGACCGCGCAACCAGCGTGGGGACAGACGGCGTTGTACGCCAAGAACTGTCCGGTCGTTGGCTGCACCACGATGCCCGGTTCACCCGACGACGGAATTGTGAACGTCGCGGCGTGACCCTTCGGGACGTCCTTCGCCGCACCAAGAAGAGCGCCCCGCACGCCACCCTGGGGCATCGTCGTGGGCGTGTTCGACGAAGGGCCGGACGAGGGCGTGACGCTCCCCGCGCCCGAGAGAGGGCTCGTCGAGTTCGTGGGACTCTTCGCGCCCCCGATCAGTCGTCCGGTCTCGGCGACCACCCCCCCGAGAATCAGCGCCGAGGTGCCGACGGCCGCGACGGCCGCGGTGCCGAGCATCACGGTTCGCCGGTCGATCGAGTCGATTGTGACCCGCGTCGCGAGCGGGGCGCGCACTCCGATGAGGACCGGACAGAGGCTTTGAGCGCAGATCTCGTTTCGTCGCGCCGAACAGGCGCCGGCGTGAAAGTGTCCACAGATCTCCTGCACTTTCGCGAAAGGTATTGCCACGAGTTCGGGCGCCGGCACCCCGACCTCGCGTGCGGTGCGAGCGGCGATCTTCGCGTCCAGTGAGAGTCGGGTACCGCTGCCCGACACCACGAAAGGGAGCCAGGCGAAGAGGAACACGATGTCCGCGCCCGTGAAGAACGGGGACGAGTGGTAACTAACCGTGAGAAAGAGGCTGAACGACAGCAGCGCACCGCCGAGGGCCGCGACCCTCGTCCACAGACCCAGGAGCACGCCGAGGCCGATGGCCAATTCGGACAGGGCAATCACAATCCCGATCGGCGTCGCGAACTGGATGAGGTGACTCAACAGTCCGTGGATCGGACTGATTCGCGCCGACGCTACTAGTGAGGCCTTGATCGAAATTGGGCTCTGCGCGTTGAAGAAGTTGGGGTTCGCCAGCTTCTGCAGTCCGGCAAAAACGAACGTACCCCCGAGGAACAGGCGAAGGGGAAACAGCGCCCACTCCGCGAGGGCCCAGGCGCGCACCGGGGGCGCGAACGCCCGTCGTCGCTCGCGCGGCGCGAGATGGTACGGGTCACGGCGAACCGGTCGCGTGGAGGGCGTTGACACTCATCCATGGTGCCACAACGAGAATCGTTTCTCTCTGCAGAGGCTTCACTCTTAAGCAATATTTACTCTCCAGCGCGAAGCGGTGCCGATCGCACCATTTATCCGCAATGATGTGGTCGTGCTCAACGCGTCCATTGTCTCATTCGTCCTCCACGAGATCAGGCACCTCTCGAGCGGATTGGTCTTTGGCTTGGTCGCCCTCTTGGTGTTCGGCGAAGCGGCCCTCTTCATCGGCTTCGTGCTGCCTGGTGAGACCGCGGTCATCGTCGCCGGGGTCGTCGCGAGTCAGGGGCGCATCAACGTCGGGATCCTGTGCCTGCTCGTGGTCGTCGCCGCCATCGTGGGTGACTCGGTGGGCTACGCCATTGGGAAGCGCTACGGCGAACGGCTGATAACCCTCCCGGTCATTCGTCACCGTCGCGTCGCGTTGGAGCGGGCCCTCGAGGGGCTGCGCCAGCGTGGTCCGGTCTACGTCTTCGTCGGCCGTTTCACCGCATTCTTGCGTGCCGTGATGCCCGGACTCGCCGGCATGAGCAAGATGCACTACCGACGTTTCTTCGTCGCGAATGCGCTCGGCGGAACAATTTGGGGAGTCGGATTCACCCTGCTCGGCTACTTCGCGGGCCACGCACTGATCAAAATCGAGCGCTACGCGAGTTGGGGCGGCATTGGGCTACTCGTGATCGTGGTCGTGCTCGTCACGTTCCTGCACGTCCGAAAAAAGAAGCGGGACGTGCGCGACGACGCGGCGTGGACGGTGAGTCACGACGTCGATTCAGGCGAGGGCGTCGAGTAGTTCCTTCGAGGCGTCGACGACCCAATCGCCGTCCCGCCTCGCGAGCAGTCCCGTGGGCGCACTCGTTGGTCCCGCGCCACGCACCAGTGATCGCACGTACAAGTCGTTCCCGTCGAGTGCTGCCGAGCGCGCCCGTCGAACCGCGTCGAGCGAACTCGAAAGCGTCAAAGTTCGCCACGTGCGCACGAGCAGTGGTCCCACCACCGGGTCGGCGCGCAGCGTCTCGGTGATCCGCGCGAGTTGCGCCGAGGCGAACGCCGCGTCGTTCTTCGCTCCGCGTCGCCAGGGCGGACGAGTCGCGTCGAGGTAACCGCCCTTCACCAGGGCGGACTCGTTGGCGAACACGACCACGCCCGTCGCCACTCCTTCGAATGCCGCCGCCACCCGGCGCGAGTGCGTCAACATCGCCTCCTCCACCCACGGCAGGAGCCACGCCTCGAGTCCCAACCACGCGGGCCACGCCGCGTCGACGAGGGCGACCGTCACCGCGAGGTCCAGTGATCGAGCGCGACGGGCGACGTTCACGTAACGTTCGAGCGCGACGTGGTCGAACTGTCCGTAATGCGGTTCGATTCGGGCCCATTCGACGTTCAGGCGCACGCCGTCGAGGCCCATCGAGGGTACGAGCGCCACGACCTTCTCGTAGTCATTCCACAGATCCGCGGCGTCACCGGGCCCCTCGTGGCGCCCGAGTGCCACCGTTGGCGAGTAGCAGGTCGCCGGTTCGTAGGGCCGGTCGTAGCCACCCTCCACGGCGTAGCCATCCAGTGTCGCGAAGAGTCGGGGTCTCGTTGCCACCGCGCCAGTTTCGCACGTCGGGGCCGCCGCGAACTCAACTAGCGTCGTGCACCAGTGGCCCGTGGGTCAGCACGAAGGAGACGACATGGCCGATGAAATACTGCGCGAACGGCGCGGACACGTCGAGATACTGACGATCAACCGACCCGAAGCGCGCAACGCCATCAATCGGGCGACCGCTATCGCGCTCGGCGCAGCGCTGGACGACTGTGCCTCGGACGGTGACGTGTGGGTCGTTATTCTCACCGCCGCGGGCGACAAGGCCTTTTCGGCCGGGATGGATCTGAAGGCCTTCGCCGCCGGAGAGTTCCCCGTCACCGACGATGGTTTCGGCGGCATCACCGAACGCGACTTCGCCAAGCCCCTCATCGCCGCGGTCAACGGCTCGGCCCTCGCCGGTGGATTTGAAATAATGATCAGTTGCGACATGGTGGTCGCCGCCGATCACGCTAAGTTCGGCATCCCCGAGGCGTCGCGAGGACTCGTCGCCGGAGGCGGCGGTCTGATCCGGCTGCCCAAGCTGATTCCCCTCGCCGTCGCCTACGAGATGGCCCTCACCGCTGACCCCATTGACGCCCATCGCGCCTACGAGCTGGGCCTCGTGAATCGCGTCGTGCCGGGCGACCAAGTACTCGACACCGCCATCGCTCTCGCCGAACGGATCGCGACGAACGCGCCGCTCGCGGTGCGCACGTCCAAGGACGTGATGCGAAAGGCCCGCGAGGTCTCCGAACAGGAAGCCTGGTCGCTCAACACCGCCGCCTTTTCGATGATTGGACGCAGCGCCGACGCTCTCGAGGGCGCCGTGGCCTTCGCTGAGAAGCGCGCACCACAGTGGAGCGGCCAGTGAGTCATCTCCTCGGGGTCAACCAGACCTCCCTGGCGAGCGCGATGACCATACTTCGCCTCACCCTGCACGTTCTGGCGGCGACCGTGTGGGTCGGCGGTCAGTTCGTGGTCGCCGGTCTCGTACCGACGGCGCGCGCTCTCGGCGCGGACGTGCCGCGCAAGGTCGCGACGGCCTTCGCGCGGCTCGCGTGGCCGGCGTTCGCCCTGCTCATCGTGACGGGCTTCTGGAACTACGCGGCGGTGGACCACGCGAACGCGACGAACAGCTGGAACGCCGTCTTTGGCATCAAGATGATCACGGTCCTTGCCGCGGGCCTCGGAGTCGCCCTCCACACCAGGGCCAAAACTGCCAAGGCCCGCGGCGCGTACGCCGCGGTGGGACTGTTCGCCTCGATCGCGGCACTCGCGTTGGGCGTGGCGTTAGCGGGCTAGCGCCAGTGGTAGACCGCGGCGGACGTGACGGCGGCCGCCACGACAACCACGGGGAAGGGGGCACGCGCAATCAGCGCGACCACCGCGACGATGAGGCCCGCGAGGCGATGATCGATCACCACGTGCGACTTGGTGACGAGTCCTTGCGCGACGACCAGGGCACTGAGCAACGCAATAGGAATGAGCGCGTTAATCCTCTGTAGACGGGGATTGGCAATCCATCGCTCGGGCACCGAGTGGCCAAGGAACTTGATGGAGAAGCAGAGGGCGCTCGTCGCGAGCAGCACGGTCCACGAGAACGAGGCGCTCACCGTGGTCGCCACCCCATCGCGACGGCCACGAGGGCGGTGGTGATGATCGGCAGTCCGGCCGGCAGCCACGGCGTGATGAGTGTCGCGAAGCCCATGGACGCAGCCGCCGTGAGGCGCAAGTGGTTGTCCTCGAGGCGCGGCCACACGAGTCCGAGGAAGGCCGCGGGCACCGCGGCGTCCAGTCCCCACGAGGCCGGTGTGCCGAGCGCCTTCGCGCCGAGTGCGCCGAGCACCGTGAAGACGTTCCAGAACAGGAAGACGCCCGACCCGGTCAGCCAGAATCCGAGGCGCATCGCGTCGGGGCCGAGGGAGGCCTGGGAGAGCGCGACGCCCGTGGACTCGTCGATAGTGAGGTGCGCCGCGCCCAGGCGACGTACTCCCTTCACCCCCAGGAGTGGCGCCAACTGGATTGCGTACAGGGCGTTGCGGGTGCCGAGCAACGTGGCGGCGCCAATCGCACTGATCGCCGCCCCTCCCGAGGCGACGACCCCCACCGCGGCGAACTGACTCGCCCCAGTGAAGGTCAGGAGCGAAAAGAGGCTTGTTTGCAGGACCGAGAACCCGGCGGCGACGCTCGCGGCGCCAAAAGCGACACCGTAGGCGCCTACGGTGAGCGCGACACTCAACGAGTCGCGGACCGTTGTGCGGAAAAATAGCGACATCCGTCCATCCTTGTCGAAACGAATAAACGTATGAAACTATGGCTCGGTGACGCCGAACGGTGCCACCCACTAATCTGGCCGTAGGCACGTTAAAGGAGAACGCAGTGTTTTTAGGCGAAATATTTGGGCCCGATCTTCTTATCGTCGTCATCGTGGTGGCAGTACTCATCTTCGGTGGTGCGGCCATCCCGAAACTGGCTCGCAATCTCGGTTCGGCGAAGACCGAATTTGAGAAGGGGTTGAAGACGGCCAAGTCCATTGATGACCCGGCGAAGGCCACCGACGCTAAGGCTCCCGACACCGACAAGTAGTTCGAGCGCACGGTTGCTCGAAGTGCGACAACTGATTTACACGTCCCCCGGTCGATGGACATTGCGCCCAGTGGGGGCACGGACTTTCCTTCTTCTCGCCGGTCAGCTGTCGTGGAGAAGTGAGTAGTCTCGTGACGTGGAAATACCTACCCTGACCCCACAGGGTGTACCAGTACGTGCTCGGCGATGGCGGCGGGTGCGGCGCCTCGTTGCACTCCCGCTCGCCGCAATCGTTCTTTCGGGGTGCACGGTGCCCAACTTTGGGGCCAATAAGGGCGCGACCACTACCTCGAGGTCGGTCTTTCATCTCTGGCAGGGATTCTCGATTGGCGCCGTCGTCATCGGGGCGTTCGTCTGCCTATTGATCCTCTACGCGGTGTTGCGTTATCGGCGCACGGGCGACGATATTCCCAAGCAGACGCAGTACCACATCCCGCTCGAGATGACCTACACCGTCGTGCCGATCCTCATTGTCTTTGGCCTCTTCGCAGCGACTCTCGTCGTTGAGAATAAGGAGGTCGCCAATCCCAAGACCAACGTCAACATTGACGTGAACGCCTTCCAGTGGGGGTGGAAGTTCTCCTACCCCGGGTCGTCCGTGGTCGTCGTCGGCCAGACCACCCAGAGCCCCACCATGGTGATCCCCGTGAATACCGACGTGCACATCAATCTGACGTCGACCGACGTCATTCACGGCTTCTACGTGAAGGCCTTCAACTTCTCGCGCTTCGCGCTGCCGGGGGTGGTCAACCAGTTCACCTTCCGAGCGGTCAATACCGGTACCTACTTTGGACAGTGCACGCAGCTGTGTGGCCTCTACCACTCACTGATGTACTTCCAAGTGAAGGTCGTCACGACGAGCGAGTACGCCGCGTGGCTGGCGGCCCATCAGAACTCGTCGGCGTCCCAAGCCTCCCAGACCGCCACGAAGCAACAGACCTCCGCCCACGTTCCTGCCAAGTACACCCCCAGCTCGGGAGCCAACTGATGACCGACGTCCTGCAACCACCGATCACCATCGCTGGTGACGACCAGCCCCAGGGCCACGACGAGCACCACGGCCCAACCGGCATCTTGAAGTGGATGACCACGACCGATCACAAGATTATTGGCCTCTCCTACACCGTCACGTCGGTCCTGATGCTCGTGATCGGTGGCCTCTTCGCCGAGATCATTCGCTTCCAGCTGACCGCCCCCAACAACAGCCTGGTTTCGCTGGCCCAGTACAACGAGCTGTTCACCATGCACGGCTCGGTGATGATCTACCTATTCGCCGGACCCTTCGCCTTTGGGGGGCTGGCCAACATCATCGTGCCCATCCAAATCGGTGCACCCGATATGGCCTTCCCTCGCTTGAACGCCTTGTCGTACTGGCTGTACCTGACGGGCGCGATTACCATGCTCGCCGGCTTTTTCACGGCGGGCGGCGCCGCCAACTTCGGCTGGGTCGCCTACGCACCGCTGTCGAACTCAATCAACACCCCCGGCACCGGCGCCGACCTCTGGATTGGCGGCCTCTTGCTCACGGGCTTCTCGGCGATCTTCACCGGAGTCAACCTGACCGCCACAATCTTCTACCTGCGCGCGCCAGGCATGACCATGTTCCGCATGCCGATCTTCACGTGGAATATGTTGGTCACCGGGATCCTCATCTTGTTGGCCTTCCCGGTGCTCACCGCCGGCCTCGTGATGCTGTACTGCGACCGCCACTTCGGTACGCACATCTTTTCGGTGTCGGGTGGAGGTGTCCCGGTGCTCTGGCAACACATCTTCTGGTTCTGGGGCCATCCTGAGGTGTACATCCTGGCCCTGCCATTCTTTGGCATGGCGACCGAGATCATCCCGGTCTTCTCGCGTAAGCCCGTCTTTGGCTACAAGGGCATGGTCTTCGCCACCCTCTCGATCGCGGCGCTCTCGCTCGGCGTGTGGGCGCACCACATGTTCACCACCGGCGTGGTTTTGCTGCCCTTCTTTTCGATCATGAGCTTGCTCATCGCGGTACCGACGGGTATCAAGATCTTCAACTGGATTGGCACGATGTGGCGGGGCCAGATCTGGTTCTCGACCGCGATGCTGATGGCGATTGGCTTCGTCGTCACCTTCCTCATCGGCGGCCTGACCGGCATCTACCTCGCGAGCCCGCCCCTCGACTTCTTCACTCACGACACCTACTTTGTCGTGGCGCACTTCCACTCCGTCGTCATGGCCCTGGTGCTCGGGGGGATGGGGGGCCTCTACTACTGGGGTCCGAAGATTACGGGGTACCTCTTGAACGAGCGACTCGGCAAGATCCAGTTCTGGTTCCTGTTCCTTGGTACGCAGGTCTTCACCTTTCCCCAGTACCTGCTCGGCCTGCGCGGCATGCCCCGTCGAGTGCCCATCTATCCCCACGACCCCGAGTGGAAGATGTTGAACGAGTGGAGCACCGTGGGCGCGGTGATGATCGGTATATCAACGATCGTCTTCGTCGTGAACGTCGGCGTGAGTTGGAAGAAGCATCCCGCCGGCGACAACCCCTGGGACGGCCACACGCTCGAGTGGTTCACGACCTCACCGCCACCCCACCACAACTTCTACCGACTGCCCCAAATTCGCTCCGAGCGTCCGACGTGGGACTACCACCACCCCGAGCACCGCTCGTTGGGTCACGGCACCCACGCCGACGAGATGCACTCGCTCGTGGGCGACGGCTTCGAAGGGCACACCTCGTGAAGGTCGAAGCGAAGTTGCTGCTCGGGCTGGGCCTGTTCTTCGGTCTGATGTGCGCCGTCTACTGGAACTGGAGCCTCGAGAACGCCGGCGGCGTGATGATGTTCGCGGGCATGCTGCTCGGCTTCTTGCCCGGTGCCTATTTCTACTGGTGGAGCCGTCGAATGCCGGTGCGACCCGAGGACGACCCCTACGCCACCCAGGCCCAGGGCGCCGGAGTCGTGGGATCCTTTCCCGGTACCTCGATCTGGCCCTTCGTGCTCGGCATGGGCGCCTTCTTCGTCGTGCTCGCGTTGGTCTTTGGCATCTGGTTCCTCGTGCCCGGTCTGGCACTCGTGACCTGGGCGGCGCTCGGTGGCACGGCCGAAGGTCGCCGCGGCGGCCACGTCTGATCGAACGACCAAATTCCTCTACTCACCGTGGTGCCGTATTCGTTGCGACGTCATCTGAGCGACGGCCGAGTGGTCACCCACTGACGCGACACCGCGAAGAATGGCGCGCGTGCGGCCCCAGCCAACTTGGGCCGCACGCGCGTAGCTCGGAAAGGGGCCCGGCCAATGCTGCCTAGAATTGATCGGGCACCGTTGGTTCGTCGCGGCAGCAAGGAGATGATGTGACTGCAGTGGAGAGTTCAACGAAAGTTGTACTGGGCGGCACGAGGGGCGGCCCCGAAGCCGCCACACTGCGCCAAGACCGCTGGTGGCTGCAGCCGGTCATCACGGTCTCCGTGCTCACCGCCTTCGTCATCTACTCCACGTGGGCGGCCTTCCAAAACCGGTACTACTTCGTCGCCTCGCCGGTGCACCTGGTCAGTCCCTTCTACTCACCCTGCCTCGCCAGTACCTGCACACCGGGCTCGAAGATCGGCTTCGCCTTCAGCGGCTGGACACTGTCGCCGGCGTTACTCATATTGATTTTCCCGCTCGGCTTCCGACTTACCTGCTACTACTACCGACGGAGTTACTACCGCGCGTTCTGGTGGTCGCCACCGGCCTGCGCGGTCAGCGACGCGCACGGCGCCTACTCGGGCGAGACCCGATTTCCCCTCATCATGCAGAACCTGCACCGGTACTTCTTTTACGCCGGCCTGGTCTTCAACGTCCTGTTGACCTACGACGCGGTCGACGCCTTTCGCCAGAGCGGCGGTGGCATCGCAATGACCGTCGGCACCCTCGTGCTCTGCGTCAACGCCACGTTGCTCTGGCTGTACTCACTCAGCTGTCACGCCTGTCGCCACCTCTGCGGCGGCGGGGTCAAGAGTTTTAAGGCGCACCCGCTCCGGTACCGATTCTGGAAGTTCCTCACGCCACTCAACGTCAAACACATGAACTTCGCCTGGGCCTCATTGGTCTTCGTGGCGCTCACTGACGTGTACGTACGCCTCGTCGCCTCGGGCGCCCTCACCGACTACAAGATTTTCTAGAACGAAGGACTTCCGTGATCGACTCCCCCTACGAACACCACGACTACGACGTGCTGATCATCGGCGCGGGCGGCGCGGGACTGCGCGCCGCCATTGAAGCGAAGCAGCGCGGCCTAAAGGTCGGCATCATCACCAAGTCCCTGCTCGGCAAGGCCCACACCGTGATGGCCGAGGGCGGCATCGCGGCCGCGATGGGCAACGTCTACGAGGAAGACAACTGGATGGTCCACTTTCGCGACACCATGCGCGGTGGCAAGTACCTCAACAACTACCGGATGGCCGAACTCCACGCGAAGGAGTCTCCCGAGCGCGTCTGGGACCTCGAGCAGTGGGGCGCGCTGTTCGACCGTACGAAGAACGGCAAGATTCTCCAGCGCGACTTCGGCGGTCACCGCTTCGCGCGTCTCGCCCACGTGGGCGACCGTACCGGACTCGAATTGATCCGCACGCTCCAGCAAAAGGTTGTCTCGATGGACACCGACGTCTTCATGGAGTGCAAGGTGCTGAAGCTGGTGCACGACGCCGACGGACGGATGGCCGGGTGCGTCGCGTACTGGCGTGCGACGGGAGAGTTCGTTACCTTCGCCGCTAAGGCGGTCATCGTCGCCACGGGCGGGGTCGGCAAGTCGTGGAAGTTCACGTCCAACTCCTGGGAGGGAACCGGCGACGGCCACGCGATGGCCCTGTGGGCCGGGGCGAAGCTCATTGATATGGAGTGCATCCAGTTCCACCCGACGGGCATGGTCTGGCCGCTCAGCGTGCGCGGACTCCTCGTCACCGAGGGCGTGCGCGGCGACGGCGGCGTGCTTCGCAACTCCGAAGGCCAGCGCTTCATGTTCAACTACGTCGCCGACATGTTCCGCGCGGAGACCGCCGACTCCGAGGAGGAGGCCGACAAGTGGTACGACGACCACACCGCTGGTCGGCGCCCGCCAGAGCTGCTCCCGCGCGACGAGGTCGCGCGGGCCATCAACACCGAGGTCAAGGCCGGTCGCGGCACCCCTCACGGAGGCGTCTACCTCGACATTGCCTCGCGTCGCTCGGCCGAGTTCATTCGCCGACGTCTGCCCTCGATGTACCACCAGTTCATGGAGCTCGCGGGCGTCGACATCACGCGCGAATCCATGGAGATTGGTCCCACGTGTCACTACATCATGGGCGGCATCCAGGTCGAGGCCGACACCGCCGCGACGGTCGTGCCGGGGCTCTTCGCCGCCGGTGAAGCGGCCGGCGGCATGCACGGCGCCAACCGACTCGGCGGAAACTCGTTGAGCGACCTCGTCGTCTTCGGTCGTCGCGCGGGTATGGGCGCCGCCGACTACGTCCAGGCCGGTGACACCGCGACGTCCTTCGACCTGGGCGAAGTCGAGGCGGCCGTGAGGGACGCGCTCGCGCCGTTCGAACGCGCGACGGGCGAGAATCCCTACACCATCCAACACGACCTTCAGGAGTTGATGCAGACGAAGGTCGGCATCATCCGAAACGGTCCCGAACTCGAGGAGGCGAAGGGCCAGCTCGACGAGTTTGTCGAGCGCGTGAAGAACATCGCGGTGAAGGGCGGGCGGGCCTACAATCCCGGCTGGAACCTCACGACGGACCTCCCGGCCATGTTGACCGTCTCGCGTTCAACCGCAATCGCGGCGTCGTTGCGCCGCGAGTCGCGCGGCGGACACACCCGCGAGGACTTCCCCCAGGCCGACCCCGCGTTCGCCAAGTTCAACTTCGCTCTCTCCAGCGAGGGCGGCAACTGGGACAGCCCAATGGTGGCGGTCGAGTCCGCGTTGTTGGCGTTGCCCGAGGACCTGAAGGCGCTGCTAGAGGAGGCGAAGTAATGGCGGACGTGACGATGCGAATCTGGCGCGGCGACTCGAGCGGCGGTGATTTTGAAAACTACACCGTTGACCTCAGCGAAGGTGAGGTCGTGCTCGACATCATCCACCGCATCCAGGCGACCGAGGCCCCCGACCTGGCGTGCCGCTGGAACTGCAAGGCCGGCAAGTGCGGATCGTGCTCGGCCGAGATTAATGGCAAGCCGCGGCTCATGTGCATGACGCGCATGGACCAGCTCCCCGAGGGGCCGGTGACGGTGACGCCGATGAAGACGTTCCCGATTATCCGCGACCTCGTGACCGACGTGTCGTTCAATTACGAGATGGCCAAGCGGGTCCCGGCGTTGCTCCCCCCGCCGATGCCCGAGGGCGGCTACCGGATGTTCCAAGAGGACGTGGAACGCGGTCAGGAGTTCCGCAAGTGCATCGAGTGCTTCATGTGCCAGGACGTCTGTCACGTCATCCGCGACCACGAGGAGAACAAGCAGCACTTCGCCGGTCCACGGTTCTTCATCCGCTACGCCGAACTCGAGATGCACCCCCTCGACCAGAACGACCGCCGCGACCTCATCCGCGAGGAGATGGGTCTCGGCTACTGCAACATCACCAAGTGCTGTACTGAGGTCTGCCCCGAGCACATCCACATCACCGACAACGCGATCATCCCGCTGAAGGAGCGAGTAGTCGACGCCCACTACGACCCCGTGGCGTGGCTCGGACGCAAGATCACTCGGCGGACCAAGCGGTCGGCCGCCGAGGCCGCGGTCCAGCCCGCGCCCTAGCCGTGGTCGCCTTCCTTTCGCCGGCCTGGGTGACCGAGATGAATGCGACCCTGGCGCACGCCGGTGCGGTGCCGTTCGAGCGAGGGACGCACGTCTTTCGAGTCGTGCTGAACTTCGTCGGAGCGCCGCCGACATTGCTACAGGCCGTGACCTTCACGCTGTCCGGGGCGGGCGCGACGGTCGAGCCGGGCGATCACGCCACCGCTGACGCGCTCGTGAGTCTCGACTACGCCGACGCCCTCGCGCTGCACGCCGGCGAGTTCAGCAGTGCCACGGCCATGCGCGAAGGTCGTGTCAAGGTCCGAGGGGACATCAACGCCATTGTCCCGGTGCTGGCGTGGCTCCAACAGGCCCACCCGACAGCCCACTAGGAACGACGTGGAGATCGCCCTGACCGAAGACGACCTGGCCGAACCGGGCGTACTCGAGGCGCACATGCTTCACCGTCGAGGTGCCGACGTGCCCCCCGTCGCCGTCCTGTGCTTCTTCAATGAACTCCTGGACCAACTCGTCGCACGCGGCGAACTGGTCACCAAGTACGTGTTGCGCAGCGAGATTGGCCGCAACCCGGTCTACGAGTACGACTCGGGCCACGGACCCGTCACCGTGGTGCACCCCGGCGTCGGTGCTCCGCTCGCCGCGGGATTCGTGGAGGAGATGGTGGCGCTCGGCGTGACGACGTTCGTCGCGTGTGGTGGGGCCGGCGCGTTGGTCGATGACCTGGCCCTCGGCCACGTGATGGTCGTGGCCTCCGCGTTGCGCGACGAGGGCACCAGCTTTCACTACGCGCCGCCGAGTCGAATCATCGACGCCGACCCCCTCGGCGTGAGAACGTTGCACGACGTCCTGACCGAACACGACGTCGAACACTTCGTTGGACGGACCTGGACGACCGACGCCTTCTTTCGCGAGACTCGCGCGAGGGTCGATCGTCGGGTGAGCGAGAACTGCACGATGGTGGACATGGAGTCGTCGGCCTTCATCGCTGTCGCCCGCTACCGGGGACTACGCTTTGCCCAACTGCTCTACGCGGGCGATTCGCTCGCTGGCGAGCAGTGGGACAGTCGGTCGTGGGAGTCGGCGAGGGAGGTACGCGAACGTCTCTTTCGACTCAGTGCCGTCGCCGCTCAACGACTTCACGGAGCCGCCCCGGATTGAACGCGCTGGGCGGCGAGGTGCTACCTCAGCGTCAGTTCGGTCACCGAACTCGTCGACAGGTTGGCGACCCACAGGTGGGCGCGGTCGATGGCGAGAGCGTCCGGCTGGGCGAATCCGTACCGTGCGCCCGCGAAGACCTTCACGATACGTCCGGAGGTGGCGCTAAATTCGGTCACGGTGTTGGCGTTCGCCGCGGTGGTGCCAAGGTTCGTGGTCCACACGTCGATACCGTTCGAGACCATGCTCGTCACGACGTCAAACCCGTAGGTTGCGCCCTTTAGGATTCGCACGGGCGCGGTGGAGAGCGGCTTCGTGGCGTCGAACTCGACCACTGAACCGCCCCGCACGTTGGCAATCCATACGTGGGTGCCGTCGTCGGCGATAGCGAGCGGTCCGTTAAGGAATCGGGACCTCTTGATGGTTCCCACATTCGCACCCGACGACGCGTCGAGCTGGGCAACCAGATTGTGGGCACTGTCAACGACCCACACGTGGTTCGCGTCCGAAGCCAGCGACCACGCCTGGGAAAAGCCATGGGTTGACCCATTGATGTAGCGAACGAAGTTGCCCGTCCCCGCGTCGAGTTCGGCCAACTGGGTGCCGTGGAGGTTGGAGATCCAGACGTTGGTGCCGTTAGACGTGACGAGTCCGGTGCCGTGCAGCTGATAGCTCGAACCTTTGATCACCCGCACGAGTGCTCCGGAGGTCGCGTCGAGCTCGGTCACGGAGTTGCCGGCCGCGTTAGCAATCCACACGTGGCTCGCGTCGAGGGCGATCTTCGACGGACCGTTGAACCCGAATTTTTTCTTCTTGAGCACTCTCTCGACGGCGCCGGTCGTGGCGTTCAGCACCGTGACCGAGTTGTTGCCCGAGTTGGCGACCCAGACGAGGGATCCGCTCGAGGCGATGGCCGCCAACTTGTTGAACTGCGCGTCCACTCCTTTGATAACCCGGACCGGCCCGCCGGGCGTGGCGCCCGCGGTGCTGACCACGAGCCCCATCGACAGCGCCACCACGACGGCGCTCAACGTTCGAGTGCGGTTGCTCATGAAGTCTCCTCGGCGGTTCGTGACGAACGAACCGGGCCAATCGTCTCACCCTCACCGTACCGCACGACCGCATCCATTGGCCCCGGCGCAGTGAGACACTGACTTTGGGTCGCGCCCCGTTTCGATACGGGGCGTAGCTGGAACGTGCCCGACCTCGGCGCTCTCCTTGCACGTGATGTCGCCATGTCGAGGTGCAGCGCCCCTCGAGAGCTCTGGTTGGATGGCTCTCTCGCTGGGCACACTCCTCGCGCCAGTGCCCACGAACTACGGCGTCGACGTAGGTTGCCAGGAAGTCGACCAGAAGAAGGTTCAGTTGTTCGGGTGCGTGCGCCGGTAACAGTGGCCGACGTCCTCGATTCGCTCGTAGCGCCATGTCCCGTCAACGTACCGGTGCGAACCGATCATCTGCGCCTCGCTCAGCGCCATGTCGCCCGTGCTCCAGATGCCCATCGTGCGGCATTTGGTTCTGCATCGCATCCGTTGAATGACCGCGACGGGAGACGCAGTGGGAGCAGGCGGCGCTGACGAACGAGCGAACTGCCAGCGAGCCGTCAACCTGCCAATTACTTAAGCAACGACGCGACGACCGTCGAAATACCCCGCCCCCACGCCGTCAGCGATCCAGCTGGCAGGTACGCCTGGCCGCCCGCCGTGTGCAGGTCAGTTGAATTGGCAATATATCGCTCACGACCCTGGGCGTCGATGAAGAAGATAAAGGAGGAGTGGACGACGTCAGCCTTCGGCGAAGGCGCGAAGACGGTAACGCCGTAGGACGCCCACACGGACTTCAAGACGTCGGGCGGACCGGTGAAGAAGTGCCACGATGGGATCGTGTTGAGGGAGTGTCCGTTCGAGAATGCACGTACCGCTGAAACCGTCGTGTGATACCGATTGACGTTCACGGCCAGGAAGGCGACTCGGCTCGCCTGCGCACCGAGGTTCCTGTACGCATCAATCAACTCCTGAGAGATGATGGGGCAGATATCGGTGCAGTGGGGATCCATGAATTCGAGAACTATCGCTCGACCTTTGAAGGAAGAGAGTGAGCGTGAGCGGCCGTTCTGATCGGTCAACGAAAACTCATGGGCATTGTTGCCCGGCAGTGGCGAGAGCGACATCAGGTTCGCCATTGGCGTTGAGACGGTCGCGGGAATCCCCGACGCTCGAAGGGGGCTCGAAGAGTTCGACTGGCTACTATTGCGAATCACCAAGACGGCGAATAGTCCCGCCACGACGAGCGTCACGACCAGGGCCCCGACGAGGGCGCCGCCCAGTGGTGGCCGCCGAGTAGTGGGACCCGATTGACCGTCACCAGGTCCTGTTGCTTCAGGTCCGGCCTGATCCACTTGGTTCATGCCGTGCGGTCGAATGCTCGACAGTAGTGGTCTGCGTGACGGCATCGTCCAGCGGGAGTGGTCGGCACGTCCGAGCCACGTGGCACCGTCGTTTCGCCGCGCTTTGGCGCAGGTGCGAGCGACGTCGCCCTAGATGAGGCCGAGAACTCGTACTTCATCGCGTTCGGCAATAAGTTCGTCGGTGGTGATCTTGATTCGCTTCTTCGCGAATGCGTCGATGGCGAAGCCCGGCTTCACCTTCCATGATCCGTTGCCGTTCGACGTGACAGGGAAGCCGAAGGTGAGTCCCTCGGGGACGCCGTACTCGCCGTGGCTCGTCACACCGATGGACACGCAGTCCCCCGCAGGCGTTCTCGTTACGAGGCTCACAACAGTATCAATGGCGGCGTTCGCCGCCGACGCCGCCGAACTAGCGCCTCGGGCTTCAATGATTGCCGCCCCGCGGCGCTGCACCGTCTCGATGAAGGCACCGCGAAGCCAGGTCTTGTCACTTATCATCTCGGGCACCGGCGTGCGGCCGATGGTCGCGTTCGCGAAGTCCGGGAATTGGGTGGCGGAGTGGTTCCCCCAAATGGCCAAGTTCTTTACTCGCTTCACTGGAACGCCAGCCTTCTTCGCGATCTGGGTCTCGGCTCGGTTCTGGTCCAGGCGGGTCATGGCGAACCACCGGTCGGCCGGTACGTCCAGAGCGTTGGAGCGCGCGATAAGACAGTTCGTGTTGCACGGATTGCCGACGACGAGCACGCGGACGTCCGACGCCGCGTGGGCAGCGATCGCTTGGCCCTGCGGCTTGAAGATTCCACCGTTGACGTTCAGGAGGTCGCCACGCTCCATGCCGGCCCTGCGCGGAATCGAGCCCACGAGCAACGCCCAGTTCGTTCCCGAAAAGGCGGTCGTCAGGTCGCTCGTCGCCTCGACGCCGGCCAGCAGCGGGAAGGCGCAGTCGTCGAGCTCCATGACGACGCCCTCGAGCGCCTTCATCGCCGGCTCGATCTCCAACAGACGCAGCACGACCGGCGTGTCGGGGCCGAGGAGTTGGCCCGACGCGATCCGAAACAGCAGTTGATAGCCGATCTGGCCGGCGGCGCCGGTCACGGTGACGTGGACGGGGGTTGTCATGGTGCTCCTTCGTTGGCTGTTCTAAAGGTGGTCGGCGACCGCAACACCGAACTCCGAACACTTCACTTCGGTGGCGCCCTCCATCTGGCGCGCGAAGTCGTAGGTGACGATCTTGTCGGCGATGGTCGCTTCGAGTGCGCGCACGATGTCGTCGGCGGCGCCCTGCCAGCCCAGGTGCTCGAACATCAGCACACCCGACAACAGGACCGAGCCGGGGTTGACCTTGTCCTGGCCCGCGTACTTGGGCGCCGTGCCGTGGGTCGCCTCGAAAATGCCGTGGCCGGTGAGGTAGTTGATGTTGGCTCCGGGCGCAATCCCGATGCCGCCGACCTGGGCGGCGAGGGCGTCGGACAGGTAGTCACCGTTCAGATTGGTCGTGGCGATGACGTCCATCTCCGCGGGTCGCAACAGGCACTGCTGGAATGCGATGTCGGCGATGACGTCCTTCACGAGCAACTTGGTTCCGGGGTCGCCGCCGCAGTCGTCCCATCCAACCGCGACGTCGTCAAACTCCGCCTTCACGAGTTCGTAACCCCACTTCATGAACGCGCCCTCGGTGTATTTCTGCACGTTGCCCTTATGGACGAAGGTCACGGACTTGCGACCGTTCTTGAGGGCGTACTTGATCGCTTCACGTATCAAACGGTCCGACGCGAACTTTGAGATGGGCTTGATGCCGAGCGCGGTCTGTTCTCGAATGTTCCAACCGAACGTGTCAATCATGAACGTGCGCAGCTTCTCCGCCTCGGGCGAACCGGCCGGCCACTCGAGGCCCGCGTACACGTCCTCGGTGTTCTCACGAAAAATCACCATGTCGACCAGCTCGGGGTGCTTCATGGGCGAGGGGACGCCGTGGAACCAGCGGACCGGTCGAAGACAGACGTACAGGTCGAGAATCTGGCGGAGCGCGACGTTGAGCGAGCGCATGCCCCCGCCAATCGGCGTCGTCATTGGGCCCTTGATCCCAATGAGGTACTCACGAAAGTCGGTGATCGTCTGCTCGGGCAGCCACTCCCCGGTTTCGTCGAAGGCCTTCTGGCCCGCGAGGACCTGCTTCCACTCAACCTTCTTCCCGTGCTTTGCCGCCGCCGCGTCGAGGACCAACTGTGCCGCGGGCCAGATGTCGATGCCGATGCCGTCGCCTTCGATGTAGGGGATGATGGGGTTGTCGGGAACATGTAAGACGCCGTCGGCGCTCATTGTGATTTTTTCAGCCATGATAATTATCCTACGACGATTCGACGATGCGATGTCCAGGACTAAAGGCCCCGGGGACCGGTCTGCAAGCTACGCGAAGAGGGCGTGATGAATTTCGCGAGTGGCCGTTGAACGGTTCATCGTATAGAAATGAATACCCGGCGCACCGGCGTCGAGGAGCTGGCCACAGAGCTCGATCGCGGCGGCGACACCTTCGTCGCGCACCGCCTGAGGACCACCACGACGCTCGGCCGCTTCGAGCCGTTCGACGAGATTCGGCGGGACCGAACCGCCCATGGCCGCCATTCGACCGATGCCCCCAATCGTCGTCACGGGGATGATCCCGGGAACCACCGGCTTGGTGACGCCGAGTTCGCCGAGTTCGCCGACGAGGCGAGTCCACGCGTGGACCTCGAAGAAGAACTGGGTCACCGCGAAGTCCGCGTTGCGGAGTTTCTCGGCCAGAAACCGTCGATCCGACACGAGGTCGGACGAGCGGGGGTGGCCCGCGGGGTGGGCGGCCACTCCGATCGAAAACTCCCCCACCTCGCGGGCCAACTCCACCAGGTCGAGGGCGTGGGCGAACTCCGACGAGACCAGTAGCGGGTCGTCGGGGATGTCGCCGCCGAGGGCCATAACGTTCGACACGCCCGCGTCAGAGTAGTTCTTCAAGATGTCGCGGATTTCGGACCGAGTGTGGCCAACGCATATCAAGTGCGCCATCGCCGTGATGCGACCACCTTGCTCGATCCTCGTGACGAGATCGAATGTTCGCTGACGAGACTCGCGACCGCCTCGGTAGGTGACTGAGACGAAGGACGGCTGCAGCTGCTCGAGTTCGTGTAACGACGCTTCCAGCACCGTGCTCTCCTCGTCGGACTTCGGTGGGAAAAATTCGAACGATCGCGTTGTGCCGGCGGCCAACAGCTCGTCGATGCGCACGAGGCTAGATCACTCGGCCAAAGTCATCTTCGAGTCGCACGATGTCGTCCTCACCGAAGTACGTGCCGTGCTGAACCTCAATGAAGACGACCTGGGAGGTGCCCCGGTTCTCGCACCGGTGAGCCTGGCCGAGACCAATGTCGATACTGTCCCCGGGCCCGAGCTCGTACTCGACCCCGTCGAGCACCACCGTCGGGCGTCCGGTCACGATGAACCAATGTTCGGCCCGCTTCGCGTGCTGCTGGTAGCTGAGACGCTTGCCCGGACTGACGACAATGCGCTTCACCTTGTGGTCGAAGAGCTCGTCGTCGAGCACGGTGAAACTTCCCCAAGGTCGTTGGTCGAACTCGCGCCCTTTGTCATCTGTGGTAGTCATTTCACCTTCTCTGCGGCCAGTACGGCGTTGCGTAACAGCATGGCACGTGTCATTGGTCCCACGCCACCGATGCGCGGCGTGATCCAACCCGCGACGTCGGCGACGCCTTCGGCGACGTCGCTCATGAGCCGCCGGCCGGACCAACTCGTTCCGGCACCCACCACCGCCGCGCCAGGCTTCACCATGTCGGCGGTGACGAGGCCCGCCACCCCCGCGGCCGCGACAACGACGTCGGCGCTTCTGGTCATGGTCGCCATGTCGTCGACGCCGGTGTGTACGACGGTGACCGCGGCGTTGCACCCCGGACGGCGCATCGCCATCAAGAGTGCCAGGGGACGTCCGATGGTGAGCCCTCGCCCAATGATGACGACGTGACGACCCTCAACGGGCACGTGATTCGCCAACAGGAGCTCCACGATGCCGGCCGGCGTGCAGGGCAGCGGGCCCGGCGCTCCCATCACGAGGCGACCGAGGTTGGTCGGATGTAACCCATCGACGTCCTTCGCCGGGTCGACGCGCAGCAGAACCTGTTCCTCGTTAATGCCCTCGGGGAGGGGCAATTGAATGAGGATCGCGTGGACCCGCGCATCGAGGTTGAAGCGATCCACCGCGGCCTCCACGTCGGCCTGCGTGGCGGTTGCCGGTAAGTGCTCGTCGAACGACCGCACCCCAATCTCGGCACACTCGGCAATCTTCATGGCCACGTATTTCGCGCTCGGTCCGTCGTCGCCCACGAGAATGGTGCCGAGACCAGCCGTTCGACCGGCTGCGGCGAGTCGGGCCGCGCGGTCGGCCAGTTCCATCTTGATGCGACGGGCGAGAAGCTCGCCGTCGAGTAGCTGGGCAGTCATGATTCTCCTAGTGGCGGAAGTGGCGCTCGCCCGTAATCATCATCACGATACGTGCGGCGTCGGCGGCGGCAATGACCTCCTGGTCGCGTACCGACCCCCCCGGCTGCACCACGGCAGTCACGCCGCAGCTCGTCAGGGCATCCAGTCCGTCGGCGAACGGGAAAAAGGCGTCGGAGGCGGCCGCGGCGCCACGAGCCGCGTCGCCCGCCTTGGCCCGGGCGATGCCGGCAGCGACGACGCGTGACTGCTGGCCCGCCCCGATACCGACGGCGACGCCGTCGTGCGCGATCACGACGGCGTTGGACGTCGTGCGTGCACAGACCCGCCACGCGACCTGCATGTCCTGGAGTTGCTGGTCCGACGGCTGGGCGACCGTGACGCAACGCCAGTCCGCGACCGGCACCAGTAGTTCGTCGGCATTCTGTACGAGGGCGGTATCTCCCAAGGTCCGCACCGAAAGACCGAGCGCCTCGGGGGTGGGAGCGCTCAGTAGGCGCGTGGCCTTACGGCGGGTCACGAGCGTCGTGACCGCGTCGGATTGAAACGACGAGGCAATGATGACGTCGGCCTGCGGTCCGCCCGCAATGATGGCGGCCAATGTCGCGTCGACCTCTCCGAGCACGGCGACGACGCCACCGAAGGCGCTCTGGGGATCGGCCGCGAGGGCCTTCTCGAAAGCGTCGACGAGCGAGGCTCCAATTGCCGCACCCGAAGCGTTGGCGTGTTTGATGATTGCCACCGCGCGAAGGTTCGGCGCGTCGCCACCGAGTTCGTGCACCAGTCGCCACGCCGCGTCCGCGTCAAAGAGGTTGAGGTACGAAAGTGGCGCACCAGCGTGCTGGAAGACCCCGTCCCACCACGGCGTCGAACCGACGCTGCGGTACCGTGCACCCACTTGGTGCGGGTTCTCCCCGTAGCGGGTCAGCGCCGCGCGCTCCAGCGTGAGGTGCAGCGTCGGGGGCAGGACGGCGTCGGTCCCCTCGGGGACCCCTCCGATTGCACCACCGGCGTCGAACCAGCGAACGATCTGCGCGTCGTAGGCCGCGGTGTGGGCGAACGCGGCTCGCGCGAGGTGGTGGCGAGTTGCGTTCGACAGCGTGCCGGTCGTCCGAATCTCGCCGAGCACGTCACCGTACTGCGTGGGACTCGTGAGGACGCCCACGTGCTCGTGGTTCTTCGCCGCGGCGCGCACCATTGTCGGACCACCGACGTCGATGAGTTCGACCGAAGGATCCGACGCGAAGGGGTAGAGGTTGCACACGACGAGGTCGATCGGCGTGATGTCGTGATCGGCGAGGTCCGCGAGGTGGCTCGGTGTCGACCGATCGGCGAGGATTCCGGCATGAATCCTCGGGTGAAGGGTCTTCACCCGACCGCTCAGCATCTCGGGGAAGCCGGTGACCTCGGCGACGTCGCGGTGCGCGATACCGGCCTCAGCGAGCGCGGTCGCCGTACCGCCCGAGGCGACCAACTCGACACCATGGGCGGCGAGGCCGGTGGCCAACTCGACGAGGCCGGTCTTGTCCCACACGCTCAACAGTGCCCTCATCAATCCCCTTCCAGCGTGCCCGCCACCGTCGCCGGTTCGAACCCTTCGCCCATCGCCGCCATCACCCTACCGACCACGCGTGGATACAACTCTCGCTCGACCGTCTTGATTCTTTCGTGCAGCGAGTGCTCGTCGTCGTTCGAGAAGACCGGGACGCGACGCTGAGCGAGGATGGGGCCATCGTCCAGGGTCTCAGTGGCGATATGGACCGTGCATCCCGACTCGTGGACGCCGGCCCCCAGTGCGAGGGCGACCGCGTGCCATCCCTTAAAGGCCGGCAGCAGGCTCGGGTGCGTATTGAGCACGTGGCCCGGGTAGGCCTCGTGGAAGCCGGCCGAGAGAATCGTGCCAAAACCGGCCATCGCAATGAGGTCGATCTTGCGTTCGACGAGCGCCGCGGTCAACGACGCCGTAAAGCCCTCGCGCTCGAACGATGTGGCGAACCCGCCATACGTCAGGCGATCGACGAGCACGGTATCGAGGCCCGCACTTCGAGCGACGTCGAGACCGCGACACGATCGGTCCGAGCCGACGAGCGCGACGACGAGACCCGCGTCGAGCATTGCTTCGAGGATGGTGCCAAAACCGGACACCAAGACGCAGAGCCGGACGTCGCGCAACGTGTTACAACGCCTTGACGATGTCGCCCATTTTCTGCCCGGCCTCGGTGGGGTTGAGACAGACGTGGACGCCGGCGTCGGCCAGTGCGTCCATCTTCGCCTGCGCGGTGCCCTTCGATCCCGAGATGATTGCTCCGGCGTGACCCATCTTGCGTCCCGGCGGCGCGGTCACCCCCGCGATGTAGGAGACGACCGGTTTCGTCATATGGAGCTTGATCCACGCCGCGGCGCGCTCTTCCTCCGAGCCACCGATCTCCCCAATCATCATCACGGCCCGGGTGTCGGGGTCGGCCTCGAAGGCCTCGAGACAGTCGATGAAGTTCGTACCGGGCACGGGGTCGCCACCGATGCCGACACAGGTGGTCTGGCCAATCCCTTGCTGGCTCAACTCGTAGAGCGCCTGGTAGGTCAACGTGCCCGACCGCGACACGATGCCCACCGGTCCGCCGGCGAGGGCAATGTCGCCCGACGTGATGCCGATATTGCACTTTCCCGGACTGATGATGCCCGGACAGTTGGGCCCCAGCAGCCGCACGCCGGGAAAGTCCTCCACCAATCGGTTGTAGATGATCGCCTCATCCTGGGCCGGAATGCCTTCGGTGATACAGACAATGAAGGTGATGCCACCCTCCGCCGCTTCGAGAATCGCGGCGGCGGCGAACTTGGGTGGCACCGAGACGAACGACGCGGTGGCCCCGGTCGCCGCGACGGCCTCTTTCACGGAATTGAAGACGGGGATTCCCTCGACGTCCGTACCACCCTTGCCCGGGGTCACGCCACCGACGATCTTGGTCCCGTAGTCGCGGTTACGCAGTCCGTGAAAACGGCCTTGACCACCGGTCAGTCCCTGGACGATGACTTTCGTGTTCTCGTCAACAAAAATACTCATGGCTCTTCCTTAGGCTTTCGCGAGGGAAACTGCGCGGCGGGCGGCGTCCATCATGGTCGGTTCGGTGATGAGAGACGCGCTGAGATGAGGCGCGAGGATGGCCCGTCCCTCGACCGCGTTGGTGCCGTCGAGACGCAGCACGATGGGCGAGGCGATGGAGACGCGCCCGAGCGCTTCGAGGACACCATGGGCGACGTCGTCGACTCGGGTGATCCCCCCAAAGATGTTCACAAAGATTGCCTTCACCTTCGGATCGGCGTTGATCACCTCGAGGGCCGCGGCCATCACGTCGGCGTTGGCGCCTCCTCCAATGTCGAGGAAGTTGGCGGCCGTGCCACCGACCTGGTTGACCACGTCGAGCGTCGACATTGCGAGACCGGCCCCGTTGGCGATAATGCCCACGGTCCCATCGAGGCCGATGTAGTTAAGACCCTTCTCCTTCGCCATCTTCTCGCGGGGGTCGTCGAACTCGGTGGCGCGAAACTCCTCCCACTCGGGGTGACGAAACGACGCGTTCTCGTCAAGGGTAACTTTGGCGTCGAGCGCGTGGACCTTGTTATCGGGGGTGAGGATCAGCGGGTTGATTTCGGCGAGGTCGCAGTCGCCGTGGGTGTAGCACTCGTAGAGGTGGACGAGCAGCGTGGCGGCCTGTTCGCGCGCGACTTCGTCCAGTTCGGCCTCGTTCACCCAGCGACGCGCGGTCGCCAGGTCGAGTCCGTGTACGGGGTCGATTGAGAGGAAGGCGATTGCCTCAGGATTCTCCTCAGCGACGACCTCGATTTCGACGCCGCCCTGGGCGCTCAACATGCCGAGGTGAACCTTGTTGAGGCGGTCGAGGGTGAACGAGGCGTAGTACTCCTTGGCGATATCACTCGAGCGCTCGATCCACAGGCGTCGAACGACGTGGCCTTTGATGTCGAGCCCGAGGATGTTCCCAGCGTGCAGGCGAACCTCCTCCACGTTCGCCGCGAGCTTCACGCCGCCGGCCTTGCCGCGACCGCCGACCTTCACTTGGGCCTTGACCACGACCGGGTAACCCACGCGCTCGGCGACGGCCACTGCCTGGTCGACCGTGTCGGCGATGTCGCCGGGTGACACCGCAATGCCGTAACGAGCGAAATACTGCTTGCCTTGGTACTCAAAGAGATCCATCAACGTCTACTTTCATCTGGTCGGTGGTCGATCGTGAAGCGGGCACTAGTGCTGATGGGCTCGAGCGTCGAGAGCGGACTCGAGCCACGTGCCGATCTCGGCGAGTGACGCCCCCGGGGTGAATACCCGGGCCACACCGGCTGCCTCCAGGGGCGCAATGTCGTCGTCGGGAATGATGCCGCCCACGACGAGCAGCACGTCGTCACGCCCCTGCGTCCTCAGCAGGTCAATCACGCGGGGAACCAACACGAGGTGCGCGCCCGAGAGGAGCGACAGTCCCAGAGCGTCGGCGTCCTCTTGGATAACGGCGTGGACGATCTGCTCGGGCGTCTGGTGGAGCCCCGTGTAGACAACTTCGAAGCCGGCGTCGCGCAGGGTGCGCGCGATCACCTTCGCTCCCCGATCGTGGCCATCGAGACCGGGCTTGGCGACCACGACACGGTAGGTTCGTTCCATCAGAACATCAGTCTAGAGAAGTTCGTCAGTCCCCTTCTTTGACGCGCACGTCCGCAAAGACCCTCTCCGGTCGCACTAGTAGCGTTGATGTTCGTGACGAGTACCGCGCGTGAACGAGGACCCGTTCGGGCCCTCGTCTCGGCCATGCGACCCAAACAGTGGGTGAAGAACGGACTGATTGGCGTAGCCCCGGCCGCGGCCGGCGTTCTCACCCACGCCGACATCATTCGCCACACCGGCGCCGCCTTCATCGCCTTCTGCCTCATCTCGTCGGGCCTCTACATCTTCAACGACCTGCGCGACGTGCGGGCCGACCGCGAGCACCCCGTGAAGCGGTTTCGCGCGATTGCTGCCGGCCAACTGTCGACGCCGGTGGCGGTGACTGCTTCGATAGTGCTCTTGGTCGGCGGTTTCGCCATCCCCTTCGCCCTGTGGCACCCCGGGGGCCTGTTCCTGGTGCTCGGACTCTACGTCGTGATCACGCTCTCCTACATCTTTTGGCTGAAGACCGTCGCGGTGATCGAGCTCGGCGTTCTCGCGAGCGGCTTCTTCCTGCGCGCTTACGCCGGCGCCGCGGCGTCACACATTTTTGTATCGACGTGGTTCCTCGTGGTTATATCGTTCGGCGCGCTGTTTCTGGTCGTGGGCAAGCGCTCGGCGGAGCTCCGTGAACTCGGCGCGGGCGCGACGCGCAAGGTGCTGGCGGACTACACGTCCGAGTTCCTCCACTCCGCCCTGACCCTCTCGGCCACGGTCGTCGTGACGGGCTACTGCCTCTGGGCCTTCGACGCGTCGTCGACCGGTCTCTCGTTTCGTCATCAGACCATCTTCATCCGGCTCAGCGTGGTGCCCGTCGTGTTCGCGGTGCTGTTCATCATGCGTTCGGCCGACGCCGGCGACGGCGCCGCGCCCGAGGAACTGCTGTTGCACAACCGCACTGTCCAGTTCCTCGTTGTGATCTGGGCGGTGGCCGTCGCGCTCGGAGTGTACGGGTGAGCCGCGAAACTCTCTACGGCTGGGGCCGCACCGCACCGAGCGTCGCCGAGGTCGTCACTCCCCACAACGAAGAGGACATCATGGCCCAGTTCAACTCCTCTCCGGGAGTGATCGCGCGCGGACTCGGGCGCAGCTACGGTGACGCGGCCCAGCTGAGCGGCGGCGTCGTGCTCGATAACCGCGAACTCGGGTCGATTGGCGAGATTGACGCGCTCGGGGTTGTCACCGTGGGGGCCGGCGTGTCGATCGACGAACTGCTCGCCACGTCGATCCCCCGGGGCTGGTTCGTCCCGGTCACGCCGGGCACGCGTCAAGTCAGCCTCGGCGGCGCCGTCGCGGCGGACGTGCACGGTAAGAACCACCACGTCGACGGGAGCTTGGCCACTCACGTGCTCGCACTGCGCCTCGTGACCCCGAGCGGCGCCTTCACCGTCTCGCCCACGTCGGACCCCGACCTCTTCTGGGCGACGGTCGGCGGCATGGGTCTCACCGGCGTAGTGACCTCGGTCACGCTGCGGATGCTCGCCATCGAGACCGACCAGGTCCTCGTTGACACCCAACGCTTCGCCAACCTCGACGGCGTCATGGCCGCGATGGCCGGAGGTGACGACGCCTTTCGTTACTCGGTCGCCTGGGTCGACTGCATGACCCGCGGTACTCACATGGGACGGGCCATTCTCACCCGAGCGGACCACGCCAGGGCCCGCGACGTCGCGGCCGTTTCACTGCGGGCCCCCCGGTCACCCACGCTCGTCGTACCGTTCAGTGCACCGAGCGGCTTACTCAACTCACTGAGCGTGAGGGCCTTCAACGAGCTCTGGTTCCGTTCGGCGCCGCGTCACGAAGAACGCGAACCGACGTCGCTCACTTCGTTCTTCCACCCGCTCGATGGCGTACGCGACTGGAACCGGCTCTACGGTCGTCGCGGCTTCGTGCAGTACCAGTTCTGCGTGCCCGAAAGCGCCGGCGACACCGTCGTCGAGGCGGTCACGCGCCTCTCGAACTCGGGCGTGCCGAGCTTCCTCGCGGTGTTGAAGCGCTTCGGTCCGTCCAACCCCGGGCACCTGTCCTTCCCGATGCCGGGCTGGACCCTCGCCCTCGACTTGCCGGTTGGACCGACGAAGCTTCCGGGGGTGCTCGACGACCTCGACGAGCTCGTGCTCGGCGCCGCCGGGCGCGTCTACTTCGCGAAGGACGCCCGACTGAGCCCGCAAAAGGCGCGCGCGATGTATCCGAGGCTCGACGCCTTCCTCGCGGTGAAGCGACGGGTCGATCCGAAGAGTCAACTCACGAGCGACCTTGCTCGACGCCTCCAACTGGACGGGAAGTGAATCGTGGACAACGCCTTTAGCCAACCCCAGACTGTCGTCGTCCTCGGGGGCAGCTCGGACATCGCACGGGCAATTATCGAGCAGCTCTGCGCGAATCGCACCGAGACGGTGGTGCTCGCCGGACGCAACGCCGGTCTGCTCGACGAGGCCGCGGCCGCGGCGCGCGCCGCCGGGGCCACGAGGACCGACACGGTCCTGTTCGACGCCGAGGATCCGTCCAACGCGCGTCGTACGGTCACCGAGTCGTTCGAAAAGGCCCACGACAACGTCGATCTGGTCATCGTCGCAGTTGGCCTGCTCGGTAGTCAAAGCGAGGACGAGGACAGCGCGGAGGCGGCGGCGCGCGTGATGACGGTGAATCTCACGTGGCCCGTCGCGGCGCTCGCCGAGGTCCGACGCCGCATGGTCGCCCAGGGCAGTGGACGGATCCTCGTGATCACGTCGGTGTCGGGCGTGCGCGTTCGGCGCACGATGTACCTCTACGGCGGTGCCAAGGCGGGCCTCGACCGGCTGTGCGACGGGCTGGCCGACTCCCTCGAGGGGACCGGGGTCAGTCTGCAGGTGCTGCGAGCGGGCGTCGTGCGCACCAAGATGACCCTCGGTCACCCGGAGCCGCCCTTCACGACCGACGCCGCCGCGGTGGCCATCATCGCACTGCGGGGCCTCGCGAGCGGCGAGCGCGTGATCTGGAGCCCGCCGGCGCTGCGTTACGTCTTTGGCGTGCTGCGACACCTGCCCAAGGCGCTGTTCCGCAAAATCACCGAGCGCTAACCGCCGGCCGTGGTGGTCGAGGTCGAGTTCGTCGTCTGGTCACTGCGCAGCGACATCGTGAAGAAGTCGCGTGCCCAGTACGACGCGAAGTAGTGCGACGGCCTTTCAATCATCTGCTCGGTCGCCGTATTGACCAAATTGACGCCGTTCGCGCCAGTGATCGGCGTGTCAATCGGACCAGTGAACGTCGAGAACGACACCCAGTCGGTGTTGATGTCCAGTTCCATCGCTCGCACGGCGCCGGCTCGCGCCAGTACGCTCGCGAGGTCACTGATCGAGAGGGCCGGACCGCCGACGTAGACCAGGGCGCCATTCTTCGTGACCCCGAGGCCCGATCGCCAGACGTTGAAGGTACCGCCGAGGGTCTTACCCCACTTCAGCGAGTTCGAGACCGTCAGTCCGGGCACTGGCTGGCCGTTGTTGACGATGAGATCGAGATTCTGGCGCACCGATTGAATCTGATGGTTGGAGAAAGTGAGGTCGTTGGAGCCCCACGCACCAACCGTCATGGTGCCGTCCTTGAAGATCACGACCGAGGCCGCACCGGGGCGAAGGGGCTTCACCATCGTGCCTTGGGTGTAGTAGCCACCGTTGGCGTCCTGCATCCGGAAACCGGCGTTGAAGGCGGCCACGAGGGTCTTGGAGCTGGCGGCCGTGATCGGCGCGCTGTAGTTGTAGGGACCGCCGCCGGGAATGAACGAGCCCGAGTACAGCCGTGCTCGCAGCAGCGTCGGGTCCATCCACGCGACGCCCACGACGTAACTCGTGTGGATCGGATCAGGGCGCACGAACGCCTCGTAGATCGCCGGCACGCCCTTGGCCGTGGTGCGTCCTGCGACGTGCCAGACCCCCTCGCCCGTCTGGGGGGTCCCGGCTGGGGTGGCGATCCGGGTGGGCGCCGGAAGGTGGCCGGCGGCCGGCACGTTGACCTTCGTCGCGCCAGAACCGTACGAACCCTTGGACGGGTTCCCTCCGATCTTCGCGGGATTGAGTTTGTTCCACTCGGTTTCGACCCAGGTGACCAAGCTCCCGAGGCCGTGCTGGCGACCCCACTCGGCCGCCCTCGCCGAGTACGAGGCGCCGTAGCCGGGGTTGTTGAGTGCGAGGGCCAACGTGATGCCGAGGTAGCCAACGACCACCAGTGTGACCGCGGCCAAAATAACAATCGCTCGGCGTCGCCAGTACACGCGGGCGGGGAGCCGATTGTTACTCGGAGCCGACGGTGGCCGGTAGACCGGCCGAGAGATAACCATGACTCACCATTCTGACACCTCACCCCCAGGCGACTCCACGAGGTGATCAGGGATTCTTACTAAGGATTTACGCGCTGGAGTGGCGTCATGGCGAGCACTAGTTGCTTCGTGCCGTGATCGTCGAACTGCACCGACGCCCTCGCGTGAGCGCCGGTGCCGTCGACGCTCATCACGGTGCCCCGGCCGAATCGGTCGTGCACGACGGCGTCACCCACGACGAGTCCGAGTTTCTCGGCACCCGTTGAACGCACCGGCGGCGCCGCGCCGGTGCCGAACGCCCGACCCTCGGTGAACTCGGACCCGCGTCCCACGAATCCGTCGCTGTCGGTGACGAAACTCGATCGGCGAGCGGGCAGGGTCGCGGAGAGGTCCTGGACGAGCTCTGATGGGATCTCCTGGAGAAAGCGGCTCGGAATCTCGTTCGTCGGCCTCCCCCACACCGTCCTCGTCCAGGCGTGGGTCAGCACGAGGTGACGCATGGCGCGGGTCACCCCGACGTAACAGAGGCGGCGCTCCTCTTCGAGCTCGGCCTCGTCCGAGAGCGCACGATTGTGAGGAAAAATGGTCTCCTCGAGTCCCGTGATCACGACGGCGGGAAACTCGAGACCCTTCGCGACGTGCAGGGTCATGAGTGACACCGCTCCGGCACCGCCGTCGAGTTGGTCCGAGTCTGCCACCAGCGCCATTCGCTCGACGAAGTCGAGCAGCGTGTCGTACTGCGCCGCCGCCGACGCGAGTTCGCCGAGGTTCTCTAGTCTCGAGTACGCCTCGTCGGAGTTCTCCGCGCGCAACGCGTCGCCCATCCCCGACTCGGCAACGATTGCCCCGATCATCTCGCGCGGTGAGAGGTCGTTGGCCATTGCGCGCAACTGATCGAGCATGAATGAGAACTTCTGCGAGCCGCTAAGCGCCCGACCACTGAGTCCGGCCTCGGCGCCGTAGTGCGTGGCTTCCGCGAACGAGATTCCCTGTTCGGCGGCGTAGGCACCGAGCTTGGCCTGCGCCGAGGCGCCGATGCCGCGCTTGGGCTCGTTGATGACCCGCCGGGCCGAAGCCTCATCGCGGGGGTTCACGATCAGCCGCGAGTAGGCCAGCGCGTTACGGATCTCCTTGCGGTCGTAGAACCGCATGCCCGAAATGACCCGGTACGGGATCGAGGCGCGCAACATCTCCTCTTCGAGGACCCGACTCTGCGCGTTGGTGCGGTAGAAAATCGCCATCTGGTTCCAGTCGAGCGAGACCTGGGTGCGCAGACGGCGCAGCTCGCTCGCGACCCACCGACCTTCGTCGTACTCGTCGCCGGCCCGGTAGAGCCGGATTTTCTCGCCCTGGACGTCGTCGGTGAAGAGGTTCTTCGCGTGACGACTCGCGTTCTTCGCAATGACGGCGTTGGCCGCGTCGAGGATCGTCTGGGTGGAACGGAAGTTCTGCTCGAGCAAAATGACCGCCGCGTCGGGAAAGCGCTGTTCGAACTGGAGGATGTTGCGGACGTCGGCGGCGCGGAAGCGGTAGATGGACTGGTCCGAGTCGCCAACCACGCAGAGGTTGCGGTGGCCCTCGGCCAGCATCATCACGAGTTGGTTCTGCACGCCATTGGTGTCTTGAAACTCGTCAACGAGGAGATAGCGGAAGCGGCGCTGATACGAGGCCAGGACGTCACCATCCTTCTTCAACATCGCCACGGCGTTCAGCAGCAGGTCGTCGAAGTCCATCGCGTTGGCGAGCATCAGCCGATCGCAGTAGAGACCGTAGATCTGCGCGATACGCCGGTGGTGGGGATCGTCGCCGCCCTCACTCGCGTAGGCGGCGGGACCGCGCATCTCGTTCTTCGCCGCTGAGATCGCCGCCGCGACGCTGCGCGGCGAGAGCCGCTTCGTGTCGAGGTTGAGCTCCTTCATGATGCGCTCGACCGCGCTCTCGGCGTCGCCGGCGTCGTAGATCGTGAAGCCTCGCTGGTAACCGAGGACGTCAGCGTGGGCGCGCAACATCCTCAGGCACGCCGAGTGGAATGTGGAGACCCACATTTGACGTGCGTCGTCGCCGACTAAATCCACGACCCGTCGGCGCATTTCGTCGGCCGCCTTGTTGGTGAACGTGATCGCCATGATCTCCCACGGCTGGGCGTCCCTGGTCGCGAGGATGTGCGCGATTCGACGAGTCAGTACTCGAGTCTTGCCCGAGCCGGCCCCGGCGATCACGAGGAGGGGACCGCCTCGCTGGATCACGGCCTCTCGCTGGGGCGCCGTCAGTCCTTCGAGGAGCGACAACGGGTCCAATCCGCGGCTCGCGTTGTCCGGCGCTCCCCACAACGCCTCGTCCGAGAACGAGTTCGCGTTCACTCCCACTCAATGGTGCCGGGCGGCTTACTCGTCACGTCGAGCGCCACGCGATTGACGCCGTCGACCTCGCGGATCAACCGATTGGCGATTCGCTCGACGAGATCGTAGGGCAGGCGGGCCCAGTCGGCCGTCATCGCGTCGTCACTGGTGACCGCACGGATGATGATGGGGTACGCGTAGGTTCGTCCGTCGCCCATGACCCCCACCGTACGAACGGCCGGTAACACCGCGAAACTCTGCCAGAGCTCCCGGTAGAGGCCGGCTTTTTTGATCTCGTCCACGACAACGTGGTCGGCGTTGCGCAGGATCTCGGCGCGCTCGCGCGTCACTTCGCCGACGATTCTTACGCCGAGGCCGGGCCCCGGGAAGGGCTGGCGCCACACGATCTCGGGCGGCAGTCCCAACTCCTCGCCGACGTGACGAACTTCGTCCTTGAAGAGGCTGCGCAGTGGCTCGACGAGCTCGAAGGAGAGGTCCTCGGGCAGGCCGCCCACGTTGTGGTGACTCTTGATATTCGCGGCGTGACCCGAGCCCGACTCAATGACGTCAGGGTAGAGCGTGCCCTGGACGAGGAATCGTGGTCCGTCGCCGCCCGCCCCGAGTTCGCGCGCGACGGCCTCGAACTCGCGAATAAAGAGCTCCCCAATGATCTTGCGCTTGGCCTCGGGGTCGACGACGCCGGCCAGAGCGTCAAAGAACCGGTCCTGGGCCTTCACGTGAATGAGCTCGACGCCGAACTGGCGCGTGAAGGTCTCCTCGATTTGCTCACCCTCGTTCTTGCGCATCAGGCCGGTGTCGACGAAGACGCAGGTGAGCTGGTGGCCCACGGACTTCGTGACGAGGGCCGCCGCGACCGCGGAGTCGACGCCCCCCGACAGCGCGCACAACACGCGCTCGGTACCGACCTGGGCGCGAATGGCCGCGACCTGTGCGACGATGATCGACTCATTGGTCCACGTGGGGGCGATACCGGCAATATGGTGCAAAAAGTTCGACAGCAGCTCCTGGCCGCGTTCGGTGTGGACGACCTCGGGATGGAACTGCACCGCGTAGAGGCGACGCTCGACGTCCTCCATTACCGCGACCGCAGCGCCGGGGCTCGAGGCGCTCACCGCGAAGCCTCCCGGCGCCCGAGCGATGGCGTCACCGTGGCTCATCCAGCACGTCCCCTCCACCGGCCACTGCGCCATCAGGACCGAGGGACCCTCACGCGTAAGGACGGTGCGGCCGTACTCGCCGGCGTCGGTGTGGGCCACCTCGCCCCCGAGTTGCTGGGCCATCAACTGCGCCCCGTAACAGATCCCGAGCACCGGAATGGCGAGTTCGTAGATTGCCGGATCGAGCGACGGGGCCGGTACCTCGTAGACCGACTTCGGTCCTCCCGACAAGATGATGGCCGACGGCGCCCTAGCGCGCACCTCGTCGGCGGTGATCGAACTCTGAACAATCTCGGAGTAGACGTGGGCCTCACGGACCCGTCGTGCGATCAACTGGGCGTACTGGGCGCCGAAGTCAACGACCAGGACGTTCGAGGTCAATGGCCCATGCCGACACCCTGGGAGCGCTGCAACTGCTTTCCTTCGGTTTGCAGCGACGGGGCCAGCATGATCTCCGCCTTCTGGAACTCCTTCAGCGTCTCGTAACCGCAGGTCGCCATCGACGTACGGAGTGCTCCAAAGAGGTTAAGACGGCCATCGTTTTCGTGCGCCGGTCCGAGCAGGACCTCTCTCAGCGTGCCACGTACCTGGGTGCGCACCCGGGTGCCGCGGGGCAGCGTGGGGTGAAAGGTCGCCATGCCCCAGTGGAATCCGCGCGCGGGCGCTTCCACGGCGCTCGTGAGTGGAGAACCAATCATCACGGCGTCGGCGCCGCACGCAATGGCCTTGGCGATGTCGCCACCCTTGCTCATGCCGCCGTCGGCGATGACGTGCACGTAGACGCCGGTCTCGTCGAGGTGGCGCATCCGCGCACCGGCGACGTCGGCGATTGCGGTGGCCTGGGGCACGCCAATACCGAGCACCGCTCGCGACGTGCAGGCGTTGCCGGGGCCGACGCCCACGAGGACACCGGCGGCACCGGTGCGCATCAGGTGCAGCGCCGCCTGGTAACTCGCGCAGCCCCCGACGATGACCGGCAGTTCGAACTGGCGGATGAACTTCTTGAGGTTGAGCGGCTCGACAGCCTTGGAGACGTGCTCGGCCGAGACGACGGTGCCCTGGATGACCAGGATGTCGAGTCCGGCGTCGAGGATGGTCGTGGCCATCCAATCGGTGCGCGCGGGGGTGACCGACGCGGCGGTGGTAACGCCGGCGGCCTTCATCTCCTTGATTCGGGTCGCGACGAGCTCGAGCTTGATGGGCTCGAGGTACATCTGCTGCATGCGCATCGTCGCCTTGTCGTCATCGAGCTCACGAATCTCCTCGAAGAGCGGCATCGGGTCTTCGTAGCGGGTCCAGAGCCCCTCGAGATTCAAGACCCCGAGCCCGCCGAGGCGTCCGAGTTCGATCGCGGTCGCCGGCGACATCGCGCCATCCATCGCCGAGCCGAGCACCGGCAGTTCGAACTTGTAGGCGTCGATCTGCCACGAAATGTCCACGTCCTCGGGATCGCGCGTACGACGCGAGGGGACAATGGCGATGTCGTCGAATCCGTAGGCCTGTCTCGCCGATTTGTAGATGCCGATCTCGACTTCCGCCATGGTGTCCTCCGATAGGAATCTGCGCCCCGAAAACGGGTGACTGTTGGGAACAATCTACCGGACGGATCTAGGGCCAGCCGCGGTTCAACTCGGGCCACGCGACGCCCGTCACGACGCACAACAGCTCGGTGAGCACTCGGGCAGTGGCGCCCCAGACCAGGTCGCCCGGCACTCGGTAGATGTGAATCGGCAGATAGCCGTCTTCGTCGGATCCCGGGCGTTGCTCGCGGCGCCATCGCTCCTCGAGGAACGCGTCACCAGCGAGCAGGTCCGCGAGCGACACGGTAAAGGCCCGCTCTACCTCGGAGGGATCGGTGACGAAGTGGGGACGATGTTGGAGCAGCCCCACGATTGGCCAGATCGCCGAACCCGAGGCGAAGGTCACGATGGGGCTCAACCATCCCACGACTCTCACCAACGACTCGTCGATGCCGACCTCCTCACGGGTTTCGCGCAGCGCCGTGGTGACCGGCGTCTCTCCGGCGTCGCTGCGCCCACCGGGCAGCGCGATCTCGCCACCGTGCTGTCGCAGGTGCGCCGAGCGGCGGGTGAGGACCACATGGGTCTCCCCGTGCTCCTCGAACAGCGCGACGAGGACCGCCGAGCGACGGGTGATAGGCCGGCGTGCGGCGTCGCCCACCGCGACCATCGCACTAAAATCGTCCGGAATTGGTGAGGTCGCGACGTGGCGATGGCCGTCGAGTAGCCGGGCCTCGACCAGTCCAAGGTCCAACCCACGTCGCGCGATCGAGGGCAACGTCGACCACGGTGCCGGAGCCCCGGGCTGAATGTCGTCAGGTTCCGGAATGGCCTGGGGGTAGACGTGACCCTCAAATCGCGCGGGCCACCTCGCGTCACGGGCCATCACGTTTCTCCCCTAATATCTACCAAGGCCTTCCGCCAATACTGCGTATTTTATTCGGTCCCCCCCTCGCCCATTCAGGAGCCCGCCCCACCATGAAATCCCTCGCCCGATTCAGTTTTCGACGTCGGTGGCTCGTGCTCGCCGCGTGGATAGTTCTCTTCCTTGGAATCAACGTGGCCGCCCAGACATTCGGTTCGGCGTTCGCCAACTCCTTCAGCCTCCCGGGCACCAATTCGACCCACGCCCTCACGCTGCTCCAATCGGGCTTCGCGAGCAAGTCCGGCGACATCGACCAGATCGTCTTTCAGGCAACGCGCGGCACCATCCAGAGTCACCAACGCCAGATCGAGGCAGTGGTCGCCCGGGCGAGCAAACTGCCCGACGTCGCCCAAGTCGTCTCCCCGTTCCTGGGTGGTTCCCTCCAAATCAGTAAGGACGGCAAGATTGCCTACGCGGTGGTCTACTTCTCGAAGTCCTCCTTCAAGCTGACCAACCCCCAGATCAGGGCCGTCGAAACCGTCGCCGCGGGCGCCAGGTCCCCGTCGCTCAACGTCCAGTTCGGGGGAAACGCTTTCGGTCAGCTCGACGCGCCCAAGGGCAGTCCGGGCGAGATCTTCGGACTCATTGCGACGGCGATCGTCCTGATCCTCGCCTTTGGCTCCTTCTTCGCCATGCTGCTCCCCCTCGGCGTCGCGCTCTTCGCCCTCGGCATTGCGTCGGCGGCCACGACCCTGTTGAGCCACGGGCTCAACATCGCGCAGTTCGCCCCCATCCTGGGCTCGCTGATTGGTCTCGGGGTCGGCATCGACTACGCCCTCTTCATCGTGACCCGCTCCCGCCAGGGGTTGAAGCGCGGGCTGAGCGTCGAGGATTCGATTGTGACGGCAATCGACACCTCGGGCCGGGCCGTGCTCTTCGCGGGCGCCACGGTCTGCATTGCGCTCCTGGGCATGCTCGTCTTACGCCTCGCCTTCTTGAACGGCGTCGCCATTGCGTCGTCGCTCACCGTGCTGATCACGATGTTCGCCTCACTAACCCTCTTACCGGCTCTCCTGGGCATCGAGAAGTTCCACGCCCTGAGCCGCAAAGAGCGCCGGTCGCTCAAGGTGAACGGCCCCGAGCCGCTCGTCATCGCCAGTGCCTGGCAGCGCTGGGCCGCCTACGTGTCACGTCGTCCGCGCACCATCTCGCTCGCCGCGCTGGTCGTGATTGTCGTGCTCGGCATCCCCTTCTTCTCCTTGCACTTGGGCAGCTCGGATCAGGGCTCCAACCCCGCCGGATCGACGACCCGCCAGGCGTACGATCTGCTCGCCAAGGGTTTCGGACCGGGCTTTAACGGTCCCCTCCAGGTCGTCGGCGCCATCCACAACTCCGCGGACCAGCAGGCCATGATCGCGCTCGACCAGTCGCTGCAGGGAAAGCCCGACGTCGCGGCGGTCGCTCCACTGCAGTTGAGCGCGAACGGACATGTCGGCGTCATCTACGTCATCCCCAAGTCCAGCCCGCAAGACACCAAGACCGAGGATCTCATACAGACAATTCGTTCGACGTACGTTCCGGCCGCGACGTCGGGCTCGCACACCGCCATCTACGTCGGAGGGCTCGTGGCGATCTTCGTCGACTTTGCCACAATCTTCACGGCGAAGATACCGCTCTTCGTCGGGGTGATTGTGCTGCTCGGCTGTCTGCTGCTCATGGTGGCCTTCCGCAGTATCGTCATCCCCCTAACGGCGGCGGCGATGAATCTGTTCGCGGCCGGCGCCTCTTTCGGCCTGGTGGTCGCGGTCTTCCAATGGGGCTGGGGGAGCTCACTCATCGGAGCCGGTACTGGCCCCATCGAGTCGTTCCTTCCGGTCATCATGATCGCCATCCTCTTCGGTCTCTCCATGGACTATCAGGTGTTTTTGGTCTCGCGCATGCACGAAGAGTGGCTCAACACGGGCAGTAATGAGGAGGCGATTAGTCGCGGTCAGGCGAATACCGGTCGAGTCATCTCGGCGGCCGCCCTGGTCATGATCTGCGTCTTCTTCTCCTTCGCGTTCGGTGGACAACGGGTCATCGCCGAGTTCGGCATTGGTCTCGGCGGAGCGGTCCTGATGGACGCCTTCATCCTTCGCACGGTGCTCGTGCCGGCCCTCATGCACTTCTTCGGCAACGCCAACTGGTGGATGCCGGCGTGGCTCGAACGAATCGTGCCCCACGTCGCGGTCGAGGCCACCGAGGAACTCGCGGTCTAGCGACCGGCCCTCGGCTCGACCGGTGTCACGGTCGAGCGGCGCCAGGGCAACACTGGGAGTGCCGCGAGGCCCACGAGGAACACCGCCTGGAGAGTGATCGACCACGGTGATCCCCAGAAGTGGTGGAACGCCTGTCCGAATCGTTGGTCCGCGGCGGTCGCTGCGGCGAGGTAGAGCGCGTACGTGACAACCCGGCCCAGCATGAACGCCGCCGTGAGCGGGATGATTCGAAACTCGAGGAGTCCGGCCGCACCGAAGAGCTGCGCCGACGGCAGCGGCGAGAGCACGAAGAGCGCGAACAGCACGAACATCCTCGACGGACGGCGAAGGAGGCGCCGCTCGACGGATGCGAGGTTGTCGCGGTAGCGCGCGGAGAACTTCGAGCGCAGCATCCGGGCCCCGTGAGCCAAGAAAAATCGTCCCGCACCGGCCGCGACAACGCCCAGCACGACCAGGGCGACGACGTCGAGGTGCCAGTCGAGACGGGCCACCACCAGCAGCGTCCACGTCGGTGGTCCAAAGGCCGGCAGGAGATTGACCGCGAAGACAATCAACGAGATGACGAAGTACTTCATGCGCTCATTGCCGGGTCACCTCTCCAGTCTGGCGCAGCATTGAGGAGACCCGCTGGCGTACGCCACGAATCCGTCACGGCCAAGGCTGTACCCGGGTCGCGGTCGCCAGTGTTCGGGCCCGCGGGTCAGCTCCTTGCGGGCGTCAAGGACTTTCGTCACTATGGCCAGACCCCGATGCCCCGGTAGGTTGCGATTGGAGACGAAAGAGGAGACATGTACCCAGGGCAATACGAGATGTGGGGACCAGGGCAGGGTGCCGGCGTCGGCATGTTCATCGTGATGATGCTGTTCCTAGTCTTGGTGGCGGCGGCGACGATCTACTTCGTTCGTCACTCGACACACGGTCTCGACGGGCACCACGCGCACGCGCCCCTCACTTCCCCCGGGGCAGCACCCGTCGACGTCCTGAAACTGCGATTCGCGAAAGGCGAGATCGATGAGGAAGAGTTCGTGAAGCGCCTCAAGCGGCTGCTGGGCGAGCCCTGAGCCAAGGGTCCGGGCCCGCACTACCGTTACACCCCAGGAGTTGCAATGACCCCTGACGCGACACTCAATGCCACCGCGTACTGGGACGCGACCTACCGCGAAAAGGTGGAAGTCGTAGGATCGTGGACCGAGAACGTCCCCCGGGAGTCGCTCTCCTTCATCGCTCGCGCTGACGTCAACTTGGACGACGACATCATCGACGTTGGCGGCGGTGGGGCCATCTAGTCGAGGAATTACTCGCGTGTGGCTACCCCGACATCACCGTTCTCGACGTCTCGCCAACGGCGATTGACGAAGCTCGCCGATGAATTGAAATCGACCGAATCGAGTGGATCACGGCCAACGTCACGACGTGGACCGGTACGCGTACCTACGACCTCTGGCACAACCGAGCGATATTTCACTCTCTCACCACACCGGGCGACCAGTCGGCGTACGTCAGAATCGCCACCTCGCGCGTCGCGCCGGGTGGCCACGCCGTCGTCGCGCCGTTCTCGCCCGCGGGACCCACTTCCTGTGCGGGCCTCGAGGTGAGGCGTTGGTTGCCCGACGTGCTCGCCACCTGCTTCAGCGGCGGGCTCCGACTACTCCGCAGCGCGCAGTTCGACCACGTAACGCCCTGGGGAGCGAGCCAACCGTTCACCTGGGTCTTGCTCGAACGGCGACGCTAGGGACAGGAGTCGTGCACCTCCTCGAGCCGTTCGGGTACCACCGGCCGCCAGGTCGAGCGCCCGCGCTTCGCGGCGACGATCAGTCCGGCCTCGCCATCGGGCGCCTGTTCTCCAACACCTCCGCGGGCATTGCCCCGTCGTCGCCCGGCTTTATCTTCGTCCAGGCGACCAGACGGCCCTCGACGCCGACGTCATCGTCACGAGGGGCGGCGCGCCCGCCTTCGCGCTAAGCGCTTCGACGACTGGGCGCCGCCCGACCGCGCCGGGCAGCGTCTCCCGACAGTGCGGCCCGTCCGCGACGACGTCGAGCATCGGGTGAGCACTCTTCTAGACGCACTCTTCCGACCCAGCGATTGAGTCGTCACTAGTGCTGCTTGTCCTCAATCTCCCACGCGTGGTCGAGTACGTGCCACGCCATTCTGGCGATTGCGTGGCGCGTCGTCCACGACGATCCCGTCGGACCGGCGCGCAACGCCGTCACAATCGAGGTTCGCTGGTCGTGCCACTTCGTGCGCGGCGCGACGCGTAGCCCAATCTTCGGACAGGCCCTTCGCTCGACCTCGCGCGCGTGGCGCGCGACTTCGTCACGATCGCGCCCGCCGCCCCTAGGTCCGCGGCGCAGTTCGGGCAGTGACGACGCCACGACGTCGTCGAAGTAGCCCCAGCACCGTTCGAGCACACCTACCCGGCGCGAGCACTCGCGTGTGCTCAGAGGCTCAAGGTCCCACGGCCCACTCTGGCTCGGCGCGCCGAAGTCGGTGTTGCCGTCACCGCGCAGCGTCCCGATTACTTCAAAGCGACCAGGCGAGAAGCCGTCGGGCACGACTCGGGCGTAGCGTTCGCGATACTCCTCCAGTGCCTCGATCGCGAGTTCTCCGGTCTTGGCGCGGCGACACCAACCGGGCCAGTCGAGGGCGACGGCGAACACCGAAGTCGTTCCCTCCTCGAAATAGACACGGGTCTTCGCCATAGAGCTCCTTTTCGATGTACGCGCAGTCTCCACTGTCGCCACGACCGCGTCAAGCAATGAGGTGCATCGCGCAGCGAAACGGACCGTCGGCGCTGGCCCGTCGCGGCGAGTGCTCGTTGGCAATGGGCCGAAGCGTCGCCCCGCCCATGAGAGCGCTCCATGGCACTCCCATTAGTCTGAGACACAATCAGTGCGGACCGCCCCACCGATGAAGCGAGACGAAGAGGATGACGAATGGCGACTACCCGAAATGCGAAAGCCCACTGGGAGGGCACCCTTATCGAGGGCCAGGGCACCGTCGAGATGGCGTCCAGCGGCCTCGGCACGTTTCCCATCACCTGGGCGTCGCGAGCTGAGACGCCCGAAGGTCGTACCAGTCCCGAAGAGCTGATTGCCGCGGCGCACGCGTCGTGCTTTTCCATGGCGCTCTCGAACGGACTGGCCAAGGGTGGGACGCCCGCGAAGTTCATTGACACGTCCGTCGACGTCGACTTTCAGCCCGGCGTGGGTATCACCGAAATCCGAATCACCCTCTCGGGTGAAGCTGACGGTCTCGACGCCGCCGGATTCGCCGCCGCTGCTGAGGACGCGAAGGCGAACTGCCCGGTCTCCAAGGCGCTGGCCGCAGTACCGATCACGTTGACGGTGCGGTAGCCACGAGGTTCGCGGCGCGCGCCTGGACCAACGATCTCTGTTGGTCCGGGCACGCGATCGAGTGAGGAATTGAGAGTGGCGCGACGCGGGCGGACGCGGGTATCGCCGTCGCGATGTCGCGCGCCCGGAACATCCCGACACCGTGAGATGGCATTCTCGAGCATCGCCTCTCGAATCGTGTTCGGACGCGTCCTTGGCGTGGTCGGCCTCCTGGTCTACAACTGGTGGGTTGTGGTGGCCGTCAACGGGAACCTCGTCACCAACACTGACGAGTTCTTCAGTGACCTCGAGGCGGTGGGGCGGCCCGACGCGAACATCCTCCAACACCTCGACCTCGTCGCTGGTCTGACCCTCCTCGCGGCCCTGCTGCTTCGCGGGTCGCGAAGCCGCGGCGTCGTGCGCGAAGAGTGGCCATGGCTCCTCGGCTTCGCCGCCGCCAGCGCGGTGGGCGGCCAATTTGCCTACACCTGCTCCGAGGGGCTCAGCGCGGCCTGTCGCCGAGCGCAGTGGCACCTCGACTTACCACTGCACCACTACCTCCACGTGCTCTCGGGTATCGTCGAGTTCGCGACGATCACCGTCGCGATTTTTCTCGCCTGGAAGCGCACGCGAACGAGCGCCACGGTGGTCGCCCACATCATCAAGTGGTCGGGCGTGACACTGGCGCTGGCCTATCCCCTGCTCGCGGTCGCCTACCTCGCGGACCACTACGGCGCATTCGTCGAACCGGTCTTCTTCATCTGCTTTTCGCTCACGGTGACGGTCGAACTCTTGGAAGCACCTTAAAGAGCGTCGCCCCTAGCCGACCACTGCCACGGCCGGGTCACCCGACGCGACGTCGACATACTCCAGGCGCTCGGCGGAACCGGTAAAGGTCGCTACCACGGCCGAAACGAGCAGGAGGATGCCGGAAGCCACGAGGGCGATGTTCAGGCCGTGCGCCAACGCGCTGTAGGCGGCATTCACCACCTCGTTGATAATCTGCTTCACCGCCGCCGTGGAGTGCTTGGAGATGGCCGCCGCCTGGGAGGCCGCGGTACCCGTCGTCACCGCAGTGATGATCTGATTACGAAACGACGCCGGGACGCCGAGCTGCACGAGTCGCGCGGACAGGTTGACCGTCAGTTGACCGTTGACGATCGATCCGAGAATCGCGACCCCGGCGACGGCTCCGAGCTCGCGAGCAGTGTTCACTGCCGACGAGGCCATGCCCGAATTCACCGCCGGAAGGCTCGACAGGGCGGTCGCGTTGACCGGCACGATGATGAGACCAAAACCAACGCCCGCGAGCCCCATCGTCCAGCCGAGCGTCGTGAGGTCGACGTGGGGTCCAATGACGTACGCGGTCAAGAAGACGCCAACCGCGGTTAAGAGACAGCCGATGGTCATGGGGGTGCGCGAGCCGACGCGTCCAACCCATCGACCGCTGAAGAGAGAAGCCACGACGATGCCGGCGAGCAACGGAAGAAAGTCCCGGGCGAGACCGTAGGCACTGACCGAGGCGACGACCTCTAGGTACAACGCCACGAAGAAGAAGATCGAGAAGATCGAGAAGAAACTTGCGAAGGCAATGAAGGCCGATCCGGTGAACGATCGGCGCCGGAAGAATCCGAGTTCGAGCATCGGGTTCGTCACGCGATGTTCGACGAAGTAGAACATCGGGACGGTCACGATGCTCACGAGGTAGAGCGTGATCACCCACCCGGTCGCGTAGCCCGTCAACTCACCCTGAATGGTGGCGAAGGTGGCCGCGCCGAGCACCACGGCGGCGAGGAGGAAACCGGCGTAATCCATGCGCCGACGAGTCGGGTTGACGCTTTCGGGCAACGCCACCGCGGCGACGCCCAGGGCGAGTCCGCCAAAGATGACGTTGAACCAGAACACCGCGCGCCACGACCAGATGCCGACGAGGATTCCTCCGATCACCGGACCCATCGCGAGGGCCAGTCCCGACACGGCGGCCCAGATGCCGAGCGCCCGAGCGCGGGTCCGGCGCTCGGGGAAGATGTGGCGGATCATCGATAGCGTGCCCGGCTCGGACGCCGCCGCGCCGACGCCCATCACGACGCGGCCGATTACCAGCTCGCTCGGATTGACGGCAATCGCGCAAACGACCGAACCGGCGCAGAAGATGGCGACGCCGATCAGCATCACCCTCTTGCGTCCGAAGTTGTCGCCGAGCGCGCCGAATACCAGCATGAGACTGGCGAACGTCAGCGCGTAACCGCCGACGATCCACTGCAGCTGCGAAACATTGGCGTGGAGTTCGGCCTGCACGCTCGTCAACACCGCACTCGCCACGGTGTTGTCGAGAAAAGTGAGAAAGAGGATCGCCAGCAACGCCGCGAAACTGAAGTGGGTCCTCAGTCGACGTATTATTGAATCGCGAAACTCTTCGGGCGAGCCGAGCGACGAGAGACCGTAATGATTGCTCATTGGCTCTCCCGGGCAGAGAGGCGTGCCCGCACGAACCGAATCATTGATGCGACCGGACTCCCCGTCGCCGTGATGGCGCGAGCTCTTGCTACGGCGCACGCCCCTCGCACTTCGTTGTCGTCGACTCGTCGGTTCTGAACGTCTGGGGACTACTTCTTAGGCGCCGCGAAGACGATGTTGGTCGACGCCGTGTCGCCACCGCTGATGTTGCCCACGCTGATTGCGCATTTCGCGAGGTTAGTCCTTGACGTGCCGCACTTCGCGGTGCCGATGAGTCCAGTGATTACCTTGAACTTCGTCGCGGGCAGGACGCCCCTGGACGTAATAGTGACTGGGAGGGCCGTCGAGGTGTCGCACTGGGCGGCGCCCTTCGCGGTACGCAGACACTCGGTCACGTACACCTGATCCTTGGCCCTGAAGCCGGTACCCTTCACGATCACGGTCTTATTGTTCGTGAGGCCGACCGCGGGGGCGACGATCAACTTGGCCGCGGTCTTCGCGTCGGCCATCGTCGTCAAACCGGCAATCATCACCCCGGTACTCAAAATCGCGACGGTCGCGCCACGAACTGCTCGCTTCGCTCTCACTTCGCCTCCCACTCTCGATCAAGAGACGGAGTTGAATGGCCGTCTGCCTGCCGGGGCGTCGGCGACGACCACGTGACTTCCGACTCGCCAATTCGGTCATGGTAGCAAGGTCTCGCTCCATCCGCTGTCGGCGCTGGACTCTACCGGCACGACGAGCATCCACGGGCGGACACGCCGTTCAGCCGAGGGGGCTCGCGATAAGTTTGCCGGACGTCCACAACGCACGAAGCCGGGCCAAACGGCCCGGCTTCGTGCTCGTCCTGGTGGACCGATGACTACATCATCCCGCCCATGCCACCCATACCACCCATACCGCCGTCCATGCCACCGCCGGCGGCGGCCTCGGGCTTGTCGGCCACGATGGCCTCGGTAGTGAGTAGCAGGGCCGCGATCGACGCGGCGTTCTGCAGGGCGGAGCGGGTCACCTTCGCGGGGTCGATGATACCGGCCTTGACGAGGTCGACCAACTCACCCGTGGCGGCATTGAGACCGATCGAACCCTTGGCGTCGGCGACCTCGCGAACCTTCACGGCCCCTTCGAAGCCGGCGTTCGCCGCGATGTGGCGCAACGGCGAATCGAGCGAGTTCGCGACGATCCGTGCACCAGTCGCCTCGTCACCGGTCAAGGTCGCCCCGAGCTTTTCGACCGCGACGCGAGCACGCACGAGCGCCGTGCCGCCGCCGGCGACAATTCCCTCATCGATGGCCGCGCGGGTGGCGCTGAGCGCGTCCTCGATACGGTGCTTCTTCTCTTTCAACTCAATCTCAGTCGCGGCACCGACTTTCACGATGGCGACGCCGCCAGCCAGCTTCGCAAGACGCTCTTGGAGCTTTTCGCGGTCCCAGTCGGAGTCGGTCTCGTCAATCTCTCGCTTGATCTGGGCGACGCGTCCCGCGACGTCGGCGCTACTGCCGCCACCGTCGACAATCGTCGTGGCGTCCTTCGTTACGACGATGCGCCGTGCCGACCCGAGAAGGTCGAGCGTGGCGGAGTCGAGTTTGAGGCCAATCTCTTCGGAGATGACCGTGGCACCAGTGAGGATGGCCATATCTTGCAGCATGGCCTTGCGACGCTCGCCGAATCCGGGCGCCTTCACGGCGACCGAGGTGAACGTCCCACGGATCTTGTTGACCACGAGCGTCGCGAGCGCCTCACCGTCGACGTCCTCGGCAATGATGAGCAGTGTTCGCCCCGACTGCATGACCTTCTCCAGTACCGGCACGAGGTCGTGCACGGCGGAGATCTTGGAGCTCGTGAACAACACGTACGCGTCCTCGAGGACCGCCTCTTGGCGCTCGGGGTCGGTCACGAAGTACGGCGACAAGTAGCCCTTGTCAAACTGCATGCCCTCGGTCAGCTCGAGTTCGATGCCGAAGGTGTTGGACTCCTCCACCGTGACAGTGCCGTCCTTGCCGACTTTGTCAATGGCGTCGGCGATGACCTCGCCGATCGAAGCGTCGGCGGCCGAGATGGTCGCGACCTGGGCGATCTGACTCTTGTCCGACACCTCTTGGGCCTGCTCGTGAATCGACTCGACGGCCGTCTTCACGGCCTTCTCGATGCCTCGCTTCAAGCCCGATGGATTGGCGCCCGCGGCAACGTTGCGCAGTCCCTCTTTGATGAGGGCCTGGGCGAGCACGGTCGCGGTCGTCGTACCATCGCCCGCGACGTCGTTGGTCTTCGTGGCGACTTCCTTCACGAGCTGGGCGCCCATGTTCTCGAACGGGTCCTCCAGTTCGATCTCGCGCGCGATGGACACTCCGTCGTTGGTGATCGTCGGGGCACCGAACTTCTTGCCGATGACCACGTTGCGACCCTTCGGACCGAGCGTGACCTTGACCGCGTCAGCCAACTTATCGACACCGGCTTCGAGGCCACGTCGGGCCTCTTCGTCAAACTTCAACAACTTCGACATTTGTCTTCCTTGTCTCTTGGTCGGTGCGGCGAGGCGAGCTCGCCGCGTGCCTACTTCTTGGTGATGGTCGCCAGTACGTCGCGACTGGACAGGATCAGGAGGTCCTCACCGTCAACGGTGATCTCCGTGCCGCCGTACTTCGAGTACACGACCGTGTCACCGACACTCACGCCGGTGGCGATGAGCTCACCGGTGCTCTCGGTGCGACGACCGGGGCCGGTGGCGAGAACTTCGCCCTGCTGGGGCTTCTCCTTGGCGGTGTCGGGGATAACCAGACCCGACGCCGTGGTGGCCTCGGCGCTGTTTGGGCGAACGACGATGCGGTCTTCCAATGGGTGCAACTTCATGATTTCTTGCCTCCTGTGCGTTTGGCACTCGAATCTTCCGACTGCCAATTTAGCAGCCGCAGCGCCCGAGTGCCAACGCCCAACAAATCACTGCCGTAGCCTGATCCGATGGCCCTCTCCGACGTCCAGCGTCGCGACGTTCGCCTGTTGGCTGGGCTTCGCGGCCTCACGTTCCTCGGTGACTCCGTCGCGCTGATTACTCTCTACCTGCGACTCGCCCCCGTCGGACACGCCTGGGCCATCGCCGCCCTGTCGATTGCGGGCACGCTGCCGCTCGTGGTGCTCGCCCCGCTGGCCGGTCAGGTGATCGACCGCGTTCCGGCCAAGCGTCTCCTCACCCAACTGGGGCTCGCCGAGGCGGCGATCTGCGTGGGAATCGGCCTCTGGCACGGCATGACCGCGACCCTGCTGCTCATGGTGGCCCTTAGTGCCGGTGTGGCCTTCTCCTTTCCCGGCTACTCGGCACTCGTACCGACCATCGCCGGCGAGGACAACGTCATTCGGGCTCAGAGCCACATGCAGGCCGTTCAGGGCGTGGCGGCGGTCCTCGGACCGATCATCGGCGGCGTCCTCGTCGGTTCAACCGGTCAGAGTTGGCCCCTGTTCCTCGACGCCGCCTGTTACGCGTTCGCCGCGTTCGCCACGACGCGACTGCACCACGACCGACGTCCCTCGTTGGCCAACGCCCCCGAACACCGCGACGCGGAGAAGATGATGGCGGGAGTCACCTTTCTTTGGAATGACCGTCTACTGCGCCCAATTGTGGCCACGACGCTGGTCTTTCTTTTCGCGCTCAACATGGTGAACGTCGGCGAGGTCTTCTTCGTCACCCAGACGCTGCACGCGTCGGCGATCTACTACGGCCTTCTTGGGGCGAGCTTCGGCCTTGGCTCAGTCGCCGGGTCGCTGCTGGCGGGACGTGAGCGCCAGGGCCACGTGGCCCTGGCGCGAGCGATTTTCGCGGGCATCGTCGTGGTCGGAGTGACGATCGGACTGGTCGGCCTCGTGACGCGCGTTGCGTACATCTACCCGCTGATGGTCATCGCGGGGGTTGCCGCGGGGGTGGCCCAGGTGGCCTTCGCCACTCTCTGTACGGTACGCTCCCCCGAGATACTGCGCGGACGGGTGTTCGCGGCCGTCGGGGCCATATTCACTGGCGACCAGATCGGCGCGACCGCGCTGGGGGGCCTCGTTCTGACCCTGGTCGCACCGCGTACCGTCTATCAAATCAGTGGCATCGCCGCGACCGTTTCGGCGATCTCGCTCGGACCGCTCGCCCTACGCGCGAGCGCCAACGCTCGGGCCCGCGAACTCGCCTTAGGGCGAACGGCGTTGCCGGGACCAGCTCCCGGCGTTGAGTGAGTAGACGACGCGGTCGTGCAGGCGGTCCTCGCGGTGCTGCCAGAACTCGAAGGCGTTCGGCGTGAGACGGTACCCACCCCAGTCGATCGGTCGCGGCACGTCACCACCGGCGAAGTGGGCTTCGACCTCGGTGACGCGGTCCTCGAGTTCGTGACGACTCGCCAGTGGCTCGCTCTGGGAGCTCGCGTGCGCACCCAACTGGTGGCCCCTCGGTCGAGCGGCAAAGTAGGCGTTGGACTCCGCGGAACTCATTCGCTCGACGGCGCCTTCGATCCGGACCTGACGTCCCAGTGCTTCGCAGTACCACAGGAGCGCCGCACGAGGGTTCGCCGCCAAGTCGCGACCCTTGCGCGACTGATAGTTCGTGTACCAACCGAACGAGTGGTCGTCAACGTGACGGAGCAGGACCATGCGCGCGCTCACGTGACCCTCGGGCGTGGAGGTGACGAGGGCGACAGCTTCGCGATCGGCCATCACCGACGTCGCCTCGTCGAACCACCGACGGAACTGGACGAAGGGATTGTCGTCGCAGTCAGCCACGTTCAGAGGAATCCAGCGCTCGTTCACGAGACCGACGCCAACTGCCAATTCGGATTGGCCGCGAGGTCGAGGGGGCTCGGCCCGTCCGCCGCGAGGCGATAGAGCCCGGCCGCCGCGATCATGGCGGCATTATCGGTGCACATCGCCATCGTCGGAAGGTGGCACTCGACGCCGAAGTCGCGCGCGAGCGCGGCGACGCCCGCGCGCAGCGCCGAGTTGGCCGCCACCCCGCCGGCGAGGGCGACGCCTCGAACCTCGAAGTGCTCGAGGGCGCCCCGCAACTTGCGCAGCAGTTGTTCAGCGACCGCGGCCTGGAAGGAGGCCGCGACGTCGGCGAGGGCGACGTCGGCGTGGCGTTCAGTAGCGCGCACCACGGCGGTCTTCAATCCAGAAAAAGAGAAATCGTACCCGTCACCGGCCATCGACAGGGGTAGTTTCAGGGCACCGGCGGTGCCCTCCTGTGCCAGACGGTCGATCTCCGGGCCACCGGGGTAGCCGAGACCGAGCCACCGGGCCACCTTGTCGTAGGCCTCCCCGGCGGCGTCATCAATCGTCGCACCGAGCACTCGGTGGCGCCCGGGCGCCTCCTGGAGCACGATCAGACTGTGACCGCCCGACACGAGCAGCGTCAAGATCGGCCACTCGAGGTCGGCGTGTTCGAGCAGCGGCGCGAAGAGGTGGCCCTCCAGATGGTTGACCCCGACGAAGGGCACGTTCCACGCGAGGGCGAACGCTTTCGCGGCCGAGAGTCCGACGAGGAGTGACCCGACGAGACCGGGACCGCTGGTCACCGCGATTCCGGCGATAGCCGGATCGTGGTGGTCGAGGCCCGCGTCGACGAGGGCGCGACGCACCACCGGTCCGATGGTCGCGACGTGCGCGCGCCCCGCGAGCTCGGGGACGACACCTCCAAACGCACGGTGTTGCTCGATGGAGGACTCGACGACCGAGGAGCGAACGTGAGAGGCGTCGTCGACGACGGCCGCCGCCGTCTCGTCACAACTCGTTTCGATACCGAGCACCAACGTCATGGGACCAGCGTAAGCGTCGATTCACGCACGGATCGCCAGGTCGGCCCAGAGGACCAGCGCGTCTTCCATTGAACGCTCGTAGTAGTTCTTTCGCACACCCACTGGCTTGAAGCCGTAGCGGTAGTAGAGCTCGATGGCGCGATCGTTGGAGACCGCGACCTCAAGCGTCGCGCGCTTGATGCCCCGAGTGAAGGCGTCGGACCAGGCGTCGTCGAGCAACGACGTGGCGACGCCGCGTCCCTCGTGGCCGGGCAGCGTGCCGATCGTGTTCACGTGCAGTTCGTCGAGCACGAACATGAGACCGAGGTAGCCAATGAGGGACTTCTTCTCCACCGCCACGGTGTAGCGCCGATTCTCGGTGTTGGCGATCTCGTCGATCAGCATTCCCTTGGTCCAGGGTTCGGGGAACTGGCTCTCTTCGATGACCATCAGATCGGGCACGTCACGGCGCTCGGCCGGTCGAATTGACCAAGGTTGGCTCACGACGGACGCTGGCGCGTCGAGAAGTTCGCGACCGCGTCAGCCTCACGAAGATAGAGCGGGGTGACGTGGTCCTCGCCGGCTCGACGGGCCCCGAGCTCGAGCGCCGCGTGCAGCGACGGCACGGCCATGGCGTAGACCGCGCCATTGGGTACCGCGTCGAACTCGACTTGGTAGCGTTCGACGCCGTCGCCGGTGAAGGTCACCGGCGCTCCGTTGGTCGCCCACTCAATGACGACCTCCCGAGCCGTGGCGACCCGCGCGACTCCGAGGGCCTCGACGTCGGATTCGAGGGCGAACGACTGCACGAAGAGTTCGCCACGGCGACCGTCGACGCAGGCCGCCACCCGACCGCGCACGCCGCCGGCGAGGGCGCCGTGGGCGAGTAGTTCGAGCGAGGTGACGCCGACGACCCCCCGTCCGAGGCCCTGGGCGAGCGCGTTGGCCGTCGCGATCCCGACGCGCAGGCCAGTGAAGAGACCCGGACCGCGATCGACGACGACACGGTCGAGGTCGCGGGCCGAGAGCCCCACTTCGGCCAGGAGAGTGGCGAGCGCGGGGGCCAGCGTCTCGGTGTGTCGTCGCTCATTGTTGACGACGCGCACGATCTCGGTGCCGTGACTCGTGCGCACGCCAACGCCGCACGCCGCCGTCGCGGTCTCGATCGCGATGATGTTCACGCCGACGCCCAGCGGTTCAGTTCGTCGCGGCGCTCTTCCGCGAGTGCGCCGTCAACGAGGAGGTTGCGGCCCTCGGTCTTGTCGACCTGCACGTCAATGGTGAGAACATCCCGCCCGAAGACCGACGACGCCAACTCCCCCCACTCAACGAGTGCGACTCCGTACTCTTCGACCAGTTCACCCAGGGCGAGGTCCAGCACCTCGCCCAGGCTCTCGACCCGATAGAGGTCGCAGTGGTGCAGGGTCTCGATTCCCATGGCGTTCGTGCAGTCGTGTTCGCGAACCATGGTGAAGGTCGGACTCGTCACCCGTTCGCTCACGCCCAGTCCGCGCGCGACGCCCTGGACGAAGGTCGTCTTCCCGGCGCCGAGTCGTCCGGTGAGCAGGACGATGTCGCCGATGCGCAAGACTGGCGCGAACGCCTTGCCGGCCGCCGCGCAGTCCGCGGCGGTCGCACAGTAGCGCCGCCAGGTCACGGCGACTCCACGAGTCGACGCAGAGTCCGAAGGTCGGCGCGCATCACGTCCACCACGCTAGGTCCGCCCCGCAGCGCCGCCGCCGGGTGGTAGGTGGCCATTGCGACTCCGCCCTCTACCTCGACGACCCGTCCGTGGACGGCTCCGATCCCGAGTTCGAAGCCGCAGACCGCCCGAGCCGCGGTGTTCCCGAGTGCCAGGACCACCGACGGCCTAATCGTCGCTAACTGCATGCTCAGCCACGGACCACAGGCGGCGAGTTCGCCCTTGGTCGGCGTTCGGTTCGCCGGGGGCCGACACTTCACCACGTTGGTCACGAAGCACTGGTCGCGGCCGAGGCCGACCTCCTCTTCGAGCAGCGTGAAGAGGAGCCGGCCGCTTCGTCCGATGAAGGGCGCCCCGCCCTCGTCCTCGGTGCGGCCCGGTGCCTCCCCAATCACCATCAGCCGGGGGTGGGCGGGCCCCGAACCAATGACCACGCGCCGGCGCGTTGACGAGAGTGCGCACCTCGTGCACGTCGCCAGTTCGTCGAGGTTCCGGGGCACGACTTACTCCACGAGAACGCGCGGGACGCGAGCACCAATCCCGCAGAGGATCTCCCAGGTGATCGTGTCGGCGTGACGCGCCCACTCCTCGGCGGTGATCTCCTGGTCGCCCTGGCGACCGAGCAGGACCACGTCGTCGCCAGTTGCGACGTCGTCGTCGCCACAGTCGATGAGCAGCTGGTCCATCGTGACGTTGCCAGCGAGGCGATACCGTGTTGCGTTGATGAGGACTTCAGCGCCGGCGTCAAACAGTCGTCGAGGGTAGCCGTCGGCGTAGCCGAAGGGCACCGTCGCAATCGTCGCGGCGTTCGCCAACGCCCGACGTCGTCCGTAACTGGGGCGCTCGCCGGCCGCAACGCGACGCACCGCTACGACCTGAGCGCGCAGGGTGAGCGCCGTTTCCAGTCGCTGACCCTTCTCTTCGAGCGCCGAGGAGAGCCAGCCCTCGGGTAAGTAGCCGTAGAGGGCGAGTCCCACGCGCACCATGCCTCGTCGCGCCCCGGGGTAGCCGAGCGCCCCGGCACTGTTGGCGAGGTGGAGTAGTCGTGGATGGACGTCGCGACCGGCGAGCGCAGCGACCACGTCGTCAAATCGATCGATCTGCGTGCGAGTGAAGGCGCGGTCCTCGGCGCTCGAGCCGTCCGCAACGCTGAAGTGGGTGTACAGGCCCTCGAGGTCGATCTTCGACGAACTGAGCAGGACGTCGACCACCTCGTCGATCGCCGCGGGATCGACACCCATGCGGTGCATGCCGGTGTCGACCTTCACGTGCACGTGGTGGTACCCGCCGACACTCTCCGCACCAGCAACCGCGGCGCGGGCCCCCGAGAGCGAACCGATCGTCAGGGTGAGCGAATGGCTGAGGGCCTCGGGAATCGTCCCGGACGGGATCTCGGCGAGCAGCAGGATTGGCACGGTGACGCCGGCGTCGCGCAGTTCGATTCCCTCGTCCACGATCGCCACCGCGAGAGAGTCGGCTCCCCCGTCGAGCGCCGCCTTCGCGGCGAGTAGGGCCCCGTGACCGTAGCCGTTGGCTTTCACGACCGCGCAGAGCCGCGTGTCGCCAATCACCGCCTTCAACGCGCCCACGTTGTGGGCGATTGCTGACGCCGAGATCTCCGCCCAGGCCGGGCGTCGCACGCCCTCCACGGGCATTAGGCGGCGCTCGAGCTGACGACGAAGGCGGCCGCCGTCATGGCGGTATGCGTGAGCGAAATTTTCACGTCGCTCACCCCGCGGCGGGCCGCGAGATCGGCGGCCGCGCCGTGCAGCACAATCGACGGCGCGCCGCTCGGGGCACGCACGACCTCGATCGACTTCCACGGAACCGATCCGGCCCCCACGCCGAGCGACTTCATCACCGCCTCCTTCGCGGCGAACCGCGCGGCGAGACGCTCTGGTTTCATTCGTGCGGTCCGCTGCTCACCCTCGGTGAACAGGCGATTGACAATGCGCGGCCGTCGTCCCATCACAATCTCGAAGCGGGGCACGTCGACAATGTCGATGCCGACTCCGACGATCGCCACTACTCGACCGTCACGGTCTTGGCGAGGTTGCGCGGACGATCGACGTTGCGGCCCAACTGGCGGGCCATGGCGTAGGCGAAGAGCTGCAACGGTACGATGTCGACCATCGGCGTGAAGAGCGGCTCGGTCGCCGGCACGCGCATCACGAAGTCCGCCACGGCGTCAATCGTCTCGTCGTCGTCGGTCGCGACCACGACGACGCTCGCCCCGCGGGCCTTCACCTCGGCGAGATTTGACAGGATCTTCTCGTGCATCAACTGGTGCGTCGCGACGGCCACGACCACGACGCCCGGCTCGATCAGTGCGAGTGGGCCGTGCTTCAACTCTCCCCCGGGATAGCCCTCGGCGTGCATGTAAGTCAGCTCCTTTAACTTGAGGGCGCCCTCGAGCGCGGTCGGAAAACCAACGTGACGACCGAGAAAGAAGAAGTCGTGCGAACCCATCAGCTCCTTCGCGATCAACTCAATGCTCGCCCGGCGCTCCAGTGTCGTCGCGACCTGGGCGCTGACCGCGTTGAGTCCGAGAAAGAGGGCGTCGACGTCAGTGGGCGACATCGTGCCGCGCAGCTGGGCGAGGCGCAGGGCCAGCAGTTCCAACGCGGCGACCTGGGCGACAAACGCTTTGGTCGAGGCGACCGAGACCTCGATGCCGGCGCGGGTGTAGATGACCGCGTCGGCCTCGCGAGCCAGCGACGAGTCGACGATGTTCGAGACGGCGACGACGCGTGCCCCGCGGCGCTGCGCCTCTCGAGTCGCCTGGATTGTGTCGATGGTCTCGCCGCTCTGCGAGACGCCGATTACCAAAGTGCCAATCTCAACGATGGGATCCCGGTAGCGATACTCCGAGGAGATGTCGACCTCAACACTGATTCGGGCCCAACGTTCGATGGCGTACTTCGCGACCAGCGCCGCGTGGTGCGACGTGCCCGCGGCCACCAGCACCACCCGCTTCACCTCGCGCAACTCCTCGTCGTCGATCCGCATCTCGTCGAAGGTAATCGTGCCGTCGCGTCGTCGACGGTCGAGCAGCGTCGCTCGGATCGCGTGCGGTTGTTCGCTGATCTCCTTACTCATGAAGTCGTCGTGGCCGCCCTTCTCGGCGGTCTCGAGGTCCCAGTCAATGGACAGCTGGTGCAGGCGCACCGGCCCACCCTCGAGGTCGATGGCGCGGAATCCCTCGGGGCCGAGACGAACGATCTCGTCGTCGTTGACGGCGTAGAACGCAGTCGCGCGGTCGAGGATCGCCGGCACGTCACTTGCGAGGTAGGTGACCCCGGGGGCGGTGCCGACGACCAGGGGTGAGATTCTTCGAGCGGCGACAATGACGTCGGGCTCGGTGGCGTCCATCACCGCCACGGCGAAGGCGCCGCGGACCGTCAACAGACTCTGGCGCATCGCCTCCATCAGTTCCAGACCCCTGGCGCGCGCCTCCTCAATCAGATGGGCCAGCACCTCGGAGTCGGTGACCGACGTGAACAGATGGCCCCGTGCGACGAGTGCCTCGTGCAGTTCCCGGTGGTTCTCAATGATGCCGTTGTGAATGATCGCGATGTTGCCCGAGCAGTCGAGGTGGGGATGGGCGTTGACCGCCTCGGGCGCGCCGTGGGTGGCCCATCGGGTGTGGCCGATGCCGGAGCTAAAGCCGGAGGGGGCGTCCTCGCACACCCGGCGCAGCGCCGCGACCGATTCGGTCCCCTCCGCGGTGCGCGCTCGCCACGTCTGGCCGGGTCGCACGAGAGCGATGCCGGCCGAATCGTAACCACGGTACTCCAGTCGAGTGAGACCCTCGAGCAGCGTCGCCAGCGTGTCAGAGGATCCAACGACCCCAATGATGCCGCACATGAGGCCAGCCTACTCGCGCGGTTTTTGGGTCTTTTCGCGCTGGATTACGCGAGGAAGAGACTCTGCAACCGAGCGGAGAAGGCGTCAACGAACTCTCCGTTCAGGGCCTCGATCATCACGCGCACGATGGGCTCGGTACCCGACGGACGGATGAAGAGTCGCACGTCGGCCGTTTCAATGGCGTAGTCGGCGCGAAGCTCTTCGAAGAGCAGGTGTACCGCTTCGTCGTCGTAGGACTCGCGCGCAATGTTGATGAGCTGTTGGGGCACCCGCTGCCACGAACTATCGGCCTGCTCACCAAGGGGGCCGCGCCGGACCACCAGGTCGGCGAGCATCAGTCCGGTAAGGAGCCCGTCACCGGTGGGCGCGAGATCTCGAAAGATGAGGTGGCCCGACTGCTCGCCACCGAACGACCAGGACTGCTCCTCGAGGGCCATGACGACGTTGCGGTCACCGACGTCGGTCTCGACGATCGCGATGCCCGTGTCCTTCAGCGCGTGGTGCAGCCCCAGGTTCGCCATCGACGTGACGACCAGTCCTCCACCAAGGGTGTCGCGTTCGAGGAAGTCGGCGGCGAAGAGGATCATGAGGTCGTCGCCATTTCGCACCTGCCCCCGCGCGTCGACCGCGATGAGCCGGTCGGCGTCGCCGTCAACGGCGAGGCCCAGGTCGGCGCGCACCTCCAGGACCTTCGCCACCAGGCCCTCGACGTGCGTCGAACCGCACTGCTCGTTGATGTTTCGTCCGTCGGGATGGTCGTTGATGACGGTGAGTCGCGCTCCCGTCGCTGCGAACAGTTCACGGGCGACGTGGGATGCCGCCCCGTTGGCACAGTCCAGCACGATATGCAACGACGAGAGGTCGCTCGGCACGAGGTTGCGAAGTTGCTGCACGTACTCGTCCTCGGCCGCCGCGTCGATGACGACCTCGTCGAAGCTATCGATGGGCGACGGTGCCGCGTTGAGCGCCACCGTAACCGCGTCCTCGGTCGCGTGATCGAGCTTGCCGCCGCCCAGACCGAGGACCTTCAATCCGTTGTCGAAGTAGGGATTGTGCGAGGCCGACACGACGACGCCGACGCCGCCGCGCTGGCGGGCGATGACCGCGACGCCCGGCGTCGTGAAATAGCCGAGATTGATGCCCGTCGCACCGTTGTCGCGCAGTCCCGCCAGGACGGCCAACGCCAGAGCCGGTGAACTCTCTCGGGTGTCGTAGCCAACGAAGACCGGGCTGCTGAAGACACTTGCCACGGCGAAACCGAGCCGGTACGCCAGGTCCGTGGTGATCTCGTCGCTGGCCCGACCCCGAATGCCGTCCGTGCCGAAACGCACGGTCATGGCCATTACCGCTTCGAGTACTGAGGAGCCTTACGCGCCTTTTTGAGACCGTACTTCTTGGTCTCCTTCTTGCGCGAGTCACGGGTCAAGAGCCCGGCCTTCTTCAAGGCGGGGCGAACGGTCTCGTCGATCTCGAGCAGCGAGCGCGCGATGCCGAGGCGCAGCGCACCGGCCTGGCCGGCGACACCACCACCTTCGATGGTGGCGTCAATGTCGTAGGTCTGCTGGGCGTCGATAAGCCGCAGCGGCTCCATTACCATCTGGCGATGGGTCGCCGAGGTGAAGTAGTTATCGAAGGCGCGTGAGTTGATCGTGATCGTGCCAGTACCGGGGCGCAGGCGCACGCGAGCGACCGCCTCTTTGCGACGTCCGGTGGTCTGGGTGAGGGGTGAGGACACGGACGTTCTCCTTAACCGCGGCGAATCGCCGAGGTGTCGTACTGAGTGGGCATTTGCGCCACGTGGGGGTGTTCGGCGCCGGCGTAGACGAAGAGCTTGCCCATCTGCGCACGTCCGAGGCGGTTCTTTGGCACCATGCCCTTGATCGCGTCGTGGACCAGCTTCTCGGGGTCGGTCTCCATCAACGTCTGCCAGGAGGTGGCCCGCAGTCCACCCGGGTAGCCCGAGTGGTGGTACGCGAACTTCTGGGCCGCCTTGTTGGCCGTCAAGACGACTTTGTCGGCGTTGACGATGATGACGTAGTCGCCGGTGTCCACGTGAGGGGCGAAGAAGACACGGTGCTTTCCGCGCAGGAGCGACGCCGCGACGGTCGCCACGCGACCGAGCACGAGGCCCTCGGCATCGATGACGAGCCAGTCGCGCGTTATCTCGGCGACTTTTGGTGAGTAGGTACGCACAGAACTTCCCTTAGACAGACTGGACGGCCCAGACCGGACCGGAGGAACAGTCTACGAAAAACGGACCTCGTTGGCAAATCGCCCAAGCGAAAGTGCGGCCGATTGCTGCGTTGTCCCCGGCGAAACGCTGGCCCCGAACGATATCGTGACCACGACTCACCAGATCGCGACCCGGGCCGATGGCTCGATCCACATGGCGTCCTCCGATCCGACACCGAACGTGTCGTAGAAGGCGTCGATGTTGCGAACGATTTGGTTGCACCGGAATTCGCCGGGCGAATGGGGGTCAATCGTCAAGAGTCGTTCAACCTCTTCGCGGCGCGCCTTGAGCCGCCACCCTTGGGCCCAGGAGAGGAAGAACCGCTCGGCACCGGTCAGTCCGTCGATCACTGGCGGCTCGGCGCCGCTGAGTGAAATGCGGTACGCCTTCCAGGCGATACTCAGTCCCCCGAGGTCCCCAATATTCTCACCAATCGTCAGGGCGCCGTTCACGTGGAGACCGGGGGTCTCGCGCGGCGAGAGAACATTGAACTGGTCGATGAGCGAACGCGTCCGCTCTTCGAAAGCGGCCCGGTCTTGTGGCTCCCACCAGTCGGTCAGTCGACCCGTGCCGTCGAACTTCGAACCCTGGTCGTCAAAGCCGTGGCCGATCTCGTGGCCGATGATCCCTCCGATGGCGCCGTAGTTGGCGGCCTCGTCGCGATCGACGTCGAAATACGGTGGCTGCAGAATTGACGCCGGGAACACGATTTCATTGAATCCGGGGTTGTAGTAGGCATTGACGGTCTGGGGGGTCATGAACCATTCATCACGATCGATTGGCTGACCGATCTTCGCGAGATTACGTCGGAACTCGAACTCGTTGGCCGCCAGCACGTTGGCGAGGAGGTCGTGGGGGTCGACGTCCAAGGATGTGTAGTCGCGCCACCGCGCCGGGTAGCCGACCTTCGGGGTGAAGGCGTCGAGTTTCATGAGGGCTCGCTGGCGCGTCGCTTCGGTCATCCACTCGATTGTGGCGATGCTCTGTCGATAGGCCTCAATGAGATTGGCGACCAGTTCGTCCATCCGGGCCTTCACCGCCGGCGGATAGTGCCGCTCGACGTAGATCCGACCGACCGCTTCGCCCATCGCGCCCTCGACCAGCGCCACCGCACGCTTCCAGCGTTCGCGAAGGGTCTTAGCGCCAGTGAGCGTCCGTCCGTAGAAGTCGAAGTGTTCGTCGACGAACTTCGACGACAGGTAGGGCGCGTTGCCCCCGATGACTTGCCACGCCAGCCAGTCCTTCCACGCGCCGAGGTGCGAATCGTCGAACAGTTCGCCAATGGTCTCGGTGAAACTCGGCTGGCGCAAGACCACTTCGTCGAACGACTGAACCGGCGGGTCGAGCCCGACCCGCCAGTGATCGAGGGAGCCGTCAGGGTCATTGCCGAAAAGGGCAGCGGCCTCGTGCCACGTACGCAGATTGTACGTCTTCTCGCTATCGCGCGAATCCACGTTGTTCCAGTGCCGACGGGCGATTTCGGTCTCGAGTTGAAAGACCCGTCGGGCGCGCTGCGCCCCATCGCTCACGTTGGCTAGCTCGAACATGCGCTGTAGGTGCTCGACAAACGCGTCACGTACGTGTGCAAAGTTCTCTTCGCGGTAGTAACTCTCGTCGGGCAGGGAGAGTCCGCCTTGTTCGAGGAACGCGAGGTACCGATCGGGGTCGCCCGGGTCGTTGTCGATGAAGACCTGGTAGAGGCCCCCGAGGCCACGTCGTTGCAATTCGCCGATCAGAGAGAGCAACTCGCCCGTCGACGTGACCGCTTCGACTTGGGCCAGCGGGGCCGCGAGGGGCTCAACCCCGAGCTCTTCGATTCGGGCTTCGTCGAGGAAACTCGCGTACAGGTCACCGACCTTTCGCCGCTCGCTGCCCGCGGGCGCCGAGCGCGCCTCCTCGGCAATGTCGCGCGTCGCGAGTTCGGCGTCGTCGCCGAGTATTTCGAAGGACCCGAACCGTGACTTATCGTCGGGGATCGCGGTTCGCTCGATCCACCTGTTGTTGACGTGATGGTAGAGATCGTCCTGGGGACGAATGCCGGCGTCGAGGTCGGCGACGATGATACCTGAAGAGAGTGGTGGTTGATTCACCCGGTCGAGCCTACCGACGAACCCGTTGCATCGCCCTAGGACGTCGTACGTCCATCGTTGTCGTAGCCCACGCCGGTCAGTGCCAAACCGCCGGCCGGGGCCGCAGTAGGGAGTTGGTGACGACTCGCACTCGCGAGACGCTCCTTGAGCGTCCCCTCGTCGAGTTCGCCGCGACCGATCGCGACCATCGCCGAGGTGAGACAACGCACCATGTTGTGACAGAAGGACTGGGCCCGGATGGTGAGGCGCACGGTCGGGGCGCGACGCGCACTCATCACCCACTCGTCATTGAGCCGCTCCCAGCGTGCCGCGATCACCCGGCGCAGGAGCGGCTCGTCGGCTTTGGAGTTCGCCGGTCGTCGACAGAAGGCCCGAAAGTCATGCGTGCCAATCACGTCGAGCGCCGCTCGGTTCATCGCGGCGAGGTCGAGGGGGCCTTCGACACTCCAGGACCAGGCGTTGGTCATCGCGAGACCCGGTCCCGCGCTTTCGAGAACGAGGTAGCGATACTCACGCCACGTCGCCGAGAAGCGTGCGTGGAAGTCGTGCGAGACCGGCTCGGCGCGTAGGACCTGGACGCGACCGCGCATCTGCTTGTTCAGAGAGGAGAGCAGACGGTCGCCGTCGAGGTGACGGACCTTCGCCACCGACGGTAGGTCCACGTGGACCACCTGATGGAACGCGTGCACGCCACTGTCGGTGCGCCCGGCCCCGACAATGACGGGCCCGTGATCAAGATGCAACGTCGTGGCGATCGTCGAGCGAAGTAGTCCGACGACGGTGTCGTGGTGCGCCTGGTACGCGAAGCCGCGAAAATCCCGGCCGTCGTAGGCGAGGTCGAGCCGCCACCGCTGGGTGGCGCCGATCGAAGGATCAGACGAACTCAATGCGCGCCATCGGGGCGTTGTCACCCTGACGCGGTCCGAGCTTCAAGATGCGCGTGTAGCCACCGGGACGATCCGAGTAGCGAGGGGCGATCTCGGTGAACAGCTTGTGAGTCATGTCCTTGTCACGGATGAAGGCGACGACGCGACGTTGCGCGTGGACCGAGCCCTCGGGCGAGTTTTTGGCGGCGGTGACGACCTTCTCGACGATCGGTCGCAAGGCCTTGGCCTTGGCCTCGGTCGTCACAATCGACTCCGCGGCGATCATCGAAGCAACGAGATTGCCCATCATCGCCTTCTGGTGGGCGCTGTCGCCGCCGAACCGCTTGCCCTTCGTGGGGGTGCCGCGCATGCTTAGTCCTCTACTCGCAGTGACAGACCACGCTCTTCGAGACGGTCGTTGACGTCCTTCAACGACGTGGCGCCGAAGTTGGTGATCGAGGTCAGGTCCCGCTCGGTGGCGTTGACGAGCTGAGCAATGGTGTTGATACCGGCGCGCTTCAGGCAGTTGCGCGAGCGTTCGGTCAGACCGAGCTCCTCGATACGGATATCGAGTTCGCTCGCGGCGGCCTGGGCCGAACCGACGTCGCCCAGTTCCAGGGCGGGGGCCTCCTCGTCGAAGTTGCCGATCAACTCGACGAGCGATCCGAGCGTCTTGCCGGCCGAGGCCAGCGCCTCCCGCGGCGTGATCGACCCGTCGGTCTCGATCTCGATGACCAGGCGGTCGAAGTCCTTGGACTGCTCGACGCGCACGGGCTCGATCTCGAAACTGACCCGGCGCACCGGGGTGAAGATGGCGTCGAGCGGAATAACCCCGATCGTGGAGGAGCCCTTATTGCCCTCGGCGCCCACGTAGCCCTTGCCTCGCTCGACCGTCAGTTCGAAGGTCAGTGCGCTCTTGGGGGTGGTCAGGTACGCGAGGTGCAGGTCACTGTTCAAGATCTCCACGTCGGCGGTCGTCGACAGGTCGGCGGCGGTCACCGGACCCTCGCCCTTCTTGTCGAGGCGCAGCGTCACGGGCTCGTCGCTGTGCACCTGAAGCAGCAAGTCCTTCAGGTTCAGGCAGATGTCCTGGACGTCTTCCTTCACGCCCTCAATGACGCCGAACTCGTGCAAGACCGCGTCGAACTTGACGCGGGTGGCCGCGGCGCCCGGGATCGATGAGAGCAGGGTGCGCCGCAGCGAGTTGCCGAGCGTGTGGCCGAATCCCGGGTCGAGAGGTCCGATTCCGAAAGATTGGCGGTCGTTGACTTCGTCGCCGAGGGCTTCGATGGTCGGTCGCTGGATGATCAACATGGGGACTCCTTGAGGTCTGGAAAGGGTTCGGTTACTTGGAGTACAGCTCGACGATGAGCTGCTCCTTGATCGACTCGTCGATTTGTTCGCGCTGGGGAACGACGCGCACGGTGACGTTGAAGCCGCCGTCGCCCTTCTCGAGCCAGCCCGGCACGGTGCGGTCGAGGACGTCAAGATTGCGCTTGACGTTGAAGTTCTCACGGGTGACGTTCTTCAGGGCGATCACCTCGCCGGGGCGCACGCGGTACGAAGGGATCGTGACCCGCTTGCCGTCGATGGTCACGTGGCCGTGGCGCACGAACTGACGGGCCTGGGCGCGCGACGCGCCCCAACCGGCGCGGTAGGCAATGTTGTCGAGGCGCAGTTCGAGGAACTGCAGAAGGTTCGTGCCGGTCATGCCAGGACGACGGCTCGCCTCCTCGTAGAGGTTTCGGAACTGCTTCTCCAAGAGGCCGTAAATGCGACGAGCCTTCTGCTTCTCGCGGAGCTGGGTCAGGTACTCAGAGCCTTGACGCTGACGGTCCCGACCGTGCATGCCCGGCGGAAAGGCCCGAGTCTGACGGTCGGAGTTCTCGGCGACGGGGCACTTCATCGTGAAGCACCGCTCGCCCTTCAGGTACAACTTGGTGCGCTCACGACGGCAGAGTCGGCAAACGGGTCCGGTATAACGAGCCATGATCTTCCTTAGCCTCGCCGGCGCTTCTTGGGGCGACAGCCATTGTGGGGTAGCGGGGTGACGTCCTTGATGGCCACGACCTCGATGCCGGCGGCGGCAATCGAACGAATCGCCGTCTCGCGACCGGAGCCCGGTCCGCGCACGAGGACGTCGACCTTCTTCACGCCGTGCTCCATGGCGGCTCGCGCACACTTCTCGGCGGCGAGCTGGGCGGCGTAGGGGGTTGACTTGCGTGATCCCTTGAATCCGACCTGTCCCGACGACGCCCACGAGAGCACGTTGCCCTCCGGGTCCGTGATCGACACGATGGTATTGTTGAAGGAACTCTTGATGTGCGCCACGCCGAAGGCAACGTTCTTGCGCTCCTTCTTGCGGCCCTTGCGGACGGTGGTCGGCTTAGCCATTACTTCGTAACCTTCTTCTTACCGGCGACGGTGCGCTTGGGGCCCTTGCGGGTGCGGGCGTTGGTGCGGGTGCGCTGACCGCGAACGGGCAGTCCCTTACGGTGGCGAATCCCCTGCAGGCAGTTGATCTCCATCTTTCGCTTGATGTCCTGGGCCACGTCGCGACGGCGGTCACCTTCGACGGTGAGGTTCTGGTCGATGTAGGCGCGCAGTTTGTTCACGTCGGCCTCGGACAGGTCCTTCACCCGCGTCGACTCGTCGACGTCGGTGGCGGCGCAGATCTGCTGAGCGGTCGTGGGACCGACTCCAAAGATGTACGTGAGGGCGATCACCGTGCGCTTTTCGCGCGGGATGTCGACTCCGGCAATACGGGCCATGTTCTTCCTCTCCTAGCCCTGGCGCTGCTTGTGACGGGGGTTCTCGCAGATCACGCGGACGTGACCGGCTCGTCGAATGACTTTGCACTTTTCACACATGGTTTTGACGCTGGCGCGAACCTTCATCTGGTTTCTTTCTCGATCTTCTAGAACGTGAGCTATTTGTAGCGGTAGGTGATGCGACCACGGGTCATGTCGTAGGGGGTAATCTCCACCTGGACCTTGTCGCCGGGCAATATACGGATGCGGTGCATGCGCATTTTTCCCGAGCTGTGCGCGAGGACGGTGTAGCCGTTCTCCAATTCGACGCGAAACATGGCGTTGGGTAGTGGCTCGACGACGGTACCCTCAACGGTGAACGCGTCTTCCTTTGGCTTGCTCAGGTTCTCTCTCCTTGTTACGCACTACGACGTGAAAGAGCAGGAGCTCCTTCACGGATGGACCTCGTGGGGACGCCACGAGGTCGGCTGACCATTCTACCGAATTTTTCCCAGAACGCAAAAGCCGGGAGTGGCCTGGTTTGAAATCACAACTTTTCAAGGGAGGTTGAACAGCCGATGTCCAGTGTAATGGCTATAGTTGCAAATCAAATGCCCATCTTCACCACGACGCTGTGGAAGAAGAAGAGCATTGTAATGGGTGTATTACTTGTGGGTCGTTGCGCGAACGAGAGTCCACGTCACGGCCTGCCTGCAGTGGCTGCAAGGCGGAAAAGTCTCATTCTTGCTCAGAGCGATTTCAGTCCGTCCGTTGCAACTGCTCCGATAAATACCGGATTCAGCGCATTTCTGTCCTGTGGTTGCCATATCATTCACCTCCTTTCATTTGTTAGGGGAAACTCCAAAGTGGCTAGACCTTGGAGTTTCCATATTGGACCCAGAGGGTGCCCCATCCCGTGCATTTGATCTGCCCATTTGA
>JANYFR010000015.1 GCA_025362585.1 Acidimicrobiales bacterium | reverse complement strand
GCTCGGACGTCGGAGCGCATTGAACTCGTCGACCCGCGCGGTGGCTGCCGTGGAGGACGTCTCGTTCGCGGTGGCGCCGGGACAGTCGCTCGCGATCGTCGGTGAATCGGGATCTGGCAAGACGACCATCGCACGCATGATCGTGGGACTGGAGCGCCCGACGCAGGGTCGCATCATGGTTGGTGGGCGGGAACGCCTGAGTCGCCACGTCAACTCGTCTGAGCGCAAGCGCCGAGCGCGCGAGATTCAAATCATCTTTCAGGATCCGTACTCCTCGCTCGACCCGCGGATGACCGTTCGCGCGTCCGTCGACGAGGTCCTTCGGCTGCACTTTGATCAGTCGACGGAAGAGCGGAATACCCGGACCGAGCAGCTGCTCGACCAGGTCGGTCTCGGCCAACGCCACGCGGACGCACTACCACGCGCGCTCTCCGGGGGTCAGCGCCAACGCGTGGCGATCGCGCGCGCGCTCGCGAGCGAGCCCCGGGTTCTGATCTGTGACGAGGCCGTCGCGTCACTCGACGTATCGATTCAGGCGCAGGTGCTGAATCTGCTGAGCGACATCCGCGAGCAGACCGGGGTGTCGTATCTGTTCATCTCGCACGACCTCGCGGTTGTGCGTCAGGTGAGTGACGACGTCATCGTCATGAAGAGTGGTCGGGTCGTGGAGAGTGGAGCGACAGAACGGGTTCTCCAGTCTCCGAGCGATCCCTACACCAGGCGGTTGATAGCGGCGATCCCACGCGAGGGATGGCGACCGACCATGAGCAGTGACATTGCGGCGAGCGACGAGATGTGATTTCCATGGAACATGGTCGGTACTTGGTGGTGGAGGCATATCACCCGACTGCAACGGAGGCACGAAGGAATCGCTGGTTCGCAGTTTTGCTCTGGCCAAGTCACCTTTCAGCAACATTCTCTGACTTCACGGCGGCCGCACTGACTGCCATCTTGCGGTAGATGTCTGGCCACTGCCGGAGCATCATGGCGTGACGAATCGGCCTGGGTATTCCGAAGACTCACTGTGCCTGGTTTGAACTCCAGGTATGCCGTGGGCGTCTTGCCGACGAGTATGGGCATGTGACACGGGACAGTGTTGGTCAACGACGGACACAACTGGTGAAGTCAAGACCCTTGCATCGGCTCTGCTCAAGACCTCTCTCTAAGCGAGTTCCACGGAGTTGGGTCAAGCGCACTTGGAGCGGGCGACGAGAATCGAACTCGCGTTCTCAGCTTGCGGTCGCGGTCAGTGACCGAACGATCAGTAACCGCTGGGGTTTGGAGAATCTCGGAAGTCTTGCGACAGTAGCCAGACAGTGCGAGATGCGGGGATTGCGACGAAGGGGGGTATGTTGGACAGTCCAGGGATGCCATTGGGCTTGGCGTCCTAAATCGCTCCATAACCCTTTGTTTTACTGGTGGGCCGCCCGGGTCTCGATCCCGGCACCTTGGGATTAAAAGTCCCCTGCTCTTCCCGATGAGCTAGCGGCCCTCATCAACTACGCGTCGCCGACGTCATTGTTGGGCAATACCTGAGATGCCGGTCATTGACAAACAACTCACTGTGGCGATACCTGCCGAGGAATCTTACACAGTCGATTCGATGGAAATTTAACGGAGCGGATTTCAACTGGCTCGAGATGCAGAGCAACGACAGAACGGAGTTATTGCACTGGATTTCGTAAGGTTGCGTAATGGCATCGGGGAAATGGTTTCGGGCGTTAGAGAATCGCAACTTCCGACTCTTCTTCATTGGTCAGACCGCGTCGCAGGTTGGCAGCAGCATGGCGCCCGTGGCCCTGGTCTTTGCCGTCCTGGCGCACGGAACGGCGTCAGACGTTGGTTACGTGTTGGCCGCGGAGACGGTCCCACTGGTCGTGCTCTTGCTCGTCGGTGGCGTCGTGGGGGACCGCGTCAATCGCCGTACGCTCATGCTGCAGTCAGACATCCTGCGCACGGGGGCCGAACTGGGGCTCGGGTTTTGGGTACTTCTGGGCGCGCCGCCGTTGTGGGGATTCATGACCTTGGGTGCTCTCTTGGGCATCGGTCAAGCGTTCTTCAGCCCCGCCCTGACCGGCATCGTGCCCCAAATGCTTAGTGATGATGCGTTGCAACAGGGCAACGCCTTGAACGGCATCTCCGCGTCGACCGGCGCCATCATTGGACCGGCCCTCGCGGGCGTCATCGTGGCGCTCTGGAGCCCCGGGTGGGCCATCGTGATCGATGGTCTCACCTACTTGGTGAGCGTGATCTCGTTGGCCCTCGTGAAGATTGACTGGAGCGCCTCCGTGGAGCGAGAGTCATTCGTTGCTCAGTTGCACGAGGGCTGGCGCGAACTATGGGTGAGGACGTGGCTGTGGGTAGTGGTCATCGAGTTTTCGATCTTCAATGCGCTATCGGCCTCGATGTTCGTGCTCGGCCCGGTGGTCGCCAAACAGTCACTGGGAGGAGCCAAGGCGTGGGGTCTCATTCTGGCGGCTCAGGGGGCGGGAGCGG
>JANYFR010000007.1 GCA_025362585.1 Acidimicrobiales bacterium | reverse complement strand
CTTCTTACATCCACCCGGTACCCAGAGTCCGGACCTGCAACGAGAAAACCACTCCGCACATCCAAACGGACTCAACCACGACGTCGGGCGGTGGGCACGTTCCATCCATTGCCTACAGTGAACGTGGTGAGTTCGATTCTGGTGAACTGGCCGGAGGCTTCCCGTGCGAAACGTGGGTAACGAATGCAAGCTGGAGCAGTGGCGGGTCCGGACCCCTGGGGTCTAACAGAGACAGTTCGAAGCGATGGACGATCAGTAGCACTCCGGAGTCGATCACTGCGAACCCTCGTCGCGACGTCGACGATGGCGGCCGGAGCCCTCTTGGCGCCACCCATCGGAATCGCCGCCCCTACTGCGTTGACGAACGCCCCGGGGTTCTCGGTAGGCATTGCCCGTTGCACCTTCGTCGACCCGACGCGGTCGGTCCTCAATTTCGCGACGCGTCCGCCGTCCATCCTCTCGAACCAACGCGTGCTCGTCACCGAAGTCCGCTATCCGATGGCGCGTCCCGAGAGGAGTGTCGCCGAAACCGCAGGGGGGACTCCCGCGACGCGGGTCGGCGGCTTCCCCATGATTGTCTTCGCGCACGGTTATGACGTCATGCCCAGTACCTACGCGGCGTTGCTCGACGTGTGGGTGAGGAAGGGCTACGTCGTGGCCGCGCCAATATTTCCCGACGAGAATCGCGTCGAAGTCGGCCGCCAGCACAACGCCAACACCGAGTACGACCTCTGGAACGAGCCCGCGGATCTCGCCTTCGTGACCCACCAACTACTGGACGCCAGCCGAGCAGCGACGGCCACCTGTCCCCAGGTGGCGGGACTGATTCGCCCGTCGGCGCTCTCCCTCGCCGGCCACTCCGACGGCGGCACCGTGGTAGGGATGCTCGCGTTCTCGACGGGTCGAGATCCGCGGGGCGTGACCTTTGCGGCACTGCGCGCGGGCCTCAACTTTCGCGCGGCGATTGTCATGTCGGCGCGCGAGGACGACGTCTCGGCGTATCGAACGTTACCGACGGGCCCCGCGCTGCTGGTGGTACAGAGTGCCGCCGATCAGTGCAATCCCGCCTTTCGGGCCCTCCACCTCATATCGCGACATCCAGCAACGCGATAAGTGGTTCCTCGAACTTCTCACGGCGCACCATCTTCCGCCCATCAACGGCGAAGACGCGACTGGTTTCAAGATGGTCGCCGGTGTCTCCACGCTCTTCCTCCAGCTCAGTACGCCGGTGCCGCGACCGTCGCGGTCGCTCATGATCTATGGCAATGGGCAGCCCGCCGTTGCGCGCACCTTCCACGGCGGTCAAGGACCCACTATCCGGACAATCACGCCACCCTTCGTCTGCGGACCGCACTGACAATCGAAGGAGCGAACGCCCGTGATGAAGGGGCGAACAACTTCATTTCGGAGACTCGGTGCCGTCGCGTTTCGAGTGGTCAAACGGTCCACACGGCCAACGAGAACCGCCGAGCATGGTCGGGCCGACCGGGCATCTTCGCACCTCGACCCTACGAACAACGAGAGAGAATCGTTCTTCACCCAGGGCGCCCCGGGAACGCCCTGACCGCGTCGCCGTACCACTGGGCCGACGGCTTGGGCGTTCGGGCGAACGTGGTGCGGTCGACACTGACGATCCCGAACTTCGGACGATAGCCGTAGGTCCACTCGAAGTTGTCGAGCAGTGACCACTGGAAGTAGCCGCGAAGGTCAATCCCGTCGGCCACGACGTTTCGAAGACCGTCGAGCGCGCCGCGGAGGTAGCGGATGCGCTGGCCGTCATCGTCGGTACCGATGCCGTTCTCGGTCATGATGATCGGAATGTCGGTCAGCGACGCCGCTCGACGGATGGTGTACTCGACGCACTGGGGCCAGAAGAGGTACCCCATCTCCGTAAATTCGCCCTCGGGTCGCAAGATGAGCCCTTCCGGGCCGAAGACGAGCTTCGTGTAGCACTGGACACCGACGTAGTCATCGTCGCCGACCACCGCCAAGTACTTGTCCTCCATCTCGGCCCGTAACGACTCAACGAGCTCTTCACCGCCCGGCTGGGCCTCGTACTCTTGCATCGACAGTGGCAGTCCGACCGGGTACGTGCCCGGCGTCGCACGCAAGGCGTCGCGCATGGCCGCGTGGCACGCGCGCATGGTCGTGTTCACGTTGGCGAAGCGCTCCCAACTACTCACCTGGGGCGGGAACAGTTCCATCAGGTACCCCATCAGCGCGACGATGTTCGGCTCGTTGATGGTGCAGGCAATACCGATGAGGTCCCCGAACGATTCGCCCACCACTCTCGCGTAATCGCCCATCCACGTCGCAATATCAGGGTTCTCGAAGCCGCCTAGATCGGCGACCCAGAGCGGGAGCGTGAAGTGGTGCAGGGTGACGACCGGCACGAGTGACCTCGTGCGGCAGGCCTCGAGCACCGCTCGGTAGTGTTCGAGGGCCTCGGCGGAGAAGATGCCGTGCTCGGGCTCGATGCGCGCCCACTCCACCGAGAGTCGAAAGGAGTTGAGCCCAAAGCGCACCAAGAGGTCGAGGTCCTCTTCGTAGCGGTGCCACGAGTCACACGCGTCGCCGCAGCGTTCGACGGCGTGCGTGCCCGCACTCTGCTCGTAGCGCCACCAATCGGTGTTGGTGTCGCCGCCCTCTATCTGATACGCCGACGTTGCAGTGCCCCACAAGAAGTTGTCGGGGAAGTGGACCTCACGCTTTGTCATACGTCAGAAGATAGAGCGTGGCGTCACCGACTACCGGGCGGTGACGGGTCCCGACCGCCGAGCACCACGTAGCCGCTTAGATCGCGGTGGCGTCGCTCGGTGCCGCGGACGACGCCCAGTAGTCGGTTCGTCCCTTCGATTCGACAAGGGACTCGGCATCTTCGAACCCGGGGGCCATGGCCGCGTCGGTGCCCGCCATGACCTGATGATGATCGATATTGAGCAGACGGATCCAGCTCTGCTGGCCCATTGTGAGCGAGATGAAGCACGCGAGTTCGACGAGCTCTTCGGCGCTGAAGTGCGCGTGCAAGCGATCCCAGAAGGAGTCATCCGGATTGAGACGCCAGGTAATGGCTTCGGCGTAGGCGAGGGCGGCCTTCTGGCGAACGTCGTACCGTTCGGACTTCTCAAAGTTCATGAGGTCCTCGAACTTTGCCTCGGTCAGTCCGGCCCGTTGCGCCACGGCACTTCGCTGGTTGCCGCAGTACTCGCACTTGAGCGAACGCGACACGTACACCCGACAGAGCTCCTTCAAGGCGTGATCGACAACCCCACCGCGATAGAGCATGGCCCACGAGTCCGCGAACGCCCAAAAGGCGTCCTTCGAGTGGGCTCGCACTGACGAACTCTCCGGGCGCGGCGTGCCTTCGCGCGCGCACCGCTTCATCTCCTCGATCATTCGTTCGTCCATCTGGGCGAGGGGAAAGTACGGAATTCGCTGGGAGAGATCGGTCACAGTCTTTGAGCCTACCGACTCCAAACCGGGACCCGCGATGACGTTCCGCGGCCGGATTTGGGACGTGGCAAGGCATTTCGACCTGCTGGCGCGATAGGTGACGCTGGCTGCGATGATGGAGGAGTGAAAATCCGCTTAATGGCCGCGACGATTCTGGCCGTGACATTGCTGACGCCCGTGCTGAGTCAAGCGTCGCCGCGGGGGCCGCAGAGGCCCTCAGTCGCTGCGCCGTGTGGGCTCCGAGGGGCCAGCCACTATCGCCACGTCGTGTGGATTGTTTTGGAGAATGTTGGCTACTCGGTCGTCGGCTCGCCCGCGGCGCCATTTTTGAACTCCCTCGCCACCAAGTGCGGTCTGGCGACGAATGACGTCGCGGTCTCCCACCCGAGTTTGCCCAACTACGTGGCGATGACGTCGGGCTCGACGCAGGGGATCTCGGACGACGCCGAGCCCAATCTCCACGCGTTGTCGCCACCCAATCTCTTCTCCCAGTTACAGGGCAACTGGCGCACGCTCGTCGAATCGATGCCTCAGGCCTGCGATCAGACGACTAGCGGCGACTACGCCGCGCGGCACAATCCCGCGGTCTACTACGTGAATCTCGGATCTACGTGCCAGACCAACGACGTGCCCCTGACGTTGCCGCTCGATCTCAGCGCAGCCTTTACCTTGATTGTGCCGAACCTCTGCAACGACATGCACAGCTGCCCGGTCTCGACCGGTGACCGGTGGCTCGTTCAGTACGTCACGTCCATCCTTTCGAGTGCGCAGTACCGATTGCGATCGTTGGCGCTGTTCATCACTTTTGACGAAGGCGACTCTTCGGTGACGAATCAGATTCCGACCTGGGTGGTGGCCCCCTCCGTGCCCCGCGGCGTGCGGGTGGGCGACGCCTTTACTCATTACTCGCTGCTACGCACTACCGAGACCCTTCTGGGCGTGGCGCTCCTCGGTGAGGCGGCAAATGCCCCATCGATGATTCGCCCCTTTCACCTCTGACGAGCAGCGTCACGCGCCGGCGGCCCTCGCCCGGCGGGCCGATAGTTTGTCCGTGGAGGTGAGCGTGGCGCGAGACCTGGGAGACGCGGTCAGCGATGACTGGCGCCTCTGGGTCGAGCGATGGGTCGAGGCGGGCCTCCTAAGTTTCGTACAGGCTGATCGCATTTTCGCGTTGGAGACGGTGCCGGGACCCACGGTGGCCGCGGGCCGCGAGTCCCCAACGCGAGCGATCTCGCCCTCGATCGAACTTATTGCGTACTTCGGTATTCTCCTGGTCGCGGTCAGCGCGTACGTGTTCATCAGCCGAGTCTGGATGGGTATGGCGCTTGGCTGGCGCCTCGTGCTCGCCCTCGGCGTTGCCCTGGTCGGTCTCGCGGGTGGGCGAGCTCTGGGTCGCCTCGACGGCCCGGGTGCGCGGCGACTGGCCGGACTGGCGTGGCTGTTCGGTACCGGTGGCGTGTCGGCGATCGTGGGGCTCGGCGTCGACCGACTGGGACGTCACCGACCGGAGATCACGGCGTTCTCCGTGGGTGTCGCGATTCTCGCGATCAGTATCGCGTTGTGGCGTAACCGGGACCGTCCGCTGCAGTTTTTGAGTTTCGTCGGTGGTGCCGTCATCGTCGCGATCAGTGCCATCGTCCTCGCGGACGGGCACCCCTCTGCCCAGGTCCGCGAGCTGTTCGCCTGGAGTGCCGCGATTCTGCTGGGCCTGCTCGGAGTCCGGCGACTCCGACCGACGGGCGAGGTGCTGATCGTCAGCGAGATCGCCGCCATTGTTGCGGCCATCGCGATCTCCTTCTCCGATCACGTGTGGGGCATTGTCCTCGGTCTGCTCACGACCACCGCGGCGACCGCCCTTGGGCTGTTCCTTCAACGGGCGCCAGTGGCGGTCGTCGGCGCCCTCGGGTACTTCATGGTCATCATTCGGGTCTTCGCGGTCTACCTCCGAGGAACGGTGGCGATTCTCGGTGCTCTGTGGATCGGTGTCGCGCTCATCGTCATCGCCCTCTGGCGCGCCATCCGCGGCGACCACTTTCGAGACGATGCGCCCCTGCGGTTGATGCACCTGTTTCGCCACGAGACCGACGTCATCGCGCCCCGTGAGGGGTCAATCAGTGCGCCAGAGGGGCGAAGCGTGCGCTGAAGTGGCGAAGGGCCCGGGGCGCTTCCACGATGCGGTAACCGCGAAGTTCGCTCGACCTGGCCGCGACGTCGCGACAGACTTCGATCACGTAGTCAAGGTGGCTCTGGGTGTAAGTACGACGCGGGATCGCGAGTCGCACCAAATCGAGCGGCGCCGGCGCCTCTACGCCGTCGGGGCCCAGTCCGAACATCACCGTGCCAATCTCGCACGATCGAATGCCGCCCGTTTCGTAGAGCGCGACCGCCAAGGACTGGCCCGGGTACTGGAGCGGCGCGATTTGGGGGAGCAGCGCCCTCGCGTCGAGGTAGACGGCGTGGCCCCCGATTGGACGCACCACGGGGATCCCCGCCTCCACTAACGCCTCGCCGAGGTAGGCGGTCGAGCGAATGCGGTAGCGCAGGTAGTCGTGGTCGACTACTTCGTGCAGGCCCTGGGCGATGGCCTCCAGGTCGCGCCCGGCGAGGCCGCCGTAGGTTGGGAAGCCCTCGGTGAGAATGAGCAACTCGCGACAGCGCTGGGCCAGTGCTGCGTCGTCCATAGCGAGCCATCCGCCGATGTTCGCGAGGCCGTCCTTTTTGGCGCTCATGGTCATGCCGTTGGCGAGTGAGGCGATCTCGCGCACGATGTCGGCGACGTCCCGATCGGACTGGCCCGCTTCGCGCTCGCGGATGAACCACGCGTTCTCCGCGAAGCGACAGGCGTCGAGAAAGAGCGGTACGTCGTACTGGTCACACAGTGCGCGCACGCCGTGCAGATTCTCGAGCGAGACCGGTTGGCCCCCGCCGGAGTTGTTGGTGATGGTGACGAACACGACGGGGATGACGTCGCGCTGGCGCGCGAGGAGGTCGTCGAGGCGGGCGAGGTCCATGTTGCCCTTGAACGGGTGGAGATTGGACGGGTCGTGCCCTTCGGGAATGACGAGATCAAGCGCCGTGGCACCGGTCGCCTCCACGTTCGCGCGGGTCGTGTCGAAGTGAGTGTTGTTCGGGATGACCCGACCGGGTCCCCCGATCACACTGAAGAGGATCTTCTCGGCGGCCCGGCCCTGGTGTGTCGGGATCACGTGCGGAAAGGGAAAGAGTTCCTGGACGCTCTCGAGGAACCGGAACCACGACGGTGAACCGGCGTAGCTCTCGTCGCCGTGCTGAATGGCCGCCCACTGGTCGCGCGACATCGCGCCGGTGCCCGAGTCGGTGAGCAGGTCAATCAGGACGTCCTCGGCGCGCAGGGCGAAGAGATTGTGACCGGCCACCTCGAGGGCCGACCGACGCTCACTCGGACTGGTCATCCGCATTGGTTCGACGGAGTGGATGCGGAACGGCTCGATGATGGTGTGAAAGGTCATTGGACCATCATGTCGTACGACGCGTCGCCGCGTATCGGGCCCTAAGTCCTCCGGCGCAGTTCGGGCATCACCGGCCTTTCGTTGTCGATTACGTCGAAAACGCGGTCGCGAAGATTTTTCCGACCCGCTCGGTTTCGGTGAGAAAGCCATCGTGACCAGCGACCGACTCGATTACCTCGACCGGTCGGTCGCCGGGGAGCAGGCGGGCGATCTCGTGCTGTTCGTCAATCGGGTAGAGGCGGTCGTTGGCGACACCAACGACGACGACGTCGGCCCGTACTAAGGCGAGGGCCGCCGCGACGCCGCCGCGACCCCGGCCGACGTCGTGGTGGTTCATGGCCTCACTCAGCACGACGTAGGAGTTGGCGTCGAAGCGATCGGCCAGTTTGTCGCCGTGGTACTCGAGATACGACTCGACCGCGTAGCGCCCACCGCGCAGCGGGTCCTCGCCCTCTTGGCTTCGGCGGGCGAAGCGCTGCTCGAACTCACTCGCGGTGCGGTAGCTCAAGTGACCGATGCCGCGGGCCACGGCGAGGCCGTTAACGGGACGTCGTCCGGTTTCGTAGTAGTTGCCACCGGCGAAGGCGTCGTCCGTGCGGATGGCGCGTATCTGCAAAGAGCAGAGGGCGATCTGCTCGGCCGACGCCTGCGCGCCGACGGCGAGGATGACGGCGCGTTCAACTCGATCTCGAGAGCCGACGCACCACTCCAGTGCTCGCATGCCGCCCATCGAACCACCGACCACTCCGGCCCAACGCTCGATGCCGAGTCGGTCGGCGAGGGCAACCTCGACGGCCACCTGGTCGCGGATGGTCGTCGCCGGGAAGCGCGACCCGTAGGGTCGGCCGTCACGAGCACGGGTTGAAGGACCGGTGGTGCCCTGACAGCCCCCGAGGACGTTGGGGCAGACCACGAAGTAGCGATCGGTGTCGAGGGGCGCACCGGGGCCGATCATCGAACCCCACCAGCCGGATCTCGGGTGGCCGGGACCGGAGGGGCCCGACGCGTGCGAGTCGCCGGTCAGGGCGTGTGACACTAGAACAGCGTTGGACCGCGCGCCGTTCAGTTCGCCCCACGTCTCGAAGGCAACGACGACCTCGGCGAGCGTCCCGCCGCCCTCGAAAGTGAAGCCTCGGCCCCCTTGGTCGAGAGTGAGGAACTGGCGACGGCCCGGTTCGTCGCCGGGCTGCCAGGTTCCGAGGAGCGGACCGGGCGTCATTTGGTGGCAGCGCTGAATCCCACCTCAAGGTCCGCGAGGATGTCCTCGATCGATTCGAGTCCAATCGAAAGGCGCACGAGGTCGGGGCTGACGCCGGTCGTCGTCTGCTCGGCCTCGGTCAACTGGGAATGGGTGGTGGAGGCCGGGTGGATCGCGAGGCTGCGCACGTCGCCGACGTTCGCGAGGTGGCTGAACAGCTCGAGCCCCTCAATGAACTTTTGACCCGCCGTGATGCCGCCCTCGATGCCAAAGGCGATGATGGCGCCGGCGCCGTTGGGCAGGTAGTGCTGCTGGCGCTCGTGCCAGGGACTCGAGGCGAGTCCGGGGTAGGCGACCCAGGTGACCTCGTCACGGGCTTCGAGCCATTGGGCGACGGCCGTCGCATTCTGGACGTGGCGCTCCATGCGATAGCTCAACGTTTCGAGGCCCTGGATGAAGAGGAACGAGTTGAGTGGCGCGATCGAGGCGCCCGTGTCGCGCAGGTACTGGAGGCGTGCCTTCAGGACGAACCTCGCGGGGAAGAGCGCCTCGGGAAGCTCGGCGAACACCAGGCCGTGGTAGCTCGGGTCCGGTTCGGTAAAGCCGGGGAACCGACCGCTCGCCTCGTAGTTGAACGTCCCGCCGTCGACAATAACGCCGCCGATCGACGTGCCGTGGCCACCGATGAATTTGGTGGCGGAGTGCACGACAATGTCGGCGCCGTGCGCCAGCGGCTGGGCCAGGTAGGGCGTCGCGAGGGTGTTGTCGACGACGAGCGGGATGCCGTGTTCGTGCGCGACCTTCGAGACTCCTGCGAAGTCGAGCACGTCACCCTTGGGATTGCCCAGGGTCTCGGCGTAGAAGGCCTTCGTGTTGGGGCGGATGGCCCGACGCCACGCGTCGAGGTCGTCGGGGTCGGAGACGAAGGAGACCTCGATCCCGAGCTTGGGCAAGGTGTAGTGAAAGAGGTTGTAGGTACCGCCGTAGAGCGACGTCGACGAGACAATGTGGCCGCCATTTTCGGCCAAGTTCAAGAGCGCGATCGTCTCGGCCGCCTGACCGCTGGCGACCGCCAGAGCCGCGACGCCGCCCTCGAGCGCCGCCATCCTCTCTTCGAAGACCGCCTGGGTCGGATTCATGATCCTCGTGTAGATGTTGCCGAGCTCGGCCAGTCCGAAGAGTGCGGCGGCGTGGGCGGTGTCACGGAACGTGAAGCTGCTCGTCTGATAAATCGGCACCGCGCGGGCCCCGGTCGTCGGATCGGGTACGGCGCCGGCGTGAATTTGGCGAGTTTCGAATCCCCACTTGGTCATGTCGTACATCTCCTCAGAGTCGGCCCATCGGGCGGCGGGACGGTGAAGCCATATTTATAACAAAGGTAATGGAAATAATCAACTTATCAAACGTGACGGAGGACGACCCGGCGCTCCAGACCATGACCATCGCAGTCTCCCTGAGGTCAACGAGCTAGATCGCGGTCGTCGCGAAGGACGTGGCGTTCTCCAGTCCGAGAGTCCCAATCGACCCGTAGGAGGTCCGTCCCGACTGCCCGAGGGCGAGGAACATCACGCTGAAGTGCAGGGCCCACCCGACGCTGCGCCGGATCGAGGCCTGGTTGATCGGGCCGTAGACCCGCATGAACTCCTCGACGGCGCCGTACGACAACGAGAGAAACGAACCTGCGAGGTCCGTTGCCGGATCGCCGACGCAGAGGTCCCCGAAGTCGATGACGCCAACGAGTCGGCCTCCGCGGAAGATCAGGTTGGCGGGGTGGGGGTCGCCGTGGATCCACTGGCGCACTCCGTTCCACGGTTCGGCGTCGACCGCGGACTGCCACAGTTGGAGGAGGAGTCGACGATTGACGATCGGCGCCAGTTCGTCAACGCGGCGACGAAAGGCCGACGTCATCTGGTCGAGCGCGACGCCGCGGAACTCGTTGGTCGGCGCGTCGTCGGGCGCCGGTCGATGCAGCGCGCGTAGGAATTGAGCCAAGTCGCCGGCCGACTCACTGCGTAGCACCACGTCGACCTCGTCGCCCGGGCGACCGTCGATCCATCGAGTGACGGCCCACGGCCAAGGAAAGTACTGGCCCGACCGACCGCGATAGAGCGCGACCGACGTGTCGAGAGGGAGGTCTCCCGCGAGTCCCGGGAGCCAGCGCAACTCGTGATCCATCAACGTCGCCGCCACGCTTCGTCGAGGTAGCCGCACGACCAGTTCACTGCCGAGGCGCCATATCGAGTTGTCGAAGCCGTACCCGACCTCCTCAATTTCGAGTTCGGCCAAGTGGGGGTGCTGCTCGGCGAGCAGTCGTCGCACGAGCGACGGAGTGATCTCAATCTCCGCGGGCGGCCACGTCACGACACGAAACTACGTCAGAGTTCGCGTCGCCGCTCCGCACTACCAAGCTGGCGCATCGCTCGCATTACCAGACCGATGCCTCGCGACGGTACGCAACTCGTGGAACAATGAGCGAATGTCCTTTCCCCGGGTCGACGGTCTGCGCGCTCTCGAGATCGGGACCCCTGGTCACATGCGTCAGTGGCTCAACGGACTGATCCTGGCTGGTCAGAAACGTGCGACGGCTGGACTGTTGGCGGACTACCTGCGCGAGGACGAGGCGATCGAGTCCGAAGGCGAACGACTGCGACTGGTCGACGACGCCGGCCTCGGCATCGCTACCGTCGAGGTCGTGCGGGTGGAGCGCTGTGCGTTCGCCGAGGTGCCCTGGGAGTTCGCCACGGCTGAAGCCGAGGGAGATAAGTCAATCGACGAGTGGCGCGAAGGACACTTGGGGTACTGGACGGCCGAGGGCCAGGACATCGACGATGAGACGCCGGTGGTGCTGGTGTGGTTCAATCTCGTCGACGAAACGGTCTCCTGATGTCACGCCCGCGAAGGCTAGCCCCTGATCTCGGCCACGATGCGTAACGCCTCGGCGAAGCCCTGGGCGAACCCGTTCTCGAAGGCGTCGTCGCGGGCTTGGGCGAGTCTGGTGTGATGCTCGGCCTCCGTGCGCAGTCGTGCGTACGCCTGTTCGATCATGTCGCCCACTTGTCCCCCTCGGCACCGCGCCCTCGCAACGACTCCAGACTACGGAGTCGGCGAGGGAGTGCGCGTCACCAGGGTTCGACGATGTCGCGGCCCTCAACGGCGATACGTTCGAAGATGGCGGGATCGCTCGCGAACTGCGAGTCGGCAATTGGCCAGTGAATGACGAGCTCGTCGAAACCGAGGTCGCGGTATCGACCGGCCCAATCGAGGAAGGCCTCGAACGAGGCGAGGGGACTCTCGTCGCCCTCGTAGTCGAGTAGGACTCGGTGCAGCGTCGTCGACTGGCGACCCTGACGCTCGAGTGTGGATTCCAGTACGGCCACCTGCCCCTTGACTGCCTCGTACGTCGATCCCGGCTCACTGTTCGTCGAAGTATTGAGGCTCACCCAGCCGTCGGCGATCTCGACGGTGAGCGCCATGGTCTTTGGTCCAAGCGCGCTCAGGAAGAGCGGCGGGCGGGGCCGCTGCACCGGGCCGGGGAGTTGGCGTGACTCGACGATGGGATAGTAGGTACCAGCGAGCGTCGTCGCGCCCTCGCGCAACAGCGTCTCGATCGTTCGGGTGAACTCGACGAAGCGCTCGTGGCGTTCGGCATTCGACCACGCCACGCGTCCCAGCGTGGTGGCATCAAAGCCCGTACCGCCCGATCCCACCGCCACGGTGAGGCGCCCGTCGGACACGTCGTCGAGCGCGAGGAGATCCTTCGCGAGAAGCAACGGGTGGCGAAAGTTGGGTGAGGTGACGAGCGGTCCGAGACGGATCGACGAGGTGACGCTCGCCGCGGCCACCAGCGTCGGGATCATCGTGAACCACGGACGCTCTCGAAAGTTGCGCCACGAAAGGTGGTCGTAGGTGTACGCGGCGTGCAGGCCGTATCGTTCGGCCTGCTCCCACATGGGCCGCGCTTCGCGCCATCGCTGGGATGGGAGAATGACGGTGCTGACTTTCATGGGGCCACCCTATCGACGCTCGGAGTCGCGGGAAAGCGCTCTTGGGATGAGTGCGCGCGTGAACACGGCCGACTCGGAAACCTTTAGTCGAGTCGGCCTCGGGCTCGACGTGCGGCGCTGCTGACGCGTCGGCTCTCATCCTTCAGAAAACTGCACCGGGTCAATTGCTCGCCCCACTCGGTGACGGCACTGACCTCGACCGCCAATCCCTTGGACGGTCCGTAGACGTCAGCAACCAGGTACTGGGACGGTCGAACGAGGCTAGGTATCGACGTGGAGCCGCGAAGCGAGAAATCCGAGCACGTCGTCGAGGGCTTGGCGTGTGGGCGAGCCGGCGACATCTGAGTAGTCCTCGGTGAGTACCGAATGTGCTACTCGGCGATAGCCCCACCGGTTGGACGACGACGAGTCAATTTCGACACCGATGAAATTTCTCCCCAGCTCCTCGCGGAGTCGTGAGAATCGGTCGGCGGGGGACTTGCGGTCTTCGGAGAAGCGAAGACCCATGACGCAGAGATCGTCACCGCGACCCTTGACGACAGCTAGGTCGGTGTCGGAGAGCCCGAGACCGCGCCGGCGCGTGCGGCCGGTCGGAATCGGCAGGGATGGCTGGCTGAGCACGGGCGCGACGACGACCGGTTCGACGGCCATTGCCAGGGCGAAGCCACCGGTGAAGCACATCCCGACCACCCCGAC
>JANYFR010000005.1 GCA_025362585.1 Acidimicrobiales bacterium | reverse complement strand
GCAGCGCCTCGGTCTGTCGGGACTTGCCCTGACCGACCACCACGGCCTCTACGGCGTGGTGCGCTTCGCGGAGGCCGCGCGGGCCTTCGGGCTCGCCACGATCTTCGGTAGTGAGGAGACCATCGACGGCGACGACGATCGCGTTGGCGTGCCCGACCCCTCCGGCGAGCACCTCGTCGTGCTGGCCCGTTCGCCCGACGGGTACCGCCGTCTCGCCACGATGCTCGGCGAGGCGCACCTAGCGCGCGGGGAGAAGGGCGCGCCGCGATTCAGCCTCGACGAGGTCTCCTCGTACGCCAAGGAGTGGCTGGTGTTGAGTGGATGTCGTAAGGGACCGCTCACCCGCGCGCTGATGGCGAAGGGCCCGCGCGCCGCCGAGCGCGCCCTCGAACGTCTCGTCGGGGCCTTCGGACGCGACAGCGTGGCGGTCGAGCTCTGGGACCACGGTGCCCCCGACGACGTGGCGCGCAACGACGTGCTGGCCGAGCTCGCCGTTCGCCACGACGTCACGCTGGTGGCGACGAACAACGTGCACTCCGCCACCCCCGACGGGTTCGCGCGCGCGAACGTCCTCGCGGCAATCCGCGCGCGCCAGAGCCTCGAGGAGATGGAGGGCTGGCTGAACGCGTCACCGCTCGCGCACCTGCGCAGTGACGCCGAACAGCGTCGTCGTTTCGCGCGCTGGCCCGGCGTGGTCGACGCCGCCGGCGAGGTCGCGAGCACGCTCGCCTTCGATTTGCGCCTCGTCGCGCCGAACCTGCCGCCGTTCGCGACGCCGGCCGGTCTGGACGAGCAGTCCTACCTCGAACAGCTCGTGGCCGAAGGCGCGACCGCGCGCTACGGCACGCGCGAGCACGAACGCGTGCCGGGGGCGTGGCGTCAGATCGACCACGAGCTGGGCGTCATCGGGAGTCTCGGATTCGCGGGCTACTTCCTCACCGTCTGGGACATCACCGAGTTCTGTCGGCGTCACGACATCTACTGTCAGGGCCGCGGCTCGGCGGCGAACTCGGCGGTCTGCTTCTCGCTCGGCATCACCAACGCCGACGCGGTGAAGCTCAACCTGTTCTTCGAGCGCTTCCTCTCCCCGGCGCGTGACGGTCCCCCCGACATCGACGTCGACATCGAATCGGGTCGGCGCGAGGAGGTGATCCAGTACGTCTACGAGCGCTACGGTCGTCGCCACGCGGCCCAGGTGGCGGCGGTGATCACGTACCGTCCACGCTCGGCGCTGCGCGACGTGGCGCGGGCCTTCGGATTCACCGAGGAGCAGGCCACCACGCTGCGCGACAGCGTCGACCGTCACACGATGACCGCCCTCGGTCCCGACGTGCCGGCCATGGTGACCACGATGGCGACCCAGCTGCTGAACCGGCCCCGTCACCTCGGTATCCACTCGGCCGGCATGGTGCTGTGCGATCGGCCGGTCATCGAGGTCTGTCCGATCGAGTGGGGTCGGATGCCCGGGCGTACCGTGCTGCAGTGGGACAAGGACGACTGCGCGGCAATCGGTCTCGTGAAGTTCGACCTCCTGGGACTGGGGATGCTCGACGCGCTGCACAAGGCCGTCAAGGAGGTCGAGTCGTTCCACGGCGTCACCATCGACCTCGGGGCGCTCGCCCAGGAGGACGCGGTCTACGACCTACTCTGCGAGGCCGACACGGTGGGCGTCTTCCAGGTGGAGTCGCGCGCGCAGATGGCGACGTTGCCGCGCGTGCGCCCGCGCTGCTTCTACGACCTCGTCATCGAGGTGGCGCTGATCCGCCCGGGTCCCATCCAGGGCAACGCGGTCAACCCCTACATCCGACGACGACGCGGCGACGAGCCCGTCACCTACCTGCACCCCCGACTCGAGCCGATTCTTCGGCGCACGCTCGGCGTGCCGCTGTTCCAAGAGCAGCTGATGGAGATGGCGGTGGCGATCGCGGGCTTCTCGCCGGCCGAGGCCGACGAACTGCGCCAGGCCATGGCCGCGAAGCGCTCGGAGCTGCGCATGATGAAGCTGAAGAGCCGTTTCTACGCGGGCATGGCGCAGAACGGGGTCACCGGGGCCGCGGCCGACCAACTCTTCGACGCGCTGTCGGCGTTCGCGAACTTCGGTTTCCCCGAGAGTCACGCCGTCTCCTTCGCCCACCTCGTCTACTGCTCGGCGTGGCTGAAGCACCACTACCCGGCGGCGTTCCTCGTCTCGCTGTTGAACGCCCAGCCCATGGGCTTCTGGTCGCCGCAGAGCCTGGTCGCCGACGCTCAGCGCCACGGCGTGGTGGTCGAGCGTCCCGACGTGAATCGCTCGGCGCTCGGCGCGGCGCTCGAGGGTGCACCCGAGAGTCCCGTCGTGCGCCTCGGCCTCGGCGCCCTGCGCTCGATCGGCACCGAACTGGCGACGCGCATCGTCGAGGGTGCGCCGTGGCGCGACGGCCCGGACCTCGTGCGACGTGCCGGCGCCCAGCAGCACCACCTCGAGGTGCTCGCGGCCGCCGGCGCCCTCGACTCGTTCGGCGCCAGTCGTCGCGCGCTCGCGTGGTCGGCCGGCGCCGCCGCGCAGGCGACCCCCGACCGACTGGCCGGGGTGGTGACGGGCCTCGTCGCACCGGCGCTGCCGAGCCCGAGTGAGATGGAGCGGGTGGCCGACGACCTCTGGTCGATGGGACTCACGCCCGAGGCGACCGCCATCGCGCTGGTGCGCGACTCGCTCCACGCGCGCGGGGTGACCCGGGCCGACGCGCTGTTCGCGGTGGAGGGTCCCCGGGTCCTCGTCGCGGGGGTCGTGACGCACCGCCAGCACCCCGAGACGGCCAACGGCGCGGTCTTCGTGAATTTGGAGGACGAGACCGGTCACGTCAACGTGATCTTCTCCAAGGGCGCGTGGGCCCGGTGGTCGTCGGTGGCGCGCGGCTCGCCGGCCCTGCTCATCCGCGGCTCGTTACAGCGCGGCCAGGGCAGCGTGGCGCTGTCGGCCGAGTTCGTCGAGCCCCTCGTCCTCGGCGCGACGGCACCGTCACGCGACTGGCGTTGAACTACTCGGCGAAGGCGTACTCGGGGCGCTTCTCGGACTCGATCTCGAGACGCACGAGCAGCTGCGCCACCGGCAGATCCTTGGCGTGGGTGATCCCGATGCAGCGCGAGCGCGTCGGGAGCACGTCGAAGGGAATGGCCGTGGTCGAGAGGATCTGTCCCACGAAGGTCGACAGCTGGATCTCGGGATCCTCGGAAAAGTCGTGCTGCTCGATCGCGACGTGCATCAGGGGCGTGATCGAGGGCTGAAAGCCCCAGAGGTTCATCGACACCGTCGCGAGCGGCGAGAGCGATACCGGCTCGAGCCCGTCGTCGGCGTCGTAGCCCTCGAGAGTGGAGTGCACGTTGCGACGTTCGACGATCTCGGTCAAGACGCCGTCGACGACCATGCAGGTGCCGCGCGACACCGGTAGGTCGCCGACCAGTGCCCGGTCCAGCTCGAAGCCGACGAGGCAGTGGTGGGGGCTCGACGCGAGGTGCTCGCCGAGCAGCATGAACGCGGCGCGCCCGTAGAGGTCGTCGGCGTTGGAGACGCCGAACGGCTTGGTGAGATCGAGGACGTCCTCGGCGGCGAGGACCGCGTCCACGGTGCCGCGTGGCTGGTCCTGCACGGCGAAGGTGACCTTGTGGTCCTTGGGCCAGTGGTAGGCCACGTGCTGTTCGATCTTCGGTCCGGAGTCCGAGTTGACCACGATCACGATGTCGTCGAATCCCGCGGCGTAGGCGTCTGACGCGAGCAGGTCAATGACCGCCTCACCGTGCTTGCCAATCGGGGCCAGCTGCTTCACCCCGCCGTAGCGGCGGGCGCGACCGGCGGCGAGGATCACCAGGGAGGGAGCGCTGGCCATCACGACCACCTCACGATCGCCGACGCCCAGGTCATCCCGGCACCGAAGCCCGTCAGGAGGGCGTACTCGCCCGGTCTCACCCGACCGTTCTCGCGAGCGTCGTAGTAGGCGAGGGGAATCGACGAGCTCGACGTATTGCCGTAGCGATCGAGGGTGATCACCGCGCGGTCCATACCAACGCCGAGGCGCTGGAGCGCCGCCTGGATGATCCGGATGTTGGCCTGGTGGGGGACGACGAGGCTGAGTTCGTCGGCGGTGATCCCCGCACCCTTGAGGGCCTGCTCGGCGGAGTCCACGACGACGCGCACCGCGCGGCGAAAGATCTCCTTACCATTCATGTCGAAGTAGCCGCCGTGCTCACAGGTGAGCAGGTCGGCCGCCGAGCCGTCGGCGCCGAGGCAGAAGGAGAGCACGTCGGTGCCGTCGGGGTCGTACTCGAGGACCGCCGCGCCGGCGCCGTCGCCGAGCAGCACCGCCATGTTGCGATCGCTCCAGTCGACCCAGCGCGACAGGTGCTCCGAGCCAATCACCAGGATCCGTCGATTCCCGGTCTCGAGGAGCCCCTGGGCGGTGCGCACCGCGAACATGAACCCGCTGCAGGCGGCGTTGACGTCCATCGCCGGACAGTCGAGGCCCATCTCGTGGGCAATCATCGGCGCGGTCGCGGGACAGAGTCGGTCCGGCGTCGTGGTGGCGACGACCAAAAAGTCAATGTCGGCAGCAGCGAAACCGGCGTCCTCGAGCGCCTGGTGTCCGGCAACGACGCCGAGCGACATCGCCGACCCGCCGATCCGGCGCTCGCGAATGCCGGTGCGCTCGGTGATCCACTCGTCGGACGTGTCGAGGGTCTTGGAGAGTTCATCGTTGGTGACGATCCGGTCCGGCAACGCGATTCCCCAGCCCCTGAAACGAACGCCCATTAGGTCAGCTCCTTCGCTGGCTAGCTCCGCGCCGAGTCTAGGTCCTAGGGGTTCGACGACGGCGGTGCCGCGAGGACTTGGAGGGTGCAGCGCGCGACGCAGATCAGACGGCCGCGCTCGTCGGTGAGTTCGATGGCCCACACGTGCACCGTGCGACCCTTGCGGATCGGCGTCGCGGTTGCCGTGAGGGTGCCGCTCTGCATGGAGCGCAGGTGCGAGCAGTTGAGTTCGGTGCCGACGACGATGTGGTCGGGTCCCACACTGACGGTGCCGCCGATCGACGCCGCACTCTCGGCGAGCAGCGCAGAGACTCCACCGTGCAGTATCCCGTGGGCCTGGTGCACTTTGGGACCGACCTCTACTTGCAGCGTCACCTTCTCGGGGGTCACGAGCACCATGCGCACACCCAGTTGTTGGTGCACGTCGTCGGACTCGTTCATTCTCGCCACCACATCGTCGCTCACGGGGTCAGTCTAGATGTGGGCCGATAGCCTCTCATTAATGACGCGACGAGTAAATCTGATGAGTGACACGGTGACCCAGCCGACACCGGCCATGCGTGAAGCGATGGCGACGGCAGTCGTGGGCGACGATGGTTTCGGAGAGGACCCGACGGTCAACGCCCTGGAGTTGCGGTTCGCGCAACTGGTCGGCAAGGAGGCGGCGCTCTTCGTGCCGTCGGGCGTCATGGCCAATCAGATCGCCATACGCATCCTCACGAGGCCCGGCGACGTCATCGTCGCGGGACGCAACAACCACGTCGTGAGCTTCGAGATGGGAGCGGCGGCGCGCAACTCGTCCGTCCAGTTCACCTTGGTCGACGACACGAACGGTCCAATGGACGTCGCTGCCGTCATCGACGCCATTGACGCCGTGCAGAGTCACCACCCCCACATCGCGATGGTGTCGGCTGAGAATACGCACATGCCTTCGGGTGGAACGCCGCTCGACGTGCATCACCTAGTCGCGCTCGCCGGCGCGATCGAGGGCCGGCCGCTGCATCTCGACGGCGCGCGGCTTTTTAACGCCGTGGTGGCGACCGGTACGAGCGCCGCCGAATTCTCCGCGCCGGCGACGACCGTCATGTGCTGTCTCTCGAAGGGCCTCTGTGCGCCCGTCGGGTCGTTGCTCGCGGGACCGCGCGAGCTGATGCACGAGGCTCGAATCGAGCGAAAGCGGCTGGGGGGCGCCATGCGCCAAAGCGGCGTGCTCGCGGCCGCCGGCCTGGTGGCGCTCGACACGATGATCGAGCGGTTGGCCGAGGACCACGCTCGTGCTCGACGGCTGGCCGACCTCTTCGCGGCAACGTTTCCCGAGTCGCTCTACGACCCGAGCACCTGTCAAACCAACATCGTGGCCTTCAATCATCCCCAGGCGCGCCAAATCGTCGACGAGCTCGACGCCCTTGGCGTGCACGGCGGCACCATCGCGCCGCGCCGCGCCCGTTTCGTGACTCACGCCGACGTCACTGACGACGACCTCACCTACGTGGAGGACCGTCTCGCGCAGTTCAAGCCGACCGTGCGCTAGTCGACGCCCCGGTCCTTCGCTCGCCGTTCGCACCACGTTCACCGCAGCCACTTGGTGCGCCACGTCGTGGCGGGTAGGCTAGGTCGACGTTCAAGGCTCCAAATGACTGAAATTCTCCACCTCTCCACGTTCCTGCACCGACCGATCTTCGATTCGGACGGTGACCGGATCGGCCGCGTCCAGGACCTCGTCGCGCGACTCGGCGATGATTCCCATCCCCCGATCGTCGGCGCAGTCATTCGTATCGAGGGGCGCAACCTCTTCGTGCCGATCAGAAAGATTGGTGGCCTCGCCGAGGGACGGATGGCGTTTCAGGGACGGCGCGTCGACCTTCGCCGATTCGAGCGGCGTCCCGGTGAACTCCTGCTCGCCGAGGACCTGCTCGCGCGCCACCTCATCAACCTCGTGCGGGGCCGACTGATTATCGCTAACGAGATTGAGATCGCCCAGATAGACGGCCGATGGGAAGTCGTGGGCGTCGACCCCGGTCGCCGCTCCTTCGTGCGCCGAGTCCTGGGCCAGAGGTTTGGCCAGCGCGTCAAGACCGAGGCGATTGTCGACTTCGCGTCAATAGAACCCTTCGTGAGCCACGTGCCGACGGCGCGCCTGCGCATCCCCTACCGCAAACTGGCGAAACTGCACCCCGCGCAGATTGCCGACATGGTCGAGCAGGCCAGCCATGAGGAGGGTGAGGAGCTCATCGAAGCGGTTGGCCTCGACCGCGAACTCGAGGCCGACGTCTTCGAGGAGCTCGACGTGACGCACCAGCTGGAGTTCCTCGAATCGCGCACCGACGTCGAGGCGGCACGGTTGCTTTCGCGGATGGAGCCCGACAACGCGGCCGACCTCATCAACGAAATTGACCAGGAGCGTCGCCTGCCGATCCTCGAGGGCCTGCCCGAAGCCCAGATGCTGAAGGTCCGCCAACTCCTGTCCTACAGTTCAGACACCGCCGGGGGACTGATGAACACCGATTTCGTGTCGGTGCCCTCGAGCGCAAGCGTTGCCGAGACGCTCGACGCGATTCGTCAGTCGCACGTACCGGCCGAAGCGTTGCATATGGTATTCATCCTCGACGAGAATGAGCAGCCAATTGGCGAAGCATCGATCGCCTCGCTCGTGAGGGCCCGGGGGACCGAGACCGCTCTGAGCGTTGCGCGGACTCACCTAGCGCACGTGCACGCCCACTGGGACGTGCACCAGACGGCGCGCAAGATGAGCGACTTCAACCTGATTGTTCTGCCGGTCCTCGACGAGGATCATCAGAAGATGATGGGAGTGGTCACGGTCGACGATTTACTCGACGAGATGCTGCCCCACGGGTGGCGCCGCGAGTTCGGAATGACGGCGGTCGAAGAATGACCGGACGTCACTTGCGCGTTCACGTTCTAAGGGGGCTCTCCTGAAACCCCCTAGTACCCGTCCTGTCACGCCCCACCGGCCCGACCGGCCGCGACGTCCCTAGTTCCGTACTTCGACTCGCTGCCGTCGCGCCGATCCTCGCTCGAGTCACAGCGAGAGCCCCTCTGAAGTAGTCCGGTCCGCGTACGCTCGTCCCTCGAAGGAGCACCAGATGTCTATCTCAATAGCAGCGGAGTTCGTTGGCCACCGACCGTGGTCCGTCACGTCCCCTGTCAATCAACGACTGGTGGATTGGAACCGTGATCGGCGCGGTGCACGCTCGAAGCCGAGCCGGTGTCGGCGATGACCACGCACGACCGTCCGACGTCGAGCGAGTCGGCCGTTCTCGACAGCGCCCACTCGGGCGACATTCGTGGCGCGCTCGGCAGCATTACCCGCGGCGACGTTGCGCCCCGGCGGGGTCTCTCAGCAAAGTTCAAGACCCTGCTCGCCATCGTCGGTCCCGGGCTAATCGTGATGGTGGGCGACAACGACGCCGGCGCGTTCGGCACCTACACCCAGGCCGGCCAGAACTACGGGCTTGCCCTCATGTGGACGCTGATACTCCTGGTTCCCGTGCTCTACGTGAACCAGGACATGGTCCTACGGCTGGGCGCAGTGTCCGGCGTCGGCCACGCCCGGCTCATCATGGAGCGTTTCGGCAAGTTCTGGGGCGCCTTCAGTGTGATCGACCTCTTCCTCCTGAACGCCCTCACGATCGTCACGGAGTTCATCGGCGTGACGCTCGCGGTGGGGTACCTAGGACTGCCGAAGGTACCGGCCGTCATCCTTGCGGCAGTCGCGATCATCGGCACGGCGAGCACCGGGAGCTTTCGTCGATTTGAGCGCGTCTCCCTGATACTTGTCGCAGGATCCCTAGTGTTGATACCGATCTACCTCATGGTCCACCCACCGGCCGGCTCCATGGTGCGCAGCCTCATCGTGCCGGGACTGCCGCACGGTTCGCTCTCGACGGTCATGTTACTCATCATTGCGATAGTGGGAACGACGGTCGCTCCTTGGCAGCTGTTCTTCCAGCAGTCCTACATCATTGACAAGCGCATCACGCCGCGCTTCATCAACTACGAACGGGTCGACCTCCTCCTTGGCATTGCGATCGTCATTGTCGGGGCCGCCGTGATGTTTGGCTTCGCGGCGGCCACCTTCAAGGGTCACCCGGAGTTCGGTCACTTCACGAGCGCTCAAGGGACGGCGAACGGACTGCGCAAGTACGTCTCGCCCATCGCTGGTGACCTCTTCGCGATCGCGTTATTGGACGCGAGCATCATTGGCGCTTCGGCCGTCGGACTTTCGACGTCTTACGCCCTCTCCGACGTCCTTGGGTTCAACCACTCTCTGCACCGATCGGTGAGCAAAGCCAAGGCGTTCTACGTCTCTTACGCCGGACTAATGGCGCTGGCGGCGGCGCTCGTCTTGACGCCCGGTGTCCCGCTCGGCCTGCTCACCCTCGGCGTCCAGACGCTCGCCGGCGTCCTCTTACCGAGTGCCACCGTGTTCTTGTTGCTGCTCTGCAACGACAAGGGCGTCCTCGGTCCGTGGGTGAACTCCACCTTGCTCAATATTTTCACGTCGGCGGTCGTCTGGATCCTGGTGTTGTTGTCCATCATCCTCACCGCCAGCGTCCTATTTCCCCACATCACCGGTGGGCAGATCGTCAGCATCCTTGGGGGCGGTTCGTTGCTCGGGCTGCTCGTGGGGCTCTATCTGCTCGTGAAGTCCCGCAAGACGTTGAGCACGCCGAGCGAGGAACCGGAGTCATCGATGAATCGGGCTACGTGGCGGATGCCGCCGCTCAACCGATTGACTCGTCCCGAGATGTCGCGCCAGCGCAAGGTGGGCATGATCACGATGAGGGTGTACCTACTGATTGCGTTCGCACTGGTCGTCGTGAAGATTGTCCAAGTGGCAATCAGGTGAGCCGTTGGCCGTGGGTAAATTGGAGCGGCGATCCCCACGCGGGGCCGCGCCGCGGCTCGTTTCTCCATCCATCTCGTAATCTCTCTTGATGGTCTCGACACCCACTCTCGTATGCGTGCACGCGCACCCCGACGACGAATCCCTGTTTACGGCGGGCATCTCGACGCACTACTGCGAACTCGGCTACCGGGTCGTGCTCGTCACGTGCACCAACGGCCAGTTGGGCATCGACAGCGAGCAGCGGCCCGGATCTGACCCTCAGCACGACCCTGCCCTCACGCGAAGCGTTCGCGCTGCGGAACTGCAAAGCGCCGCCTCGTTGATTGGCTATGGCAGAGTGGTCACTCTCGGCTTCGACGACTCGGGCATGAAGGGCTGGCCCCAGAACAAGAGTCCCCGCGCCTTCATCAACGTCGACATTGACGCCACGGCTCGCACGCTGGCCACGATGTTGGACGAAGTCGGCGCCACCGTCGTCGTCACGTACGACGAGACCGGATTCTACGGTCATCCCGATCACATCATGGCGAACAGGGTCACCCGTCGGTCACTTGATTTCGCGTCAACGCCGGCACGCCTCTACTATCCGGTAGTGCCCAGCCGGGTCCTTGTCGAGTTCGTCGAGCGGGCGAGAGCCCTCGGACTCTCCCTGCCCGCGTGGGTGCTCGACGCGGGCCGGCACGTGCCCGACGAGATGGTGGCGACGACGATGGACGTGCGGCACTTCGCTAAAGTCAAGCAACAGGCGATCGCCACGCACGCCTCTCAGGTCGACAACGCCGACCTGGTGACGATGAACGAGCAGTTGTTCGAGTTGCTCTTCGGCACCGAGTACTACGAGCGCGCGTGGAGCCGAGGGCCGGCGAGCGGCGACGAGACCGACCTATTTGGAGGACTGTGATGGAGCAACTGACATTTTTGGCGGTGCACGCCCACCCCGACGACGAGGCGAGCTCGACCGGTGGCCTCTACCGACTACTCGCCGACCAGGGGGTGCGCACCGTTCTCGTCTGTTGCACGAACGGCGAGTGCGGCGACGCCCTCGACGGAGCGAAGCCCGACGCCGGCCACCACGATGGCGACGAGGTCGCGGCGGTGCGCGCCGTCGAGCTGGACCACGCCGTCAAGATCCTCGGCGTCAGCCGCCTCGTGCGGCTCGGGTACCGCGACTCGGGCATGAAGGGCTGGCCGCAGAACGACGACCCGGAGTCGTTCTGGGCGACGCCGGTTGAGGTCGCGGCGGCGCGCCTCGCAGAGATCATGATGGAAGAACGGCCTCAGGTCGTCGTGACCTACAACGAGGACGGCTTCTACGGCCACCCCGACCACATCCAGGCGAACCGCATTACGCGGGCGGCGCTCGAACTTCTGGATTACGAGCCAACGCTGTACTACAACGCGGTTCCTGATTCGGTCATGGTGTTATGGCGTCAGCGATGGGAGCAGGAGGACCGCGAACGGGCGGAGGCAGACGCCGCAAAGGGCATCGTGCGCACGCTCGAAGAGCGTGATCCCGAAGAGGATGACATCAAGATGGGCACGCCCGACGACGAGATCAGTGTGGCGGTCGACATCGGCTCGGTCAACGGCGCCAAGTTCGATGCACTCGAAGCACACCAATCTCAGATTGCCGACTCGTTCTGGATGAAGATGGGCCGCGAGCAGTTCATTGAAGTGATGCGCACGGAGTGGTTCCTGCGCGTCACCAATCCCCAAGGCCTCACCGGTCAGGTGGACGACATCTTTGCGGGCTATCGCTAGAGGTTGCGGAGTGAACTCCGGTACCGGTCGAACCAGCGTCAAACCGCATTATCGAGAGAGTGAACGACCACTCGAAACTGGGCGGTGGCCGTGGCCGACGTCGAATGGCTGATTCGCGTCCTTTCGCGTTGACACCAAGGCCACCGGCCTTCGCCCACCGCCCTTTAGTAGCGGTAGGAGTCGGGCTTGTAGGGTCCCTCGACCGAGACGCCGATGTAGTCGGCCTGCTGCTTGGAGAGCGTCGTGAGTTTCACCCCGAGGGCGTCGAGGTGCAGTCGCGCGACCTTCTCGTCGAGGTGCTTCGGTAGTACGTACACGTCGTTCTCGTAGTTAGCGTGGTTCTCGTACAACTCGATCTGGGCCATGGTCTGGTTGGTGAAGGAGTTGCTCATCACGAAACTCGGGTGGCCGGTCGCGTTACCGAGATTGAGGAGCCGTCCTTCGGAGAGCAGGATGATCGCCCGGCCATTGGGCAAGATCCACTTGTCGACCTGGGGCTTGATGGTCTCGCGACGCACCCCGGGCAGGCCGGCGAGTCCGGCGATGTCGATCTCGTTGTCGAAGTGGCCGATGTTGCCGAGAATCGCCTGGTGCTTCATCATCTGCATGTGCTCCACCGAGACAATGTCCTTGTTGCCCGTCGCCGTGATGATGATGTCGGCGTAGGGGAGGGCCTCCTCCAGCGTTGTCACCTGGAAGCCGTCCATCGCCGCCTGGAGCGCGCAGATCGGATCGATCTCCGTGATGATGACGCGCGCCCCTTGGCCGCGCAGCGATTCCGCCGATCCCTTGCCGACGTCGCCGTAGCCACAGATGATGGCGACCTTGCCACCGATCAGGGTGTCGGTGGCTCGATTGAGACCATCGATGAGCGAGTGCCGGCACCCGTACTTGTTGTCGAACTTGGACTTGGTGACCGCGTCGTTCACGTTGATCGCCGGGAACAAGAGTGTTCCGTCGCGGGCCATCTCGTAGAGACGGTGGACCCCAGTAGTGGTCTCCTCGGAGACGCCGATGATGCCACTAGCCATTGGCTCGAAGATCTTCTCGCCACTGGCGATAATGCGATCGAGCAGGCGCAGGATCACGCCGTACTCTTCGGAGTCGATGCTCTCGGGCGCCGGCACGAAACCCGCGCGTTCAAACTCGAGGCCCTTATGCACGAAGAGGGTGGCGTCGCCACCGTCGTCAAGGATCATGGTCGGACCATCGTGGTTGGGCCAGCGCAGCAGCTGCTCAGTGCACCACCAGTACTCTTCGAGCGTCTCGCCCTTCCAGGCAAAGACCGGGACGCCCTGTGGATTGTCGATTGTCCCGTGGGCCCCCACGACGACCGCGGCCGCGGCGTGGTCCTGGGTTGAGAAGATGTTGCAACTCACCCACCGGACATCGGCTCCGAGGGCCACGAGGGTCTCGATGAGCACTGCCGTCTGGATTGTCATGTGCAACGAGCCGGCGATGCGAGCGCCGGCAAGGGGCTTCGATGCGCCGAATTCGGCGCGCATTGCCATGAGTCCGGGCATCTCGTGCTCGGCGAGGGTGATTTCGGCTCGGCCGAAGTCGGCGAGCGAAAGGTCGGCAATCTTGAATGAGAGGGCGTCAGAGGTCATGGTGCTCCTAAGAGTTCGAAGTGTCCAGGCGCCGACCTCTGTCGCTCACGCCCGACTGAATGTTAGCAACTAGGCGTTCACCCGGAACTCCACGACGTCCCCATCGCGCATCACGTACTCTTTGCCCTCGATTCGGGCCTTGCCCGCGGCGCGCACGCCCGCCATCGTGCCCGACACCATCAAATCGTCGAAGGCCACCACCTCCGCCTTGATGAAGTGTTTCTGGAAGTCGGTGTGGATCTCGCCCGCCGCCTCGGGCGCCGTCGCCCCCCGATGGATGGTCCAAGCCCGGGTCTCTTTTGGACCGGCCGTAAGAAACGTCTGCAGTCCGAGGGTCGCGAAGCCGACCTTCGAAAGTTGAGCGAGGCCGGACTGCTCCTGGCCGTAGGACTGCAGGAGTTCGAGGGCCTCGCCATCGCTCAGATCCGCGAGCTCGGCCTCCACCTTCGCGCAGAGGATCACGGCGGGCGAGGGGGCCACCGAGGCGAGCAACTCGTCCTGGCGCGCCTTGTTCGAGAGCGTCTCCTCGTCGACATTGAAGACGTAGATGAAGGGCTTATCAGTCAGGAGGTGCAGGTCGAAGAGCACGGCGCGGTCCAACTCCTTACCGAATTTCGAGATCACCTGGCCGCTGTCGAGGGCGTCATGCGCTCTCCTCATTTCGGCGAGTCTCGTCGCGACGTCGCTGGCACCGCGTTTGGCTTCCCGCTCGAGGCGCGTGAGGGCCTTGTCGACCGTCTGCAGATCGGCGAGGATCAGTTCGGTCTCGATGGTGGCAACGTCGCCTGCCGGGTCGATTTTGCCGTCAACGTGGATGACGTCGTCATCGTCGAAGACGCGCACGACCTCGCATATCGCGTCGCACTCCCGGATCGCCGCGAGGAACTGGTTGCCGAGACCCTCGCCCTCCGAGGCGCCACGCACGATGCCGGCGATGTCGACGAAGGTGACGGTTGCGGGCAGGATCTTCACGGAGTCGTAGATACGGGCGAGCTGGGCGAGGCGCTCATCGGGCACTGCGACGACACCGACGTTGGGCTCGATGGTGGCGAAGGGATAGTTCGCAGCCAGAACGTGGTTGTGGGTCAGGGCGTTGAACACCGTCGATTTGCCGACGTTGGGCAGGCCGACAATGCCAATTGAGAGTCCCATAGAGCATTCGAGGCTAGTCCAATGCTCCCCTAATTCATTACTAACGGAAACTCACGATGCCCTTATCGACCCATTACGCCGAGCAGCCAGAATGAGTTTGGTAATCAATTGGGGGAGTGACCATGAGGCGCACATCACGTGGCATCGTTTCTTGGACCATGAGTGGTCTATTGACGCTGGGGTTGAGCAGCGGAGTCGTACTATTGACTGCGAAGGACGTGGTCGTCGGATCGTCGCTCTCGGCAGTGACCTCGGTGGCGCGGACACCTGCCACGACACCAACGTCACAAGCGCCTCCACCAACGACACCCCCGACAACGACGACATCGCCGCCGACACCAACGATTCCCGCGACAACTCCCGCGGCCCCGCCGCCGGTGTCGCCGCCCCCAACCGTCGTTCGCACGGTCGCCACTTACGTCGACGATTCGGGCTCGGGGGGTTCAGCCACCACGAGAACCGTGCCCCCCTCGGACGGCTGATCATCCGACGCACTCACCGGTCAGGTGACCTTTGATACCTGTCCCTGGTGTCTCCTCACACGGTCCCACTCGTCCGAGTTTCGTCACTCGTTCGAGGGCCGGTGTTTCTCGTCAGTGAACTCGGGTGGTCGTGGGCAGCGTTGTGAGCCTCGAGTGGGCCGCTAGGTTGCGCGAGGTGCCGAGTTCATCTACTGTCGAGCCATGCAATCAACGAATGTGGTGGAGGGCTTCGCACCCTACGGCGACTGGCAGACGTGGTATCGAGTCACCGGAGAGCTCTCGTCGACCAAGACGCCTCTGGTGGTCGCGCACGGCGGACCGGGTTGCACGCACGACTACGTTCTCGCTATTGCGTCGATCGCCGAGACTGGGCGACCGGTAATCCACTACGACCAGATTGGCAATGGTCGCTCGACGAAACTGCCCGACAAGGGTGGCGACTTCTGGACGGTCGACTTCTTCCTCGGGGAACTCGACAACCTGCTTGGTCACCTCGGCATCAAGGACCGCTACTTTCTGCTCGGCCAGTCGTGGGGCGGCATGCTCGGCGCCGAGCACGGCATCCGTCGACCACCTGGACTGAAGGCGCTTGTCATCAGCAATTCGCCCGCGTCGATGGCGCTCTGGGCCAGTGAGGCCGAGGTTCTGCGTGCCGAGCTGCCTCGCGACGTCGACGACACGCTCCGTCGCCACGAGAAGGACGGCACCTACAGCGACCCCGCGTATTTGGCAGCGCAAAAGGTCTATTACGACCTGCACGTCTGTCGCGTCGTACCGAATCCGCCCGAGGTGCTCGCCACCGAGCACTACATGGAGCAGGATGCCCACGTGTACAACGTGATGAACGGCCCCAACGAGTTCTTCTGCATCGGAACTTTGCGCGACTGGTCGGTCGTGGACCAAGTCCACCAGATCACTGCGCCGACGTTGCTCTGTTCGGGTCGTTTCGACGAGGCAACCCCGGCGACGGTCCAGCCCTTCTTTGACGGTATTCCCGACGTGCGCTGGGAGATCTTCGAGAACTCCAGCCACATGCCCTTCGTTGAAGAGCCTGCCCGGTACATTGAGGTGGTTGAGAGCTTCCTCGCCGAGCACGATGGATGAGTCTGTAGTAATAAGGAAAGCACTTCAGGTGGTGCCGAGCAGGGGAGAGTTCGATGTTGCGTAATCAGACCATGAAGAGCGTTGGCGCGTCATTGGCGGCCCTCGCCTTGAGCACCCTCGGTGTCGTCAGCGTGCTGCCGGGCTCGCCGGCGGGGGCGAGCTCGACGTACCAGTCCCAACACGCCGGAGGAACGCTCAAGTTGCTGGCGTCAACGGCCGGGGGGACGCTCGACCCGCAGGTCAACTACACCCTTCAGTACTGGCAGTTGTACCAGGCCTCCTACGACGGCCTCGTCAGTTTCCAGAAGGTGAGCGGCGCCGCCTCATTTCAGGTGGTGCCCGACCTCGCCGTCGCGATGCCGAAGGTGACCAACGCGGGCAAGACGTACACGTTCGTCTTGCGCAAGGGCATCAAATTCTCCAACGGTAAGCCGGTGACCGTGAACGACGTCTTGTCTTCGTTCCAGCGTCTCTTCAAAGTCTCCAACCCCAACTCGGGCTCGTGGTACAACGTGATTGTCGGCGGGCCAGCCTGCGTGACGACGCCGGCGACCTGCACGTTAAAGGGTGGGGTGGTCCTCAACGCGGCCACCAACACCATCACCGTGAAACTCTTGCACCCGGATGCGGAGTTCCTCGACCAGTTGGCCGTGCCCTTTGGCTCGGTCCTGCCGGCGAGCGCACCTACGAAGGACTCGGGCTCGACCCCGATACCTGGTACTGGGGCCTATCAGTTCAAGTCGTACAGCCCCAACACTGGCATCGTCATGACGCGCAATCCCTACTTCAAGGTGTGGTCGGCGGCCGCTCAGCCCCAGGGCTACCCCAACGAGATCGATATGACCTTTGGCGCCACGGTCGAATCTGAGGTCACCGCCGTGCAGAACGGGCAGGCCGACTGGGTCTTCGACCCGCTGCCGGCGGACCGCCTCCAGCAGTTGTCGACCAAGTTCGCGAAGCAGCTGAATATCCACTCGCTCACCGCGGACTGGTACCTGCCGATGAACACGAACCTCGCGCCCTTCAACAATTTGAAGGCTCGCCAGGCACTCAACTACGCCATTGACAAGAACGCGGCGATCAAGTTGTTCGGTGGAAAGCTGCTCGCTCAGCCGACCTGCACGATCCTTCCGCCGGGATTTCCCGGCTACGTCCAGTCCTGTGCGTACAACAAGGGTGGTAGCGCCTCGTACGCCGGGCCGGACCTCGCGAAGGCCAAGGCTCTCGTTGCGGCGTCGGGAACCAAGGGCACCGCGGTCGCGATCGTCGTACAAAATGACCCGGTCAATTCGGCGGTAGGCCAGTACGTCCAGAGCGTCCTCAACTCGATTGGCTACAAAGCCACGGTGAAGTCCCTGTCGGCGAACATCCAATTCACCTACATCCAAAATACCAAAAACAAGGTGCAGATCAGCTTGACGCAGTGGTATCAGGACTACCCTGCGGCATCGGACTTCTTGAAGGTGCTACTCAGTTGCGCGGAGTTCCACCCCGCCAGTGACAACAGCATCAATATTGCCGGATTCTGCAATAAGCCTCTCGACACGAAGATGAACACCGCCGAGACAAGGGAACTCGTCAACCCGACAGGCGCCAACGCACTCTGGGGCCAGATCGACCAGCAGATGATGTCGAAGTACGCGCCATGGGTACCACTGTTTAACCCGAAACAGATCGACTTCATCTCTAGCCGAGTCGGCAACTACCAGTTCTCACGTCAGTTCTACATGTACGTGGACCAACTTTGGGTGAAGTAGCGCCGCTAAGCGAGTCAGCAACATCACTCAAGGGGCTGACCAGCCGAAATACGACCGCCAGGGGCTCCGAAAGCCCCTGGCGGTCGTCACTTCGCCAACTTGGCCGCAACCGCCCAGCCATGGCCGCACTCGGAGTCGTTCTCTTGGTTGTCAGTGCCTGCCTGCTCGCTCCGTTCTACGCCCACGACATCGCTCACGTCGACGCCTTCTCGTCGAACCTCAACGGACAGATTCGACTCAACGGCAAGTGGGTGAGTGTCCTGCAGGCCAATACCCAGGGACTGGGCCTCGGGGTCACGCCAATTGGTCCGACGTGGCACTTTTCCAACTACTTCCTCGGTGCGGACAACCAGGGCCGCGACGTCTTCACGCGGCTCTTGTACGGTGGGCGTGCGACCCTGCTCATTGGCACCACGTCCGCGGTCATCTGCTGTCTCGTCGCCGCCGTCCTCGGCCTCGCCGCGGGGTACTTCGGCGGTGTCATCGATTGGATCATCTCACGCGTTTTCGACATTGTCTGGGCCTTTCCCATCTACCTACTCGCCATCTCGCTGTCGGTCATCCTGCTCACCAGCGGACTGAACGTCGGACCCATTCACATCGGTGCGGGATCGTTGCTGTTGCCGATCATCATCATTGCGGCGGTCTTTGTTCCCTACGTCGGACGGCCGCTGCGCGGTATCGTGTTGTCGCTGAAGGAACGCGAGTTCGTCCAGGCAGCCATTGGCTCGGGGGCGTCCGACTGGCACATCATCACGCGAGAGATCCTGCCGAACGTCGCGCCGACCATCATTGTGTTCCTGCCGCTGATGGTCGCCTTTGACATGCTGACCGAGTCGGCACTGTCGTTCCTCTCCATCGGCGTCCAGCCCCCCTCCGCGAGTTGGGGCACGATCATCCAGGACGGTCTGGGCCTTCTCTACACCCGCCCGTGGGTCGCCATCGCGCCCGGATTGGGCCTCGTGTTGACGGCGGGGGCCCTCAACGTCCTCGGCGACGGGTTTCGCGACGCGTTCGACCCTAAGGCCAAACTGCGAGGATCGATCTAGATGCTCTCGTTCATCATCCGTCGCCTGATCTCCGCGGTCCTGGTGCTCTTCGCGATCAGCGTGATGGTCTTCCTGATCTTCTTCGCGACGCCGGGTGTCGACCCGGCGGCAAGGATTGCTGGACGAAGTGCGTCGCCGGCGGTCGTCGCGGCCGTGCGGGCCGCCTTTGGACTCAATCGTCCGCTGCCAGTGCGGTACCTCTTGATGATGGACCACCTCTTCATCAAGCACGACCTCACGTCCTACGTGAACGTGAACACCCCAGTCATCCCGCAGATCCTGCACGCGGCCCCGGTGACCCTTTCGCTCGTCCTTGGTGCGGCCGTCATCTGGATCATCGTCGGCGTGCTCGGAGGCGTCATCGCTGCGGCCAATCGCGGCAAGTTCATCGACCCGTTGATCATGTTCGTGGGCATTGCGGCGGTGTCGGTCCCCGCGTACTGGCTCGGGGAGGTGGTCAACTACTTCACGCAGAGCAAGTTTCACTCGTCGGTCTTTTCGTGGGTGCCCTCGTCGGGTTACGTGTCGCCGCTCACTAATCCTTGGCAGTGGGCGCTGCATCTCCTCTTTCCCTGGCTGACGCTCGCCGCACTCTTCGCCGGCATTTACGCGAGGGTGCTTCGCGCCGAACTGGTAAACGCCCTCAATGAGGACTACGTGCGCACCGCACGGGCAAAGGGGCTGTCCGAACGTCGCATTCTGTTGCGCCACGCACTGCGATGTTCGCTGATCTCGATTGTCTCGCTGTTCGGGCTCGACTTCGGAGCCTTGGTTGGCGGCGCGGCACTGCTCACCGAGATTGTGATGGGACTGCCGGGCATTGGACAGCTCACCTACAATTCGCTCCAGAACCTTGATCTTCCCGTGATCATGGGCTGCGTGATGTACGCCGCCTTCTTCGTGGTCTTCGCGAACGCGGTCGTCGACGTGGTCTACGCACTGCTCGATCCGAGAGTGCGCGTTGCCTGACCCCACCGCAGCTCCCGACGCCGTGTTGAGCGTTCGCGACCTGAAGGTCTCGTTCGCCACGCGCCAGGGCGAGTTGCGTGCCGTCGATGGCCTCTCATTCGACGTGGGCGCCAAAGAAGTACTCGGCATTGTCGGCGAGTCGGGGTCCGGCAAGAGCGTCGCGATGTACTCGATGCTCGGGCTCGTGCGCGACGCGAACGTGTCGATTTCGGGCAGCGTCAAATTCGAGGGGCGCGAGATCCTCGGACTCTCGGACCGGGAGATGCAACGCGTCCGCGGTGGCGAAGTCGGGATGATATTTCAGGACCCCATGACGGCGCTGACGCCGGTCTATACCGTGGGTTGGCAGATCGTGGAGCAGATCCGCGCCCATACCGAGATGACCAAAGTGCAGGCCACGGCCCGATCAATCGAGTTACTCGGCGAGGTCGGCATCCCCAATCCTCGTAGCCGCGTGAACCAGTTCCCGCACGAATTCTCGGGCGGCATGCGTCAGCGCGTCGTTATCGCGATGGCCTTATCGTGCAACCCAAAACTGCTCATCGCCGACGAACCGACGACCGCGCTCGACGTCACGACCCAGGCCCAGATCCTCGACCTGATGGAGAGGTTGCAGCAGTCCTACGGCTCGTCGATTGTGATCATCACCCACGACATCGGGGTGATTGCCGAGATGGCCGACCGGGTGGTCGTCATGTACGCCGGACGTCCCGCCGAGATTGGAAAAGAGATCGACGTCGTGCGCTATCCCCGCCACCCCTACACCTGGGGGCTGCTCGGTGCCGTGCCGCGCGTTGATTCGAAGAACTCCCGGCTCGTCACGATTCCCGGTACACCGGTCTCGCCGCTCGACGTCCCTGACGGCTGTCCCTTTGCTCCGCGCTGCGAGTACCGGATGACGATCTGCGACCAACGCCCGCCCCTGCACGGGAGTGATGACCACCTCGACGCCTGTTGGCTCAGTGACGAACAGCGTCTTCAGATTCGCCCCACCCCCGAGGGTCCCGAGGCACGACCGTGAGCGACGAAGTTCTCCTTCGGGCGACCGACGTCGTGAAGACCTTTACCTCGAGGGGCAAGAAGCTTGGCGTTCGTAGTGTCGCGACCGCGGTGAACGGCGTGTCGCTCGAAGTCCGGCGGGGCGAGACGCTGGGCATCGTCGGAGAGTCGGGGTGTGGCAAATCGACCCTCGCGCGCTGCCTCGTCCAACTGCTGCCGGTGACGTCGGGCACCGTCGAGTTCCGGGGCGTCGAACTCACCGGCCTCTCGCGGCGCCAGCTGCGACCGCACCGGCGTGAGATGCAGCTCGTGTTCCAGGACCCCTACGCCTCGCTCAATCCCCGGCGAACGGTCGGGGATATTGTCGCCGACCCGTTGAAGATCAACAAAGTGGGCACCGAGGATGAGATCGGTGAGCGAGTGCGTGAGCTGTTCGTCACGGTGGGCCTCGACCCCTCGTCGCTACGTCGCTACCCTCACGAGTTCTCCGGGGGCCAGCGCCAACGCATCGGGATCGCTCGCTCCCTCGCGCTCAACCCCCTGCTGGTCGTCGCCGACGAACCGGTCTCGGCGCTCGACGTGTCAGTGCAGGCGCAGGTGCTCAACCTCATGGCCGACCTCCAAGAGACCCTGAACCTCACCTATCTGTTCATTGCCCACGACCTCGGTGTCGTGCGACACGTCTCGGACCGGGTCGGCGTCATGTACCTCGGCGAGATCGTGGAGATCGGTGACGCCGAGGAGATCTACGACGCCCCGATGCATCCCTACACTGAGGCGCTGCTCTCCGTGGTGCCCGAACTGAACGACACCGACGCGCCCCGGCGCGAGAGGATCATCATCACTGGCGACGTGCCCGACCCCTCGGATCGCCCGACCGGGTGCTCGTTCCACCCGCGCTGCCCAGCGGCGACCGAACTCTGTCGTAGCGACAAGCCCGAGCTCATTGAGTTGCGTCCTGGACACCTCGTCGCCTGTCACCATCCACGCAACGTCGCCTAATCATCTGATGGTCGATCCGTCGCCCGACGTTCCAGCGCGGTGGCGCCGAAACGCTGCCTGACGACGCAGAATGGACCGACCTCGGTCGTGAGAGACTGGAGGCCCAACCCGACCAATGTTGCTGACGTAAATGACGCGCTTCCTGTTAATGTCGCACCGCAGCGTTTCTCGTGGCGGGCACCACCACGCCGACGGAGACTCCGCTTTTGAAGATCTGGGGCAAGATGAGCATTTTCTGGATCAGCGTCGGATTGGGACTCTCGACGGCCGCGATCCTGGCCCTCTCCGCGGTGGCGTTTACTCTCGAATACGCGGTGAGTCGCGTCGTCAATCTGGCCCACGGTGAGATTCTGACCATCGGCGCTTACAGCGCGTACGTCGCCGAGACGACCTTTCACCTGAATCTCTACCTCTGCGCGGTGGTCGCGACGATCACCGGGGCGGTCGCGGCCATGTCACTCAATTTCTTCTTGATTGAGCGCTTTCGTAGTCAGAAGTCGCTCTCCACGCTCATCGCGACGCTCGGCGCGTCACTCATCTTGCAGAACCTCATCCTGATCGCGTTCGGGGGAGCGAGTGTTTCCTACCAGTTTGACCAGGGGACCCTCTTGCACGTTGGTCCCTTTCTGTGGACGACGATCACCATCAAGGTCATGGTGTCGGCGGTCGTCGTCGCGATCCTGATCTACTTCCTCTTGCAGCGCACGCAGCTCGGCAAGGCCCTGCGCGCGGTCTCCCAGAATCGCGAGCTGGCCCAGGTGAGCGGAATCCCCGCTCGCCGGGTGGTGATGCAGACCTGGATGGTCGCCGGCGCGGTGTCGGGCTTTGCCGGATTCCTCTACGGCGAGACCATTGGATCGATCACCCCTTCGATCGGCAATGGATTTCTGCTTCTCTCCATCACGGCGGCCGTGGGCGGAGGACTCGGTCGGCCCTACGCGACGCTCGGCGGGGCCATCGTGCTCGGTTTGGTGATGGCGGTCGCCGGCACCTACACCAGCTCGGCCTACCAGTTGGTCATTGCCTTCGCCTTCTTGGCCGTCATGCTGCTGATCAAGCCCAGCGGGATCTTCGTACGGGGTCGACGCGCGACGGTGCGTGCCTGATGCTGCAGTACTGGACGGCCATCCTCACCGAAGCGTCAATCTTCGCGATTCTCGCGCTGGGCATTGACATGATCTGGGGCTGGGCCGGCGACTTCGACCTTTCGGCCTACGCCTACTTCGCGCTCGGGGTGTACATGACGATGGTGCTCACCATCGGTAAGGCGAAGTCACCAGTCGAGTACGTGCTCGGATGGCATCTGCCCTATCTCCTCGCGATCGCGGTCGCGGTCGTCGTGGTCATCGCTTTCGCCTCCATCATTGGGGCGATTGCGCTGCGCAGTCTTCGCGAGGTCTACTTCTCCATCACGACCTTTGGCGCCGTGTGGGCAATTTACTACTTCGTCGAGAACTACACGCCACTCTTCAACGGGTACAACGGCGTGTACGGACTCTTCGACCCGATGGGGTACGGCATGTCGTACGCCGCCTATCACTACGTCTTTCTCGCCTTCTGTGCCGTCACGCTCTTCGGCGTCTACTTGCTCGTCCAGCGTCTTTCGCGCAGCCCCTTTGGACGAATGGTCCGCGCCGTACGCGACGACGAGAAGGCCGCGTCGGTCTACGGGCGCAACGTCTTTGGGACGAAGTATCGAACGTACCTGTTCGGCGCGGCCCTGGCGGGTCTCGCGGGCGGTCTCTTCGCCGCCTACATTGGCGCCTTTAGCCCGCTCGACTGGAAGCCAACGGAGATCTTCGTTCTCTACGCCGCGATTCTCGTAGGCGGGCGCGGTAACCCCAAGGGGGTGGTCCTCGGTTCGTTCATCGTCTACGTTGGTTTCGTCGAGATGACGCGTTACATCCCGTCGCCCGCGGCGCGTCCCGAGCTCGGTCCGGCGTTGCGACAGATTCTGATCGGGGTCCTGATCATTGTGATGCTGCGTTTTCGACCCAGCGGCATCATCCCCGAGAGGCTGGGCACCGACGGGACCGAGGGACGTCGTTCGTGGCGATACCTCTTTGCCCGATCGTCGGCCCCGCCCACCAGCGTGCTCGCCTGGCACGAGGCCCGACCCTCCATGGAGACGGTGGTTCCAGCCGAGCCACGGCCCGAGGCGGGGACGTGAGCGGCGCCCCCCTGCTCGAGATCGACGCCATCACCAAGACCTTCGGGGGCGTCGTAGCGGTGAAGGACTGCTCGATGACGATTCGCGAGGGCACGGTCGTTGGTCTGATTGGACCCAACGGCGCGGGGAAGAGCAGCGTCATTGACTTGGTCTCAGGATTCGAACGACCCGATAGTGGCAGCGTGCGCTTCAACAGTGTCGAGGTCATCGGGAAGCGCCCCGACGTGATCTCGCGGATGGGTCTTATCCGAACGTTCCAGACGCCCCGGGAGTGGCGCGATCTCTCGGTCATCGATAACGTCCGCGTTGGAAAATCGGAGCTGCGCCGCGAGTCTCTCTGGCGTTCGCTCGCCTCGGCGCGACGACTTCGGCACCTGGAAGAGGGTGAGAACGAGGAGATCTCGGCGCTGATGACCAAGTACCGGCTCGACGAGGTACGCAATCATCGTGCAGTGGGACTGAGTGGCGGTCAAAAGCGGCTGCTCGAGTTCGCGCGGATCGCCGCCGCGAAACCGCGGCTTACTATTCTCGACGAACCGATGGGTGGCGTGAACCCGGTCCTCGGCGAACGAATCGGTCAGGCCATTCGCGACCTCCGGACGGCGGGTAGCACGGTCGTTGTCGTGGAACACAACCTTCCCTTCATCGAGCGCACGTGTGACGAGGTCGTCGTGATGGACCTTGGCACGGTCATCGCGCAGGGCCCCTTTGACCAGTTGCGTGACAACAAGCGCGTCGTTGACGCCTACCTCGGGAACGATGATGAGTAGCGCGAAGTTCGACGCCGCCGTGGTCTTGCGCGTCGAGGGGCTCACCGCCGGCTACGGCGGATCGCCCATCATCGAAAATGTCTCCATCGAGGTCTTCGCCGGCAAGATCACCGCGATCGTGGGACCGAACGGCGCCGGTAAGTCCACCTTGTTGAAGGCCATTGTCGGCGTCATCAAGGTCTCGGGCGGTCACGTCTTCGTGCTCGATGACGAGACGACGAACTTCGCCCCCGAGAAGATGGTCCGCCGAAAGCTGGCCTACGTACCCCAGGTCGCCAACACCTTCCCCGACCTCACCGTCCGAGAGAATCTGGAGATGGGTGGCTACACCCGCAAGGACGGCACCGCCGAACGGATTGTAGAGCTCTGCGAGCTCTTCCCCGACCTGCACGCGTCGCTGCGCCGAAAGGCCGGCGCGCTGAGCGGCGGTCAGCGCAGCATGCTGGCGATGGCGAGGGGCCTCATGCTCGACCCGGCCGTGATGCTGCTCGACGAACCGAGTGCCGGACTTTCCCCGCTCCTGCAGACGGCGCTCTGGGAGCAGATTGAGAAGGTGGCCGCGACCGGCGTCGGAATCTGCGTCGTCGAGCAGAACACCCGACGGTCGCTGCGCCACGCCGACTGGGGCTACGTCCTCGTTCTGGGTAAGAATCGGCTAGACGGTCCGGCCGAAGTGCTCTTGCACGACGAAGAGGTGATCGACCTGTACGTCGGTCGGCTGTCGTAGCGCGGACTGGAAGATCTCATATGAGAGCAGTACTGAAAAGGGGGAACAAAGTGGGAATATCGAAACGAAAGCGTTCGATGCGCTCCGTGACCGGCGTCCTGGCGTTGGTGACGGCACTCGGCGGCGGGGTGATAATCAGTGCCGGCAACGTGGCGGGCGCGAGCGGCGCCACGATCTCCTACGGCGTCCTGTCCTGCTTCACCGGTCCTCTCGCGAGCCTGGGACAGGGCATCGATCAGGGTGCCGTCATTGGCGCGGCCGCCGTCAACGCGGCCGGTGGCGTCTTGGGCAAGCGGTTGCTGGTGCCCACTGGTGACACGGGCTGTGACCCGGTGGAGGGCAAGACCGCGCTCTTGAAGTTGATCTCGGGCGGCGGAATCGCCGGCATCATCGGTCCGACGACGCAGGAGATCAATGCGGTGGAGCCGGTTCTCATGGCGAACAAGATCATTGACGAGTTCCAGGGCGGCGACGTCGGCCGTGACAACCAGACCGACCCGTACCTGTTCCGCGACAGCCCGTCCGACAGTCAACTCGGCACGGCGATGGCGACCTACGCTTACGAGAAGGGCTACAAGAAGGCCGACCTGCTGTTCTATTCGGACGCCGCAGCCCAGACCATCATCAAGCCGGTGCAGACGATCTACAAGAAGCTCGGTGGCGTGGTGATCCACACCTATATCGTCCAGGGCGGACTCTCCTCCTACACCAACACGGTGAGCCAGGTCATCGGGGACAAGCCGCAGGTCATCTTCTCCCAGACTGACGCGCCGACGGCGGGCGTGCTGTCCAACGAGTTCAAGCAACTTGGATCGAAGATCCCGTGGATCGGCACCGACGTCACCACCAGTGCGGACTACATCAAGGCCTTCGGCACGGCCAACGCCCACGCCGTCTTGACCTCGGTGATGGGGACGTCGCTGGCGGGCAAGGCGACCACCTACTTCATGGCGGGCTTCAACAAGCTGCCGGCAGCGACGGTGAAGGCCGGTGTCCTCTCGGGTGCCAATTACGCCTACGACGCGGTGATCACCCTGGCGCTCGCGGACTCCTACGCGCACACGACCAAGGGATCCGTGGTCGCCAAGGACATGAGGATGGTCACGAACCCGCCCGGGACGGCGTGCTACTCGTACGGCACGTGTCTGGCGCTGTTGAAAAAGGGGAAGAAGATCAACTACGAGGGCGCCAGTGGCAGCATCGACTTCAATAAGCACAACAACACCTTTGGTCCCTACGCCCCGTTCGTCGCCAACGCGTCGACGGGGCTCGAAGTGCAGGGAACACCACTGTCGGCGAAGCTCCTCTCCGACGTGACCAACTGCACCTCAACCTCGGCCTGCAAGGCGCTGTTGAAGGCAGATGGCATTAAGTAGTTCTGTTGTGAGTGGGGGTCTCGCGACGCCCGTACGTCGGCGCCGCGAGATCCCCACTGTCACTCGTCGACAACCGCACCGTGCGTGCTCGACGCTCAATGAGAATGGACCGCACCGTGAGTAGTGCCGACCGCACGTCGAACCAGGATGGTCCGTCGGGACCGCTCCGGGGCGTCCACGTACTCGACCTCTCGCGAGTGCTCGCCGGACCCTACGCGACGATGATCCTCGGGGACCTCGGCGCCGACGTGATCAAGGTGGAGCAACCAGGCACCGGCGACGACACCCGTCTCTGGGGCCCGCCGTTCATCGACACCGACGCGGGGCGTGAGAGCACCTACTTTCTCTCGACCAATCGCAATAAGCGCAGCGCCACCATTGACTTGAAGGACCCGAGCGAGCGGCTCTTCATCGAACAACTAGTTCGCTGGGCCGACGTTATCGTCGAGAACTTCCGCCCGGGGGTGATGGACCGGCTCGACCTCAGTGACGCCCAACTCGAAGCACTCAATCCTGGTCTGATTCGCCTCTCCATCAGTGGCTTCGGCGACGACGGCCCCGAGAGGGGTCGTGTTGGCTACGACCTCATCTTGCAGGCCGAGGGCGGTCTCATGTCGATTACCGGTCCGGTCGGGGGTCCGATGGTGAAGTTTGGGGTGCCGATTGCCGACCTCACCGCTGGTCTCTACGCCGTGATCGGTATTCTCGCCGGGCTCGTCGATCGCGCCTCGAGCGGTCGAGGCCAGCGGGTCTCAACGTCGCTGCTCGCCGGCCAGATTGCGCTGCACGCATTCCAGGGAACTCGGTACCTCGTCGCGGGTGAGGTGCCGCCGATATCGGGCAACATGCACCCGACGATCTTTCCGTACGGCACCTTTCGCGCCAGCGACGGACCGATCGTCATCGCCGTTGGCAACGACGCGATCTGGCGTCGGTTTGCCCCCCTGCTCGGCATCGATCCCACGCAGGACCGGTTCGCGACCAACGACGTGCGCGTCAAGCACTCGAGCGATCTGAGTGCCCTCATGGATCCCGTCCTCGCGTCGCGAAGTGTGGATGAGTGGTTGGTCCGCTTTGACCAGGTCGGCGTGCCGGCGGGTGAGGTGAAGACCTTCGACGCCGTCTACGCCACCGAACAGGTGCGTCAACAGAACCTCGTGTGGACGGCCAATCACACGACGCTGGGCGTCATCGACCTGCCGGGTAGTCCCCTGCGCTTCGGTCGCAGCCCCGTCTCATTGCGACTCGCTCCACCGGTCCTCGGTGAACATACCGACGCGATTCGTACGGAGATGGCCAGTGACGTGTCGCCCGACCCCCATTGATGCCAAACTGGTAGAAGGAGCACCATGAACACCGTTGCAGTGCGAACCACTCGATGAGCCTCAACACCCGCCTGGCGCGGTCCTGGACACTCTTCGTCACGCGCGTCGAGGATCGCTACCGTCGTTCGAGCACGTGGTTCCACGACCGCCGTCGCCCGCGCCTGGCCTTCCCGCCGGCCACGCCCGTAGTGGTCGAACACCTCGTCAACGGCGTCTTGGAGATCCGACTGAGTGCCGGCGAACGGCGCAACGTGCTCGGTCGTTCGACGATAGACCGAATCGAAGAGATAGTGACCAGTCCGCCCCACGGCACCAAGGTGATCGTGTTCACCGCCGAGGCGCCGGACTTCTGCGCCGGCTACGACTTCGTGGAGGCGAGCCGCGGCGACGTCGAACAACTCATTGCCCACGAGCGCAACTTCGCGCCCCTGCGTTCCTCTCTCGTGCCCATCGTCATGGCGTTGCAGGGCAACGTGATCGGCGGCGGACTGGAACTGGCGTTGCTCGCCGACGTGCGCGTGGCGTCGCCCGAGGCCAAATTCGCCATTCCGGCGTCTAAGTTGGGACTGGTCTATTCCGAGGCAGGCGCGCGACTCGTCGTCGACGCCTTTGGCGAGAGTACGGCCCGGGCGATGTTCCTCGGTGGACGCGCCGTCACGGCCGAAGAGGCCCTCAGTCTGGGCGTCGTATCGAGGATCGTCGGGCGCGAGCAACTTCGTGCCGAGGCGCTCGACCTCGCGGCGGCGATCGCCTCGTGGTCGCCCGAGGCGACGTCGGGCAACCGCCAGATCCTCGACGTGGTCACGGGCCGGATTGAGGCCGACACCGACGCCCTCCACCTCTCGAGCTTCGCTCCCAAGGGCGCCCTCTCCCAGTCGATCACCGACTTCGTGACTCGGCGTGCGGCCACCGTGCCGGTAATGGCGGGCGCGGAGCCCGAATTGGCTCGTTCGTCCGTGCTGAGCGGGACCTTCAGTGACGTGACGGTCGATCACGGCGCACACCTCGAAGCCCCCGACGCTTGATCGCGCGGTGAGACCGGGGCCGATAGGGGCCCCTGAGAGCGACGGTCCCCGTGGCACCACTTCTCCAGAACGTTGATTCGACGAGCTCGACTCCGGGAGAACCGTTGGACGCGCCTGATATTTTCGGGCAGGATGAGGCTGGCTCGTGACGTGGTCAGCGGAACTGCCGTGACCATCAGAGGAAGGGCGGGGAGATGGCAGCATTCCTTCAGATAATGGAAGTCGAGACATCGAGAATTGAGGAGGTGGAGGCCTTTGCAAAGAGGATGGCCGATGAGCGTGGTGACGCCATCCTCGCAAATCAGGCAACGTTCACCGCGGACCGCGACCGGCCGGGTGTCTACATGATCATTGTGGAATTCGACGACTACGAGACGGCGATGAGGAATTCGAACGATCCCGAGATGGCGAAGTACGCCGCCGAGATGACCTCACTGCTGAACGGTCCACCCAAGTTTTTTAATCTCGATGTCCGGATGGTCCGGACGGGACGTCAGTAGCTGAGCGAGTACGGACGCGACGCAACGGTGGGCAAAGTCGAGCGACGCGATCATGGCAGTCGCGTGGTCGAGGTCCGTTCAATGTGACTTATAGGGCCACGAGTAGGCCGGTGTCGTCGTCAGCGCCGCCGGGGACGACGTCAACGCTTCGACCAACCAGTTGTCGTACTGCTGAGGGGCCCACATGAACTTTGGCGGTACGAACGTGGTAGTCACGGTCGCGTGCGCGGGCACGACCAAGTCATTCGTCGAGGGCGTCGACCAGAAACCGACTGGGTGGCTCGAGCCGATGACGACCATGACGTGGGGATGAATCGGCGACGCGGTGTTGTTGGTGACGGTCAGCACCATGGAGCCCATGAACGGTCCTACGCCGATGACGCCGTATTGGTCCAACTTGAGGCTTATTGGCGGATCGGTGAACGCTCGAACGACAAAGAGCGCGGCGAGGACCAGGGGGGCGGCGAGCGCGACCCGACGTAACAGCGCTCGCGCGTGAACGGCGACGGCCTCGGGAACCCGGCTGGTCGTGAGGACTGCCACGAACGCGGCCGGGATGAAGTCCACGAGGTAACTCGACAGACTGCGACTTGGTATGAACAGGACGATCGGCACGGCGAACAGCCACGCGCGTTTCATGACGGGGTACCAGCCCACGAAGGCCATCAGTAGCGCCAGCATCATCAGGGCTCCCGCGAACTGGAGGTCCCTAGGGTGGACCACGCGTACGAAGCCGTGGGTCGCCAGGGTAACCAAGCCCTGGCCGTCCGGGACGAGGGGCTCAGTGAGTGGCAGCAACGTGCCGTGGAGCCACGCACCGGGCGACCAGATGAAGAACGGTAGGTTGATTGCCGCGAAGGGGAGGGCGACGTAGCCGAGGTAGCGGAGCACGGTTTTGGAGATCGCGACGCGGTGGTGCTCGGCCTCCAGGATGATGCCGACGATGAAGAAGGGCAGCGTAAACCAGGGGGACTGTTTGATCGAACAGGCCACGCCGAGTGCCACGGGTCCGAGCCATCTCGTCCAGTGCGGGCCGAGGCGCGTGACGAAGTCGTCCCAGCGTAGCGCCGCCAGCATCATGAACGGGACGAACAGGGCGTCGGTACCGCCGTGCGCGAAAGTCAAGGTGAAGAGTGAGGTGAGCACCAGCAGTGGCGAAAGCCATTTGGCGTACGACGGTGACACGACGTAGAGGATGATTGCCGCGACGAGCCACGCGAGGAGGTCAATCCAGTCGGCCCCGAGGTGGTGGAGACCGAGCAAGTGGAAAGGGGCTTGGATGACGAACGATCCCGCCGGATACGAGACCCGGTCGACGTGACCGCCGTTGAGCGTGTAGGTCCAGAAGTCGGCGGGGTGCTGCAGTTGCAGCATCCACGGACGAAAGGTTGCGGTGTAGGGATTGTGGCCCTTCACGAGGATCTGCGTCGCCAGCTGATTGAACGCAGCCGAGTCGGTGTTGAAGAACCTCGTTGCCGCAATGACGGGGCCATTAGTGAGAACGACGGCAGCGAGGGCCGCACCGAACGTGACGTGTTCAAATCGGCGGTGCCGCGCGCCGGGCCAGGTCCAGACCAGGACCATCCCCACTAGCCCCACGACCGTGATCAACGGCGCAATGAAGCTAAATCCGGACCACCTACCCCACGACCACCAGGCGTGGGTGCCAACCGAGACGATGGCGAACCATACGAACGTCCAGATCGCACGGGTCACGAGTGAGATCGGTGATTGATCCATTTGCCTCCTCACCCGGCCAATCGATCGCACGAGACGTTGAGGTCACGAGGTCAGATGTACTTTAGGTGACGTTGGCCGAGTATCCCTGGGGCTCTTCGTCGAGCTGGCAATCACGGCGTCTACTAGGGGAAGACGGCGAACGACGTGAGCGTTTCGTAGGTCATCAACAACAACAAGATGACAGATCCTGCGACGACGAGGCGAAATCGACGCCCGCTCCACTTGGACGCAACCGCAATCGTGAGTGGGAAGGCCAACATGACGAATCGGGGCCTCAGCCCGACGGGCGACGAGACAGCGAACAACACGACGGAGCAAGATGCGTAGCTGAGCAGTTCGAAGGGCAGACGCTCTCTGAACGCTATGACGAGACCCGCGACGCTCAGGAGCGTGCCGAAGAACAGAATCTGGCCAGTCATCGTCGGGGCAAGGGGGTTGGTGATGAACGTACCCACGATGCGAAAGGGATAGGCGAGGGACGGGTAGCTATTCCATCCGCCACGTTCGGTCAGCTGCCAAGCGCGTACGTTGCCGGTATGGATCCAGAGATAGATCATCCAGGCCGCGAAACCCGTGGGTGCCAGGATCGGTGCGAACAACGATCGCCAGTCGCGGTCCCTCCGTACTGCGACGAACGAGGACGCCGCGCAACAGACCACGAAGACGAGTCCGACCGGCGACGCCGCGGTCGCGAGTGCTCCGAGAGCGCCGGCGACGAGCCACCGACGCCGCAGCAGTGCGATGAGTCCGAGCGCGACCAGGCTGATCACAATCCCTTCGTTGTAGATCAGGTTGAAAACGAAGCCACCTGGGGCGACCGCGAAGAGCAACGCCGCGCGCTCAGCCCGCTCGGTGTCGGTGAATTCGTTCGTGAGTCGCCCGATGGCGACCACCGCGCCCAGACCGGTGACACCGCTGATGAGCAGACCAACGACTGACGCCGAGAGAAAAGTGACGTCGGCAATGGTGCGGATCAGGAGTGGAAACAACGGGAACAGTGCGATGGGACTGGCAAGTACGTGGCCCGCGGCCATGGGCAGGTGACTCGGGTAACCGTGCGACACGGCCCTTAAGAACCAAACACCGTCCCAATTCGAAAGGTCGCTAACGAGCCCATGATGAGTGAAGATGTCGGCAATCGAGGTGACCGCCAGCGTCGTGAGACGCAGCGTCACGTAGACGGCGACCGCGCGATAGTAGGGGATTCGACGCCACCACCGAAGTTCGGTGGGGACAGTGGTGACAGTTTCAGGCGGCACGATCGACCCCCCTGATCACTGATCGCCACGCACCGGAGACGAAGAACCAGAGTGCGCCGAAGGCCACCAGGGTGCCCGAAACGTAGAAACCGTTGCCACCAATCATTGGCGTTCCGCCTGGACCAACGAGCAACATTGCCCCACCGGCCACGCAGATCAGCAATCGCGACCGTTGAGCGCTTGTTGGGGCGAGTACCGTGACGCCCCACAAGAAGTACCAGGGCCAGACCGTCGGACTGGCGACGACGACCACGAGCAACGCGACGCCGAAGTGACGGGTGACGTTGCCGGTCCTGGTCTTAAAGGTGATCCACGCGATCGCCAGCACCGCGAAGACTTCACTCGCGTGTTGCACGAACGTAACGACTCGGCGAGTCCCGACGTGCAGACCGGCGGCGTGCGCGATCGTGGCGAGCAGCACACCCAATGAGACCGTCGGTGAGGTCAGCAGGCGCAGCCGGGTCGGGATGCTGAGCGCCCGGGCGCTGACCCACGCCCACCCGTAGCCGGCGGTTTCGGTCACCGCTATTATCACCAAGGCAACGACGACAGTGGCTTCGACGACCGACCGAATTCGACCACGGGCAGACTCGTCGCGCCACCCCCCGGCGTAGAGGAACACGACGCCCGCCAGTGCGGGCAACTTGATCGTGGCGGCGAGCGCGAAGAGAGCGACCGCCCAACGGCGCCTCCCGCGGAGTGCGACGGCGATCGCGGTCACCACGAGACCCAACATGAGCGCGTCGTTGTGGGCGGAGCCCACGGCGCTGAAGAGGGCGAGCGGACTGAGGACCGCGAGCCAGACCGCGACGCCCTCGTTGGCGCCGTAGTGTCGAGCGACCACCGGGATGAAGACCATGAGCGACACGACACCCACGAGAGCGAGCGCTCGAAAAGCGAGGACCTCAGCAATGAGTGAGCCGCCAGCGAGGGTCGCGGTGGCGTGGGTCAACGCAACGAAGAGGGGCCCGTACGGCGACGTGGTGTTATGCCAAACGTCCGCGACCGACGACAGCAGGGGGCCCGCACCCAGCGATCGCGGTGCGACGAAGTAGGGATTGAAACCCCGACGTGCGAGTGCACCCTGGGCGGCGTAGCTGTAAACGTCGCGGCCGAAGAGGGGCGACCCGACCAGTAGGGGCGTGGCCCAGAGGGCTAGTACCTTCCACGAACGCGACACTGTCAGTCTCTTCTCGAATGCGTAGAGGCCCACGCCGAGCCACGCCAACGTAAGGAATGCGACGGAAACATAGAAGAGCACGTGCGCCAATAGGTAGCCGCCGCCGGGCGTGTGTAGCCACCATAGATAACGGGGGGGCCGCGGGGCCGAACCAATGGTTGAACCGGTGAGGACCGCGCCGAGTGAACCCATGGTGCCAACGGCCACCAGTACCCAGAATCCGCAGGGCCTTCGAAGCAGGTGCGCGTGAACACTAGTCATGTTCACGGGACCACGTGTTCCTCTCGCTCATTCCGGTTCGGGTCGAGTCCTTCAAGTGAGTACAAAGACTAGTTCCCGACCACCCTTTGCCACGGTGGTCGGAACGGAGAACGTCTCGGGGTTAGCAGGCCGGCGTGAAGTAAAAGTATGCCGTTCCACTGAGGATCGTGATGTGGATCACTTTTTGATAGTTCTGGGTGCTCCCGCCGGCGAATTTCGTCGTTTCAGCGTCGGTGACCGAATAGGTGGCGCCGCTGGGTTTCTTCCCGGCGAAGTTCCATGTTCGGGTGTCGGGACCGCTGCCCCGCCAGGCGGGGTCGGCGCGCAGGGTGCCCAGTTGCGGGGTATCGGTCTCACCGGTCTGTCCCGCACCGACCTTTTGGTTGCACGCGAGGAATGCACTCAGGGTGGTCGCCGAACCTGGGTAGTCGTGAGCGAAGGCGTAGGCGATTCCCGCCGCGGGGCTGGAGGCCCAGGCCTGGCGATAGCCCGCCAAAAGACCGGTGACGAGTGCCGCTACGTTGATTTGAACTCGTGGTTTGACCACGCGGTAAGTCGTGAGGGCCGTACCGTTGCGGTTTGACACGGTCAGTTGATGGGGTCCTGACGCGACGCTCTTCGCAACGTTGATTGACACCACGATTGATGTCGGGGTCGACGACAACACCGAAAGACTGACGCCGCCAGTTGTGGAGCTGACGTGGGTGCCAACCCCGAATCCCGATCCGGAAATGAACAGTGTGGACTGGGTGCCCGACTTCACGACACCTGTCGTGGCCGCCACCACTGGCCCGGGCACCTTGACGCGAACAAAGAGCACCGCCGTCGTCGCCGACGCCATTGGACCGAAGGAAGCGTCGCCCGACTTCACTACTTCCACGAGGCAGGAGCCCGGATTGCTTGCCCTGAGGGTGACGGGCCGCAGCGCACCGAGGGCGCAGCCGGCCGACGTGCCATTGCGCACCCTAAATCTCAATGCGCCAGACCCTGAACCGCCACTTATGGTCAGCACTAGCGCCTTGCCCACGCGGCCCTTCGTCGAATTGAGTCGGAGCGGTCGCTGTGGATTCGGGGCGAAAGTCATCGTCACGGCGGTCGCCGATACTGCCCCGTGACTCACGTCAGCCGCCTTGAGAGCAGTGACGCGACAGGTCCCGTAACTGGCGGAAGTGAGTCGCGGTGGATTTGACGAGCTGACCTTGCAGCCGGTTGCCGAACCGTCGAGGACGCTGAACGCGACGGCGCCCGATCCCGAGCCGCCACGCGTCGAGAGCGGAATCTCCTTGCCCACTCGGGCAGTTGCCGCCCTCACCATCAACGTGGCTTGGGGCCTCTTCGCGATGGCCGTGACAACAATGATCGGATCGGTCGTGAAGGTGATGGTGATGGCGCCCTTGGTGACTGCGGTTCCCACAGTGACTAGGCCAGTAGAACTCAGGCGGGTGACCGAGTCGCCAGCGACGATACTCGCGTCCCTGATCGTCAACGTGATTGGTAACGTGGCAACGGGCGTTGAGCCATCAGGCGCTTGCCACGCGAGGGCGACCGCGACGACGTAGGAGTGGCCCTTGGGTACCAAGTTCGCGAGGGAGGTGATGCTGGTGATGGGGTACGCACTGACGACCGTCCCGACTGGCAGTGCACCGAGCGGCACGAGGTAGGTACTCGTCGTGTTCGGCGTCGTCAGTTTGAGAGTCGTCGCTGACGTTGCCCCCGTGCTGCACGACATGGGAGTCCCGAGCGACGAAGCGGCGACCCCGGGGGGCGGAGAGGCGGGTGCGGGGACAGACGATGGCCCACATACGCCGGTCGAAAACGTCTTGAACGTCACCGGCGCACTGGGCGCTGAATCGCCGGCGGCCCCGTGGTTGCTGATTGCCTGCACCTGCACGGTGTACGAGGTTCCTTCAGCCAAGCCCACGAAATCGCAACTTGCAGGAGTGCACGACGAGTTCGTGAAGAGCACCGCTGCACCGTGCAGAACGGTCGCAGTGTACGAAACGGCATTCGCTATGGCAGCGAAGTGAATTGCAACCGACGTTATCTCCGGAGTCGTCGATGTGACTAACGGGGTTGCCAGTGGTGGCACGGTCAGGGTGATGCTGTTGGAAAATGCGCTTTCGAGGGAGGTGGCATAATTGATGCCGTCGCCGACCGAGGTGATTGTAGCGCGGTAGGTGTGACCCGTGGTGAGGCCAGTGAACGAGTGGCTCCCAGTCGTGATGTTCGAGGACGTCGATGTACTCGCGGTCGTATCGTAGAGGGTGATGGTGCTGGAACTGGCAAGGGAATCTGGCGTGTAGGTAACGATGAGAATCGTCGGTGTCACGATGTTCACGACCGGGGCCGCGGGAGTGGGGAGTTTCGGTGCAGTCAGTCGGACGGAATTTGAAGCAGCACTCGCGGCTGAGTCGGAATACGTAATTCCATCGCCTTCCGAGATGATTGTGGCGTGGTAGACGTGGCCAACGGTGAGGCCGGTGAACGTATGACCCCCAGTCGTGTCGCTGAAGGAAGTCGACGTGCTCGCGGTCACATCGCGCAGGCCAATAAGGCTGGCACTTGCGTTCGGGGCGGGTGTGTAACTGACGGCAATGGAGGTGGTGGACGCCTGAGAGATTACGGGGGGCGGTGGCGTCGGCAGTCGCGTCAGGGTGAGAGTCACGGTGTTGGAAGAACTACTCTCCACCGAACTGGAGAAGGTGGTGCCGTCGCCAATCGAGGTGATTGTCGCTCGATACGCGTGCCCGGTGGTCTGTCCAGTGAAGGTAGACGAAGTGGTGCTGCCACTCACGGAGTTCGAGGTGCTCGTGTTCAAGTTCGTGTCGAAGAGGGTGATCGTGGAAGAGCTCGCGTTGCCGTCAGGGGAAAACGTGACACGAAGTGACGAGGGCGAGATCTGAGCAAGGGATGGCGCCGATGGTTGAGCCAGTTGGGGAGGCGTCAGGATCACGACGTTGGAATTCGCACTCTCCGCAGAGTCGGACGTAGTGATATTGTCGCCGAGCGAAGTAATTGTTGCATGGTACGTGTCATGAACGGTCAGGCCGGTGAAAGTGGAAGACCCCGTGCTGTCATTCGTCGTCAGTGGTGGAGCACCAGAGGTCGTGTCGTACAGTTTGATGGTGCTCGCACCCATCGCGGCGAATGGTGTGTAATTGACGAGAATTGACGTCGTCGAAGCTTGGCTGATCGAAGGTGGGGCCGGCGTGGGTAGAGGAGTGGGCACCGCATAGGCGGCGGTCGAGACGGCCAGTGTCGAGACAATCCCGGTAGCGAGTGCCGTGGCGAGACGAGTCACCGCCGCATTGACGGAGCGATTGAGGTGCAATTTGCGTTGTCTCATCGGCCCACTCTATGGATTGGAAAGGGCCGCCGGACGTCGGCCCGCATTAGCCGTGGGGGCGTTATCGGTGGAAGTGCCCCCCGTTCTCATTCGTGCGCCCCAATCAGGTCCGACGGGTGAGCGCGGTCAGCTCATGTTCTTGAAAAGCAATCCCTCCATTGGCGAATCGATCGCCTCTGACGAGAATGTGAGCAACACACTGATTCGGCTCAAATTGTCCAACTCGATTGGGCCTTCTCGACACTTTCACCCATAAAATAGGTCACCGTGGGCTTCGGGACGATGCCGGAACACGTGGAAGAGCAATGGTCCAGCCAAGTTTGTGATGACGAAACTTGAGGACTACGTGAAATTTGTGTGACGTCTATCATTTCATCGACATCCAATTGATGGAGTGATTGTGAGTAGACCTGTTGCAGCTGTGACCGGCGCTGGATCCGGTATTGGTGCCGCCATAGCGACCAAGCTCGGAGAGCGCGGATACCACGTCGTAGTGATTGACGTCGACCCGACGAGTTCCGACGCTATAGCAAAACGGATTGAAAGTGCGCAGGCACTGAAGCTCGATGTCACTGACCCCGATGACTGTGAACGAGTGGTGAAAGCGATTGTCGCCGAACATGGGCGACTTGACGTGTGGTGCTCCAACGCTGGCGTTTCAAAGATGCAACGATTCCTCGATATATCCCCAGCCGACTTGAAGTGGAATTTCGATATCAACACTTTCGGAGTCTTCTATTGTGGCCAGTCCGCGGCAAGAGCAATGATCGGGCTCGGCATGTCTGGCAGTATCGTGAACACGGCCTCCATGGCGGCGAAGGAAGGCGGTGTCTCGTTCCTAGCGGACTACGTCGCGAGCAAGTTCGCGGTACTCGGTCTCACCCAGGCAATGGCGGCGGAACTCGCTGCTCATAACATTCGCGTCAACTGCGTGTGCCCTGGTTACGTCGCCACTCCCATGCAGACTCGTGAGTTGGCGTGGGAAGCAGAACTTCGCAATCTGGATGAAGCGACGGTACGCACGTCTTACATCGCGAACACGCCCCTCGGGCGCTTAGAAACAGCGGAGGACGTGGCGAAAGTTGTCGCGTTTCTCGTGAGCGACGACGCCGCCTTCATCACGGGCGAGGCGATCTCCGTTAATGGCGGGGCGTATATGGACTAGGCGAGTAGCGCAATGTCAACCAGGTTCGGTTGAATACTCATACTCCCAATCGCGGCCAAGCACCGTGGTGTCGACATGTTTCGCTGGTGCTAACCGACCTCACCAACATTGACTCGCGCACGTCAGCTCCATTGCAGTACGCGCTGAGAAAGCCCGAAATGTAGCTATCGCCCGCGCCGGTCGTGTCAACGACGTCGATCTCGACGGCGGGACCGTTGTCCATGCGCAGGTAGCACGGCGCCGCGCTCGGCGACGAGTTGATCCAAAACGTTTGACGACGTCGTCGGCGGTGATGGAGCATGCGGCGTCGATGGTGCCGCACTCCCGAGTGAACTCATCAACGATGTTGAGCAGCTTCACGGTGCGCAGGTCGCTCGCCTGGTCGAACTGGAAGTCCAAGGCCCAGATGACGTTGGGGGCGATTGGCCGCATGGCGCCCACGACCACGCCAACGCTGGTCAAGCGCTTCTTCTTCTTGCGGTAGGGGATTTTGAGGCCCTCGTCACGTCAGAGACGCTGCACCTTCTTGTGGTTCACGGGCCAGCCGGCGTCGCACAGGGCGTCGAGGCCGCGGCGCCAACCGCACCTCGGGTGGCGCTTGGCGAAGTCGCGCAAGAAGGCTCGGATCTCCTCTTCGAGCTCAGACTGGACCGGTGCGGGTAAGCGCTGGGCGGAGCGACTCTGACCAACGACGACCCAGGCTCTGCGCTCCGACACCCCGAACTCCAGTTCAAGCAGCGCCGCTGCTTGACGCCGGCGGTTCGGGGTCAGAATTTTCCCTCGGCGACGAACTTCAACAAGTCGATGTCGAGTGCCTGGTTCGCCACGATGCGCTTGAGCTGAACGTTCTCCTTCTCGAGCTCCTTCAAACGCTTGGCGTCGTTGGCCTTCATGCCGCCGTATTGATTTCTCCAGCGGTGCCACGTTGACTGGGTGATCTCGAGCTGGCGGCAGACCTCGGCGATGTCGTCGCCCTGGTCAGCAGCTTCTCGCCTTCGGCGAGTTTCCTGATCGCCTATTCGGGAGTGTGATGCCTTTGCTTCATGCTTCCTTCTCGCTCCATTTTGGAACACGTGGGAGATGCCGGTGCACTTGATGGGGCGGGGCAGCCCCCCTGGATCAGTTCACGGGGATCCGGCCAGGGCAACCGCCTAAATTCTTTAATTTCAAGACAATTTCGTCTCTGCCGCAAGAATCGCAGTGTTTCTCGAACTCAGGAATGTGGTCTGGTCACTTCTGCGCGGCACCCGTCGATACAGCTCTCTCCCAATCTGGTGCGTCCATTGCATTGAGTAGAGATCCGAAACCGCCCGACGCTCGCCAATTTCGACGAGCTGACGTAACGACCGGCGCGTTGCCGGTTCGACAGATTCGAAGCCCATGGTGGGTGAGGTCATGAACAAGGGCGTGATCCTCAGCCAGCGCCAACGGAGGGAAGCCCCCGACGGAACGGTAGGCGATACCCGAGAAACCGAGATTGGCGCCGTGCACGTGTTCGTGGTCCTCGCCCGGGCGGCCGTAATGTCGCAGGAATCGGCGTCTAGTCAACTCACTGTGTTCAGACCAGTCGTCCACGAATACGGTTCCGACGACCGCGTCGTATCCTTCCGCCTCCTTCTGCGCCTGGTGTAGGAACCAATGATTCGGTACGCGGCTATCAGCATCGGTGGTACAGAGCCACAGGTGCTCGAGGTCCACCTCCGCGCTTTTCACTAACAACTCAAGGCCCATCGAGCGTGCCGCTCCCGCGTTGCGCCGACGCACTTCAATAACTTCACACCCTTCCGCTCGAGCGACGTCCGCGGTGGCGTCAGAGCAGTCGTCGGCGACGACGACGATGCGCACGGCGGCGACACCACCCTGGTTCGCCGCGATCTTGAGGGCTTCGAGACAAGTGGGTAGGAGCTCTTGCTCATTATGCGCGGGAACGACTACGCCGAAAGTCCGAATCATCGCAGTCCCTCCTTGCCAGCGACGGACAGCTCTTCGAAGCCATTGACGTCGTGTCGTTTCACGTAGACCGTCAAGTCGAAATCGGCTTCGACGTGGTGCACTGTTTGCACGAGCGACCTGTCGCGTAATGTCGCGACCCTGCGTTGTACCTCGTCTCCCCCCAGCGGATAGTCGGGGACGTATCGACGCCAGTGCACGCTCAGCAGCGTGCCCCCCGCCAGAATTGAATTCGACGCCAGCGCGATCAAATTGTCGAGGTCCGTTGGGCTGAGATAGTAGAGAATCTCGGAGAGTACGACGAGGTCGAATTTTCCAGGAGGCCAGTCGCGGGGAAGACACTGGTGTTCGAGATACACGTTATTCCAACCACGAAGTCGTTCAGAGGCCTCGCGCAGCGCGAAGGGGGACAGGTCGCTGGCGAGCAAAGAATCGCATCGTTGGGCCAGTCCGAGAGTCAGCAGGCCGATCGAGCAACCGGGTTCAAAGGCGCTGAGGTAACGCGGTTCGGGGAGTGCAGCAAGCGTGACGGCGCGCTTACGCTCTTCGTACCACCGGTCCGCGAATCCCCAAGGGTCGGGACTGGCTTGGTACAGACTTTCGAAGTATTCGGCGGGCATCGTCATACGAAGAGCACCTCGTAGCTGCGCTCGAAGTGAAGCAGATCAAAGGGTGGAACCACGGCCTCGTCGCCCGGCCGCTCACTCAGGGGGTTGATCTGCGACTCATGGTGCTTGATCGCGCTCCACTTGGTACTAATTGTTCGGGGCGACAAATTAACCTTCTGCGCTCTCCACCATGGCACGGTCTCTTCATTCGGCACCGCCCAGTGCCACGTCCAGACGGGGTATTCAATGAGTCTTGCCCCGGAGCGCGCGCAGGCGACGTGGGCAGCTCGACCAACCGCTTCGTGATCCGGATGGCCATCCTGGGCCCACGTCGAGAAGCAGAGGACGCCCGGATCGAGAAATCGATAGAGATGTTCACCCAGCTCACGTTCCACCCCAGCGAGCCCGCCATCGGGCAAATGGAGCTTCACGTTCAGTGCCTGGCCCGGGCGACCGTCGCTCAGCGTGTCAATTGCGCGCCGCAACTCTTCTTGACGCCGCACGCGGAGTTGCTCTGGTGACGTCGTCACGCTGTGAGGGTGCGACGCTTCACCGTCGCTGGCCGTCAATACGAGGACCGTCGACCCTCGGTCTAGCAACGAAGCAATCGTCCCACCGAGGCCCAGTGTCTCGTCGTCCGGGTGGGGTGCTAGGACGATCGCGAGGTCGGTTCTCGGGAGGGTGAACTCTGGCAATTGACGTAGCGTCTCGCAGTCGCGCCACGCGGACTCGGGCGTGCCACAACCTGAGATTTGCGGCGATACGTCGCCACGATCTTCAATGTTCACGATAATGTCCCTCTCTCTGCGACAAGCTTTCCCAATATCTCTAAGTCGGACTCACCGTGGCTTTGGGCGAGGTAGACGGGAAGGTCGGCGGCCAGGGCGGCATGACGAGCGTCATGCACCAATGGCCGGGCACCCAGGGCGCGCCGAACTCGATCCATGACGTCCATTGCGACCAGTTCACTCTGGTGACGGAGCTGTCGTGCTCGAATTTCCGCTGCCCCTATCTTGTCCAGCGGGTCCTGGTCAACCTCTTCGGCGTGGTCTCGCATATTGTTGGCGAAGGAGTGCAGCGCCGCGTCGACAGCCCCGAGGTGGGCTAGTGCGTGTGGTCCCAGTGGGCGGTCGAAGTGAGCCTTCACTAACGATCTCGCCAGTCCGACCGCGCCTCCATACCAGCAAGCGGCCACCGCGCTAGCCCCGTACCAGAATCCCGGTCGGTGAAGGTAGTCGTTGGACTCGCCAACGCCGATCGCCGCCACCTGATCGAAGTCGACGGTCAGACTGTCGGAGGCAGCCATACCGACTGCCGGCCACGTACCTTTCCGTGGTGAAATGCCATTGCTGAGCTCGACAGCAAACAGTCGGTAGCCGTCGTTCGCGTCTGCACTCACGAGCGCGTGAGTGCAGACACGAGCCCCTGAACAGAAGGGCTTCGTGCCATTGAGCTGCCATTCGTCGCCAACGCGATGGGCGAACAGCGACGGCTGTGCTGGATGAGCGGCCCACACGCCCCATCGCGAACGACGAGGAGGGACCGGACCGTGAAGTTCGGCGAGGATTGCCCCCGCATCCAAGTGGGCTTCGCAAAGTCGCGCGACGCAGAGATCGTCACTGGCGACTTCGGCGAGGTAGTTCCATCGCACAATCGTTCGGCCACTGCCGGGAAGAGGAAGATGCAACGCGCGCGACTCGACTAGGCGGATGAAGGAAGCTTTGACCTGATCGATTCGGTTCCCTTCTGGATCGGCGGGCATGTATGAAGCGATTCCAGACTGTTTGACGCCTTCCTGGTTGGCCAAACGGTGGGCTGCAACCTTTCTCGCCATCACAGAATCACTCCTTGAAAGTGTCAATTGACTCGCTAGTAAATCGAACTATCTCGAAACGTGACTGGGATGGTACACGCAATGCTTGGGAAAATAAAGAGTGATACGACAAATTAGTAAACTCTTTGGAATAGACATTGATGTGACGAAGGGTGCCGACAGTATCGTTAATGGCCTCGTCGGTCGCCACTCCATTTGTTATCGAGCGATCGGGTTGCGATCGGATAGTTCGAGAGGGATAGTGCGCTACTTAGTCGAGCCCAGCAGATTGGCCATGTCGTCGGCGTGCTCTTCCTCCACGGCGAGGATCTCCTCTATGAGTCGTCGCGTCGTCGGGTCGCGGTCACCAAGCCACTTCACAATTTCGGTGTAGACACTTACGGCGATTCGCTCGGCGACCAGGTTCTCCTTGATCATCGCGATGAGCGAATCCGCCGTCTGGTACTGCGAATGCGCCCGTTCGCTTAGGGTCGACGGATCGAGATCTGGTTCTCCGCCGAGCTGAGTTATTCGTGCCGCGAGCGAGTCCGCGTGGGCGCGCTCCTCATTCGCGTGCGCCAAGAACTCGGCCGCGACTGACTCGGATTCCAGTCCCTTGGCGGCGAAGTGGTGCTGCGTGTAGCGGAGCACACAGATGAATTCGGTCGCCAGCGAGTCATTTAGCACTTCGACCACTCGTTTCACATCGGCGCCGTAGGCGTCGGTGACTGGACCTTTTTTCATGTTTTTTCTGGCGTTCTCCCTCAACTTCTCCACGTCAATCAAGAACTCTTCCATTTACGTTCACCTTTCGTAAGTTGCTCGACAATAGGTCTAGTCGGGTCTAGCTTCACCTTCAGTACAGTTAGCCCCCTTTGACCGACGTCAAAGGGGATTGTAAGTTGAAAGTGACTAGATTAACTCCCTCGGAGACTTTTCAGCCAGGACGAAGCATTTCTTTGGCATTTTGAATGTTGTTGGATGGTTGGGACAGTCCCTCCAGTTATATCGCTCCGCACGACTACTCGGGAATGTGGAGGCGGCATTCAAGGGGCCAGGCTCCTACGCCAAGCGATACGCGAGACGTAAGGTTTACGCCAAGTCCATGGGGTTGACGCAGAAATTCCTGCGGAGCCTGG
>JANYFR010000047.1 GCA_025362585.1 Acidimicrobiales bacterium | reverse complement strand
TGGCCATACGTCAGTGACCGTAACCCATGGAACCGACACGATGGAAGAGACCGCGTGGCTCACGGATTTACTGCTCGGAGTCATCGGAATCCGCAAATCTCATTGCACCTGTGAATATCACTCGACTGCTGATTCTTCGTTCGACTCCGAGCAGTAAATCCGTGAGCCACGCGGTCTCTTCCATCGTGTCGGTTCCATGGGTTACGGTCACTGACGTATGGCCATCGTCAATGGCGGAACAAACGGCCCCTGCGATGTCGACCATGTCTAAAATTGTCAGGTCCCACGAAGGTTTCGTCCCAACTTCGATGATCGAATCGAAATCAACCCCAGCAGAATTGGCCAGTTCATGTCCGGTCAGCATTCGGTGTTGTCGGTCAGACCAACATATTGTTCCGCCCGTGGCAATCAGAGCTGAAGGCATCTTCACGATCTTAGATGTCGATTTGACGAATATTTGCGACCAAAAATCCCACGTTTCATCCCACAAACCAAACCGACGCCACCGGACCAATCCGACGCCTACGGACAAAAGTTGCCGTGGAACTCGGTTGAAACCGACGCCACCGGACCAGTCCGACCGAATGCTTTCACCTCATAATCCCTCGGTCGTGGGTTCGATCCCCACCGGCCCTACTAAGAGGTTTATACCGAAGTAGTCGCATAGGGTCAGTTTTCTCGGCAAGGACGAGGCTCTTTCGTGTATGCACTACCCAGTTTCATCGGTCTGGGCGAGAAGAAGGGTGGTGTTCGTGTGAAGGGATTCTTGCTATCCGGACATTAAGACAGTGATGAGAGAACCTGAAAGACAGGGAAGCGACAAGAATACGGAGTTGGCGCGAGTAGTCGCGACGTATCGCCAAGCACTGCTGCGTTACGCGCTACGTCGCCTCGAAGATCGCAGCGCGGCCGAAGACCTCGTCGCCGAGACCTTTGTGGTTGCCTGGCGGCGCTTCGATGAGATCCCTCCACGAGAGCAAGAACTGTTCTGGCTCTACGGCATCGCGGGTCGTGTTCTCTCCAACTCCTTGCGTGGCCACCGGCGCTCGCTGCGTTTGGAGATGCGCCTGGCCTTTGAGCGTGAGCACACCCAGGACGCGCCGCGATACAGCGAAGAGGACATCAGGCAGTTGATGGAGGCCTTGCTCGAGCTGCGATCTGAAGAGCGAGAACTTCTCCAACTCACCTACTGGGAAGACCTGACGTACCGCGAAATAGGCCTCGTTCTCAGCTGTAGCGAGAAGGCGGCGGGCATTCGCATCTCCCGGGCTCGCCAGCACCTGCGACAACTACTCAACGAAACCAACGGCACCGCCAGTATCTCGCCCCTACCGATCCAGGAGACACACTGATGAACGAAGAGCTACTCATCGCATTAATGACGGACATTGACCCTGTTCGGGACTTGAGTGACAGCGCGCTCGACGAACTCGTGCCTTACGACCACTTGATGGCGCGGGTGCTGGTTGGTATTGAGCAACCCGCGACCAGAGCCATTCATGCCCGCATCTCTACGCGGCGTAGGGCATCGCTGTACCGGCAGCGCAACATGCAAAGCATTCATTTTCGTCTTTCGACCATAGGAATCGGTCTCCTCGCAGTCGCGGTGAGCGCCACTGCGCTCTTCATAGGCCTTTCCTCAAATATCGCCAATGCAGTGACGCTTTACCCGAAGACCAATGGGCCGACGAGCGCGGCGCAACTAGTGGCCGACAAGAGCGTGATGACCGCTCGGCTTCATGCGGTGGGTGCCAAGAACGCCACGGTGATGGTCTCGCACGGGGCCTTGGTCGTCACCAACGGGCCAGCGGGACTGGCGACCCCAACGTCGTTTCTCACCTCGTCGCCCGAACTGCTCGTCAGATCCGTGACCTGCTACGCCAAGCGTCAGAGTGGCCCGGACTCGACCAGCCCGTTACCAGCGACTTGTTCGAGTCCGCAGTATGACGCCCCTACTGTTTCGGGGTTCGCCGTACCCACGACTGAGCCCGACCCAGCACTCGCGGTCTACGCGACCACGACCCCGGCAGAAGACGCCAAGGCGCCGAACACCTGGGCCCTCTTGCCATTAATGAACAGCGGTGCAGGCACCGCACAGCGATACCTCGTCGGTCCGACGCTCGTTACGCTCTCGTCGAAGGTTGCCTCAGCCACCGTGACTCGTGTGCCGGACTCCGGTGCATGGCTCGTGAACGTCCGTCTCAACGCGGCCGAGTCCCAACAGTGGGATCGCGTGGCTAAGAAGTATTTCCACCGACAGCTCGCCGTGGATCTAAACGGGGCCATTGCTGAAGCTCCAATCATCCAACCGGCCAACACCACCTTCAGTTCCTTCGACGGTCAAATGCAGCTGGTCTCCGTGTCGAAGACCGATGCCTACGATCTGGCGGCCGCGCTCACTTCGGGGCCGCTCGCTGTGCCTCTCGTCGCCCGATCGTCGGGCTCTAAGGCACCGGAATCAAAGGCCGCGGCAGTGTCTTCACCAGTGTGCCAGGCGTCCAACATCACGTTGCAGGTTGGGGCAACTTACAAGGGAGGTGGAGGCTACCCATCGGGAACCCTGCTTACACCGGTGACCTTCACAAACCGCGGACCAAGGTGTCATCTGCAAATGGGTGGACCGACGGTTCGGGCCGTACGTGGCATCTACGCGGGCAAAGCCACGAAGGTCGGTCAGTTATCACTGCCAACTGTTCCTACGACGAACAAAGTGGTGACGTTAAGTGGCGGTGCGCGCGAACATACCCTGGTCGAGGTGAGGGGCCTACCCCGTGCCACGTTGCAAGTTAAGAAATGCTCATCTCATTCTGCGGAGGGCTTCGTCGTTGAGGACTACGCCCATTCAATTGCAACTGCGCATTATTTTGCTCGGAAACTAGCCAACGTCTGTTTCTACGCAGGCCCCGGGGCCATTACCACTGACCTCGGCGTCGTGTGGGTAGGCATCAACTCATAAGCCACGAAACACTGTTAGTTCCACCCTCTGGTGGTGAGAAAGGTTTACGGTCTTCTGGCTCTGGGACCTGAGGGTTGCTACCAGGGAGAAACGGTGCTACAACCAAATTATTTCAATGAAAATTGGAGTTGGGAAATCGGCGACATTCAGTTGAAACTCGGCACGGTCGTCGCTGAATCGTCAAGTCAGGTAGGCCCTGTGGACTTAGGTATAAACCCCGCGACGCAGTGCGCAGCAACACCATCACCGAGGTCCTCCACCGCCTGACGTAGCGATGAACTTGACGCAAGAATGAACGCCTCCAAGAGTTCAGATCGAATCGAGAAAAGTATCGAGGGCATCATTGACCGCGCTGGGCGCCTCTTGCTGAACCCAGTGGCCAACACCGCTGATCAAGGTGGAGCCAGGGAAGTCAGTGCAGTCCCTACCGGCCCTACTAAAACTCGTCTGATATTCAGACATCCCATACAAAACGAGGAAGTTTGGGCGGAGAATTGACCGATCGTGTTCGAATCTTGGAAAGCCTCTTCGCGGTCTGCGGACCTGCCTGATCGATCGACTGCGACTCCGCACGGACGAGGTCATTTACAATGTTTCGTGCCCGAACTGCCCGAGATGCAGGCGTTGTCGGAGCGGCTCGACGCGCTCTTAGCGGGCACGACACTGCGCCGGGCTGACCTTCTCGGATTCTCCTCGCTCCGGACCTACGCGCCAACACCTGACACGCTCTACGGTCGTCGGCTCATCTCGGTCGGACGGCGCGCTAAGTACCTCGTCTGGGAGTTTGACGGCGGGGCTCGCATTATTTTGCACCTTTCGCGGGCGGGGCGACTGGACGTCGAGCAGCCGCCTAAGAACACCAGGTCGCGCGGCTCTGCGGTGCGCTTTCTGTTCGCCAGCCATACTCTCGGCCGCGATGCGGACGGCGTCGGTATCCTCGTTCGCGAGTACGGTACTCACCGAAAGGCATCGTGGTGGGTGGTGGCGCCGGGAGTTGAGGGTCCACTGTCCGGCCTCGGTCCCGAGCCGGTGAGCGAGGAGTTTGCTGCACTTGTCCGCACGAGCGACTCCAGGCGCCGTCTCACGACCGACCTGCGTGACCAGCACGTGGTGTCCGGCATTGGTCGTGGCTGGGGCGATGACATCCTGCACCGGGCCAGGTTGTCACCCTTCGCCTCGCTGCACTCGCTGCGACCGGAACAACGTGAGTTCCTGTTGATTGCCACCACCGACGTGTTGGCGGACGCGCTCGATCTGGAGCGCGCCCGGAAAGGCGGCCTGTCAGAGGCCAAGCTGGGTGACCGCTTCAAGGTGCACGGTCGTGCCGGCGAGCCATGTCCGAGGGCGTGTGGCAACACGCTGCGCCGCGTCGCCTTCGAGTCCTACGAGATGACGTACTGCCCGACGTGCCAAACGGGCGGCAAGGTCCTCGCCGACCGCCGTCTGTCGCGCCTGCTGAAGTAGCCGCCCTCGGCGTTCAGTGATCGCCGAGGGCGAGGAGCCTCTCGACAACGCCATGGAGGTCAATGGACTGTACCGTTGGCGGACGGTAGAAGGTGGGGTACTGGCGTCGGTCACGGTTGACCCAACCGGTCATTAAGCCGGCCGAGGCCGCTCCGTGGATGTCCCACGGGTGCACGGCGACCAGCGCCACGTGATCGAACGCCGCGCCAGCAACCTCGGCCGCGTACCAATACGGCTCGGGCCGAGGCTTCCAGTGGCCGACCACGTCGACCGACAGCACGTCGGTCAATCGATCAACCACTCCGGCCGCACCCAGGATCCGTCGCGCGAGAGGGGCGCTGCCGTTCGTCAGCGCGAACGTCGCGACGCCGGCCGACTTGAGCCGGTCGAGTGCTGCTTCCACGTCGTGATGGACGGGTACTCGCCCAAAGGCCTCCATTACTTGAGTGCCGGCACCGCCAGGTAGGACTCGATCCGAGGCGGCGGCGACCTCGTCGAGGGCGGCCAGGGCGAGATCGCCGAAGGCGGCGCGGTCACCCGTTGCCGTTAGCGCAAACCCGTCGCGCAGCAACACGGCGAACCACCAACGCAGGGCGGTGGACCCAAGTCCGAGTGCGGCGAACACCTGCTCCAGTGGTGCGAGGTCGGTCAGCGTCTCGTTGACGTCGAAAACCACGGCCTCGGGGCGTCGTGACGCACGGCGACCTGGCGCATTCGTCATCGATCCCACTTCACGGGGCTCCCTAATGGCGACAGTGCCAAGGTCGTTCGTCGTAGTTTCCAACCTCCTCGGAGGGATTTGACGCGCCCGGTGCCACCGGGTCCCTTGATCACTTTGACGAGGGCGCCATTCGTCGCGCGCAGTTCGGTCAACGAATTGTTGTCCGCGTTCACGATCCAGACGTGGGCACTGTCGGTGGCGATTTTGTCTGGTGCATTGAGGCCAAAGGTGCGGCCACGAATCACCTGCACTAGGTTGCCATTCGTCGCGCGCAGTTCGGTCACCGAATCTTGATTGATCACCCAGACGTGGCGCCGATCCGACGCAATCGCGCCCGGGATATTAAAGCCGTAGCGTGCACCCCTGATCACCTTGATTAGCGCACCGGTAGTCGCGTTCAGTTCGGCCACCGAGTTGTTGTTGGCATTGGTCACCCACACGTGAACGCCGTCAGAGGACACGCCCAGGGGGCCAGCGAAGCGGTAGGAAGGTCCCCTCAAGACGTTGACGAGCGAACCCGTCGAGGCTCCCGACGAAGGTGCGGCGACTGGCATCATGACCAACGCGGCGACGATCGAGAGTAGCAACGCCGCACGCTTCATGAGAACCTTCCGGGTGGCCGGGTGATACCGAATATCATCACCCGCTACTCGGGGCAATCCATCACCCGACTATAGAGTTTCGGGCCTCCTCTGATCTGCTCGGACCCCGACGACGCTGCCGCCAGCATTGATGTCGCGTCCGCAACCGACGAGCGGTCGACTACCGGGTCAGCGGCGTCCACTGGCACCGTGTCGACCGAGTTGTGTCATCACGCCGCGCCTGGCGATAATGGGTGGTGCGTTTCGTCCACTACGACCGACTGGCCCCGGTGTTCGACGTCGTCGCCGTAGGGATCTTTGTCGCGATCGGTCGGTCCGCGCACGACCACGGCGTCCAACCGTCCGGCCTCGCCTCGACCTCGTGGCCGTTCCTCGTTGGACTGATCATCGGATGGTTCGTCGTCGTGCAACGACGGTGGACCGTGTCGTCGGTCCGCGCCGGGGTCATCGTGTGGCTCTTCACGGTGGCCCTGGGCATGGTCCTGAGAGTGATCGCCGGGCAGGGGACGGCTATCGCGTTTGTCATCGTGGCGTTCGCGTTCCTAGGCCTCTTCATCGTGGGGTGGCGAGTCCTACGCCACGGACTAGCGCGACGTCGCCGATAGGTGTCCCACGAGTCGCCTTCACAACCGTGGGGTCAGATCACCAGTCAATCTCCTCATCGGGCGACGAGGTTGAGGAGCGCCACAGTTCGAAATAATCCCGAGATACCGACCGCGTCACGCAACAGACGGCGTCCGAGGTCGCGTGGTTGGCACGGGTAGCCCTGATAGAAAGCGAGGTCGGGTTCGTCGGGCCCGAGCTCTTCGCGGTGGTGGGCGAAGTGGCCTTCGATAGAGGCCGATTGGCACGAAGGCGGGGTAGGCGATCAGCCACCTGCCAATCAGGTCGTTGGCTCGCTTGTTGGAAAACATGTGCTTGTGCGCCGCCTCGTGCATCAGACTCGCGAATCGCGCCTGCGTCGGGCCCATACGGATGAAGACCCCGACGGCGCCCCAGGCGCCCCAGTGGGTTCCGAGGTACGCGAGCAGGACCGACCAGAGCCACGCCATTGCGACGGCGCGCCCGTTGCGGCCGGGGAGGATCGTTCGGGCCGGTCGCGGTTTCCCGATGGCAACTAGCGTTGCCGAGAAGCCAATTGGTAGAATTTCAACTCCGAAGACCGTGAGGTGGGGATCACGTTTCTGTGAACGTGCTCGAAGACCATCCCGGCCCTCGAAGAGAGAGAGCCCAGTGGCTCGAACAAGGAGTTGAGAATCATGACAATCGTCCGACATTCTGACGGAAGCCTTGAGGTTCCGATAGTTCCCGAGCGCCAACACGGTGACGACGTGGTCGCGGACGCCGGTGCGAGCCCTGACGCCGCCCCCGCGCCAACGACCCGACTCCTGCACCCGGGCGAGGGAGGTTTTAACGAGGCCCTGGCGGAGTGGGACCTCCAACAGAACCCCGACCGCGCCCCCGCGGTCTCCACCGCGACCGGACGCCAAGACGCCATGAAGGTCGTTCACGAGGTGGCCGTGTCGCCAGACCACGAGGTGGCGGCGGCGCTCGAAAACGTGCACGACCCCGAAGCGAGTGGGGAGGCGTTGCGCCACGTGCTCGTCGGAGGAGTTCACTCCGTCGAAGCGTTCTCCGACGAGGTCGCGAAGTCCGAAGGTGACGATCCACTGCCGAGCCACAAAATGACCAAGATCATCGGCGAAGTGCTGGCGGAACTCGATAAATAGGTTCCCTCGACGTACGGTGCTCGGCGAGTTCGACATTGCTCGATCGCGCTGTGGATGAGCAACGCAACGGCCTATTCGCTGCGGTGCGTCGGTACGTGGACGATGTGGCGACTGGGGATCCACGGGATAATCGCTGAGGTGCCGCGCCGGTACTCGTGGTACTCGGGGTATTTCGAGATCGAGATCTTTTCGGTGAATGATGTCGAACCGACGAAGAGCAGCGTCAAGAGGAGGGGGCCAGCGACGGTCCACTGGAGCAGCGAATGAGCGGCGACGGCCCCCATGGCGAAGAGGAGCCACCACTGGGCCTGTTCGAAGAAGAAGTTGGGGTGGCGAGAGTAACGAAAGAGGCCGGTCTGAGCGAAGCGTGGATTCGGGGAGCGGCCCGCGTCGAGTTCGGCTCGCTTCCAAGAGTGAAAGCTCCACTGCTGCTGATCGGCAATGGTTTCCAGGACCGTGCAGGCGAGGAAGAACGCGGCGAGCAGTGCGTCCAAGGGCCCGAACGAGGTGGCGCGGTGGTTGAGCGCGGTCTGCGCCGGCAGCGTAATGAGCACCAGCAAGAAGTTCTGGTAGAGCACGATGAAGAAGATATTGAAGAGGTGGAACTGCCGAGTGGACATTGCGTCGCGCAACACGGCCCAGCGATAGTCCTCCACTCCCGAATAACCGCCCTTGCGCGCGTAGTTGTAGGTCAGGCGGACCCCCCACAGCGTCACGAGGATCGCCATCACGTCCAATCGGACGTTGACCACGTGGGCGAAACCCGCGAAGACCCAGACGTAGAGAACCGGAACGACGGACCAGCTTCGGTCGACCCAGGACGTGTCACCAGTCACGAGAGAGGCCGTCCACGCGAAGATGGACGCGACTCCAGCGAGCACGACGACGACGCCGAGGGCTGACATGGCGATGAGCCTACCGTCGTCGTCGTAAGCATTCGCCCAGCGCCCAAGCCCACTTTCGCTCGCCGACGACAGAAGGATGTCTTGATGCAACGCCAACTTCATCGCCAAGTTCGCGGCGCCCACGATCTCTGATTCGACACGGTCCCACGGCAAGTCCCCCTCGGGTCACGTGGGGACTGCGTACTCGATCGAAAGTGACGGTTCGCAACCCCCGCGGCGGTCGTCGGGCCAACGGTGCTCGAATGGCGGGCCCTCGAGAGCGGCGATTCCAAGCGGACCTGCACGTGGCGTTGGTCACTGACTGGGGACGTCACCAGGCGCGAACTGTATTCAATTAATTGTCAAATTTTTGCTGGAATTGTTTATTCAATTGTTAAAATTAGCCAATGGCGAAACAGTCGCGCTCTGCGCCCGTAATGCGAACAGTTCTCGACGCGGTCGCTGAGCGCCTCATGGTGGGAGACGAAACTCTGATTCGTATACCGGAAATCTGTGACGCCACTGGCGTCAACTACGGGTCGGTCTACCACCACTTCGGTTCGCGAGAAGGCGTCATCGACGCGGCCTACGACATGGTCTTTGCCTCGGCCGCTGAACAGGACGTCGAATCGTTGAAGTCGATCATCGCGAACGCCCAACACTACGATGGGTACGTCGCGTCGCTCCAGGGACTGGCCGGCGCCTTCGCGTCCGGTCCGCAGCGCCAGGCGCGCCGGGCGATGCGGATTCGCATCGTGGCCGCGTCGATGACGCGGCCCGAGTTGAAGGCGAGCATCGGTACCACGCAGTTGCGAATCACCACAGAACTTTCCAAGCTGATTGAATTGGGCCAAGAACGTGGATGGATTCGCCACGATCTCACGTCGCGATCCATCGCGGTGTTCATCATGGCGCTGCTGGTCGGACGATCCGTTGACGACATTTCGGTTGAACCAATTGACGACGAAGAGTGGTCGGCGGCGATGAGAATCCTCCTTTCGGAGTTGGTGCAAGCGCCACCGAGTTAGCACGGCTCAGTGTGCTGTACTTCGAACATGGCCATGGTGCGGGCGGTCGGCTCCTTCCTGTTGGTTGCGGGCATGTTTGTGGGATCTGTCCGCCCCACCTCCACCGAGGCGGTCGCACCGTCGGCGCTGCCCTGTACCTCCGGTGCGCTGGGCGGGGCGTTCACCGGTGCCCCGTCACTGCGGTCGCTCGACAACTTTGGTTGTCAGGGTAACTGGGCCTTCACGTGGGCAACCGTCGGGACCGGCCTCCAACAGATTGGCGTCACCGATGTTCTGCATTTTGAGGCCACGAGCGGTCGATGGGTGCTCGTCGCACGAGCCCAGTACTGCAAGCCCCAACTTCTACCCTCGGTCGTCTACCGACTCGGCTGCTTCTCCAACTGACGCGTCGCGTCGCCCGAGCTCGAGCGAGCACTCGGACGACACGACGCGTCCTTGGCGAGGTGGTCGTGCGCATCACCTACCATTGGTACTCGTGCGCCGTCGAGGATTTGGCTCTCTAGCGTGGGCCTCTGCGCAAGATCTCTTTGATCAGAGCACGGCCTTTGGACGCCTCGCCCTCGTGCACGTGCTGATGATGGCGGGGGACACCCTGGTGACGGTCTCGCTCGCCGGCTCGCTCTTCTTCTCGGTCACACCTACCGCGGCCAAGGGCCGGGTGCTGCTGTACCTGTTGTTGACGATCGCGCCCTTCGCCGTCGTCTCGCCTGTCCTCGGGCCGCTGATTGACCGTTCGGCGAACGGACGTAGGGTCCTCGTCGCGCTCTCGGCCGGCGTGCGCGGCCTGCTCTGTTGGTTGATGAGCCAGCACCTCAACTCACTCTGGCTCTTCCCGATGGCCTTCTTCGTCCTGGTCGCTTCGAAGCTCTACGTGGTGACGCGCGGCACGTTGGTGCCCGAGATGGCGCGCACCGACCAGTTGCGCGAGCACACCGCGCGCGTGGGTCACGCCGGGTGGCCGAGCGAAGGGGTCGATCAGGAGGAGGGGTTCGCGGGCTTCAACGCCCAGCTCACGCTGCTCGGCACCGTCGTGGGTCTGATCGCCGGTTCCGTCGGGGCCGGGATATTGAAGGGGATCGGGGCGACCAGCGTCCTCGTTGTGGCGACCTTCGTCTTCCTCGCCGCCACCGTCGCGAGCGTGCGCCTGCAACAGCCAACCAAGCAGATCCGCGATCTCGTCTCCGGACTCACCCAGGCCGAACGTGATCTGAACGCCCTCAATCCACTCGGTGACGTGGAGGTCGCGTGGGGGCTCGGCGCTGCGGCGCTCATGCGCTTCACGGTCGGCTTCGCCACGTTCCTCCTCGCGTTCGGGCTGCGTCGAGCGCACGCCGGACTCGGGTGGTTCGCGTTCGCCCTCGGGCTCGGCGCGCTCGGCGCGCTCGCGGGACTGGCGCTGGTCACCCGGGTCAGAAATGCCGTGCCGGAGTCGACCCTGCTGACGGCGGCGCTCGTTGCCACGGGCGTCGGTGCCGGCGTCGCTTCGGCCCACCCGGCGTTGATCGCCCAGGTCGTCCTCGCCGGGTGGCTCGGGCTCTGCGCCGCGGTCGTGCAACCGAGTTTCGACGCGATCACCCAGCGCAACGTGGCACCGGGCGCCCAAGGTCGCACGTTCGCACGCTTTGCCGTACGCCAACAACTTTTCTGGGTGATCGGGGCGGTGATTCCGGTCGCCATCACCTTGCGCTTCGCGGTGGGCGATCGGTTGTTGGCGGTGCTGATGATCCTCGCGGGACTCGGCTACGGAATCGGGCGGCGCTTCGCGCACCGCTGAGCGATGGCGCGCGTCCTTAAGATGTAGTGGCTATGGCGATGACTCTGCAACGGACGACGGCGTCGCGCGACATTTCGGGCCTTCCCCACGTCGTCATCATCGGTGGCGGCTTCGCCGGCGTCGCGGTGGCGAGGGGACTCGCCAATAAAGACGTTCGCGTCACGATCATCGACAAGCACAACTTTCATACGTTCCTCCCGCTGCTCTACCAGGTGGCCACGGCCGGCCTTGAACCGGCGGACGTGGCCTACCCCATTCGAACCATCTTCGGCCAGGCCGACAACATTCACTTTCGCCACAGCCAGGTGCGCCAGGTCGACCACGCCCGTTCGCTCGTTGAACTGGACGACGGGACCACGATCTCCTTCGACCATCTCGTCGTGGCGACGGGCGCGACCGCCGCCTTCTTCGGCATTCCCGGCGCGTCGCGTTTCGCCATTCCGCTCTACTCTCTCGCCGACGCCCGACGCCTGCGCAATCGCCTCCTGCTCTCGCTCGAGCGCGCCGACGTCGCCGCCGAGGAGGTCGCGGTGGCGCTCACCTTCGTCGTCGTCGGTGGTGGTCCAACCGGGGTCGAGACTTCCGGCGCCCTCGCGGAACTAATCCGCATTGCGATTCGCCGCGATGGTCTGCGCCTCGACGCCGCCGAGATCCGCGTCCTGCTGGTCGACCTGGCGCCGCGGCTCCTCACGGCCTTTCCCGCGTCGGCCAGTCGGTACGCGAAAAGGGAGCTCGAATCGCTCGGCGTGGAGATCGAATTCGGCCGTTCAGTCGTCGAGGTCGAAGAGCACGCCATCCGATTTGACGACGGCGAGCGCCTCGAGACGGCAGCGGTGATCTGGGCGGCGGGCGTGACCTCGAGTGGCACATTGGCCCAGAACCTGCAGGCGTCGCCGGGTCCGGGGGGACGTGCTCGCGTGACGTCGGACCTGCGCCTCGTCGAGAGCACGAACGTGTGGGCGGTGGGTGACGCGGCGGCGGTACCACTCGCGAACGGTGAGTTCTGTCCCCAACTGGCGCCCGTCGCCATCCAGTCGGGCCGCCACTGCGCCGACCAGATACTGGCCGTGCTCGAGGGCCGCCCGACGACGCCGTTCAGATATCACAACAAGGGCATCATGGCAACCATTGGGCGCCACGCGGCGGTGGCGGAGTTGCCCCACGGGTTGGTCATCAAGGGCGTGGCCGGCTGGATCGCGTGGTTGGGGCTGCACCTGTGGTACCTGATTGGTTTCCGTAACAGGATCCGGGTCCTCATCAATTGGACGTGGCGTTACTTCGACTGGCCGTCGGGACCGCGCCTCATCGTCGCGGACGCCGAGACCGCCGACTGAGCCAATCGTTCAGCGAGAGACGGCGCCGATTACAGGTCGGGGATCTGAAAGTCAATCGCCGGCACGTCGGTCCCGCCGTCGATCTCGAGGACCTTGCCGGTGAGGAAGCGCCCGGCCGGCGACGCGAGGTAGACCACGCCCGCGGTGATGTCCTCGACCTCGGCAATCATGTGCAGGGGCGTCATGTCCTCGATCATCCCCTTCAGTTCGGGCGACGTCATGACGATCGCTAGGGCCGACGTCGCGGTCGAACCGGCGGCGATGGCGTTCACCCGGATGCGTGGGGCGAGGTCCTTCGCCACGAGTCGCGTGTAGTGCGCGAGGGCGGCCTTGGCGGTGCCGTAGGCGCTGAAGCCCCGTCCGGCGATGTGGCCCATCACCGAGGTGATGTTGATGATCGAGCCGCCGCCGGTCTCGAGCATCACCGGGACGGCCGCGAGGTTGAGCGCGTGGGCCGTTGTGACGTTGAAGTGAAAGGCCTCTTCGAGGAACTGCGTGGACGTGTCGAGGAAGGGGAGGGGCATCGTCCCGCCGACGTTGTTGACAACCACGTCGATCCGACCGAACTCTTTCGCAGCGACTGCGGCGAGTGACGCGACCTCGTCGAGGTCCATCAGGTCACAGACGACGCTCACGGCGCGACGACCGGTCGCCGCGACCGCGGTCGCCACCTCGTCGAGGTCGCCCTTCGTGCGCGACGCGATCACGAGGTCCGCGCCGCACTGGGCGAGGGCGAGGGCGCTGCCCGCGCCGATGCCGCGTCCGGCGCCGGTGATGATGGCCACCTGGCCGTCGATACGGAATCGGTCAAGAATCACGGTTCTCTCCTGGGACGGGCGCACGGGGATACCTGGCCGCCCCTTAGCACGGCGCCGGTTTGTCGCCCCCGGGGCTACGAGTTCAAGCGGGCCTCGAGGTCGTCGAGCTCGGCTGCCAGGGTCGCCGGCAGGCGATCCTCGAACTGGGCGAAGTGCTCGCGGATGAGCGGCACCTCCGCGCGCCACTCGTCGACGTGCACGGTCAAGAGCTCGTCCATGTCCGCGAGCGAGACGTCGAGACCATCGACGTCGATGGCGCTCGTCGTCGGCACCCAGCCAATCGGCGTCTCGACGGCGTCGCCCCGACCGGCGGTGCGCTCGAAGACCCACTCGAGAACGCGACTGTTCTCGCCGTAGCCGGGCCACAGCCAACGGCCGTCCTCGCCCTTGCGAAACCAGTTGACGTAAAAGATCTTGGGCAACGTGGATTCGTCGGCGCGCTCGGAGAACTTGAGCCAGTGCGCAAAGTAGTCCGCCATGTTGTAGCCGCAGAAGGGCAGCATGGCGAAGGGATCGCGACGCAACTGGCCAACTGCACCGGTCGCGGCGGCCGTGGTTTCCGATGACATGATCGAGCCGAGGAAGACGCCGTGCTTCCAGTCGCGCGACTGAAAGACGAGCGGGATGACGCTCTGGCGCCGTCCGCCGAGCAGGATGGCGTCGATCGGCACGCCGGCGGGGTCCTCCCATTCGGGGGCGATGGCGGGGTCCTGGCTGGCGGGCGCGGTGAAGCGCGAATTCGGGTGCGCCGCGAGAGTTCCGAGCTCCTTGGTCCAGGGCTGACCCTTCCAGTCAATCAGGCCCTCGGGCGCCTCGCCCATTCCCTCCCACCAGACGTCGCCGTCCGCGGTCAGCGCGGTATTGGTGAAGATGGTGTTGGCCTCGATGGACCGCATGGCGTTGGGATTGGTGTGCATGTTCGTGCCGGGGGCCACCCCGAAGAAACCGGCCTCGGGGTTGATCGCGTACAGCCGTCCGTCGGGACCGGGCTTCATCCAGCAGATGTCGTCGCCGACCGTCTCAACCTTCCAGCCGGGCAGCGTGGGCACCAGCATCGCGAGATTGGTCTTGCCGCACGCGCTCGGAAAGGCGCCAGCGACGAATCGCGATTCGCCAGCGGGGTTCGTGAGCTTCATGATCAACATGTGTTCGGCGAGCCAACCACCGTTGCGCGCGAGAACCGACGCGATGCGCAACGCGAAACACTTCTTACCGAGCAGCGCGTTGCCACCGTAGCCCGAACCGTAGGAGATGATCTCCTCGGTTTCGGGAAATTGGACGATGTACTTGTTCTCGGCGTCGCACGGCCAAGCGACGTCACTCTGGCCGTCCTCGAGCGGCATCCCGACCGAGTGCAGGCACCGCACGAACACTCCGTCATCGCCCAGGACCTCGAGGGCGCCAAGGCCCATGCGCGTCATGATGCGCATGGAGACCGCGACGTAGGCCGAGTCGGAGATCTCGACGCCGATATGGGAAATGTTCGAACCGAGCGGTCCCATGGAGAAGGGAATGACGTACATCGTGCGTCCCTTCATCGACTCGGCGAAGAGGCCCTTCAGGGTGGTGCGCATCTCTACGGGGTCGCGCCAGTTGTTCGTCGGACCGGCGTCAATCTCTTTGGCCGAACAGATGAACGTGCGATCCTCGACTCGAGCGACGTCACCGGGGTCCGACATGGCGTGATAACTGTTGGGACGCTTCGCGTCGGAGAGCTTCGTGAAGGTGCCGTGCTCGACGAGCAACTGGCACAGGTCGTCGTACTCTTGTGCAGAGCCGTCACACCACTGGATACGATCGGGGGTTGTGAGCTGCGCTACTTCCTCGACCCACGCAATGAGTTGCTTGTTCTTCGTCGGGTACGTCACGTTGGGTTCCTCCACTCTCAGTTCGCCGCCTCGGTGCGGCGTTCTACCGGCAAGCCAGTGTCATGCCCGCGCCGGTTGACCCAACGATCCCCCACAGGGAACACCCCCGGCGCGAAGATGACGTCATCGAGCGTATCGCGGCCATCGTCGGGCAACGCAATATTCCTGCGCGAGAGCGTCATATTGGTGACGACGCTGCCGTACTGGCCCCCTTCGCGGGCGAGGTGGTCATCAGTACGGACGTGGCCGTGCTGGGTGTCCACCTCGACGGTGACCTCTTCTCCCTCGAGGATCTGGGATTTCGCGCGGTCGCGGCGGCCGTCTCGGACCTCGCGGCGATGGGCGCGCGCGCCCGGGGCTGCGTCGTCGCGGTTTCGGCGCCGGCGGGCACCGACCTCGAAGAGCTGCACCGGGGCATGGCCGAAGCCGCCATTCTCACGAACTGTCCAATCGTCGGGGGCGATCTCTCGTCGGGCCGCGACGTGACCGTCGCGGTGACGGTGGTGGGCGAGTGTCCCGGGGGCGGCGCGGTGCTGCGTCGCGGCGCGATGCCCGGCGACGAACTGCTCGTCACCGGCCCCCTCGGCCGGTCGTCGGCCGGTCTGCGACGACGGCGCGAGGGCGCCTCGTTGGATGACGAACTGGTGGTGGCCCACCGACGTCCGTGGCCCCGTCTGAGCGAGGGCCAGGCCGCTCGGGGCGCCGGCGCGCACGCGATGATGGACCTGAGCGACGGACTCGGACTGGACCTGCACCGTATGGCGGACGCGTCGGGTGTCGGCTTTGAGCTTGTCGACGTGCCGGTCGCCCTCGGCGCGACCTTCGACGAAGCGGTGTCGGGCGGCGAGGACTACGAACTGCTCATCGCCACGAACGACCCTTCGCGGTTGCGGATGGTCTTTCTCGATCGGGGTCTACGGTCGCCGCGCACGATTGGCACCGTCGTCGCTAACCCGACAGAGCGGACGTTGCACGGCGCGGCGTTTGAACGAAGGGGCTGGCAGCACCAGTGGTAGCGCTACGCCTTGGCGTTGTGGCGGACGGGCTTGGTGACCTTGCCCGAACGGATACAGCCCGTGCAGACGTTCATACGGGTGGGCGTCGCGCCGACCAGGGCGCGCACGCGCTGGATGTTCGGATTCCAACGGCGCTTGGTGCGACGGTGGGAGTGCGAGACGTTCATGCCGAACGACGGCTTCTTGCCGCAGATTTCGCAGACGGATGCCATGTGAACGTTCTCCTTTGTCCCGGCCGCCGCGCGATGCGGGCGCCGGTCTAAACCGAACGACCATTGTAGCATCGCTAGCGATGACCCTTCCGACCGCGCTGTCCGCAGGCCAACTACGTACCGCCATTGCCACCTACGCCGACCTGCTGCGCTCGCACAAAGAGGTCATTAACCGGTTGAACGTCTACCCGGTTCCCGACGGCGACACCGGCACCAACATGGCGTTGACCATTGAATCGGTCACTGCCGAACTGGACCCGTTGAACGACAACGCCTCCATGGCCGACGTCTGTCGAGCGATTGCCCACGGGTCCCTGATGGGCGCCCGTGGGAATTCGGGCGTCATCCTCTCCCAGATGCTGCGTGGTCTGGTGGCCAAGTTCCCGGCCGACGGCACGGTGGCGCCCGAACTGCTCGCCGAGTCGCTCGAGCACGCCGACGTCCTCGCGCGTCAGGCCGTCGTGCGCATTGTCGAAGGCACGATGCTCTCGATCGCGCGCGCCGCGGCCGAGGGGGCTCGCGCGCACTGCGAGACCCTGACCGCCCTCGTGCGCTCGGCGCGCGACCGGGCGAAGGCCGCCCTCGACTACACGCCCGAGCAGTTGCCCGTACTGAAGCAGGCCGGCGTCGTCGACTCGGGCGGCACGGGCCTGCTCTTGCTCTACGACGCCCTCTGTACGGTCGTCGCCGACGACCCGCTGCCGGTGGCGCCGCCGATTGAGTCGATCGACGTGCACGTGCACGAAGAGGTCGATCAGCGCCGCGCCGGGAATATCGCCGACCTGCGCTACGAGGTGATGTACCTACTCGACGCCGACGACAATCGGATGCACGCCTTTCGCGAGGTCTGGGCCGGCCTCGGGGACTCCATCGTGATCGTGGGGGGCGACGGACTTTACAACTGCCACATCCACACCGACGACATCGGCGGCGCGCTCGAGGCCGCCCTCGACGCCGGACGCCCGCGCGACATTCGGGTGACCGACCTCGCCGAACAGGTCATCGAGGAGCGGTGGGTTCGCGAGGCCGGCGGGGGCTCGGCCGACGAGGACCTCGAACCGGCTCCGACGACCGCGGTCGTCGCGGTGGTAGTCGGTGTCGGCATTGGACGGATCTTCAAGTCGCTCGGGGTGCGCCGACTGGTCGAGGGCGGCCAGTCAATGAACCCTTCGACGGCCGACCTGGTTGCGGCGGTACTGGCGTCAGGCTCCTCCCAGGTCGTGATTCTGCCGAACAACAAGAACATCCGGGCCGTCGCCGATCAGGTCGACGCGTTGGTCGAACAGTCCGTGATGGTCGTGCCCACCAACTCCATCGTCGAAGGATTCGCCGCACTGCTCGAGTACGACCCCGACGCGTCGGCCCTCGAGAACCAGAGTGCCATGAGCCTCTCGGCCCGTAACGTCGTCGCCGGCGAGGTGACCCGAGCGGTGCGCGACACCATCACCGACGCCGGCCCGGTCCGGGTCGGTGACTGGATTGGACTGAGCGCTGAGGGTGTGCTCTCAATCGCCGACTCGATCGCCGCCGCGAGCAATCGACTGCTCGACCGACTCATCGGTCCCGCGCACGAACTGCTCACCATCATCGAGGGTGAGGGTTCGTCGCCCGCCAACACCCGTCGCATCACCGACTTTCTCGCCGACGAGCATCCCGGGCTCGCGGTCGAAGTGCACCACGGCGGCCAGCCGCTCTACCCCTACTACTTCGGCATCGAGTGAGCGAGGCGGCGCCCCGCCGACTACGCCAACTGGCCGACGTGGCGGTCAGTCAGCTGCGCCACGTCGGCGAAAAGCGCGTGGCCGCCCTGGCGTCGCTCGGCATTGTGGACGTCTTCGATCTGCTCACCGTCTATCCCCGCCGCTATATCGACCGGACCAAACGCGTCGACCTCACGGACCTCACGGTGGGCGAGGAGGCCGCGGTCTATGGCGAGGTGACGAGAAGCAGCGATCGGCGGACCAAACAGGGCAAGGTCATGGTCGAAGTGATCGTGAGCGACGACGGCGGCTCCTTCAAGGTCGTGTTCTTCAATCAGTCGTGGCGCGCGCGCCAGCTTTCCGTCGGGGTGCAGGCCCTCTTCTTTGGGAAGGTCACCGACTACAAGGGCCAGCGCCAGATGACCAATCCCGTCGTCGACGTCATCGTCGGGCCGACGGGCGACGAGCGCGACGCGAGCCGGGTCGGGCGCGTCGTGCCGATCTATCCCGCCTCGGGCAAGGCCGGTCTGACCAGCTGGGAGATCGGCGGATTCATCGAGGAGTCGTTGCGCCGCGCCGGTCCACTCCTCGATCCCGTCCCCGCCCACGTGCGCACCGAACTTGATCTGGTCGACCGCACCACGTCGTTCTGGGGGATCCACCTGCCCGAGGACCTCGCCGACGTCGCCCCGGCGCGCCGCCGTCTCGCCTTCGACGAGTTTCTCCGCCTCCAGTTGCTACTGGCGCTTCGCCGCCGCCGCCTCGAAGAGACGTCGGCCGGGGTTCGCCACCCCATTGACGAGGCCGACCTGGACGTCGCGCCGGGATCGCTGAGTTCGCCCACCTCGTCCCTCGTGCGCCGCTTCCTCGCGAACCACCACTTCGCGCTCACCAGCGCCCAGCGCCGGGTGCTCGGCGAGATCGCGCGCGACCTCTCGTCGCCGTTACCGATGCACCGGCTGCTCCAGGGCGACGTGGGTTCGGGCAAGACGGTCGTCGCGCTGACCGCGCTGCTGGCGTCCATCGACGGTGGACGCCAGGGTGCGCTCATGGTGCCGACCGAGGTGCTCGCTGAGCAGCACCTCGCGTCGCTGCGCCGGGACCTCGCAGGACTGGTGCTGGAGGACCCCTCGGTCCTCGGGGGGACCCGACCCCTGTCGATTCAGTTGCTGACCGGTCGCGTGCGGGCGAAGGACCGTCAGGCCGTACTCCTGGCGCTCGCCGAGGGCGCGGTCGACATTGTCGTTGGCACCCACGCCCTGTTGACCGACGACGTTCGCTTTCGCGCACTCGGGGTCATTGTCATTGACGAGCAGCACCGCTTCGGCGTGGAGCAGCGCGCGGCCCTGCGCGACAAGGGGCGCGAACGATCGTACGAAGCGGCCGACCCCGACCTGCTCGTCATGACCGCGACGCCGATACCGCGCACCGCGGCGATGGTCGTCTTTGGGGACCTCGACCGGTCGGTGCTCGACGAGATGCCCCGCGGTCGATTGGCGATCGAGACCACGTGGGCCAGGGACGACCACGAGGTCACCGACTGCTGGCGACGGGTGCGCGACGAGGTCGCCGCCGGACGACGGGTCTACGTGATCTGCCCGCTCGTGGACGGCTCCGAGCGGGTCGAAGCGGCGAGCGCGGTCGAGGAACGCACGCGCCTCGCGCTCGGCGAACTGCGCGGGCTGGCGCTCGGCCTCCTGCACGGCCAGATGAAGGGGACCGAAAAGGACGAAGTAATGGCCCAGTTCCGCGCCGGCGAGATCGACGTGCTCGTCGCGACCGTCGTGATTGAGGTCGGCGTCGACGTTCCCGAGGCCAGCGTCATCGTCATCGAGGACGCCTGGCGCTTCGGGCTCGCCCAACTGCACCAACTGCGCGGGCGAGTGGGTCGATCGAGCGTACAGAGCTACTGCTACGTGCTCGGTGCGGCGCCGAGCGAGGAGTCGGCGTTGCGCCTCCAGGCGCTCGTGGACTCGACCGACGGCTTCGCCCTTGCCGAGATCGACCTCGACCTGCGCGGCGAGGGAACACTGCTCGGCACGCGCCAGCGCGGTCGCAGCGACCTACGCCTGGCGTCGTTGCGCCGCGACGAGGACCTCCTGCTCGCCGCCCAACGGGTGGCCTCGGACCTGGTGCGACGCGATGGACTCAGCACCGAGCCCGCAATGGTGGACGAACTACGCCTGTTCGTCGACGACGAAGAAGCCGACTACTTGTTCAAGTCGTGACAACAATGCGACGTACCCTTTGGGGGTGCGAGTCATTGGTGGGGCGGCCCGGGGACGACCGCTCAAGGCGAAGTTGCCACCCACGGTGCGCCCGACGACCGACTACGCCCGCGAGGCGATCTTCTCGATGCTCGAAAGTCGCGGAGGCCTCACCGACCTCGTCGTCGTGGACCTCTACTGCGGCTCGGGTGCGATGGGTATCGAAGCGATGTCGCGCGGCGCGCGCAAGGTCTACTTCGTCGACAGCGACCCCGCGTGCCTCCTCGCCGCCAAGCACAACCTCGAGTCGCTGCAGCTGGGCGCCGACGCGCTCTTCGTACGCGCCTCGTTGCCCCAGTGGTCGCCGCCCGACGACCTCGATCTCATCCTCGCCGATCCGCCCTACGGGCCACTCGATCTCGCGAGCGTGCTGGCGGGGGCGCGGGCCGAACGCGTGATTATCGAGAACGATCGTCATATGGACGCCCCCGAGGGTTGGATCGTGACCAAAACGAAACGGTACGGCACTACGCTCGTAACGATGTTAGAACCCGACGAAGGGGAGGGCGCGTGACCGTTGGCCTGATCCCCGGTTCCTTTGACCCGTTCCACAACGGTCACCTGGAGGTCGTGGAGCGGGCCGCACTGATCTTTGACGAGATCGTCGTGGCGGCGATTCGCAACCCCCAGAAGTCCGAGGTCCTCTTCGATCTTGACGAACGCCGCGAGATGATCGCCGAATCGCTGGCGCACCTGAAGAACGTGCGCATCGTCTCGATCTCGACGCTGTTAGTCAAAGTGGCGCGCGACGTTAACGCCACCGCGATCGTGAAGGGCCTGCGGGCCGTGTCGGACTTCGAGAGCGAGCTGCAGATGGCCCAGATGAACCGCTCGCTCTCGGGCGTCGAGACCCTCTTCATTCCGTCGAGTTCGACCCACTCGTTTATTGCCTCGCGCCTCATTCGAGAGGTCGCCCGCTACGGTGGCAATGTGTCGGCGTTCGTTCCCAAGCCCGTCGCCGCGCGGTTAGACGAGCGGTTCCCAGGAGGTGGCAATGACGTCGTTTGACGGCTACGACGACCCCGAGGAGTTCACCGAGCCCCAGGCCCGCCACGCCCGGCGCGACATCGAGAGCGACCTGCGCGACCTGATTGACCTGGTCGCGACGGCCAAGCAGATGCCGTTATCGAACTCCGCGCTGATCGTGCGCGACGACGTCCTGGGCCTACTCGAGTCGGCGGTCCGCAGTCTGCCCGAAGAGATCCGCGAGGCCCGCTGGGCGCTGCGCGACCGCGAGGAACTGATGGCGGCCGAACTGCAAAAGGCCCAGCAGCTGATGGACCAGGTACGCGCCGAGGCCGCGCGAATGGTCGATAAGACCGAGATCGCGCGCCAATCTCGCCTCGTCGCCCAGCAGATCATCGCCGACGCGCACACCCAGGCTCGCCAAATCATCAATCAGTCCGAGGACTTCATCGACGGCAAGCTCGGCAGTTTCGAAATCGTGCTCGAACGGCTCTTGAAGACGGCCCGGTCGGGTCGCGAGCGACTGAGTGCGCAGGGCCTGCCCACGTCGCTCATCGACGACGAGCCCGCCGCGACCGAGCGGTCCTTTATTGCGCCCGGTGCGGCGCCCGGCTACCAGGAGCCGTCCACGCACGAGGAGACGTCCTTCTTCGACCAGGACGCGTACTGAGCCGTGTCGTCGCCGTATCTCGTGCCGGTGGCCCAGTTGCTGCGCGACGTTCCCTCGACCGTCGAGGTCGCCTTCGACGCACCCTTTGACGAGCCCGGTGAGTTCACCCCCCGCGGGCTCGCCGAGACCGACGTGTTCGCCGAAGCGACCGTGCGCGTGCGCCTGCGTCTCGAGAGCTTCAGCGGGGGACTGCGCGCGAAGGGCCACGTCGAGGCCCCCTGGCACGGCACCTGTCGACGGTGCTCGACACCGGTACTCGGGTTGAGCGACGTCGCCGTTGACGAGCGGTTCGTTGACGAGCGCGGGCCCGGCGACGAGGAGACCTACCTCATCGAGCACGACTTCGTGGACCTCGCGCCACTCGTCCACGACGCGATTTTCCTGGACCTGCCCCTCGCGCCGCTCTGTCGCGCGGACTGTCGGGGCCTCTGTCCCTACTGCGGGATCGATCGTAACGACGCTGCTTGTGAGTGCCAAGCGCCGGCGGATCCGCGCTGGGCTACACTGGACGGACTCCGATTCACGGGTGCAGAGCCCGGCGAATCCAACGAAGTGTGACGGGTTCGCCCGTTCTGGTGAAAGAGAAGAACGATGGCCGTCCCCAAGCGCAAGACCAGCAAAGCCAAGACCCGCAGCCGCCGCGCCTCCAACTGGCGTCTGGGGCTGCCCGCGCGCAGCGTCTGCCCCCAGTGCGCGACGTCCAAACTGCCCCACGTGGTCTGCCCGAACTGCGGTTGGTACAAGGGTCGAGTCGCCGTCGAGGTCAACTAACTTGACACTGCCCATCGCCTTGGACGCGATGGGAGGTGACTTCGCTCCGAGCGCGATCATCGCGGGCGCGCGCCGCGCCGTCGATGAGCTCGGGCTGGCGGTCATCCTCGTGGGCGTGCCCGACCTGTTGGGTGACCCGCTCGGCCTCGAGGTGGTCGCCTGCACCGAAGTGATCGCGATGGACGACGACCCCGCGTCGAGCGTGCGCAAGAAGAAGGACTCATCGCTCGTGCGCTGCGCGGAGCTCGTGCGCGATCACCGGGCGAGCGCCATGGTGTCGGCCGGCAACACTGGCGCCACGATGGCGTCGGCGCTGCTGCGCATGGGACGCCTGCCCGGCGTCGTGCGGCCCTGTATCGCGACGCTGATTCCCAATCCCGGGACGCACCCGACGATCTTTGTCGACGCCGGAGCCAACGCCGAATGCACGCCCGAGATGCTGCTGCAGTTCGCCCTGATGGCCAGCTCCTTCGCTCACGTGCACTACGGCGTCGCGAACCCGAGCGTGGGACTGCTCTCGATTGGTGAAGAGTCGACCAAGGGCACCCCCCTCGTCAAGGAGGCGCACCAGTTGCTCGCCGGGTCGGCCGGTCTCAACTTCGTGGGCAACGTCGAGGGGCGCGACCTGATCCCGTCTCCCGTCGACGTCGTCGTGACCGACGGCTTCACCGGCAACGTGGCCCTCAAGACCCTCGAGGGCGCGCTCAAGTTCGTGGTGGCGACCGTGCTCGGCGTGCTCGACACCAACGACGCCACCAGGGCTGCGCGCGACGTCCTCCTCGAGTACCTGCTACCGGCCGCGGCCGAACTCACGCCCGAGAATCAGGGTGGGGCGCTGCTGCTCGGCCTCGAGGGGATCTGCGTCATCAGCCACGGCTCGAGCAACGCGACCGCCATCATGAACGCGCTGCGCGTCGCCGCCGAGATGCACGAGGGCGGCGTGGTCGAAGGACTTCGTTCAACCATCCGTCCTGATCAAACCTGAGAATCTGGGGTGGTCCACCGGTTGCTCGGTAACCTAGGGCAGCAACTCTAAGGAGCACCCATGAGCCCTGACGCCACCACTCCCTCGTCGATTGATCGGGCCACCATCTTGGGTATCGTGCGCGACCAGCTCGCCGAGATCCTCGAGAAGAGCCCCGACGACATCGTCGAGGACGTCCCGTTCAGCGACCTCGGGGCCGACTCGTTGGCCCTGATCGAGCTGGTGGAAGCACTCGAAGAGCAGCTCGCCACCTACTCGGCCGGCTTCCACATCGACGACGAGGATCTCGAGGGACTGACGTCCGTGCGGGAGGCCGTGAACTACGTCGCGGCCAAACTGCAGGTGGCCTGACGAGGACCGTGAGCCTGCTGCGCTCGCCCCTCGACGCGTTGGCCGAGCGACTGGGACTGGCCCGTGACAGCGGGTTGCTCGTGGTCGCCGTGACCCACTCCAGTTACGCGGCCGAGCACGGCGTCGAGTCCAACGAGCGCCTCGAGTTCCTCGGCGACGCCGTCGTTGATCTCGCCGTGGCCGACCTCATCGTGACCACGTACCCCGCACTCAACGAGGGTTCGGGCTCGCTCGTACGTTCTCGCGTCGTCAACGAGGCCTCGCTGGCGCGATGCGCCCTGGCCATTGACCTCGCGAGCTGTCTGCGCATTGGACGGGGTGTGCAGAAGGAGCACGGGCTCGAACGCCCGTCGCTGCTCGCCGACGCCTTCGAGGCCGTCGTGGCGGCCCTGTACCTCGAGGCCGGTTACGAGGTCGCCAAACGGTTCGTCCAGGGAGCCCTGCGCGGGGCCGTGGCCGAAGCGGCCCTCCGTCCCGGCGAGGTCGACCCCAAGACCCGCCTGCGTCAGTGGACCGAGGCGACCGGTCGCGGCACGCCGGTCTACGAGGTGGTCAGTGATGGACCGAGTCACGACGCCACCTTCAGCGCGACGGTGAGCGCGGCGGGTGAGTGGCTCGGCGCCGGCGAGGGCCGCTCGAAGAAGGCGGCCGAGCTCGAGGCCGCCGAGGCCGCGTGGGGTGGTCACGGCGATGCCTGAACTGCCTGAGGTCGAGACGGTGCGCGCCTCACTGGCGCGCGACCTGGTCGGCAAGAAGATCAAGGCCGTCGCGGTCACCAACGGCCGGCTCGTGCGGCGCCACAAGACCGCGAAGGAGTTTCGCGCCCTCGTCGAGGGTCATTCGATCAAGTCGGTGCAGCGACTCGGCAAGAACCTCATCGTCGCACTCGAGAACAGCACGTATCTCGTCGTGCACCTCGGGATGTCGGGCCAGCTCTTGCGCGCGAAGGGCCCGAAGGAGCCCAAGCCCAAGCACACCCACGCCGTCGTCACCTTCGTGCAGGGCGGTGAGCTGCGCTACGTCGATCCGCGGACCTTTGGCGAGCTCTACGTGTCACGGGGCCCGGTCGAGGGCGCCGACGTCGAGATTTCGAAGTTCGCCCGGCTCTCCATTGGCGGCGACGGCCTGGCGCTACGCCGGGCGATCCCCGAGTTGGCCCACCTCGGTATCGACCCCTTCGAGGACCAGATCGGCTGGGACCGATTTGCCGCGATCCTGCGCAGCCGTTCGACGGGATTGAAGGCCGTGTTAACCGACCAGGACATCATCGCGGGCATCGGTAACATCTACGCCGACGAGATTCTCTTCGCGGCGGGCCTGCGCTTCGACCGCGAATCGGAGTCGCTCTCGACAATCGAGATTCGACGGCTCCACCGGTCGATCTCGGAGGTCCTGACCGACGCCATCAAACATGGCGGCTCGACGCTCGACGACGAGCAGTTCGTCGACCCCGATGGCAACTTCGGTTCGTACCAGCAACTCCACCAGGTGTACGGCCGTGAAGGTCTGGCGTGCCTGCAGTGCCGTCAGCCCATCGCGCGCGAAACCGTCCGCGGCCGCTCGACGTTCTACTGCCCGAAGTGCCAGAGTTGACACCGGGCGCGCCTCGAGAAGGTTGCTAGCGTCTACCCGTGTTTCTTAAGCGATTGACCATGAAGGGCTTTAAGTCCTTCGCCGACAACACCGTGCTCGAATTCGAGCCAGGCGTGACGGCGGTGGTCGGTCCGAACGGTTCGGGAAAGTCCAACGTCGTCGACGCCGTCACTTGGGTGCTCGGCGCTCAGAGCACGCGCGCGCTGCGCAGTTCGAAGATGGACGACGTCATTTTCATGGGTACCGCGAACCGCACCGCCCTCGGGCGTGCTGAAGTCTCCCTAACCATCGACAACTCGCTCGGGCGCCTCGCCATCGAGGGCGCCGAGGTCACCATCTCGCGCACCCTCTTTCGAAACGGTGACTCCGAGTACGCCATCAACGCAACGACCTGTCGTCTGCTCGACGTGCAGGAGCTCTTGAGCGACTCGGGCGTCGGACGCCAACAGCACATGATCATTGGCCAGGGTCAACTCGATTCGATCCTGAACTCCAGTTCGGAGAATCGTCGGGCGGTCATCGAAGAGGCGGCCGGGGTGCTGAAGCACCGACGTCGAAAAGAGCGGGCCGAGCGGCGCCTCAGTGCGACCCAAGAGAACCTGGAGCGCCTCGGCGACCTGGTGCGCGAAGTTCGACGACAGATGCGGCCCCTCGAACGCCAGGCGGCGTCGGCGCGCAGTTACTCCGACGTCGCGAGCGACCTGCGTGCGGCGCGCCACCTGCTCTTCTCGACGCGACTCGCGGCCTTCGAAGCCCGTCGCCACCAGCTCGAGACGGATCTCGCCGCGTCATCGACCAAGGAGCGCGTTTTGCGTCTCGAACTGGTCGCCCTCGACGCCCAGGCCAGCGCCACGGCGGCCGAGATGGCGAGCCGTCGCGAAGAGCTGCTCGCGGTGGCGCTCGGCACCCTCGCGGGCCTCGCCGAACGCGCCAAGGGCACCTCGTCGATCATCGCCGAGCGCGAACGGTCGCTGCGTCAGGCCCTGGCGGCGTCGGCGGACGAGAACGTCATCGCGACGCTCGAGGCCGACGCCGCGAAACTCACAATCGACCTGACGTCGCTGGACGGCGAGGAGCTCGCCCTGGTCACCCGGCGCGACGACCTCACCGCCGACCAAGCGGCGCTCGAGCGCGCCGAGATGGACTTCGACGAGTCGTGGGGCTCGATGTCGGCGCCCAACGACGAGGCGGCTCTCGTCGCGGTCGGCCAGCGCGTCGCCCTGCTCGAACGGTCGTCTGGCTCGTTGCGCGAAAGCGAACGGCGGAGCGCCGCGCGCCTGGCCGAAACGGGCGCGCGCGCCAGTGAGGCCACCAGCGATCTCGGGACTGCGTTGCACGGACTGGGCCTGGCCCGGGCCGAACTCGACGCCGCTCGGGCGGAGCTCAGTGACGCCGAGCGCGACGGCGACGCCGCCGAGCGCGACCGACACCTGAGCGACGAGGCCCTGCGCGAGACCTCCGACCTTGCCGCTCGCACGCAGGCCCGGGCCGTACTCCTCGCCGCCGCCCTCGATGAGTTTTCCGGCGCCGGAAGTCGAGCGATGCTGCACAAGGTGGAGGGCGTCCTCGGCTCCTTTCTCGATCTGATCGAGGTCGAGCAAGGTTGGGAGCGGGCCGTCGAATCGGCCGCTGGTGCGTCGGTCAGTGCCATGGTCGTCGACGGCAAGAAGTCGGCGAGGGCCGCGCTCGAGATGTTGCGACGCGAAGGCGGCACCGGGCTCATCCTCGCCGTCGCGGATCAGCCCATCGATCCGCCCGCGACACCCGAGGGGTGCGCCTCACTGCGCACGCTGGTGCGCGCGAGGGCCCACGCTCCCGAACACGTGACGCGGGTCCTTGACGCCCTCTTTTCGCGCGCGTTCATCGCCGAGAACTGGGAGTTGGGCATCGAGGTCGCGCTGGCCCATCCGCAGCTCGTGATCGTCACCCGCGAGGGTGACCGCTTCGCTTCGTCGGGTTGGCGCGTGGCCTCCGGGCGGGCCATCGTGACGAGCGCCACGGTCGAGGAGGCCGAACGTGCCGCGCGCGACGCGGCCGCCGCGGTGGAGCCGAGGCGCGCGCGCTGCCTGCGCGCCGACGAACAAACCGCTTCGGCCCGACTGCGGGTGACCCGAGCCACGACCCGAGTCGCCCAGGCCGACGGCGAGTCCCGTCGTCTCGAGGGCGAGGTGGTGCGCCTGGGAGCGCTCGTCGACGAACTGACCCGCGACGCGCAGGCTCAGGCGAGTGAGGTCGCGAGCTTCGCGGAGCAGCTCGCGACCATTGACGACGAGCTGTTGGTCCTGCGCGACCAGTTGCCCCTCCTCGAGGCGGCCGTCGACGAAACGGAGAGTCGCCGGGACCAGTGGGGCGACGCGCGCCGGGCGCTCGAGCGTCACCGCACCGAAGTCAGTACCCGCGCGACGGCCCTTTCTCGACTCGAGGCCGAGTTCGGCGAACGCCGTCGCCTCATTGAGTTGCGTCGCACTGAGATTGAGCAGCGTCTCGAGGGCCGATCGAGTGAACGGGCCGTCGCCGCCAGCCGGCGCGAAGGTATCGAGTTCGACATGCAGGTCCTCGAACGGCTCGCGGAGCTTGTTCGACACGCGACCGATGAGGTTCGCGTCTCCCAGGAGGCCCTCGACTCAACGTATCGTGAACAGCTCGAGGCGTCGCGGGCCAGTGCCGATCGACTCGAAGCTATTCGCCACTCGCGTCAGGTCGCCGACGACCGACTCGTCGAGCTCGGTAACGTGGAACGGCGGGCCGAGATAGAGCAGGCCGAACTGGTCGTCAAGATTGCGAACCTGCACGACATCGTGCGCCGCGATCTCGGCGTCGAGCCTCACGAGATGGGACCGGCGCGCCCGATCGAGCTCGGTGCGGACGTCACGCTCGATCAGCGAGTTGGCGAACTCGAGGCACGGATCACCTCGCTCGGTCCGATCAACCCGCTGGCTCTCGAAGAGCTGTCGGCCCTCGAGGAGCGCTACAAGGACCTCGACGCCCAGGTGAGTGACGTGCGCCACGCCCGCCGCGAACTCCAAGAGGTGCTGCGCGCCCTCGACGAGGAGATCATGCAGACGTTTTCGAGTGCCGTGGCGGACGTCAACGAGCACTTTTCCACGCTCATCGCGATGCTCTTCCCCGGTGGTCAGGGTCGACTGATCCTGACCGAACCCGACGACCCCTTAAACACCGGTGTCGAAATCGAGGTTCGCCCCATGGGTCGCAACGTCCGTCGGCTCTCGCTACTGTCGGGCGGCGAGCGTTCGATGGCGGCGCTCGCGTTCCTTTTCGCGGTCTTTCGATCGCGGCCCTCGCCCTTTTACATGATGGACGAGGTCGAAGCGGCCCTCGACGACGCGAACCTGCAGCGATTCCTCAGTCTGGTCGACGAGTTCCGTGACGAGGCGCAGTTGTTGATCGTGACCCACCAGAAGCGCACGATGGAGGCAGCCGACGCGCTCTACGGCGTGACCATGGGTCCGGGGGCCTCGTCCAAGGTCGTCAGTCAGCGCGTCACGCGAGCCAGAGTGGAGACCTCGTGAACATCGCGCTGATCGTCGTCGCAGTGCTGCTGGTGCTCGGCGCCGGCGTGGTCGTGCGTCGCCGACGCCGACGCAGCCTCGCGATCGCGAGTGCGCCACGCGTCGCGATGCCGACCCTCCTCGTGAACGAGATCACCCCACGCCCGACGTTGCTCGACGACACACCGACCCTCCACCAGCGCCTCGGTTCATCGCGTGGCGTCTTTGAGCGCGTCCGATCGCTCGGCGGCTCAGGGGCACTGAGTGACGGCCAGCTCGACGTCGTCGAAGAGGTGCTCTTGCGAAGTGACGTCGGGCTGTCCACGACGACGCGGGTGCTCGACCAACTGCGAGTCGAGGGTGCGCCCGACGGCGTGGCGCCCGCCGTGCGTCGCCTGCTGTTGGCCTCCTTCGCGGGCGACCGCTCCGTCCGCTCGGCGGCGTCGGTGGGCTTCGTGCCGGTGTGGCTGTTCGTGGGAGTCAACGGAGTGGGTAAGACGACAACGATCGGCAAGTTGGCCCGTCGTCAGGTTGACGAGGGACGCTCCGTCGTCTTGGCGGCCGGTGACACCTTTCGTGCCGCGGCTGCCGACCAGCTCGAGGAGTGGGCCACGCGCACCGGGGCGGACATCGTGCGCGCCGCGGAGGGTGCCGACCCCGGCTCGGTCGTGCACGACGCGCTCGGACGGGCCGCCGCCCGCGGGGCCGATATCGTGCTCGCCGACACCGCCGGACGGCGCTCGAACAACACCAACCTGCTCGACGAACTGAGCAAGGTCCGTCGAGTCGCGGACCGTGCGCCGGGCCAGGTCGTCGAGACCTTTCTGGTACTCGACGCCACGACCGGTCAGAACGCCCTCAGTCAGGCCCGCGAGTTCCTCGCGGCCGCCACGGTCACGGGAATCGTGCTCACGAAACTCGACGGCACGGCCCGTGGCGGAATCGTTGTCGCCATTGAGCGCGAGCTGGCGATTCCGGTCAAGTTCATTGGTGTCGGGGAAGGCGTGGACGACCTCCTGGCCTTTGACCCGGTGGCCTTCGTCGATTCACTGCTCGACGCCTGACGGTAGCCTTCGAGCACGATGTTTGACGCCCTGAGTGAACGATTCGAACGACTCGGCTCGTCGCTGCGCAGTCGCGGGCGCCTGAGCGACGCCGACCTCGACGACGCCCTCGGCGAAGTTCGTGCGGCGCTGCTCGAGGCCGACGTCGAACTCGGCGTCGTGCGCGGCTTCCTCGACGCGGTGCGCGAGCGCCTCGGCGGTGCGGCCCTCAGCCAGAGCCTCTCGCCCGGCCAGCAGGTCATCAAGGCAGTCCACGAGCAGTTGGTGGAGGTTCTCGGTGGTTCGGCGATGAAGGTCACCTACGCCTCGAGGCCACCGACCGTCGTCCTGCTCGCCGGACTGCAGGGCGCGGGAAAAACAACGACCGCGGCGAAGTTGGCCGCGTGGTTCAAGCAGCAGGGCCGCCAACCGTACTTGATCGCCGCCGACCTCCAGCGTCCGGCCGCCGTCGAGCAGCTGCGCGTGCTCGGTCGCCAGGTCGGGGTCGACGTTTTCTCCGAGGCGACGAGTCCCGTCGAGGTCGTGCGCCGGGGCGTCGCCGAAGCGACCCGTCTCGGTCGTGACGTCGTGATCCTCGACACCGCCGGCCGACTCTCGATCGATGCGGCGCTGATGGACGAGGTGCGCGCGATCAGCGCGGTCGCGAACCCGCACTACACCTTTCTCGTTATCGACGCCGTCACCGGCCAGGACGCCGTGCAGACGGCGCGGGCCTTTCACGAGGCGCTCGCGCTGACCGGCATCATCGTCACCAAACTCGACTACGACGCGCGCGGGGGCGCGGTCCTCTCGGCGCGTGGCGTCGTCGGGCGTCCGGTGGTCTTCGCCTCGACCGGCGAGAAGATGGCCGACTTCGACCTCTTCCACCCCGACCGCATGGCCTCGCGCATCCTCGGTATGGGCGACGTTCTGTCGCTCATTGAGCAGGCCGAGCGCACGATGGACCCGAACGTGGTGGCCGACTCGGCGGGGCGCATGCTGAGCGGCACCTTTACGCTCGACGACTTCCTCGCCCAGCTCAACCAGGTCCGCAAGATGGGATCGCTCGGGGGGCTGATGAAACTGGTGCCCGGCGTCACCAAGGAGATGCGCAGCGCCGCCAACAACGTCGATGAGGGTGAGCTGAACCGCGTTGAAGCAATCATCCGATCAATGACTGCACGGGAACGTCGCGAGCCCAACGTCATCGATGGCTCGCGACGCACGCGCATCGCCAAGGGTTCGGGCACCAACGTCGTCGCGGTCAACCAACTCCTAAAGCAGTTCGGCGAAATGAAGAAGATGATGCGCCAGATGGGTAGTGGCGCCGGTCCCTCCTTGCCGGGGGGCATGGGCAAGATGGCGAGCATGGCCGCGCGCGCGGGCACCCTGCGCGGTGAGCAACTGCCCCCGGGTTTCGAGGCACTGGGCGCCGGGATGAGTGCCGGGACACCGGCGCCGCGCGGCGGAGCGAAAAACAAGAAGAAGAAGGGCGGAAGGGTTACACCGCCCAAACAACGCTAAACTTGGTCGCTCGGGTATATCGCCCGGTTCCGGTGGACCGGGACCAAAGGTTTGAAGGGATTCTCGTCGTGGCTGTGAAACTTCGTTTGGTGCGCATGGGTAAGAAGAAGCAACCCACCTATCGCGTGGTCGCGGCCGAGAGCCGCCGAGCCCGTTCCGGGGCCTTCCTGGAGATCGTCGGCACGTACCAGCCACGCGGGCTCTCCGCGGCCGAGCCCGAGACGGTGACCAAGATTGATAACGAGAAGGTCGTGCGGTGGCTCCTGCAGGGGGCCCAGCCGACCGAGCGCGTGGCCAAACTCCTCAAGACGAGTGGCGCCCTCGAACTTTTCGAAACGGCTCGGGCAGAAAAGGCCGCGGAAAGGGCCTCCAAGTGAGTGACGTCCACGACGACTACGTGGTCGGCGACATCAACACCATCGACGACGGTGACGACGGGGACGACGTCGCCGAGGAGTTCGGCGGTGCCCACGGTGCCGCCACCGCGACGGCCCTGCTCGAGTTCATTGCGACCTCACTCGCCGAGGACCCGGACGCGGTCTCGGTCGAGGTGAGCGAGCGCCAGGGCAAGGTCGTCCTCTCGCTGAGCGTTGGTGCCAACGACATGGGCCGCGTTATCGGTCGTCGAGGGCGCACGGCGCAGGCCATCCGGGCCCTCGTGGGTGCCGCGGGCGCGCGCGATGGCGTCGTGACCTCCGTCGACATCGTCGACTAGTCGTGAGCGCCGACGTGCGCCCCACGCTCGAAGTCGGGCGAATCATCAAGGCGCAGGGTCTCAAGGGACAGGTGCTGGTCGATCTCTGGACGGACCGGGCCGAGCGTCTCAGCGTGGGCGCCGAACTGCTCAGCGAACGCGGCGCTCTCACCGTGCGCGCCGCCGCTGCCCATCAGCACCGTTTCATCGTGACCTTTGACCGAATCACGACGCGCGAGGAGGCGGAACGGTGGCGCGGCGTCGTCCTCTCGGCGCACCGCCTCGACGACGAGAGCGTGATCTGGATCGATCAGCTCTACGACGCGGCGGTCTACGACGTCGCGGGCGTGCTGCGCGGGGTCGTCGTGGGCGTCGAGGCCAATCCGGCGAGTGACCTGCTGGTCCTCGATTCGGGTGCGCTCGTCCCTCTCACCTTCGTCACCGCGGTCGTTGCCAATACTCGCATCGACGTCGATGTCCCCGACGGACTCTTCGAATGACGTTGCGCGTCGACGTCCTGACGCTGTTCCCCGAAGCGTTGGCCCGCTACGCGACGACGTCGATCCTCGGACGTGCCGCGACGTCTGGCGTGTGGGCACTGCACCTGCACGACATTCGTGACGCCTCGGACGATCCGCACCGACGCGTCGATGACACCCCGTACGGCGGGGGAGCGGGGATGGTGATGTCCGCCGAGCCAATACTGCGCACCCTCGAGTCCGATGCCACGATCCCGCGCCCGGTCATCGCGCTCTCGCCGTCGGGTCGGCCGTTCTCACAACTCATCGCGCACCAACTGAGTGTCCTCGAGGGCTTCACCCTTCTCTGCGGGCGCTACGAGGGCATCGACCAGCGCGCCCTCGATCTGGCGATTGACGATGAACTGTCGGTCGGGGACTTCGTGCTCGCCGGTGGCGAGCTCGCCGCCCTCTGCGTGATCGAGGCGGTCGTGCGGCTGCGTCCGGGTGGGCTCGGCAACGACGAGTCCAGCGTCGATGAATCCTTCGCTGACGGCCTGCTCGAATACCCCCACTACACCAAGCCCGCCGAGGTGCGCGGACTGGTCGTGCCCGAGGTGCTGCGATCGGGGGACCACGCGAGGATTGCGCGATGGCGCCGCGCCGAGGCGTTGCGGCGCACCGTCGCGCGCCGTCCGGACCTGATCGAACGTCGCGGGGGACTGAGCGCCGCGGACTGGGCAATACTCGAAGAATTCCCCGTAGTGGATGATCAGCCCCAGAACGGCTAAACTCGTAAAGCCTCAGTGATCCGAAAGGGACCGCTCTCATGAATCCGACCGACCTCATTGACCGCGACTCACTTCGCGACGATATTCCCTCCTTTCGCACTGGCGACACCCTGAAGGTGCACGTCCGCGTCGTCGAGGGCACTCGCGAGCGCGTGCAGATATTCCAGGGCGTGGTGATTCGACGTCAAGGTTCGGGCGTGCACGAAACCTTCACCGTGCGAAAGATCAGCTTCGGCGTGGGCGTGGAGCGCACGTTCCCGGTCCACGCCCCGACGATCGCCAAGATTGAAGTCGACTCCTACGGTGACGTGCGTCGGGCCAAGCTGTACTACCTCCGAGATCTGCGTGGAAAAGCCGCCAAGATCAAGGAGCTCCGCGTTACCGAACGCGCGCAGTAGCGCGTGGGCGAAGAGGAGCTCGACGACTACGAATCGACGCTCGAACTGGCGCTCGTCCAGGAGTACAAGGCCGTCGTGGGCATGTTTGATTACGCGGTCGAAACGGACCGACGCTTCTATCTCGCCAACGACGTCGCGGTCGAAGTACGCTCCGGCGGATCACCGACTCTGCTCGAGGTGATCCTCCACGACGCCTGGGTTTGGGACATGTACCGTTCGGCGCGATTCGTCCCCTCGGTACGGATCCTGACCTTCCGCGATGTCAACATCGAGCGACTGCCCAAGGAAGACCTGCAGCCCTAGTCATGGAGTTGGTGCACCTCGCGGCTCCCTTCGCCACGCTGCGTGGTGTGGCGAGCACTGCGCGAGAGGGACCACTCGTGGTCTCGTGCCTCGACGCCAATACCGTGCTCTGCGTGGCTAGCCTGCGCGGCGAACTGGCGACCCCGGTCGGCCTCTGGCTCGAACTGAATAAGGGGTACGGCGCGCAGATGGCGGCGCGCGACGTCGCGACCCTCGCCTGGCTGGTCGACCTCCATCACGTGGTACTGAGTGCCGCGCACCAAAGCGCCGAGCGCGCCGAGGTCGTACGCGCGTTACTCACCGACGACGAGGTCAACTTCGTCAACGACGTGGCGACACTCCGTGGCGCCTACAACCGCCCGGCACCGCCGAGCCCGATTCGGGTGTGGAGTTTCGACGGCACCTCCCTGCGCTCGGGTGACGACAGATTGACGTTGCGCTCAAGAGAGCGGACCGACGTCGGCCAGGTATCGACCTTCGATCAAGACTGATCGGGTTGACGCGCGATTCGGTCTGGTCGAATCCTCACCGTCACGCGGATCTCGCCCTCTCGGCGGTCGCTGAAGGAGTCCAAGCCGGTGTACTTCTTCGAGAGGCGGTCGATCACCTCGTCGGCCCCTATCGTCGTAAAGCCAGTGACGGTCCCGAACACGATCACGCAGACCGATTCGTCATCGGGATCGGTCAGTGAAACGGCGACGCGCGGGTCCGAGGCGAGGTTGCGAGCCTTCGCCCGACCGAGCGCGGTATTGATGACAATGTCGTCGCCGTCGAGTTCGACCCAAACCGGACTGACGTAGGGTCCACCGTCGACGCCGATGCTCGCCACGTGGGCGAGGACCTTCTTTTCGAAGATCGCGCGGGAGGCTGGGGTGAATACTTCGGGCATGAACGTCCTGACGTCACTAGTCGAGCAGAGAGGTAGTTTTACTGTAATGAACATAGGTGCACACGTCCGGGGTGGTGGAAAGCTCGTACCCTCACTCGAGGCCGGCGTCGAGATCGGGGCGACCTCGGTCCAGATCTTTACGCAAAGCCCACGAATGTGGAAGGCCTCGCAGTACGCGCCGGAGGTACTCGCGAACTATCGCGACACCCAGGCGGCCCACCCAACCATCACCCACACGTTCTGTCACGCGACGTACCTCATCAACTTGGCCAGTCCTGACCGCGAGCTCTACGAAAGGTCGGTGGCTTGTCTGATTAGTAATCTCTCGACCGGTCGAGGGATGGCTTCGTCGGGAGTAGTTCTGCACGTGGGTTCACATTTAGGAGCCGGCTTCGAGACCGTCGTCGCCCAGATTGCCGAGGCCTTCGAAAGAGCCCTCGACACCGCCGAACACGCGCCAGAGGGCGTCGCGGACTGTCCGATACTGATCGAGAACGCTGCGGGCACTGGAGGCACTGTTGGGCGCAGTCTCGACGAGATCGAGGCGTTGATCAACGCCTGTGGCAAGGACGAACGGCTCGGACTCTGCATCGACACTCAGCATCTCTGGGCGAGCGGCGTGGACTTTTCGAGCGTCGAGGGTTCAAACCAACTGCTGCAGGAAATTGACGATCGAATTGGTCTCAGTCGACTCCGTTGTTTCCACCTGAATGACTCCAAGATTGAACTCGGTGGTAACCGAGACCGCCACGCCAACATTGACGAGGGCACTATTGGCACGTCTGGTCTCGCGCCTCTCGTTGGTCATCCCAAGATTCGCGAACTACCGCTACTGCTCGAAGTGCCGGGCACGGGGGAGGGGCCACGGTCGGAAGACGTTGTCGCCGCGCGCCGCGTAGTCTCGCTCGGTGTTCAGATGCACGATTCTCCCGACTCACCGATCATTTGGCCCGCTCGCATCATCATCGAATCCCACCCGCCATTAAAGGTGCCGAGTAGAAAGGCCTCAACGAGCACGACGGCGGCCAAGAAGACGACGGCCAAGAAGACGACGGCCAAGAAGACGGCGGCCAAGAAGACGTCGGCCAAGAAGACGACGGCCAAGAAGACGACGGCCAAGAAGACGAC
>JANYFR010000044.1 GCA_025362585.1 Acidimicrobiales bacterium | reverse complement strand
ATTGGATGCAGTCTTCTTGGTGGTGGGTGGAGATTCATGCTGGGCTGCATAATTTAAGCGGGCCCTACTACGCGTTCTGGTCCGGGATCGGCGGCTGTCTTGGGTATCTCGCCGTCATTGGCCTTGGTATCAGAGTCATTCGAAGAAGTAACTGCGACGTCCACGGATGTTTATCCTTCCGCACCTATCCAGTGGGCGGAACACCCTACAAGACCTGTAAGGTCCACCATCCTGCGATGAGCCAAGGACCGACCACCGCTGACGATGTCAAAGCTGCGCATGCCTTGCAGAACGAACCGGAGAAGATCCAAGAGGTGGTTGCAAGCGAGGACTGAGAATTTTGCGAGAGATACTGACGCAGATCGACCGGTTCACCAAGAATTGATCCGTCGACGCTCCGAGACTGGATCTCAACCTTGTTCTCTCTGCGCGCTTCACTGGCGACGTTGACGCGCCATGCCTTTGGCGTCGCGAATGTTCTTTACGAACCAAAATCGACAATCAACTGTCGAACCTCAGGAACTTCGTACGAAGGTCGCTGAGTAATTATTGGTATTCTGGCGCAACATCCTCGCCGTACAGGCGTATCGGACGGGGCCCGGAGGAGCGCCGTTTGGCCGCGCGTACGAGACGATGCGTCCGCCGAGGGCGCTCCGAATGACATAACTCATGTAGTTTGGCCGGGCGAACGACAGAACGCCGGCGCTCGTTGAATCCGCGTAGACAATAGTTCCAGAAAGTTTGATTTGGTATGACTGGCCTTTATAGGTCCCGACCAGAGGGGCGGACTCCGAGTAAGCCACAGTCTCTCGACCCGTGTGATCAAAGACGAGGGTACGACGCGCCAGGCCGTGCATGCGGACGAGTATGCCGCGAAAAACGAGTGTATCCGTTTCGCTACTTTCGCTCCAGGTGCCAACCAAGCATTGGTCGAATGGACCCTTCACAATTTGCGGTCCGAAGTGGGGACGAGTCGGCGCACTCGGATTCCCCAATGTGGTTCCCCCGGCAATCCCCGTCGAGCTCATACAAGAAATGGCAACGATCACATAAATCAGGCGAAAAGGCAATTGTGCGACAATTTTCATTCTGCTTCTTTGGCGAAAGGTTCTAGCACCGAAAGTTGGAACAACCTTGCCGAGGCGCAAGCTCTCCCTGCATAAGTGCCAGGAACCGCGCCCCGCTCCGACGTTGATGACCAAGTTCGCAGAAAGTGAGTTGCGAGACGCATCGTAATTCGAACTTAAAATCAATTTGCGCCGTGCAGGTGAGTTCCCCGACCCATGGGGCCAATGATTGGCCAGAGGGTCAGGCTGCAGCTGAATCGGTCGGCGTATTTGGCGCTTTCAGCCCCGGGATCAGGATAATAGTAGCGATATCCATAGGGAGCTTTGATCGAGCTACCGGATATCCGTTGAAAGTTGGATAGGCAGATCTGTCGCCCTCGAGAGTTGATGGTCACGGCTGATGGTCGCGTGCTTTGCGACCATCCACCGTGCGTAACCAGATAGACCTCAAGATCATGGGAAGGATTACTGCACTGGACTACTTCAACATATTTCGCCGAGGCTGAAGGGCCGATGGCGCACTGACCCGCACGGAGGTCTAGGTAGAACGTTCGATGGTGCGAAGTCGCCGCCCCACTCGTGGAGGCTGGTAGAAGGACAATTACCAATGACGTGACCAGACCTAAAGTGCAAAGTGTCCTCGAACAGGCTTTCAATGCGCCTCCACTTCAGTAGTCCAGCATTGCGGACCCGCCTCGAGCAAACAGAGTTGCCGGTTGCGATAACGCGGATCGTATCATATCGATCTCAGATTTGCCTCTGTCTCGTTTCGAGGACATTCGACCGTTACGTCATTCCAACGACTTGCGCGCAGAGTCGAGAATGAGGGTAGTGCGGTGGGCGTGGACATTGCGCCCACAATGATCGCGGTAGCTGCCGAAGTGGCAGATAGGGCGCAACTCAGCAACGTCTCGTTTTTTACCGGTGACGCGCAAGTGGAACCCTTCACTCCTTCGACATTCGATGCGATTTTCTCTCGCTTCGGCGTGATGTTCTTTGCTGATCCGCGGTCGGCCTTCGCGAATCTTCGAACAGCGTTGCGACCCGGAGGCGTTTTGGCATTTGCGTGCTGGGAGAATATATTTTTGAATGAATGGATGTTCGTGCCCGGATCGGCGGAGGTGTCGGTCACAGGCTCGCCGGCTCCAATGCCGGGTCTGGGAGAGCCTGGGCCCTTCTCGCTCGCTGATCGCGGAGTCATCGAATCACTGCTCCATGAGTCGGGGTTCACCGGTGTCGATGTGGTGTCCCAGGCTGTATCCCTCACACTTCGTAACGAAGACGTTGACTCTCTTGTCGCGCTCGCTCGTCGTGTTGGACCTCTACGTGAAGCACTGCGAACCGCAGATGCCGACACATCTGCGCGACTTGCGGTCGCCGTACGCGCCGCCATTCTCGAAAGGGCGGTCAATGGTGTGGTGACTCTGAGCGCCGCCGCGTTCATCGTTTGTGCCCGGTTGACCGATTGAATCCTGCGGTTAGTTAACGGCGCCGATTGAGCGACACTTCGCGTGTGCCATTCACTGGTGGTGGTGTCCGTCGTTGGCATGGCCAGTCGGCGCCTGTTCGAAGGGTCCGCAGAATCTCACGATGTCAATTTGCGAACGGCCGTACGTACGTAGAAGAAGGTTGGCCTCCACTTCGAAGGTCTCTTGGATGTTCAGCCTTGCGCGAAGACCACAGTGACGGTCGTGGTGACTGTCTTTCGTATGGTGCTCGTGTCGTAGACCCCTCCATCGGAGACCTGCACTGAATCGGCCGCCGTGACCTGGAACGGACCACTTCGCGCGATGCGTACCGTCCCCACTGAACCACCAGCAGCAGACGTCAGCGCGATGGCACGAGACTTGGCATCGCGCATGGCGGCAGCAATCAGTTTTGGTCGAAGGCTGTCGAGCGTGCTCACGAGGTACTGCGGTCCGGACGAGAGGAAATTGACACCGGTTTGGAGCACTACGCCGAGTCCTTGACTCAGCCGCTGAATCATTTGCACGTCGCTCGATCGCACCGTGACGTCGCGACTCGCTTGGTAGTTAAGAATCTTGCCCGTAGGGTTGCCATTCACGTACTCCTGGATGAATGTCGTCGACACCCCGCCAAGCTCGAGGGTTGAGACGTCGATTCCGCCCTGCTTCAGATAGGCACTTAGGGCGTTAATGTCCGCCGCTACCTTCTTTACTGCCTCACGAGCGGTTAATCCAATCTCCTGCGCGGTCAACGTCCAGACCGCCCGGTCGGCTGACACATTCACGTGAGCCGAGCCCGTAATAGTGAGGCCCGAGGTGTCTCCTCTGGCCGCCATCCCACTGCCAACTTGGAAGAGTCCCGCTCCTAAGGCGACGGCGATCAGCAAAGAGCCGATCATTGCCGCGGTGCTGATACGGACGCCCTTAGTCGGTTCATTCATGGATTCAAGTTACATCGGCGGCGGTCAAAATTTGCGATCCCGTGGCAACCTTTTGCCGCCCGAAATTCCCACCGACGCTCGGAGGTTCTCTTTCGTGAGGAGACCAACGCCGACCTCGTACCCAGAGGTTCTGCTCCACCATTCCGGTGAGCAACTTTCGATTCCGTTGGCACCAGACCTGCAGAGGCACAACCTCCAAGGGAGCTGCAGAGCCCCACTCGCGACTGGAGAGAACCTCCCGGTTTGCCAGCTTCCTCGGCGACGATGGTCTGGGTCGTTAGACGTTCGCACTGTTCTGTGGGCAGCCCCCTCGGTCACGTACCTCAGGCGAAGCCTCCGCACTCATGCGGGGATGCGGTCTCTCGTCGCAACGCGGATTACAGCGCCAATCTTCGCCTAGCCACCGTTTGAACGCATGTGTCAGTTCTCGCAAGCACCGTCAGCACTACTTTCGCACCTGCCTAGGAACAGTTGAGTAGACCTCCCGGACAGTGTATTTGGCCGCATGACGCACATCTGGGAATAGTGGTGTGTCGGTATGCGAGACTTCCTTCATGGACAGTGAACTGTGGTTGAAAGTCGATCAATATTTGGTGTCGCAACTTGTGCCGGTAGACCAGGCGCTTGACCGGGCGCTCGCGGCCAGCGATGCCGCGGGACTGCCCAAAATTAACGTGGCTCCGAATCAAGGCATGTTGCTCACGCTTCTCGCAAAGATGTGCGGCGCTTCGCGCATTCTTGAGATTGGCACTCTGGGTGGCTACAGCACGATTTGGCTCGCGCGCTCGTTGCCGTCAAATGGTGCACTCCTCACGTTGGAGCTCGATCCCCACCACGCAGAAGTTGCTCGCGAAAATCTCCAACGGGCGGGATTTGAATCACTCGTTGAGATACGCGTGGGACCGGCCAACGAATCCCTTCGTCGACTGATCGACGAGGGCTCTGAACCCTTTGATTTCATCTTCATCGACGCGAACAAGGAGGGCTATCCCGAGTACTTGGAACTCTCACTACTCCTGTCACGCGTCGGAACGGTCATCGTGGCTGACAACGTCGTGCGAGGTGGAGAGGTCGCCAACGATCAGAGCACTGACCCTCTGGTGCTAGGCGTACGATCCTTTTTCGACAAGGCTGTGGGTGACAATCGTCTCGAGGGCACGGCCGTGCAGACTGTGGGCAGCAAAGGATACGACGGTTTCGCCCTGTTTGTCGTAACTGGTCGATAGCTTGCTGCAGAACATTGCTTGTGGGGAGTGAATCTGTCGAGCTCTGCACCAGGCAACGGCACTCCTCTCGAACCGTGAACCGGTGGCCCAAACCGAGCTCCGTGTACGGCTCCGGTCTGATCTCTCACAGAGTGCACCAAGGCAACCAGCCCCATTCTCGTAGCGCACGGCAACGATAGCGAGCGGAAGTTGAGGAACATTGGAATCGGTGCGACCACGGCGTAGATGGCGGCAGTGGTCCACATTTCTACGATTGTTCACTGACACCGACCGTGGACGAAAATCAACGGAGAAGTACCCTTGCAATGTGCATAGCTATCGAGTCCCGGGTGGAGTGGTGCACGAGCTTCCGACCGATCTGCGAACGGCATTGATCGCTAATCCCACCGCACTTGGCGCTTGGAAGGACATCACCCCGTTGGCGCGTAACGAATTCATCTGTTGGATCGAGAATGCCAAACAGGAGTTGACCCGAAACCGTCGGATTCGACGCACCCAAGAGGAGCTGGAACAAGGACAGCGCCGACCCTGTTGCTGGCCCGGTTGCGTGCACCGCAAACGAAATGGAAAAGTGTGATCCGAGGAAGGACGTGGGGAGAGTTCGCCACTTTATCGATTTTTCCCGGTTTGAGGCGACGACTAGCCGTTGGTTCACACTTCACCGAAACTGAACAGCTGTTTCAACACTCGGTCAGCCGTGACCGACAACCGACCTACGGCGACGGATCCGTGACTGCGATGAAGCGGTCTGGGGCTGCCGTTGCCACTGCAAGTCGGCCCGGAGAATTCGTGCTTCGAAGACGGTGCGCGTGGATGCAGAACTTTTGACATCTTGACGACCCAGCCGTGGTCTGTGGCTGCATCGTGGGGGTCGAACTATCGCCGGCCTCTTCGCGGGGTCGTGCTCGAGCGAAAATCTTTACTTCCATTCCAGATCATCTCTGAACTCTTCCTGAGACCCCAATAAGAATCGTTGCGACGTGCGCGCGCTTCGTCATCACGTGCGCGGGCAACGAGGCGTTCTTGCCGCGGAGTATTCTGCACGCGAAATTGCATAGCCGAGTGGCACGGTCGCGGTGAGAGAGTTCCATTGCGTCCCTCGTGCACCTGCGTGGAGGGTGGACTTTGTGGTGACGACGCCGAGTTCCGCTAGTCCCTTAGTGAGTCGATGTGTCAGTAGCCTGAGAGGAACTCGAGCGTCGAGCATGCAATCTCATTTCATTGTACGTACCGGTATGCTGCTGTGTCTGGGTTATAAGGGCGATTCTCAGCAGCGGCAGAGTGTTACGATTTGGACGATTTCGAATCCGCTACGCAGGGGAAGACATGTCAGCAGTGTCAATAATTCAGATTCAGGTTCAAAATTACGACACGTGGCGAACATTATTCGATGAACACCGAGCCTTTCGTCGCGCTAATGATATGACGTCGGACGCAGTGTTTTGTTCGCCGGAAGATATGACGTCGGTTCTGGTGATTGGAACATTTGACACCGTGGACGTGGCACGGACGTTCGCGAGTAATGCTGAGCTGCGCGAGGTGATGAAGGCAAGTGGTGTCATTGGCGCACCTCGCATCACCATCGCCGAGGTTGCGTAGGGCCTATTCATTTTCTCTCGATCGATCGAGAACGAGAGGCTCAATTCGATGTCCGTCGGCGAGGTCTTGCATCGTCGATTTGGGCTTAGTCCTCGAGAATTGTCCAGCAGTGGCGACTGCTTCGATTCAACGCAGCTGGCCCCTACGACGTTTCAGCGAGTCGGGTACCTCTGACCACCTTCGCGATCGATTGAAACTCGTGCACTATCTGCCGAGGAGCTTCCACAAGTTGGTATGACGACTAGGGCGAAAGTGGACTCGCCACGAACGTAGATGACGCTCATCCGGGTCGCCACTGCGAGGCCGTCGAACGCCGGATTGGGGTCGATTGCAGCGCAAAAGGGAAACAAATGTACTTCGATGTTCGTTTCTATGCACCTCGTGGTGGTCCCTGGAGCACTGCGTACCCGGTTCTACCATGGGATATAGAGACTCCACCGTTCGTTAGGGGCAGTAAATGACTAGGTACCTGATCGAAGAAAAGCCCATTGGCCCGTACAGCAACAGTGTTCTTCGGGTAGTCGAGGGCTCCGACGTGGTGGTCTCTAAGGGCATGCTCCAGGTGTGGGCCGCTTCTCCTTCGGAGAGTGGTAAGCAACACCTCGTGATCAGTGTGGCCCTAGACCGCGTGTTGACGTTCAAATCTAGATCGGCGGCTGCGCATTGGGACGGAATCGACCGACGAGCGCGCCTCGACAAGGTCTGGGACGGGATCGAACGAAGAGCGTCGTAGCCACCTGACGCCGCCTCCCTACTCGACGACTGTCGGAGCCTTCGTGGAGTCACGTTTAAGGGATAGTGCCGGCAACGCGTTCGATGAAACACTGCCCACCCGTCGCACTCCTGTTTCGGGGCCCGAGCCGAACTCGTGCATCGCTCAACGATTGTTTGAGCGCGTTGTTGATTTTGGCTATCGGGAGACCGCGTCGACTATCCCCACTCCATCGCGGTCCCACCTCGTGAATGGCGCCACGAGAACTGCGGTTCGTAGCCCAGGACGCGCCGCGCCTTTTCGATGGAAAGCAGGGTGTCGTGCTCACCCAGCTGGCGAGTGAGCGGAACGCCCGGAAAGACTTCATTGACGAGCTCATTGTTGGGGCGTGACATGACCGTGTCGGACGCCGCAATGATGAATTGTTCGAAACCGAACGCGTCGAACTCGAGAGCTTTGAGCACTGCCTGGGCGCCGTCGCGTCCGTCGATGTAGCTCCAGAGGTTCCACTTGCGCATCGTCGAATCGGTGTCGTACGTCGGAAAGGTCGCGTAGTCCTCCGGATCCATCACGTTGGAGAACCGTAGGGCGATGATCTTTAACAGCGGGTTCCAGCGCACCAATTCGACAGCCATCTGCTCTTCGAGGTGCTTCACGAGCGAGTAGACGCTCTGCGGGCGAGCCGGATACTCTTCGTCGACTGGAAGGTAGGGCGGGGGATCGTCGAAGGGCAGTCCGAGCAGTGTTTCACTCGAGGCGTAGACGATGTTGTTGATGCCCGCCCGTCGCGCGGCCTGGAAGACATTGAAGGTGCAGAGGATATTGTGATGGAAGGTCGCGACGTCGCTCAGTAAACCCGGAGCGGGAATGGCCGCCAAATGAACGATGGCGTCAAAGACCGACGTCCGGGCCTGCTCGCATCCGGACGAGGGGTCGTTCTCGCCAAAGAGCGCATCGACGGTCTCGCCATAATTGGTGAGATCGACTCGCAAAGAGCCAGTTTCGGCGACGGCCGTGACGTCGAGATTGATGACCGAGTGGCCGGCCTGGCGCAACACGGTGAGCACTGATCGTCCCAGTTTCCCTGATCCTCCCGTCACGGCGATCCTCATGTGGGCTCCTCTCCTCGTGACGCCGTCGTGGCGTGCCACCATTGGTCATGATCGAATCTCGAAACGTGGATTCGAAGAAACAGATTACGTTCATCTCGGCGCTTCGTTCCGCCGCCGCTCTGTGCGTGGTCTGGGATCACTTGGGAGCGCAGTGGCCCACACAGCACGCGATTCCGTGGGGGCCGATGGTCTGGACTCGACAATGGATCACCACACCCTTACACGTCACCCAAGATTTCGGCTGGTTCGGGGTCTGCTTGTTCTTTCTCATCAGTGGATTCATTATCACTCACGCCACTCAGCGAGAGAGTCGAATCACTTTCGCAGTCAAGCGATTCTTTCGCATCGTCCCCGCGTTCCTCGTGACGGTGCTGCTCGCAGTAGTGCTCGGTGGCGCGGCCGTGACTCTAGGCATCGCCTCAACTAATACCTACTATTCGCCCCTCACAATTCTTGAAAATGTGACGCTCTCGAATTTCGTTGTCACGAATGCGCCCCTCATTGTGGGCGTTGCCTGGACACTCATCATTGAGATTCTGTTCTACGTTCTGACGTGGGCGATGTTACCTCTGGTGAAATCCAGACCGCTGATCGTGTTGTCATTCAATCTGACGGTGGTCGCTATCGCGGACATCGGCAACTGGTCGTACGGACCATCGTGGATCCGCCTCGTCGTCAATCTCTCGTACATCGCAATCCTCTCGATGGGCCAGGCGATCTACTTTGGGTGGAGCGGACGCATTAGCCCGCGGGTGACCGTGTTCGCTTGTGTGGTTGCGGGCGCCGAGTTCATTGGTGGTACCGTCGCCATCCCGCAGCAGTACTTCAGCGGCACCCTGAGCTTTTGCGTCTCGTTAATGTACGCCATAGCAATCTTCGTGATCGCCTTGCTGCTCACCGACTTCATACCCGAGGGTCGCACCCTGAAGACGTTCGCCGACATGAGCTACTCCACCTACCTACTGCACGACATTGTCGGCATCGTGGTCCTGCAACGCGTGGTGGCGGTGTGGCACTCGATGACCCTCGGTTTCGTACTAGCGCTCGTTGCCACTTTCGTCACGTCGTGGTTAATGTTTCGAACCGTTGAACGCCCGAGCCAGCGTCTGGCGAGAAGGATCACTGACCGTCTGAGTGCGTCAACAGAGCGCACCGGCCGCAGTGCAGTCGGCAGACTTCCCCGGATGGAGTGAGGTCACCAGTCCGTCGCTGACTTGGCGCCTTCGGGACTGCATTCGCGACGTCGCAGAGCGCCTCTCAGCGGCTGGGCGTCGCAACAAAGACCGGGATCACGCGCTCGGTCTTGATCTGATAGTCGGCGTACGGCGCGAAGGCTGCGACAGCCCGCTCCCACCACACCGCTCGTTCGCCATCAGTGACCTCTCGCACCGTCACCGCAAACGGCGCCGGACCGTCTTGGATTTCGACCGAGTCGGGGTGAGCTTTCAGGTTGTGGTACCAAACGGGATGCTTGGAGGCACCTCCTTGGGAGGCAATCAGTACGTACTGGCCCTCGAACTCGACACGCATCAGGGGCGTTTTTCGGACCCTCCCGCTCCGATTGCCGCGGGTCGTCACGACAATGACGGGCAGCCCAGTGCCACGTAGCGTGTTTCCTTCGGTACCACCCGACTGTTCGTAGGTCTCGACCTGATTGCGGACCCATTCCACCGGGCTCGGCTCGTAGACACCATCAATCGCCATTGCCCTCCCTAGCGCTTGCGTAACTCGACGCTGCCGCTGTCGATACTAGGAGGTTCCCTCAACGACCGAACTGGAGGTGATTTCCCCCGAATCCTCCGAACGACGGTGTTGTGGCAGGTGCCACTGTCGACGAGTGAGCGGCAAGGACCCGAGCGAGAGTAGGTCACTGTTGATCCAAATATGCGAATATGAGAGCGTGATAGATCATCTCAGCATTTCGTGTGCGGACTTTGGCGCGAGCGCGGCCTTCTACGACGCGGTTCTCACCCCCTTGGGCGGCAGCCGGATCATGGACTTCGGTGAAGTCATTGGCTACGGCGTTCCTCCAGTGCCCGATTTTTGGATCGGCGCCAGGGAGAACGGCGAAGGATTTTGCGAAGCACACGTGGCTTTCACCGCCCAGAACCGGACCGCGGTCGACTCATTCTTCGACGCGGCGGTCGCTCAGGACGCCGAAGTGCTCCACGCGCCTCGCCTCTGGCCCGAGTACCACTCGAACTACTACGGTGCATTCGTCCGTGATCCGGACGGCAACAACGTGGAGGCCGTGTGCCACGAACCGGCGTGAGTCGATAGCCCGGCGTCGCGCAGGTCGAACGCGACAACTCTGCGAGTAGTTGGGCATTGAGCGTGAACGACGCCCACGATGTTGTTGGGCGATGTACCGGCGACGTCACTGACGGGAGTGCGCGCTCGGCAGAGCCCACAAGGCGACCATGGACCGCATTGACGTCTACGTGGGCGGAACTGTGGATCCCCGCGCAACGATTGTTCATTTCAACTCGCTCTCGGGCTGACTCACCTCGTCGTCCCCAATGAGAAAATCGACCTATGAGAGAGTCCCGACGTCCACTTCGAGAAGCCTATGATGAGCGCCGCGTTCAACATCGAGCGAGAGGATGAACATGACGGGACGAATTGAGGGAAAGGTCTGCGTGGTTACGGGCGCCGGCTCGGGCATTGGGCGCGCGTCGGCCATCCGTCTGGCCGAGGAGGGCGGCCGAGTTCTGTGCGCCGACGTGAATGAGACGAGCGTTCGAGAGACCGTGGCGTCAATCATCGCGGTCGGCGGCGTCGCCCGAAGTTTCGTCGTCGATGTCAGTTCCAGTGCCAGCGTCGAGTTCATGATCGCGACCGCCGTCGAAGAGTGGCGTCGGGTCGACGTACTGGTCAACAACGCGGGCGTCAATCTGCCGGGGCTCTTGCACGAAGTCTCCGACGAGACGATTGAGCGAACTCTCGGTGTCAACGTGAAGGGGCAGATCTACGGCTGTCGCGCCGTGCTTCCTCTCATGTTGGCTCAGGGTGGCGGGTCAATCATCAACGTGTCAAGCGTCAACGGCATTGTCAGTGAGCCCTTTTTGGCGGTCTATTCGGCCTCGAAGGGCGCGAGTGTGATGCTCACGAAGGGCGTGGCACTCGATTACGCGAAACAGGGCATTCGCTGCAACGTCATCTGCCCCGGGTGGGTGGACACGCCAATCAATTACGCCCACGCGGAAATGCTCGGCGGACTTCAGCACGTGTACGACACGATCGACTCGTTTCAACCAATCGGACGTCCCGGTGAGCCGAGGGAAATCGCGAATGTCGTACTCTTTCTCGCGTCGGACGAGGCAAGTTTCATGACCGGAAGCGTGGTCGTCGTCGACGGGGGTATGACCTCTCAGTGAGTCGGACGAGTCGGTGACGATCCGCCGACCCGTAACGCTAATCTCGGCTGCACCGCTGCATAGGTCGTTCTCAAGGAGTCCCATGGCCATCGATTTCACTCTCGCTCCCGAACACGAAGCGGTACGCACCCGAGTGCGCGACTTCATCCAGGGGACCGTGATACCGGCGCTCGCGCGCTCGGGTGATGACGATCGGGCCGAGTCTCGCAAGGAGTACCTGACTACCATCCGGCAGCTGCGTCAACAGGCTCGCGAGCGTGGGCTTTGGCTTCCCCACATGCCCGCAGAGTGGGGAGGGATGGGTCTGGGTCACGTCGAATTGGCCATGGTCCAGGCCGAAGCGGGCAAGACGCGCCTGGGACCCTGGGTACTCAACTGCATGGCGCCGGACGAGGGCAACATGCACACGCTGCTGCACTGGGCGAACGACGATCAGAAGGAGCGATACTTGCGTCCGCTCTGCGAGGGCACGGTGATGTCGTGTTTTGCGATGACCGAACCGGAGGTCGCGGGATCGGATCCGACCCTCATTCGCACCCACGCCCAAAAGGACGGTGACGAGTGGATCATCAACGGCCACAAGTGGTTCATCTCGAACGCCCGACGAGCCCAGTTCGCAATCCTCATTGTGCGCACCGAATTAGAGGTCCCGGAGGGATCGACGGGAGCCACCACCGCCTTCATCGTGGATATCCCGTCCGAGGGCTGGAACGACGTCCGTGAAATTGAGACCATGCACGGTTCAACCGGGCACAGTGAGATCGTCATTGACGATCTGCGTGTCGGCGACGGACAGATCCTTGGTGGTCGGGGCAACGGCCACCGGTTGGGACAGTCACGGCTTGGTCCGGCTCGATTGGCCCACTGCATGCGTTGGATCGCGCAGGCCGAGACGGCGCTGGACATGATGGTTGATCGATCGCTCCAGCGCTACTCACACGGGTCCACGCTCGCCGAAAAGCAGGGGGTCCAGTGGATGATTGCCGATTCGGCCATGGAGCTCTACCAGTGCAAGTTGATGGTGCTGCACGCCGCCTACAAGATCGACCGCGGTGAGGAGTTTCGGTCAGAGGTCTCGATGGCCAAACACTTCGTCGCGAACAGTCTGAATCGGATCATTGACCGGGCGATGCAGGTCCACGGAGCGCTCGGCTACTCGACCGACACCCCGCTCGCGTCAATGCTGCAACACGCACGGTGGGCTCGACTCGCCGACGGCGCCGACGAGATTCATCAGATGAGGATCGCCGAGCGGACTATTGCGGCGTACAAGGATGAGGGCTCGACCTGGTCGGCGACCGGCGGGCTGCCAATCTGATTGGCGTCGACAGTCGTCGGAGTGCGGCGATTAGGGTGGTCGAGGTGCGTGGGCCAACTGTTTTGATCACCGGAGCCAGTGACGGCATCGGTGCCGCCGGTGCACGGATCTTGGCCCAAGCGGGCTGCGAGGTGGTCGTCATTGGTCGCTCAACGACGAAGACCCACGCCGTCGCCACCGCGATTGGCGGCGTAGCGCTGACGGTCGATTTCACCGATCTGCACGACGTGCGTCGACTCGCGGCCGATCTCCTGGTCCGCTACCCGCGCATCGACGTGCTCGTGAATAACGCGGGGGGCATCATGGGTGCGCGTCAGGTGACCGGGGATGGCCACGAGCGAACGTTCCAGGTCAATCACCTCGCACCGTTTTTGCTCACGACGCTGCTCCTTGATCGACTAATGGAGTCACGCGCGTCCGTCATTGCGACCTCGAGCGCCGCCAACCGGGCTTTTGGCCACGTCGATCTCGACGATCTCGACGCGGAACAGGGCTACCAGGCACGCAAGGCCTACGGCGACGCGAAACTGGAGAACATCCTCTTCACGAAGGAACTCCATCGTCGCTACCACCAACGCGGGATTTCGAGCGCCGCGTTCCACCCGGGCAACGTCGCCACGAATTTCTCCCACGAAGCGTCCTCTCCCTTCCGCTTCATCTACCACTCACCGCTGCGCCGACTGCTGCGCACACCCGAGAAGGGATGTGACACGATGGTCTGGCTAGCCACGACCCGACCCGGGGTTGACTGGACGTCGGGCGAGTACTACGTTCGCCGGCGCGTGGCGCGGGCAAACCCCCAAGCGAACGACGCCGAACTTGCCCGCCTACTCTGGGACCGCAGCGAACAGATGGTGCGCAACAACTAGATTCGCTGTTCTGGACCCCGCACTGGGGAAACGGCCCGTCCAAGACCAGAGCCTCGTAGACATGTCCGGCTGCGCTCAGGTGAGGCCGCAGATCCTCGTCGTCGGCGGAGCAATCGACGGTCCGGCGCCCGCGTGGAAGATTAGCGCCACGCCCGGTGATTCGTTGCCGACCACATAGAGCCTCGTCGGGTTCGACGTCGATTCGAGGGCCATCTGGAGAAATTGGGTCGTCGTCCTCGTCACCACCTTGAACGCCGCAGCGTCGGCGCCATCAAAGGGCGGCAGGTGGTGGGCGCGGAGTAGCTCGAGGAACCACTTGTTGGTCTGACGGACGTCGCGGTAGAGCCGAACCGCCCCGCTCGCAACATTGCATCGATCGACGGCACTCTGCACGACTAAGAGGGCCGGGCTCGTGGGCGAGCCCTGATACGGCGCTCGTCCACCTTCGTCACCGGCCATGATGATCGCCGCCCGGTACGCGACGCCGTAGCGCAGGGCGCGAAAGGCGACCCCCTGGGGGTCGCGACCAGTGGAGTTCGCGAGCATGCCGACCGCGACGGCGCCGTCCGAGTGGCCCGCGAGAGCAAGTGCGGCGGGGTTGATGAGGCCGTAGGCCAGGGGACAGCTGGGCGCGGCCTTCGCGCTGTCGGCCACGATCTGACGGGTGACGAACGCGAGGTCGGCCGGTTCGTTCACTAGATCGAGTTCAGTATTGACGCCCGGTTGACGGGCCACGGCGTTACGATTCTCGTCGGGAAAAACTGGCGACGCGACGATGAAGCCTTGACGAACCCAGTAATCCAACAGGGCCGCGTAGGTCGATGGGACCACGTTGAAGCCGTGAGCGAAGACGATCATCGGAAAGCCTCCTAGTCGCGTCGCGGGGGGAGCGTCGACCTGTTCAACAGTGTTCGCGACCGCTGTGGCCGTCGGGTAGCGCAGCTCGGTCACCAGCACGCGACTCGGCGCGAGCGGCGTCGAAGACGTCGACGCGAAATTGGGAACTGGCCGGGAGGTGTCAGTGAACGTGCATTGGGTAATGCCGACCGCGAAGTTGGGCTGGGCCAGTAAGACGCTCGCCGCGTGCGCCGGCGCCGTCACCCCTGGAACGAACAGACTGGCGGCGGTTCCGATTACTACCGTGACCAGGCGCCGATGCCGACGAATTGACGGGGAAACGCAGGGGCGGCCGGGTTCGGCGCCACCCGGCCGCGCCGTCATGAACTTGAAGCTACGCGAGTCGATGGGCATTGGTCACCAAGCGTACGGACTCGCGGTCACCTAACCGCGTCACCAGACGACCGACGCTACGCCAGCGATTCGACCGGTCACCGCGCGAACGAGTCGGTGCCCGACTCACCACCGGTGATGGCGCGCAACGGTCGAGGCGCGACCACGTGCCGTTGCGAGCAGCGGCGCTGTGCCCGGATTCGGTGGTCGCTCGGTGGTTCTGACCTCCGAGAGCAAGGACGTTACGAATCCATCGAACAATCGAACACTCTCGTGGGAAGGTACACCAGCTTTTAAGCGGAGTCGGGACGTTGCTTCGTGCCATGATCCGGAACGCCCGCGACGGGACGGCGCCGGTTGAAGTGAGGACTGTTCGACGAGATTCAAGGCGGCGGTCCGCATCTTGGCAGCCGCAGGGTGCGCCGGAGTGCCGACGCCACCTCGGCCGGTACGCTCCAAACATGTTCATCGTGTCCAATCAGCGATTCGAAGAGTTGGCCGCCGAAGCACTCGCTTCGCTGCCCGAGAATCTGTCCGCACAGATCGACAACGTCGCGATACTGATTGAGGACAATGCGCAGGGCCGTTCCCTCTTCGGACTCTACGAGGGGGTGCCCCTCACGAATCGCGGCCTGCGCAGTTATAGCGGTGTCCTGCCCGACCGGATCACGCTCTACCAGACCGCGATCTGTTCGGTCTGTCACAGCGAAAACGACGTTCGCGTCCAGGTTCGTAAGACCGTCATCCACGAGATTGCCCACCACTTCGGAATCAGCGACCCGCGACTCGAAGAGCTTGGCTGGGCGTAGTCGGACAACGAGAACGACCAAGACCCAGGTTCCTCGGGCCGTCAAATTAACGAAACCGGTAGGTTCTCGCACCGCGCGGGGAGATGGTAGCCGGGTGGCCTCTGGGCCGTGGCCACGGTTTCCGGAAGAGATGTTGAACTGTCACCGGGAATCTTCAGAAAACTGTTGAGTGGATAATTACAGCCGAAACAGTCCCGGACTCTAGGCTGTATGAATCTGGAGTCCGCGCCATGCGGGCCGATACGTACCGAGGAGAATGGCGTCCATGCAAGCTGAGGGAGCCGCGAAACGCCATCTCATCTGCGCGATCATCACACCCAACTACCTGCGACCGTTGCTCATCCTCGGTGAATCGTTGGCGATCTCGATGCCCTCGGCCGACCTGCGGGTGCTTATTTTGCAAGACTGTTCGGAGATCGGTCCAATTCAGGAGGCCATCGACGCGTACTTGGACCGAACGAACAGCATCGCTAATCATCGCGCGATAACTATCGACGACTGCGACTGGGGCGACTTCGACGTTGAATCAGCGGTTCTCTTCTACGACATCCTGGAGTTCGCCACGTCGGTGAAGCCCGCTCTCATGCGCTCGTTCTTGCGAGCAGGCTGGCAGCGGGTGACCTATCTGGACCCCGACATTCAAGTATTTCGAGACTTCACCAATCTCCTCGATGACGACGCGGATCTCACGTTGACGCCACACTTTCTCTCGGACATCCCAAAGGACGAGTTCAAGCCGTCCACCCACGACATACTGCTCGCCGGATTCTTTAATCTAGGGTTCTGTTCGACTCGACCCAGCGCGCTGCCGTTCCTCGATTGGTGGAGCGATCGACTGCAGTTCGAGTGCTTGAATGACCATCTGGAAGGATTTTTCACCGACCAGAAGCTCGTTGATTTGGCGACGCTGAAGGCCAACACCCAGGTCCTGAAGGATCCCGGTTGCAACGTCGCTTACTGGAACCTGCACGAGCGTCGAATCGTCGGCGAGGATGGGCGGTGGGCCGTCAATGTCGACGGCGCCACGAACCCCCTCTACTTCTTTCACTTCAGCGGCTTTCAGATCGATCAGAATCCATCCCTGTCGGTCCACGCGACGCGCAAGGTTCTCGGTGACGCCATTCCCCGAGCGTTTGCGGCGCAGTACGAACTACAGCTCCTCAGTCCCGACGTCCCTTCCGAGCCCTACTCGTTCACGCTCGGAGGAACGTCGTTGCAGAGTCCGGTCCCGTCCTCTTGGCACACGACCATTCGAGAGGACCTCGAGATTCATACGCGGGCGGGCCTGACGCTGCGCGAGGTGCGCGAGTCTGTCTATCAACCGATGGACCTCGCCCGCTGGTCGACGTGCCTCTCCTGTGGCGTTGACCACGTCAATTTCGGTGCACGCGCGCGATCGTTCTTGGCCGGTTGGGCCTGCCATCCCTCGCTCGAGGGGGTCCCGAACGCCATCAGTGCGAATTTTCGAACTCCCTTCTTCGAATTCCGAGCATCGCCCATGCAGCAACTGGCGTGGGCGTCGAGCAGTTTGGCGCGTGAGCTGGTAGGTAACGAAGAGCTCGCCACCGAGGTCTTGCACACGGCGGGCGAGGCCCTTCGCAACGCCGTAAACCTCAAAATCGTCGGCTACTTCACCTATCCCGCGGGCATTGGCCAAGTCGCCCGCTGGGCGTTGCGCAGAATGGAGCTGGCCGGCATTTATCCGGCGATTGACCGCGTCTACGCGGTACGAGACTCGCCCGAGTACCTGTCGGCGGTACTGCGTCGACGCAATCCGCTCGCCGCTTCGAACGCGTCAGCGCTCTGCTTCGTCAACGCCGACCAGTGGCAGGCCCACGTGCGAAATCCTGGCCGCGTCAACTTCCGCACTCAGCACGTAGAGGCGGTGTGGGCGTGGGAGCTGGAAGAGATCCCGCCCTTGATGTACGACGTCGCCGCCTCCAGAGAGATCGAGCGGGTTCACGCGCTCTCCAACTGGAGCGCACGAGCCATGGCAAAGGTCCTGCCGGTGCCGGTACAGCGTCTCGCGCCGTTCGGTGTCGATCTCTTCGACCTTTCGACGCCGAAGGCGGACCGAGCATCCGGGCCCCGACTACGGCCGCATTACATACTGACCTCACTGGACGCCAAGAGCTACCTCAGTCGAAAGAATCCCGAGGGCGTTCTGCGACTTTGGGGTCGGGTGCAGCGCGACTATCCCGAGCACTGGCTGGTGGTGAAGAGCGTTGATCTGCGCGATTTCGCATCGCCGGAGCTTCTGGACCTCATCGATTCGACGCCGCGAACACTGCTCGTTGACGAGTACGTCGAGGACGGCGCGTATTTGGACCTCCTCTACAACTGCGATGTCTTTGTTTCACTGCACCGTTCGGAGGGCATGGGTCTCGCACCAATCGAAGCCGGTCTCCTCGGCAAACCGGTCGTGTACACCAACTATGGAGGCGTCGTCGACTTCTTGGACGACGGGTTTTTCCCGGTATCGCACACGATGGTGCGCGTCGGCGACAGTCTCCACGACACGGGACCGTACGACAGCGACGCTCTGTGGGCCGAACCAGATCTCGACGATGCCGACCGCCAGCTTCGTCGCGCCCTCGAACTGACCAAAAGTTCCGACCCGTCGTCGCTCACTCTTGACCAGAAGCAGTTGGTTGAACACCTCATCACGGCGCAAGGCGAAGTCGTGGCAACCGCCCAACGTCTCCTAAGTCAAACGAAGATGCAAGAGAAGATTGACCTTCTCCCGATGGTGTTCGAGCTGTTTGCGATGCCTCTCGAGGAGATCATCGAACCGCTGGCGCCGATGCCAACTATAATTCCGAATGCGAATCCGGTCCTGTACGGAATGGTCGCCGGCCTGTGGTGGGTTTACAAGATTTTGCCCCGTCGGTTGCGTTTCCAGTTCAACATCGCACTAATTCAGTTGCGCGGACGTCATCACGAGGACTGACGTCGGCGCCGGTGTCCCTGCAGCAGGATGTCATGTGTCTATTTGGACGGAAATATTCGCCAAGAATCAGGTTTACTCACAGCGTGCGGCTGGTCGCACGGTGGCGAGGTGTTGACAAGCGAATCTGGGCCCCGAGTCTCACGACTCTCCGGAACTCCAGGCTCCGGTCGTTGGCAACTTCTGGCGAGGATCCCAGGGATTGGCGTAGCTACGTTCAGAGCTGCACCGCCGAGACGAGGATCGACGCCGCCGCGAGCGTAATGGCACGACACGACCTCGATGATTGAAGCGCTGTACGGTGGGCATATGTTCAAGCGGATTGGCGTCTTACTCGGGCTCGCCGCGGTCGGTGTTGGACTCTTCATTATCGCCGTGAACCATTCGAAGGACATGGCGTGCAACACGGGTCACGGACCGTTCTCCAACTATGGCGTCTCCAATCGTTGTATTCACGTCGTCTGGTCCTACTTTGGCGGCTTCGCATTGATCGTCGGTGGCCTCATCGTGATTCTGATTGGACTCGCCTCGATGCGACAGTCCGCTCGGAGCAAACGTGGGCGGCGCACGTCGCACGCCACGGGGATTGAACTCTGGGAGTCTGCGCGACGATTTAAGCGACCGGAAAACTAGATGGGCCTCGGAGGAGAACTAGGTACGAGGACTGAGTTGTCCCTAGGCAGGGATCAGTTCAATCATTGGAATCGTTCGACTCGTCTGCTCCGCGTACTCGGCGAAGCCCGGAAAGACCTCGGCCCGCGTGGCGTAGAGGCGATCCCATTCAGAGCCTCCGAGGGGCACGGCCTCCAGATCCTTGGGCGCCGCACCGATTTCGGCGGTGACCCTCGGGTGGGCTAAGAGGTTGTGGTACCAGTCGGTATGAGGGTCAGCTCCAGCCTTCGAGGCGAAAAAGAATCGCCCGTCGCTCCCCACGTACATCATGGGATTGACGCGCACCTTCTTCGACGGCGCTCCAATCGACGGTGCCATCCGTCGTCGTCGACCGATGAACGAGAGAGAATTATGCCCAACCAGGTATTCACGGTACTGCGAGGGGCGTCGCAGAATCTGAAGATGCGGACGCGCGACCTCGCCCAGTACGTCGTGGAAAATTGCGAGGTGCCCAGGCGCCAGAGCAACGTGGCGTGGTCGCCGACGCGAGCCGCGACGCTCACCACTCACTGATTGCATG
>JANYFR010000022.1 GCA_025362585.1 Acidimicrobiales bacterium | reverse complement strand
CGAGGGCGGGGGGAGTGTCAACCACGAACGGCCTCACGCATCTTGTCGGCGTCGAGTTGACCGCGCAGCTCCTCGGTCCGGTGACAGGCGACACGGCCCTCGCCCACCGTGCGCATAACTGGTCGCTCCACGTAACAACGTTCTTGGGCGAAGGGGCAGCGCGACGCGAACGCGCAACCCTCGCCAACCTCAAAGGCCGAGAGCGGACGGCCGGGAATCGCCACGAGTCGACGCTCGCGGGCGGTAATGCTCGGCCGCGACGCGAGCAACGCCGCGGTGTAAGGGTGCAAGGCGCCGTGGTGTAGTCCGACCGCCGGACTGTCCTCCACGAGGAAGCCCGCGTACATGACGGCGATGCGGTCGCAGACCGCCGAGGCGAGTTCAAGGTCGTGGGTCACGAATATCATCGCGAGACCACGCTCTCGGCGCTGGGTGTCGAGGTTCACCATCACGTCGGACTGTGTCGTGACGTCGAGCGCGGTCGTTGGCTCGTCGGCCAGCAGGAGCTGGGGTTCGATGGCGAGGGCCGACGCGATCATCACTCGCTGCAAGAGCCCACCCGAGAGCTCATGGGGATACTGGCGAAGTCGTCGAGCGGCGTCGTCGATACCCACCGCCTCCAAGAGTCCAGTCACGACCGCGGTGGCGGCCGTCGCGGAGTCTCCGCGCTCGATCAGCGCCTCGACGAGGAAGTCGCCAATCTTGCGCACTGGGTTGATGGCGGCCCTCGGGTCCTGGAAGATCATGGCGACGTCACGCATCCGGTAGTTACGCAAGGCCGCGGAACCCATCGCCAGGACCGACGTCCCGTTGAAGGTGATGGCACCCTCGGTGACGGCGCCCTCGGGCAGGAGACGGATGACCGCGCGAGCCGTCATTGACTTGCCGGCGCCGGACTCACCGACGATACCCACCGCCTCGCCTTCGTCGACCCCGAGCGTCACGTTGTGGATGACCCTGCGCAGGCCGCCCCTCATCGGCAGATCCATCGACAGCTGTTCAATGGAGAGGACACTCACGCTCGATCCATCCCCTGGTGCGAGGCGAGCCGGTCGCCCAGCAGGTTGAAGGCGACGACAGTGATGATGATCAACGCGCCGGCGAAGAGGGACTCCTGGGGCTGACCGGCGAGGATCGAGGACTGTCCCGTCGAGACCATGAGACCCCATTCAGGGGTCGGAGGCTGCACACCGAGGCCGAGGTATGAGACGGCCGCGAGGTCAACGAGCGCGTAACCGAAGGACAGGGTCGCCTGGACGAGGAGGAGCGGTGTCACGTTCGGCAACAAGTGCCGCAGACAGATCACGCGGGCGGGCAGGCCCTCGACGTAGCACGCGGCGATGTAGGGCAGATTGCGTTGGCGCACCGCCTCGGAGCGGATGACCCGCATCAGATACGGGGTGTAGGAGATCGACAACGCGATAACCGGCGCCACCAGGCCTGGTCCGAACATCGCTACCGCCAGCATCGCGAGGATCAGGCCGGGGAACGCGAAGAGGATGTCCGCCACCCGCGAGACCACTTGGTCGAACCACCCACCGAACCAGGCCGCGGCGATGGCGAGCGCCGTGCCCACCGAGGTCGAGATGACGATGATCAGGGCGGGGCCAAGCAGGCTCAGCCGTGCTCCGTAGATCAAACGCGACAGCAGGTCACGCCCGAAGGAGTCGGTACCGAGCCAGTGGGCGACCGACGGACCCTGGTTCACGCCGAGAATGTTCGCGAAGTTCGGGTCGAGGGGGGCGATCCACGGGGCGAGCACCGCCGTGCAGACGAGCAGGAAGATGGCGGCCGACGTCACGATGACGATGGGGTCACGCCAGAGCGTGGAACGCGTGCGACGAGCGGTCGTGGTGGTCGCCGCGGGGGTCGTCATGAGTTCCCTCCGGCCCGGATGCGCGGGTCGAGCAGCAGACTCCAGAAGTCGACGATGGCGTTCACGATGACAAACGTCGCGACCAGAATCAGCGCGACGGCCTGGACCGACGCGAAGTCCTTCTGCAGGGCGGCCTGTACGAGGAACGACCCCAGTCCGTTGATCCCGAACGCCTGTTCCACGACGACGTCACCGGCGATGAGCCCCGCGACCGTCAGACCCGACACCGTGGCGATGGGGATCATCGCGTTGCGCAGGACGTGACGCGTGACGATATGGCGTTCCTTGATTCCCCGGCTGCGCGCGGTCTCGACGTGTTCCTTGACGAGCTCCTCGCCGGCCGCGGCCTTGGTCAACTGGGCGATGTAGGCCATCCACGACGTCGCGAGCGCGACCGCCGGCAGGGTCAGGTGCGACAACCGGTCGAAGAACCCGGTGCCGGCGCCGAAGACGGGAAACCACTTGAGGTCGACAGCGAAGACCGTCATGAGAATGATAGAGGCGACGAACGACGGGGTCGCGAGACCGACGCTGGTCACCACGGTAATGACCGTGCCGACCCGTCGCCGCAGGGCCGACAGAAGGCCGAGACCCACGCCCCCGACAATGATGACCAGCGAGGCGTAGACGATGAGAAAAATCGTATTGAGCATCCGCGGCGCCAAGAGCGCGGTCACCGACTCGCGGTAGACGAAAGACGAACCGAGGTTGCCGTGCAACACGCTCACGAACCAGTCCCCGTAGCGAACGAGAAAAGGTTGGTTCAGGTGCTCCTGACGCTGGATGGTGGCGATCAACTGGGGAGTGGCGTGACCACCAGCCAGCAATGTCGCGGGGTCGCCGGGCGCGAGGAACAGCGCGCCGTAGATGGCGACGCTCGCAACGGCGAGCGTCGCCATCAGCGACACCACACGCCCGACCACGAGGAGCAACATTCTTCTCACTCAAGGACTCGCTATTCACCGAGCATGCACAGAGCGGCGATCATCCTATTTCGACGATCCCAGCTTCGCGAGGCACGGCTCGTAGATATAGGCGAAGGACGCCGGGGCTCCGGTGATCGACTTGTTCAGGAACAACGCCTCGGCGGGGTTCACCACGGGGATGACGATCTTGTCCTTCATGTACTGGGCCTGGGCGGTGAGGAACAGCTTCGCGCGCTTGGCCGGGTTGAAGGTCTGTTGAGCCATCGCGAGACTGGTGTTGACCAACGTGTTGTTGTAGCCCGTGTAGTCGAACAGCGCCCCTTTGGGAAACCACAGACCGGTGTAGTCGAGCGGGTCCGGTACGTCGAGGTAACCGTCGTCGATGATCAGATCGATACCCTTGCGGTAGGAGGCCACGAAGAAGGCGTTCGAGAACGCGAGAGGCTGCATCTCGTCGAGCTTGATCATAAGACCGATCGCACTGCCCGCCTGCTGCACCGCGGTCGCGAGCGCGAGCTCGGTCTGGTCACCGGCTAACAGCGCCAAGGTGATCGGTGCGGAATGGTTCGGCACCGACTTCACTAGGGCCGTCGCGATCTTGAGGTCTGGCGAGGTCGGGCCCAACTTCGCGTAGGCGGCCTTGTAGGCGCCGGTCGCGGTCGGGTCCCACGCGGTGGGAGGCGTTAAAGCCAGGTTCGGCGTCGCGGCGCCACCGTAGACCACCTTGGCGATAGCCGAACGGTCGAGTGCGAGCGACAGGGCTTGGCGAATCTTTACGTTGGCGATTGGTCCAATGGTGGACGTCGCCGCGAGCTCCGTGATGGACAGGCTGGGGCCGAAATAAAGCGTTCCGGAGCTGGCGCTCTTCAACTCGGGGTAGCTGGTCGCGGGTACGCCGTAGGCGCCGGCGATCTCACCCGAAAGGAGGCCGCTGGTGAGCGTTGACGAGTTCACGATGAACTTAAGAGTGACCGTCTTAATCTTCGCCGTATAGGTGGGGTCCCAGTAGTGCGAGTTCGCCTGCAGCACAATATCGTTGCCGGGGCTCCACTGCTTGAGTTCGTAAGGACCGGTGCACATCACTCCACCCGCGGCGGTGCCGTAGGTCTTGCCTTTCTTGATGAGGAAGGCCTTCTCCGCGATGGAACCCGAGATCGTCGCCATCTCCTTCACGAAGAGCTCGTCGGGCTTGGCAAAGTTGACGGTGACCTGGTACGGGCCAGAGGCAGTGATGTTCTTCACCGATCCGTAGTAGGCGCCATTGACTGCACCGATGTTCGGATTCAGGTTACGCAGCATGCTGTAGGCGACGTCGGCCGAAGTGAGGCCGGTGCCGTCCCAGAACGTCACACCATGACGGATGTTGAAGACCAACTTCGTCGGGTTCGTGTAGTGCCACGACGTCGCTATGCCGGGCTGGATGTTCCAGGTCGGCGTCAGGCGCAGGAGGTTGTCGCACAGGTTCGAGACCACGATGTCGGGCGAATAGTCCGCGGACTGCGCGTAGTCGAGCGTGGTCGGCTCACCACCCGGCAGGTCCCAGGTGATCGCCGAGAGCGGGCCCTTGGCAGCGGGCGTAGTGCTCACGAGACCCACCGATGAGGAAGCACTTCGCGGACTTCGCGACGAGCCGTACGCCGAACTTGCGGCTACCACGACGCCCGAAGTGACGACGAGTGCCGCTGCCAGCCAGCCCCTCAGGCCAAGTGATCGGATATTGCTGCTTTTCATTGTGACTCCCCCTTTTCGCCTTTTCAGGACGCTGTATTCATTTTCAGACTTCGTTTGGAGCGGTCGCCCTTGCGAGCGCTGTTCAATTAGTGCGCATCACTCGTCGAGGTACTCACCGATGGCGACCACGGCCGCGGCCGTCGCATCGAGGGCCAGTCGATCGAGTGGCTTCGCCCAGCTGGAGAACTTGACGACGACCGTCTCGCTCGGACCGTGAACAAAGACGTTCTGGCCGTAAATGCCCGAGCCGTGCAGGAACGGCCCGTCACTACTTCGGATCCACCAGCAGTTCCGATAATGCGCACCCGGTGGGAAGCCCGGCTGGTCCTCGCTGGCGTCGAAGACCTCCCGGCCATCGTGCGCCCCCCGGATCGTGTCGGCGACCCAGGTCGCGGGCACGACTTGGGGCCGACCACTGGTCTCGTTGGTCAAATATTGAAGTCCGAATCGACCGAGATCACGCAGGGTCGTCGAGATCCCCCCGTCGGCCATTGCATTGCCGTGGGCGTCGACGGTCACTTCCGCATCGAACTCAGCACCCATCGGTGCCCAGATCTCGCGCGACACGAGCTCGTGGAAGCGGGTGCCGCCCGCGCGCTCGAGTACCCAGGCGAGCACGTCGGTGAGTATCGAGCCATATCGGAACGGCCCCCCGTGTTCGCCATCGCGGCGCAAAGTGGCGAAGTACGAGATCGCGTCGGCCGGGAGATCGACGTCAACTCGCGGACGCATCAGATAGACCTGCTCACAGATGCGGACGTCGGAGTCCGCATTGTCGTAGTTCTCGTCGAATCGGATACCGGCGCGCATATCGAGCAGGTGCCGCGCGGTCACCCCGTCAAAGGCCGAACCACCGAGCTCGGGCGCGAGATCGGTGATCGGGGCGTCGACGTCGAGCAGGTTGCGCTCGACGAGACTGCCGGCGACCGCTGCGGTGATGGACTTTGACACCGACATCAACAGGTGTGGCGAGTCGGGCAGCATGCCATTGAAGTAGTGCTCAGCGGCAATACGTCCCTGGTGCAGCACGAGAAAGCCGTCGGTATACGACTCGTCCAGGAGCCGACCGATCGACGAGCGAGAGCCGTTGACCTCGAACTGCACACCGAGAACGTCTCGCAAGTCGCGGGGCAGTGCCCAGACCGGTCCGAAACCGCGCCGGATTCGTGCCGTCGGGACGAGTTCGCGCGCGTGCTGAAAACCCCAGCGGTTACCCGGCGGATCCTGCCAGTTCTCGAGCGTGACCAGTCGGTCCTCGCCAAACGGCGGTGCGCCCGACATCAGAGGCGCCGTGCTGGCCAACAGCGGTTTCCTCTCGACCACGTCGATCACCGGGCCTCGGTCAACATCGCGTCGGCACCTTCGGCTTGATCGAGACTCGCAGGAACGGGCGGAGCATCTCGCGCATGATCGCTTCGCTATCGAGACTGGGTTCGAGCGCCCGCTTACCAACCAGGGAGTCACTCGTGATGGAGAATGCGGCACCGAGCAGTTGAACATCAGCATCAGGGGTCAACATGTCGTCTTGTTGCAACTGGCGAAACAACTCTGTGAAACCCGAGCGCCACCGCGAGTACTCCGTGGCCATGGCCAAACGAAGATCATCGTTCCACTCGCTCTGCGAGAGGAGTTGGCGGTGAACGCGCATGACGTCACGGGTGGCCGGCTCGGCCATCCAGACAATGACACTTTCTAGTTTCTGCAATGGGGAACCGGACCCGAAAACGAAGTCTTCCAGCGGGTGGATCCAGTTGCCGCGCGCGTATTCCACGACGGCGAGCAAGAGGTCATCCTTGCTGGCGAAGTAGTAATGGATCATGGCGTGTGAAACGCCCGCCGTCTCGCCCACGAGTCGAACCGTGAGTTTCGCGTAGCCGTGCTCGGCGAGCACATCCCAGACCGCCACGACGATCCGCTGACGGGTCTCCTTGCCACGGGGCTCCAGATTCCCAGCTCTCGCCAGGGACCCTCCTCGGTGCGACGAGCCATCGCCTCGGGTCGTCTTTCTCGCTATGGGATTCGATCGTGCGACGTCGGTCATTTGAACACACTAACCTGACAGGCGTCCGGTAGATAATCGTCCGTCCGGCTGATAACACTTTCCCCGAGATTCCTATTATCATCAGTATTCTTGCCTGATAGATCTCCACCTGTTGAGTCAAATCCTGCCGCTCGTCCGGTGCAGAACTAACCATACGTCCGATACTGGCTTCGATCTTCCCTTGTGGGGATCACGAGATGCTTGACGACCACGGTGCCAACGTTGAAGGCGCTGGGCGATCGAGTTCAACTCGAACCACGCCTCGGCCCCGGCTATCGCGAGGGAGGGCAGCTCGGGCTGCTCCGGGAAGAGGGCGTGGTCGCGCAGCCAGCGACACGCCAACTGCTGCCTCGTTTGTCGGCTCAGGGCGATGACCGCGGCCGCCCCGCCGACTGTCGAGCCCTTCGAACAGGGCGCGACACTGGGGCTTCGTGCACCGCATCAACTGGACCGCGACATGCAGCGTGCGCCCGCGCACCTTGCGGCGCTGGTCGTCCCGCCACTTGTCGTCAGTACCACTCTCGCCGACAATCATGGCGGGCGGCACTCACACTCCCTAGGTCCCTTCGCGCGTCCAGGATCGACGCAGGATGCTGCCTCCGAATGGATTGACTTCACGCCACGCTTCCAGGGCACAAACGTCCATGAAACGCCCGAAGGGGCAGCGAGCGGTCTCCCCCGACTCAACAAGTGATCCTTGACCAGGAGTAACGCTAGCTCACATCCTTCCCCACGCTCTGCTTCCCAAACTGAGAACGAGGGTTCGATTCCCGTCGCCCGCTCCAATTGGCCCTTCGCGGGTCGTGTGGCAAGCCCTGAGATCGCGATTATTGAGCGGTTGGTCCGATTGCCGTTGCCTACGCACGGTGGTCCATTTAGACACTGAAACGACCCATTTAGACAGGTAGGGTGCGCACCTTTCGTTCGCAGCCGTCCGCAGCACCGTGGCGCGATTCCAACGAAGTAATCCTGCTGAGGCCCTCCCGTGCGCCCCGTGCCTACGCAGCCCTCCGCGTCGTGCCGTCACTTTTCAAAACTTCTGAGAAATTTCTCGAAACGGCCCTCATTCGAGTGCCGGAGGTGCGCGAGAACGGCACGAGTAAAGGCGCTGGATACGTTCAACCCGATAAAGGAGCTGCAATGACAGCTGCTGTGTTGACCAAACAAGTCCGACCCCGGACCCTCGCAGGAGGCCCTGGCCCGTCGGACGTGGCCACCGTCTCGGTCACCGAGGCCGCCAAGCTGTGCGGCGTCAGCGACGACACCATTCCGCCGGCGCCTTCACGCTGACGTCCTGGAAGGTGCCTTCCAGGACGGACCGGCCGACGCTGCCCCATGGCGCATCCCGGTTCCCTCGCTCGTAGCCGTTGGTCTCTGCGAGCCCGACGTCCTCGACGAGTTGGACCTGCGGCTCAACCCCAACATTGCCCGCCTCTCCAACCAGCTGGTCGACACCCGGGCCGAACTGCTGGCGGAACGCACGAGCCGCGAGGCCGCCGAGCGCGCCTTCTCGGACGCCAAGGAGGAAGTCGGTTATCTGCGCAAGACCGTTGACCGCCTCTTGAACATCGCTGGAAACACCAACGAAGGAAGGACCAACTAATGGCTGGAAGACCACTCTCCGCGCACGTTCCGGATCGATTCGAGGGGCCCGACCGAGAGGTGATTCAACGACTTGTGTTTGGCGTGTCAGGATCAAGCACTCGAGAGTAGATCTTCGAATTACCGCATGTCGGTCGCACTGATCTTGACGGCACTGTCGAAAGAGATTCCGATAGCGATTCGGCGAAGGTCGAATTGTCAACTGAGCGCCATTTCAGTTACGGAGCGCGCACCGGAGGCAAAGGACACAGCGACGTCTTGTCGAACCCGCGCAGATCTGTATGTCGGAACGTTTTCTGGGCGAGCTGTACCTATTGCTCAGCGTGGTCGCAGATGCGCGTCGAGATGCGCGCCAATGCGCTTGACGTCGTCGCCATCAAGCGGGCCGGGCTCGTTGATCTTCTCCCAGATGGCCTTGGGCCACGAGATCCACACGCTGAGGTGTTGGTACGGTCTGCTGGTCACGATCCGCGCGGCGGAAGCACCGCTCCAGTCACCATCGATGAACACCAGGGCTGGCCGGATTGGCACGGACTTGTCTCCGATCACCTGAGCGACGGGTATCACCAGGTTGAAGATTTCCTCCACCGCGGAGGTGCGGTCCTTGCCGCCGACGAAGAGCCGCTTCTCCATGCCGAACATCGAGGTTGACTTGTATTCGATCTTGCCTCTCCAGACCTTGGAGTCGATGATCCAGACACCAGACGGTGCGACGACGATGTGATCAATGTTCGACTTCGTGCCCGGTACCTCGCGGTCAGTGAGTATGACTGATCCCTCGTTCAAGTGACTGTGAAGTGACAGGTCCATCAAGTACTCGCCCGCCGCACCTTTGGTCCACTTGGGGTCACGGCGCGCACGTGCCTCACGCAGTGCCGCGGAGCCACCGACGGGGTCTGTCTCTGTTGACGCAAGCGCAGACCCGCTGGGGCGGGCCTCGTCTGCCAACGGCCCACACGACTGGCACCGAACCTTCTTCATCGCAGCGTCGTGCCAGCCGGCTTCCCTCTTCTCGATGGTCGCACCACAGGAATCGCAAGTGCCACCGTAGCGAAGAGGCTTGGATTCCCAGGTCATGTTCTGTGAGGTTAGCGAAAAGCACGAATCTTCATGGGTCTGCGTCTATTCACTCCAATAACCCTTGAACAGGAAACCAATTGCCGGGATTCTCGTAGGTTCGGACTTCATCCACTTGGTGGGGACGGCTAGGCACAGGGTCAGTATGTCGACTGCGGTGATGTGGGCCCTATTCGCCGCCGTCAAGCCGTCACCACCGATGACAAGATTCTCGCTTGCCGACGTGACCTGATGGTTGCCAGCGCTCGCTCGGTGCGGACTGTCTAGTGTGAAGTATAATGTGAAGCACGAG
>JANYFR010000019.1 GCA_025362585.1 Acidimicrobiales bacterium | reverse complement strand
GTTGGTGGTCGAAGAGGAAGAAGTGGAGATCGGCGCGGTCGAGGAGCTCCTTGTTGAAGAGGTCTCGATCGACGGTCGAGAGTTCGCGTGGATCGCGCCGCCCCGACGATGAGAGGCAGTGAGTGCACGCCAGGTTGCAGGCGTAGGTCAACTCCCAAGTGAGACAGATCGGCGCGGCTAGTCCCCTCTCGAAGCGGTCCCGCAAGGTCACGTCAGCGTCCACAAATCAGCTCGGAGGTGGCGAGCGACGCCAGGGCCTTCACGTAGCGGTCGCGCTCGACCCCGGGTGCGAGGGCGACAATCGCGGCGAGTGCGCTGTCGAACTCCGGGAGGCGCCGCACCAACTCCACCAGTTCGGGCGATTTCAAGAACACCAGGCGACGGGTGCCGTGGTGGTACGCGAGGGCGCCAAAGGACTCGTCGCGAAGGGAGACCTGTTCACTGAGACGCCACGGTTTCGTGGCGTCAAAGGTCACTGGCGCCGCGCCCGTCACGGCTTAATAGACCCCGCAGAGACCGTCAATCGAGACCTCTTCAACAAGGAGCTCCTCGACCGCGCCGATCTCCACTTCTTCCTCTTCGACCACCAACGTCTTCGACGACATCTCGCCTCCCTCTCCTCTACCAGTCTGCCCGACCGCGTCGCCCCGGACGGTTCCGTATGGCAGAATCGCCTCGTGAGCCAACTCCTGCCCTCGGCGCCCTCACCGACCGCGGCGCCTATACCCATAGGAACGACGGTCACTCTCGACCAGCACGCGAGGCTCCTCGACCGCAACCTCTTGATCGGGGGCGCCCCGTGGCGCCTCCTGCGACTGCCGGGCGGTTCGCGCGAGGTCGTGGAGCGCTGGCGCGGTGGCGGTGAGGTGCACGCGGGCGAGGAACGCTTCGCGCGGACCCTCGTCCAGCAGGGCCTCCTGCATCCGCGCTTCCACGGGGGCTACGACGTCGACGTTCTCGACGTGATTGTCCCGGTCTTCAACGACGTCGACGGCCTACGGTCACTGCTCTCCTCGCTCCGTGGACTCCACGTCACCGTCGTGGACGACGGATCGGCCGACGCCGCCACGGTGCGTGACTGCGCGAGTGAGATCGGTGCGGCGCTCGTGCGTCTCGATGAGAACCGGGGGCCCGCGGGCGCCCGCAACGCTGGTGCCTCGGCCACGTCACGCCCCCTCATTTGGTTCATCGACGCCGACGTCGTACTCGACGACCCACTGGAGTTGCTCGATCGCCTCCAACATCACTTCGCGGACCCTCTCCTGAGTGCCGTCGCGCCACGGGTTCGAGGCGCCGGGGGGGCCTCGATCCGCGACGAGTTCGAACAGCGATTCAGTCCGCTCGACATGGGGGTTCACAGCACCATCGTGGTACCGGGCGGCCCGGTCGGGTACGTGCCCGGCGCCTGCTTGCTGATTCGCCGCACCAGTTTCGGCGACGGCTTCGACGAGACGTTGCGCCTGGGCGAGGACGTGGACCTCGTCTGGCGACTACACGATCAGGGATGGCTCGTGCGCTACGACGCTCGCGCCGTGGTCACCCATCCGGCGCGACCCGATTGGCGTCGATGGTGGTCCCAGCGTGTCGGCTACGGCACGTCCTCGGGCGAGCTCGCCCGTCGCCACGGCCGGCGCCTGGCGCCGTTCCGTGCCGACGTCTGGACCCTCATTGCCTGGGCCAACGCGGTGGCGGGTCAACCGGCGGTCGCTTCACGCGTCGTGCGTGCGGCCCACGGGCGTCTTCGTTCGAAGCTCGCCGAAACGACCGACGACCCTGATCTCGTCGCGGGCGCAGTCGTCGGCCGCGGAATGGTACTGGCCGGTGGGCCACTGGCGCGCTCGGCCGTACGGACCTACGGTCCGCTCATCTTGCTGAGCGCCCTTCACCCTAAGGTCCGTCGCCGCGCGCTGTTGGTCTTCGCCGTGGGCACGGCGTGGCGGTGGCGCGCGACGAAGGTGCGACCTGGTGACGTCGTGCTCGGGGTCGCGGACGACCTCGCCTACGGCCTCGGGGTCTACCGGGGAGTGTGGCGATCCCGGTCACTCGACGCGATCAAACCCCACGTCACGAAGTCCTCGCTCGGGCTTCGCGAAATGCTCGGCCTGCGCCCCCGCGAGGAGCCGGGGGACCGCTAAAAGCGGACGACTCCCCGCACGTTCTTGCCGGACTTCAGGTCCTTGTAGCCCTCTTCCACCTCGTCAATCGAGTACTCGGACGTCACGAGGGCGTCAACGTCGAACTTCCCCTCATGGTGGAGTCGCAGTAGACGCGGGATCTGGAGCCTCGGGTTTTCTGACCCGAAGACGGTGCCGCGAATCTCCTGGTTGTACATCGCGAGGAGTTGCACGTTGAGATCGACGGTGGTCAAGTCGAACGGAGCCAGCGAGGTCAACACGATGACGCCGCCCTTGGCCGTGATCGACCGCGCCTGCTCGACGAGATCGGCCGTCATCTTGTTGACCGTGATGATCACGACGTCGCAGTTCTTTCCCCAGGTGAGCTCGGGCAGAATGTTGAACGCCGCGTCGAGCGTGTTTTCGGCACCGTACGTCGCTCCGATGGACTTCGCCCGTTCCACCTTCGACGGGTCCGTGTCAATCGCGATGACCGCTCGAGCCCCGGCGTGCACGGCGCCGAGCACGGCCCCCGAGCCCACTCCACCACAGCCAATCACCGCCACGGTGTCACCCGGCTTCACGCCGCCCCGGTTGACGGCCGATCCGAAACCGGTCGAGAGACCGCACGAAATGAGCGCCGCGGCCCGTAGATCCAACCACGGCTCGATGCGAATGAGCGACGCCTCGTGCACGACGACGTATTCGGAGAAGGCGCCGACCTGGCACATGCGATTGAGATTCGTCCCACCGAGGCGGTGACGCCACGTGCCGTCCGAGATCATGGGACCCGCGAGGATGGTCGCCCCCATGTCACAGATGTAGGAACGGCCCGAAAGGCAGTAGTCGCAGTTGCCGCACGATGGAACGAAGGAGACCGCCACGTGGTCGCCGACCTGGAGCGACGTGACACCGTCGCCGACCGATTCGACAACCCCCGCACCCTCGTGACCGCCGATGACCGGGTAGATGGTGTCGCGGCCCGACAAGGCCTGGAGGATCTCGGGAATCTGCGAGATACCGCCGTTGCGCAGACTCTCGTCCGAGTAGCACATCCCGGCAAAGGCCATCTTGACTTTCACTTCATGGGACCGGGGCTCGTCAATCTCAATCACTTCGGTACGCCAAGGTCCGTTGACCTCGGTCACGACAGCGGCCTTGACTTGCATGGTTCCCCCAGAGCTCGGCGCGGGCGATTCGACCCGCGCGTTCACTCTACCGAGCAGTTTCCAGTCGGAATGAACGGACTGACTACATCTGCTCGGGAGCATCGATGCCGAGCATCGAGAGACCGATGCTCAATGTCCGTGCCGTGAGATCACAGAGCGCCAGGCGCTCGTCGCGCAGCGGTCCCGTGGACGCCAGTACCGGACAGGCGTCGTAGAACGCGGTGAACCGTTGGGCCAGGTCGAAGAGGTAGACGCAGAGCCGGTGCGGCTGGAACGTGACGAAAGACATCTCGAGGGCCTCGGGAAAAGCGAGGAGGGCAAGGGCGAGGTTGCGCTCCTGGAGCGCGTCGAGCCCGAAGGTGACGTGGACCGGACGCCACGGGGCTCCGAGACGTCGGAAGATCGAGCAGAGTCGCGCGTGCGCGTACTGCAGGTACGGTCCGGTGTCGCCCTCGAAGGCCACCATCCGATCGAGGTCAAAGACGTAGTCGTGCTGGCGCTCGGTGGAGAGATCGGCGTACTTGATGGCCGCGCGCGCGATCTGCGTCGCGAGTCGTTGTTGCCCCTCGCCGTCGAGGCCGTTGTCTCGCTGACGTAGAGACGCGGCCGCTCGTTCGATCGCCTCGTCGACTAGTCCAACGAGCTTGACGGTCTCGCCGCCACGGGTCTTGAACATCTTGCGGTCCGCGCCGAGGACATTACCGAAGGTCACGTGCTCGCAGCGCACGTGCTCGGGGAGCCACCCGGCCAGTCGCGCCACGGCGAAGACCATCTCGAGGTGTTGGGCTTGAGGAGCGCCGACCACGTAGAGTATTTCGTCGGCGTGCAGTGCCTCGACGCGGTCGCGCACGGCGGCGAGGTCGCTCGCCGCGTAGCCGTAGCCCTCGTCTCGTTTTTGCACGATGAGCGGCAACGCGTCGCCGTCGCGGTTGGTGAAGCCGGGTGGGAAGACGCACCGGGCACCGTCGCTCTCGACGAGCAGGCCGAGTCCGTCGAGGTCGGCGACGACCGCTCCCAGCATGGCGTTGTAGTGCGACTCGCCCACGACGTCCTCGGGGCTGAGCGTGACGTCGAGGAGGGCGTAGACCTGATTGAAGTAGGTGATCGACTGGTCGACGAGAATTTTCCAGAGACGTCGGGTCTCGACGTCGCCCGATTGCAGCGCGACCACGCGGGCGCGACTGCGATCCTTGAACGGATCGTCGGCGTCAAACTTCACCCGCGCCGCGCGGTAGAACGAATCGAGGTCGCCAATCGAGAGCGAGGCGACGGCCTCGTCCTCGCCCACGTCGAGTAGGTGTTCGATCAGCATCCCGAAGGGGGTCCCCCAGTCACCGACGTGGTTGCGCGCGATGACCCGATGGCCGGCGAAGCGGTACATCCGGGCCAGCGCGTCACCGATGACTGTCGAGCGCAGGTGGCCCACGTGCATCTCTTTGGCGACGTTGGGCGCCGAGTAGTCGATGACGATGGTCCGCGCCGGCGCGACCTCGATACCGAGTCGATCGTCGCCGAGGAGCGCCGAGAGCTGGTCCTGTATCAACGTCGGGCGCAGCGTCAAATTGAGGAAGCCGGGCCCCGCCACTTCGACCGAGGCGAGGTCCGCGAGGTCGGCCCGGTCCACGATCTCGCGCGCGACGTCGCGCGGCGGCCGTCCGAGCTTCTTCGCGAGCGCCATGACGCCGTTCGCCTGGTAGTCACCATGTTCCGAAGTGCGCAACACCGGGTCGGCGCCGGGTTCGAGCGTGTCGAACGCCGCGCGCAAGGGCGCCAGAAGTAGTTCGTAGGTCGACGCCATGGTCGATAGTCTCGCACCTGAGCACTGCGAGCGCCTCTCCTGACCCGAAATCTGTGCGAGCCAAACGAGGCAGAATGGGAGCATGACCTCACTCAACTCCTTCGGTTCAAAGTCCACCCTTGACGTGCAGGGTCGCTCGCTCACCTACTACTCGTTGCGCGCCGACGCGCTGGTCGATTTCGGTGTCGATCGACTGCCCTATTCGATCAAGGTTCTCCTCGAGAACCTGCTGCGTCATGAGGACGGGAGCAAGGTCACTGCTGCGGACATCGAGGCGCTCGCGCGATGGGCCGACCATCCCGCACGCCACGGCGAGGCGGCCGGTGACGACGCCCGAGAAATTGCCTTTACGCCCGAGCGCGTCTTGATGCAGGACCTCACGGGCGTGCCGGCGGTGGTGGACCTCGCGGCGATGCGCGACGCGATCATGGCGCTCGGTGGCGATCCCGACAAGATCAACCCCCTCGTGCCCGTCGAACTGGTCATCGACCACTCGGTGATCCTGGAGCACACCGGCACCCCGGCCAGCTACGAGGAGAACGTCACCATTGAGTACGAGCGCAACGTCGAGCGCTACACCTTCTTGAAGTGGGCCCAGAGTTCCTTTCAGAAGTTTCGCGTCGTGCCCCCGGGCATGGGCATCTGCCATCAGGTCAACCTCGAGCACCTCGCCCGCGTGGTCTTCGAACAGGAGGGCGTCGCCTATCTCGACACGGTCGTCGGTACCGATTCGCACACGACGATGGTGAACGGCCTCGGCGTCCTCGGCTGGGGAGTGGGTGGCATCGAGGCCGAGGCCGGCATGCTCGGCCAACCGACCTCGATGTTGATCCCGCCCGTCGTGGGTCTACGACTTACGGGGGCGACTCGTGAAGGCGTGACGGCCACTGACGTCGTACTCACGATCACCGAGCTGCTGCGCAAGCACGGGGTCGTTGGCAAGTTCGTGGAGGCCTACGGCCCTGGTGTGAGCGCCCTCTCGCTCGAGACTCGCGCGACGATCGGCAACATGTCGCCCGAGTACGGCGCGACGTGCGCCATCTTCCCCATCGACCAGGTGACCGTGGACTACTTGGCCTTCACCGGGCGGGACCAGGCGCAGCTCGAACTCGTCGAGGCCTACGCGAAGGCCCAAGGCCTCTGGCATGACCAGTCGGTGGCCGAACCCGTGTACTCCGAGTACGTCGAACTCGAACTCTCGAGTGTCGAGCCGAGCCTCGCCGGTCCCCGACGCCCCCAGGACCGAGTTTCGCTGTCGGGCGCCCGCGGGGCCTTTCGTCACGCGCTCGGGCGCGAGCCCAAGGATGTGATGGGTTTCGGCGAAGCCGAACACCTGCGCGACGGTGCGGTGACCGTCGCCGCCATCACGTCGTGCACCAACACCTCCAACCCCTCGGTGCTCGTCGCCGCCGGCCTGGTCGCGAAGCGCGCCGTCGAGCGGGGTCTGGTGAAAAAGCGCTGGGTGAAGACGTCGCTCGCCCCGGGCAGCCGCGTCGTCATGGACTACCTCGAACGGGCCAACCTCGTCGAGCCCCTCGACCAACTCGGCTTCTACCTCGCGGGCTATGGCTGCACCACCTGCATTGGCAACACCGGTCCCCTCCTCGAAGGGGTCTCCGAATCGGTCACCGAACACGATCTCTCGGTGGTGTCGGTGCTCTCAGGAAACCGAAACTTCGAAGGTCGGATCCATCCCGACGTGAAGCAGAACTTCCTCGCCAGTCCCCCACTCGTCGTCGCCTACGCCTTGGCGGGCACCATCGACATCGACCTCAGCGTCGAGCCCCTCGGGGTCGACGCCGACGGCCAGCCGGTCTTCCTCGCGGACCTGTGGCCGAGCGACGCCGAGGTGGCGGCGGCCGTGCGCGCGTCGATCACCCCGGCGATGTTCGAAGAGCGTTACGCCAGTGCCTTTGGAGGCGACGACCGCTGGAAGGCGGTGCCCACGACCAATACCGTCACGTACGCCTGGGACGACCGATCGACCTACGTGAAGCTCCCGCCCTACTTCGATGGACTCACGCCAGAACCGGGCCTCGTCCACGACGTCCAAGGTGCGCGAGTTCTGGCCAAGCTCGGCGACTCGGTCACCACCGACCACATATCGCCGGCGGGCAATATTCGAGCGAACAGCCCCGCCGGGCTCTACCTCACCGACGGCGGTGTGCGTCAGGCCGACTTCAACAGCTACGGCACCCGACGTGGGAACCACGAGGTGATGGTGCGCGGCACGTTCGCCAACGTTCGCCTTCGAAACCAAATGGCGCCCGGGACCGAGGGTGGTGTCACGATCAAGCTGCCCGAGGGCACGGCGATGTCGATCTTCGACGCCGCCATGGCCTACCAACGCGAGGGGACGCCGCTCATGATTCTCGGGGGCAAAGAGTACGGCACGGGCTCGAGCCGGGACTGGGCCGCGAAGGGCACGAAACTGCTCGGCGTGAAGGCCGTGCTGGTCGAAAGCTTCGAGCGAATTCACCGCTCCAATCTCGTAGGGATGGGGGTGCTGCCGCTACAGTTCGCCGCTGGCGAGTCGGCGGCAACCTACGACCTCGACGGCTCCGAGACGTTCTCCATCACCGGGCTCGACCCCCTCAACCGCGGTGAGACCGTGCCCATGGTCACGGTGAGCGCCACGCGCGCCAACGGCGACGTCGTGACCTTCGAAACGCGCCTGCGGATCGACACGCCCACCGAAGCCGAGTACTACCGCCACGGCGGGGTCCTCAACTTCGTCCTTCGACAGTTGGCCTCCGGCTGATCTAAGCGCCGACAGCGTCTACGACCGCGGCGTCGGTGTTGTCGAACTGTTTGATACGCCGGAGTACCTCGTCAGTCGAGTTGTTCAGACGATGGCGCACTGCGTCGCTGGGCCTGGCGAAGGAGATCGTGACGTGGTCCTTGACGAGGTCGGTGACGACCTGGGCGAGTGTCGTCATGCCCGTGTAATCAATGTCGGACATCGCCACCGCGTCGATGACGACGTGCTGGGTCTCTGGATACTTCACCAGGAGTTCGTGGAGTTCGCGACGAAAGACGCCGGCGTTGGCGAAGAACAGGTCTTCGTCGAACAAGACGGCCAGTACCTCCGCAGCCCGCTGCACGCCGGGCGCGCCCAGCGGCTCCCAACTGGTGGTGCCCGCGCGCCGACCTAACTCGATCATGCGCGGGCGAGCGGCGCGCCACGTCTGGTCGAGGATCGCGAGACCGACCGCGATGGCGAGGCCCTGCTCGACACCGATCAACACGACGCCGAGCAGCGACACCATCGACAGCGCGAACTCGACGCGGCTGGCGCGCAGAATCGCTCGGAACTGACCGATCTTGATGAGACGGCCGGCGACGAAGAACAGGACCCCGGCGAGCGCGGCGAGTGGGATCATGTGGGCGTACTTCGCGACCGGCGACAGGACGAGCGCCCCGACGCCAGCGACGAGGCCCGCGAGCTTCGTGCGGCCACCGGCGAGGCGGGTCACCGTAGTGCGCGCGGGGCTGGCATTGACGGGGAAGGCTCCCGCGAAACCGGCGGCGACGTTGGCGAGACCGATCCCCACGAAGTCGCGACTCAGGTCGTCGGCGAACCCGAGCTCGTCGGCCGACGTGCGCGACGTCGCGGCACTCTGGCTAATGATGACGACCACGAGGGTCAGCGCCGTGGTGAGCACGATGGTGAGCTCGTGGGGTGCGAGCCAGTGGAGTCGCCACGTCGGTGCACCGGCGCTGACCGCGCCAAGGGTGAGGACGCCGTGCGCGCCGAGCGAGCCGAGCGATACCAGCGCCGTTGCCGCTACGACGGCACCGAGCGCCCAGGGCAGCTTCGCGTTCAGCTTTTCGCCAACGACCATGATGAGCAGAGTCCCGATCGCGATCGCGATCGACCACCCGCTCACGTGACCCAGGCTGTGCCCGATGGCGTTGAGGCGCTGGCCGATCGACTCACCTCGCGAGACGATACCGAGAGCGCGAGGCAGCTGGTGGACCATGATGATGAGACCAATGCCCGCCATGAAGCCCGCGACAATCGGCATGGAGAGGAAGTCGGCGAGCCAGCCGAGTTTCAACAGGCCGATCGCCATCACGATGAGGCCGGTGACGACGGCGGTCGCAGCGACCAACTCCAGGTAGTGGGCCGACGACGCGGGCGCGACCCGTAACAGAGCAACGGCGAAGAGCGGAGCGATTGTCGAGTCGGCGCCGACTGAGAGGATCGGATTCGATCCGACCGCGAAGAACACGATGGAGGCCGCGATGAAGGCAATCATTGCCGTGAACGCGGGCACTCCGGCGAGTTGGGAGGTGGCCAACTGTTCGGGAATCGCGATGGCGAGGAGCGTCACGCCCGCGAGCAGTTGACCCGGGAGGTTCTCGCGCGTGACGCCAACGAACAGGTGCTTGAGACCGCTCGACGGTACGCGCGCGCCGACCGGCGTGCGTTCGTTGTCGTGCTTCGAAAGGACCATACGACACCCTAGAACGGGCGTCCTGGGCCTAACTGGTGATGATCACCCGGAAGCCCTCGGCGAGGCGCCGCTTGCCGAGTCCCGCGGACTTCGCCGTCGAACGCGCCCACGTCTTCAGCATCTTCTTCAGGTCCTTGTTGCCGCCGACCTGGCTCTGGTGACGCAAGAGCGCCCGGTGCTTCTGAGCGAACCGCTTGGTGATGTCAACGACCATGTTCGCCTGTCCACCGCTCAACCACACGACCGGGACAGTGTGAGGAGAGAGGCCCTCACGCAGCAGTTCGGGAAAGGCGTGAGGGTTGCGCGCGTCGGGGTAGACGGCGCGCATCGTCGCCTCGCCAGTCGCCAGGTGGTCCGGGTGGCTCGCGCGAATCCGGTCCCAGTTTCGCTCCGGGCTCTGGGTGAGCACGAGGTCGGGCTTGTGAGTGCGAATCACCCTGGAGATCTCTCGTCGGAGCAAGAAGGTGGGCTCAACCTGTCCGTCGGGCCAACGAAGGAACGTCAGGTTCGACACACCGACCTCGGCCGCGGCGGCGCGCTGCTCGGACTCGCGAATTTCGGAGCGCTCCTCGCGGGTGTGGGTCGAGTCGTCCCCGCCCGCGTCCCCGGAGGTCACCAGGCAGTAGGCCACCTCGACCCCTTTGCGGGTCAGGGTCGCAATCGTCCCGGCCGAGCCGAAGTCGACGTCGTCGGGGTGAGCCACGACCACTAGGGCGCGCTTGATCGACTTGTCGTACTTGAAGACGGGTAGGGCCTTCTTCTTCTTGCTCACAGAACCGAGTCCTCCTTGGTCGGATCCCAGCTGGCGAGATTCTGCAGGTGTGGGTCGTTGGAGAATACCTCGACAATGGGGCGCTTCAACCCCAGGCGCCGCATGATGATCTCGGCCTCGATGATCTGATTCCACAGGAGCAGGGAGACCACCACACCGGCGGAGCCGGCCCGCGCCGTCCTTCCCGAACGGTGCAGGTAGGCCTTGTGGTCCTCGGGCGGGTCAAAGTGCATCACGCAGTCAACGCCGTCGATGTGCAGGCCGCGGGCCGCGACGTCGGTCGCGACGAGCACGGCGAGCCGGTCGGCGGAGAAGTCGGCGAGTGCCTTCTCGCGCTGGCTCTGACGGAGGTCCCCGTGGATCGCCGCGGCGTCCACGCCCTCCTTCTGCAACTGCTCGACGAGGCGGTCGGCACCACGCTTCGTGCGGCAAAAGATCAAGACTTTGCCGAACGACTGGCAGATTGTCGCGGCGACCTTGATGCGGTCCATCTGATGGACGTTCAAGAAGTGGTGCGCCATCAACGAAACGGTCTGGGTGTCACTCGCAACCTCGTGGAAGACCGGGTCGGTGAGGTAGCGCTTCACGAGACGGTCAATCGCACCATCGAGGGTCGCCGAGAAAAGCAGCGTCTGGTGGGGGTGCTCGGCGATACGTCGCAGGACCCATTCGACCTGGGGCATGAAGCCCATGTCGGCCATGCGATCGGCTTCGTCGAGCACGAGCACGTCGAGGTCCTCGACGTTCAGTTCCCCTCGGTCGCCCAAGTCGATCAGTCGACCGGGCGTGGCGATAATGACGTCACAGCCCTTGCGCAGCGACTTCACCTGACGTTCGATGTCGGCACCGCCGTAGACCGCGTTGACGTGAAGTCCCAGCGCGGCACCGAGGGGCTCGAGGACCTCGTGAACCTGGACGGCCAGTTCACGCGTCGGCAAGAGGACGAGACCGCGCGGGCGCGCCGGCCCACCGGCTTTGGCGCGGTGCGACTCGCCGGCCGAGATGCGCTGGAGCATCGGGAGTCCGAAACCTAGCGTCTTACCTGATCCGGTCTTGGCTTTGCCGCAGACGTCGCGCCCGGCGAGGGCGTCAGCAATGGTCATCGCCTGAATCGGAAAGGCCGTGATGATCCCTTGGGCGGTCAGGACGGCGCACAACTCGGGCGAGACGCCCAGGTCGACGAACGTTTTATTGGTGGTGTACGAGTCCTGTGCTGACGGCACGGACTGCTTGGCTTCACTGCTCACGGACGACGGTCATTTCTCGGTTGGACCCGGAACCGGCGTTCGAAAGTATGGGCCCAAGCTCATTTCTTGGAGCTTCCCATCTAGTCTACGTCAGAGATCCTGGAATTCAGCAAAAACATGAGGAGTGCCATGTCCCGTCTCGAAGTTGGCAGCACAGCACCGGCCTTCACCCTGGAGAACCAGGACGGCAAGAAGGTCTCGCGGAAGGACTTCGCGGGACGGCGATTCGTCATCTACTTCTATCCCGCTGACGACACCCCCGGCTGCACGAAAGAGGCGTGCCAGTTCAACGAAGGGCTCACCCGCTTTCGCCAGCTCGCTGTGAACGTCCTCGGCGTCTCGCCCGACGGCGCCGCGAAACACGTGGCCTTTCGCGCGAAGTACGCACTGACGTTCGATCTGTTGAGCGACCCTGACCGGTCGGTGATGGAGAGCTACGGCGCCTTCGGCGAGAAGATGATGTACGGCAAGAAGGTGACGGGGGTCATCCGATCGACCTTCGTCATTGGTCCGACGGGCCGCATCGAACACGCGTGGTACGGCGTGCGTGCTGACGGTCACGTCGCCAAGGTGCTCAGCGTCCTCGGCGCCTAGCGCGCGTGCTTGCCGCGCTGAGCATCTTGGGCTCGGACCGAGCGGAACCGCAGCCAGAAGGCCCAGATGATCAGGAGCGCGAGCACGATGATGGTCGGGGCCTGGACCGCATGGAAGTCCTTGCTCACGTGCTGCCAGTTCGAGCCGGCCGCGTACCCGAGGCTCGCCAGCAGCGTCACCCAGACGAACGATCCGATCACCGTCAGGACCATGAAGCGTCCACGCTTCATCTCGGCGATGCCGGCCGGCACTGAGATGGCGCTGCGTACCACGGGCAGGACCCGTCCTACGAGCACCGAGATCGAACCGTACTTCTCGAACCAGCGCTCGGCGGCGTCGAGGTCCTTGTGAGTAAGCAGGATCCACTTGCCCCAACGATCGACGATGGTGCGTCCCGCGGTGCGACCGACCTCGTAGGCAATGATCGAGCCAACCAGTGAGCCGAGCGTGCCAATGAGTATCACGAGCCACAGTGAGAAATGCGCGGCTCCACCCACGGCCACCGTGGAGAACGCTCCAGCGAAACCGAAGGTCACCTCCGAGGGGATCGGCGCGCAGGCCGACTCGACAATGGACAGCACGACGAGGGCGAAGTAACCGTAGCTCTGAACGAATGACTGCATCCCACTATTCTTACGTACCGCGGACCCCTCACCGAAATCTCGCCCGTTGGCCAGACGCAAACCGGGCGTCAGCGTCCCCGCGACCACCACCAATGCAGTGCATTCCGCGCGAAATATCGGGAACGACGGCGTCGGAGTGGTCGTTCGATGAGAGTTCGCGGGGACCTAGTGCTGGTGCGCGCTGCACCAGTACGTGGTGCGTCCGCCGATCGTACCCGAGAGCATGATGGCACCGTCCCTCGGACAGAAGCCGCCGGGAAAGCGGGCGTCCATGTGATCGCCGAGGTGGGAGCCACCTCGATTGGACAACGTGCGCATGGTCTGGGTGAAGGAGCGAAAGAGACGGCTCTTCTGCTCGGAACTGAGCAGTCCCGTCGCCGTTCGCGGGTCGACGCCCGCGCGAAAGAGGATCTCGTCGCCGAGGAGATTCCCAACGCCGGCGACCGCCGACTGGTCGAGCAGTCGGGCCTTGATGGCTGGCCCGTCACCGCGTTCTACGTGCACGACGCGATCGAACTGGCGACGCGTGAGGGTGAGCGCGTCGGGGCCGAGGTCACCGACGCGCGGGTCCAGCTCAAATCGTCCCAGTCGTCGAGGGTCGTGCAGGAGCAGCTTTCGCGAGTCGTCGAACTCGAGACCGCCGCGCACCCACCCGGAGTTGAACCGGTGCGGCCCGTAGAACAGCCCGTCGATACCGGCCGCGTCGTTAATCAAGAGGACGCCGGTCATGCCAAATCGCATCCCGAGGGTGACCCCGTCCGTTTCGAGCAGCATCAGCTTGCCCCGCCGCGACGTACCGGTCACCGTCAGTCCCTTGACCGCACGGGCCCACGCGGACGGCGACGAGAGTTTCTTCGCCGCGTAGCCGTCGGCCCAACCGCGCACGATGGTTCGACCGACGACGCGCTCGGCCAATCGGCGGTAGGACTCGACTTCGAGTATCTCGGGCACGCGGCGAGCGTACCGGCAAAGTGCGTGCGCGAACTCCTCGGTAGGGTTGACCTATGGCACTCGAGAAGCCGCAGTGGCGCGAACTGTTCAGCGAGGTGGTCACCTCGGGGCTGTGTACGGGATGCGCGGCGTGCGTGATCGCCTGTCCTCACCCCGTGCTGGACTACAACGCCGACGACGGCGTCTATCGACCGTTCCACCTCGACATCGACGGCGGCCCCGCGGACTGCACCCACGGCCAGAAGGGCTGCACCATGTGTACGCGCGCCTGTCCCCGATTCCGTAATTGGGAGTCAGAAATCGACACTCACAAATTCGCGCGCGAACGGACCGACGATGAGGTCTGGGGCATCGGTGACGTCCTGTTGGCGAGAGCGACCGACGAGTCACTCGTCGACAACGGCCAGGACGGCGGCGTGGTGTCGGCCCTGTTGATTTACGCCCTCGAAAACGACATTATCGACGCCGCACTGGTCTCGGGACTCGAGGGCGACGGCTCGACGTGGCGCGCCAAACCTCAGGTCGCGCGGACCCGGGCCGACGTGGTCGAGACGGCGAAGTCGCGCTACACCTACAGCGCGAACCTGCTCGCGTACTTCGAGGCCGCCGAGGGCGGGGCCGAGCGCATTGCGCTCGTGGGTATGGGCTGCATGGCGTCGGCGCCGGGAGCGATGCAGACGCGAAAGGCCGGTAAAATCGCCCGGCGCCTCTCGCTCACCATTGGACTCCTGTGCTCCAAGACGTTCGACGACGCCATCTTCGAGGACCTGTTTGAAGCTAAATACGCCATCAAGCGACCGGACATCACGAAGATGAACATCAAGGGCGTCTTCCAGATCTGGACCAAGGACGGAGCATTCCACGAAGTGCCACTTAAGGAGGCGCACGCCTTCACTCGCGAGGGTTGCCAGCAGTGTCCCGACTTCGCGGCGGAACACGCCGACATCTCTACGGGCGGTATCGGCGCCTTCGGAGACTGGACGCTGGTCATCGTGCGCACCGACCAGGGTCGAGCACTCATGAGCGCCATGAAGGAGCAGGGTCTCATCGAGACGCGCCCGGGCGACGACGATCCGGGCGCCGTGGCGCTGCTGCATCGACTCGCCCTGGTGTCGCGAAAGCGGTGGCCGGCGAGCGCCCCGGCGGGCCCGCGGCGAATCCCCCTCACCTCGAACTGAGCGGCCGTTAGCATCGAATGATGGCCGCCACCCCCACTTTCACGACCATCCTCCTCGTGCGCCACGGCACCACCGCGACAACCGGTCTGGTACTGCCGGGGCGCGCGCCCGGACTCCACCTGGCCGCAAAGGGCGTCGCGCAGGCCGAGGCACTGGCCCAGCGTCTCGGCGATCTCGGGCGAAAGCCGGTCGCGCTCTACGTCTCGCCGCTCGAACGCGCGCGCGAGACGGCGGCCCCAATCGCGAAAACGTTGGCGTTGCGTCCGGTCGTCGATCGCGGTCTGCTCGAGTGCGACTTTGGCACGTGGACGGGAAAGCGACTGAGCCAGTTGCGGCGAAAGCCCGAGTGGCGCACGGTCCAGCACGCCCCGAGCACCTTTCATTTCCCCGACGGCGAGTCCTTCACTGAGATGCAGCTGCGGATCTGGTCCTGTCTCGAACAGCTCGCGAAGCGCCATCGCAATAAGACGATTGTCGTCGTGAGCCACGCCGACCCCATCAAGGCGGCCGTCACCTACGCCCAGGGCGTGCCCCTCGACCTCTTCCAACGCACGGTCATCTCGACCTGCTCCCTCAGCGCGCTGGCCTTCACAGATGGTCAGCCCGTCGTGCTCTGCGTCAACAACACCGGCTCGCTCAAGGAAATCGCGCCGTCGTGATCTACGTTTTTGGGAGTCCGGACAAGGTGATGGTCGGGGTTCGCGGGGAGGTCGGCAACCGGCTCTTCCTCCTCCAGGTGCGCGAGGGTCGACGCCTGGCGATCCTCAAGTGCGAGAAGGCCCAGCTGGGCGCCCTCGCCGACTGGTTGGCCGCCATGCTCGTCGAAATGGGACGTCCGGCCCACCTGCCCGACGACTTCACGCTCGAGCCCGAGTACGAGTTCGACTTCGCCGTTGGCGACATCGCCGTGGCGGTCGACGAGGAGGCTTCGACCATCGAGGTCACCTTCGAATCACTCGAGGACGAGCACACCCTGACCCTGACGTTGAGTCGCGAGTGGGCGGGCGGCCTCGCGATCGCGATTGCCCGTCTCGTCGAGGCCGGTCGTCCACTCTGTCCGCTCTGCGGCGGACCGCTCGACCCACAGGGCCACGACTGTCCGCGCACGAACGGCCACCGCCCCCCGATCAGGTAGCGCCGTGGACCGCAACGACCAGTGCCGGCTCCTTCGTGAGGGGGTGATCGCCATTGAGGGGCGCGTCGCCGGATCCTCCAACCAGGCCCTGCTCGTGACGGTGCGCCTCGATGGCGTCGAAGCTCTCGCCTGCTACAAGGCCGAGGTGGGCGAACGTCCCCTCTGGGACTTCCCCGACGGCCTGTGGCGCCGAGAGGTCGCCGCCTACGAGCTCGACGTCGTGCTCGGCACTGACGTGGTGCCCGCGACGGTCGCCCGCGACGACGGCCCCTTCGGGATCGGCTCGCTGCAGTGGTGGGTCGACGACAACCTCGAGGACCACTACTTCACTCTGCGCGAGAACCCCGCCTTCTACGACTGGTTCGCCGAACTCGCGGCCTTTGACGTCATTGCCAACAACGCCGACCGCAAGGCCGGCCACGTCATCTTCGACGGCCATCGCTGCTGGGCCATCGACAACGGTCTGTGCTTCCACGAACAGGACAAGCTGCGCACGGTCATCTGGGAGTACGCCGGACTGCCAGTGGCGGCGCACTTGATCGATCGACTCGACGCCTTCGCCAAGGGCGACGGTGGCGAACTCGCACAGTGGCTCAGCCCGCACGAGTTGGCTCTCGCCCAAATGCGTGCGCACGGTCTGGTCGAGAGCAGTTCGTACCCGACGCCCGACGAGAATCGTGACTGGCCACCCTATCCGTGGCCGCTCATCTAAAGCAGCGGCACGGCGTCGCCCTCGAGTTCGGGCACCCCGGACTCGAGGAGCGCGAACGTGAGAATCGCGCCGACACCGAAGAATCCCGCGGCCCACCAGAAGGCCACGGCGTACCCGTGCAGCGTCGCGTGCATCTTCAGGAGATTCATCGATGACCTCGGGGGCGCGTGCGAGGACAACGAGCGCGTCGTCACCGTCACCGCGATGGTGTTGAGTAGCGCCGTGCCGACCGATCCACCAATCTGCTGTGACGTGTTCACGATTGCCGACGCCGCGCCGGCGTCGCCACGCGCGACGCCGGCGGTGGCGCTCGCCGTCGCGGGCGCGAAGATCAGTCCGAGTCCGAGGCCGGTCACCACCAGTCCGGGCAGGACGTTACCGAGGTAGTCCGACTGCATCGTCAACTTCGTGAAGAGGACCATGCCCAGCATGCCGAGCACCATCCCGACGGGCACCAATGGCCGGGGACCCACTTTGGCGAGGAGTCGCGCGCTCGCGAGCGAGGCCGAAAACGCTAGCGCGCCGACCAGAGGCAGGAACGCGACGCCGGTTCGCAACGGCGTATAGCCGAGCGTGTTTTGCAAGTAGTACGCGAGGAAGAGCGTGATACCGAAGATTCCGATGCTCGTGATGAACAGCGCCACGAGCGATCCGGCACGGGTTCGATCGAGCAGGATACGAAGCGGCAGGAGCGGGTGTGTCGACAGCTTTTGCCAGTACACGAACAGGACGATCAGCATCCCGCCAGTGATGAGACTCCCCCAGGTCGCCTCGACGGACCAACTCGAGGTGACGGCGTGGCCCAACCCGTAGACGACGAAGAAGAGCCCCCCGCTCGCGAGCACCGTCCCGAGCACGTCGAGCCGGGTTCGGTGTTCACCCTTGCCCGAAGTGACGAAGAGGGCGACGCCCACCAGTGCCACCCCGGCCAAAAAAAGATTGATATAGAGACACCATCGCCACGACGCCCACTGGGTGAGGGCCCCGCCGAGCA
>JANYFR010000049.1 GCA_025362585.1 Acidimicrobiales bacterium | reverse complement strand
CTCCCGCGGAATCCTCGGACTCCGCGGGGCGACCACTTACTTCGAGACGCCACTCGCGAGAGCGACACGTCTTCGCGCGTGGTGGCGGCTCGGCGTCGGCTGCCACGCGCCGGCATTGACGAGGCTCCGCCGAAGTCGCTGGATCGCGAGTTCCTGTTCGCTCATGGCCGAGTGGATGAGACCGAGGGACACGATGCGCGCAACCACCGCGGTCCCGGTGGAGCGCTCGACGAGGTACGCGCTCACCCGATTACGGTGACGGTTCGACGTCGTCGTCGATTGGTAGATGTATCGCTCAACGATGGTCTCGTCCGTCGTGGTCATGCGGGCAAGGTAACCACCGGGTGCGACACCTCGTGGCACAATGCAGAGGGACATTGGAGAACAGTGAGCGACCTGCCAAACGTACAACCCCACTTCGCGCCACAGGCGACGGACGTGCCGTGGCCGACGACTGAGTGGCCGCGCGCCACGAGCGCGCACCAGGGCGAACTCGAAGAGGTCGTGGACCAGATGTTCAGCGACGAACAACTGGCCGTCACCAACGCCGTGGTCGTTATCCAGGGCGGCCAGGTTCTGGTGGAGCGCTACGGCGGCGAACAGGTCTACTTCGACCGGCCGCCCGAACCGATCACCGCGGCGAGCCCGCTCCTTTCGTGGTCCATGGCGAAGTCGGTCTTGCACCTGATCGTCGGCACCCTGGTCGACGACGGACGGCTCGACCCCGACCAGCTCGCGCCGGTGCCCGAATGGCGCGATCCCAATGACCCCCGACACGAGATCCGCATCCGCGATCTGCTCGCGATGCGCGACGGCCTCGGTTTCGTCGAGGTCTACGAGCTCGGGGGTGCGCGAAGCGACGTCATCGAGATGCTCTACGGCGATGGCCGCGACGACATGGCCGGCTACACCGCTCGCGTGGAGCTCGCCCACCCACCGGGCTCGTGCTTCAACTACTCGAGTGGCACCACGAATATCCTCAGTCGCGTCGTGGCCGATCTAGTGGGTTACGGCGACGACTACCGGTCGTATCTGAACGACCGGCTGTTCAAACCGACTGGAATGACGAGCGCCTCGCCGACCTTCGATACGAGCGGTGTCTTCGTCGCGTCGAGCCTGCTGCACGCGACCGCGCTCGACTTCGCGCGCTTCGGCCTCTTGTACTTGCGCGGCGGTGAGTGGGACGGTCGTGCGCTCGTTTCACGCAACTGGGCGGCGACCGCCCAGGTACCCCGTAGCCACGACGTGGAGAGCGACACCTTCTACTCATGGCAGTGGTGGGTGACGGGCGACCGCTACGGCACGTACTGGGCGAGCGGCTACGAGGGACAGATGATCAGCGTGGTCCCGGCCCTTGACGCGCTGGTGCTGCGCTTCGGGCACTCGCCGGACGAGGAGTATCGCGCCCGCTACGCGTGGCGCAGCCGAGTCCTCGACGTCCTCGCCAAGTAACTAGGCACCCTCGAAGGAGAAGCCGAGGTCCGGTGCGCTGAACAGCGCCTCGAAGGGCCAGCCCTCCTGGGCCGCCATCGTCGCGACCGTGCCACCACGATCGACCACGGCGAGGAGCAGAACCACGGTCGCGCCGAACTCGACGACGACGCGGGCCGCCTCGGTGAGACTGGTGCCCCGCGTGACGGTGTCTTCGGTGATCACCACGCGGTCACCAACCTCGAGCGCTCCGGCGATCCGACCTCCGCCTCCGTGATCCTTCGCCTCTTTACGCACGCTGAAGGCCCGGAGCATTCGACCCTCCCTCGCCGCGACGCCGGCGGTGATGAAGGACACGCCGTCCGCCCCCATGGTGAGCCCACCAATCGCCGTGGCCCCGGCGGGAATCCGTGCGAGCACCAAGGAGGCGACGTCGAGCATCGATTCCGAAGCGCAGATCGTCCGCTTGGAGTCGATGAACCACGACGAGGTGCGACCGGACTTCAAGACGAAGTTCCCGTGACGGACCGAGTGCTCGAGCAGATGCGCTCGCACGCGCGTACGGGCGTCGCTCACGTCAGCACGACCGTGCCGCTGCCCGCTCGCACGTCGCCCACGATCGAGGCCCCCAGTCCCTTCGCCGTCGCGAGCGACACGGCCGCCTCGGCGGCCCTCGGGTCGAGCGCGACCACCATACCGAGGCCGCAGTTAAAGACCCGGACCATCTCGCCGGCGCTCACCCGGCCGCGGCGCTGGATCTCGAAGAAGATCCGTGGCGTCTCGAAGCTCGACATATCGATCACCGCGTCCAACGTACGAGGCAGGATTCGCGCGACGTTGCCGACGATGCCACCCCCCGTGACGTGCGCAACGGCGTGAACGCCCGCGCCGAGCTCCGCACGCAGCGTCGTCACCGTCGGAGCGTAAATCACCGACGGCACGAGTAGCTCGTCGCCCAGAGAAAGGGCCGCACCCTCCCAGGCCGGTTCGGCCAACGACGCAGCGTTCGACACGAGGACCCGGCGCGCCAGCGAGTAGCCGTTCGAGCGAAGTCCCGGCGAGCCAAAGCCGACGAGCACGTCACCATCACGCACCCGTTCGGGACCAAGTTCGTGCCCGCGTTCGACGACGCCCACCACGAATCCCGCGACGTCGAGGTCGTCGGGCTTCATCACGTCGGCGTGTTCAGCCGTTTCGCCTCCGAGCAGCGCGGTGCCGGCCTGACGACAGCCTTCGGCGATGCCCCCAACCAACTCTTCGAGTCGCGAGGGGTCGAGCCGGCCCACGGCGACGTAGTCGAGGAGGAAGAGCGGTTCGGCACCGACGCACGCGAGGTCGTCCACCAGCATCGCGACGAGGTCGATGCCGACTGAGTCGTAGCGTCCGACCTGGCGGGCGACCTCGAGCTTGGTACCGACGCCGTCGGCGGAGGCGACGAGAACTGGCGACACGTACTTGCTCGTGTCCAGGGCAAAGAGCCCGCCAAAGCCGCCGATCCCGCCGAGCACCTCACGCCGACTGGTACTCGCCACGACCGCCTTGATCCGTTCGACCGCCTCGTCACCCGCCTCGATCGAGACACCGGCCCCGGCGTAGGTCATGCCGTCGCTGTACTCGTCGAGCAGCCGACTCACCAGCGGCTGCCTGCGGTTCCGAGCACCACGGGGGTCGGGGCGGGGTACGCGCCCGTCAGACAGGCGTCGCAGCACTCCCCGTCGAGTTGAATCGCGGTGCGCAGGTTCGCCAGAGAGATGAACTGCAGAGAATCCGATCCAATGAACTCGTTCATCTCGTCCACCGTATGGTGGGCGGCGAGCAGGTCATCACGGGTCGGGGTGTCGATGCCGTAGTAACAGGGCCACATAAACGGGGGTGACGAGATCCGCAGGTGCACCTCCTTCGCGCCGGCGTCACGCAGCATCTTGACGATGGCCCGGGTGGTCGTACCGCGAACGATGGAGTCGTCGACGACGATCAGTCGCTTACCCTCGATATTCTCACGCAGGGGGTTGAGCTTGCGCCGCACCGTGGCCGCACGTTTATTCTGGTCGGGTGAGATGAACGTCCGTCCGATGTAGCGATTCTTCACGAGCCCGTAGCCGAACGGTATCCCCGACGCCTTGGCAAAGCCTTCGGCGGCGGGCACGCCCGAATCGGGAATGCCCATGACGATGTCGGCCTCGACAACGGACTGTGCGGCGAGCAGCTCGCCCATACGACGACGTGTCGTGTGGACTTGGTGGCCCATGAGGTAGGTGTCGGGACGAGCGAAGTACACGAACTCAAAGATGCAGAGCTTCTGCTTCTCCCCGGCCGGTTCCAGCAACTGCACCGAGGAGATCCCCTCGGGGGTGATCGAGACCATCTCGCCCGGGTCGATCTCACGCACGAACGTGGCCCCCACGACGTCGAGGGCCGGCGATTCGGACGCGACAATCCAGCCCTCGGGGGACTCTTCGGATCCGAAGCGACCGAGGCAGAGCGGACGAAAGCCGTAGGGATCGCGCACCGCGTGCACCTCGCCGGCCTCGAGCACCACCATGGAAAAGGCACCCTCGGCGCGCTCGAGTACCACGCCGAGGGCCTTCGCGAGCGAGTAACCGCCCTCGACTTCCCGCGCAAGTAACTCGGCGACCAGATCAGAGTCCGAGAGCATCGACGTGAACTGAATGCCGGCGTCGTCGGCGAGAGCGGTCGTGTTCGTGAGGTTGCCGTTGTGGGCGACCGCGAATCCCGACGACCCGGCGGAGCGGTAGACGGGCTGGGCCGCCGTCCAGTTCGCCGAACCCGAGGTCGAGTAGCGCGTGTGACCAATGACCATCGAACCGGCGAGGGCGCGCAACGTGGTATCAGCGAACACGTGGCTCACGAGCCCGTTGTCCTTCACGACAGTGATCTGGTGATTGTCGAACGTCGCCATGCCGGCCGATTCCTGGCCCCGGTGCTGGAGCGCGTAGAGCGCGTCGTAACAGAGGTGGGACACCTCGCGCCCGGGGACCACGATGGCGACGACGCCGCAGGCTTCTTTCATACGTCCACCACTGTACGGAGCGTCGTCGTTGGAGGCACTGGCACATTCTCGCACAGTCGCCCGGCGAGGCCGCACCACGTCGGTACGCTACGGGGGTGCTCGATCTCCACACCCACTCGTCGTACTCCGACGGGTCCGACAGTCCCGCCGAACTGGCGCGCAAGGCTCGCGCAGTGGGAATATCGGCGATCGCCCTCACGGACCACGACTCCACCTTGAGCCACGAGGTCATGGCGGTCGCCTGCGCCCACGAGGGCCTCGAACTGGTGCCGGGCGTCGAGGTGTCGCTGCGGGACCGCTCCTTCCCGAAGGTCGTCGCCGGCCGCGAGGTGCCCCGCAACGTCCACGTGCTGGCCTACTACCTCCCCCTCGACCTCACTCACCCACTCCAAAAGAAGCTCGGGCTGCTGCGCGGAGACCGCGACGTTCGCAATCTCGCCCTCGTGGCCGAACTGCAGCGCCAGGGCTTCGAGCGACTGACACTCGACTATCTGGCCGACCTCGCGGGCAACGTCCACTCGATCGGTCGACCCCACTTCGCGCGCGCGATGTTCCGGCTCCACCCCGAGATCGTCGGACCCGTCTCCGATCGCGCCTGGAACCGGCTGTTCATCGACTGGCTCGGTAGCGACGGTCGCGCCTACATCCCCAAGACCAGCATGCCGATCGAAGAGTTCGTCCAGGCGGCCGAGGGCTCGGGAACGCTGTTTTCGATCGCGCACCCGCTGGTGAACTACATGGACGACACCACCTCGATCGAGCGAACGATGCCCCGGGTTTTCGCGTCGTTGCGCGAGCGCGGTTTTTGGGGCATCGAGGCTTACTACGGCGGCACCGACGCCGCGACTCGTGCGCTGATGGTGAAGCTCACTCGCGACGCGGGCATGATTCCGACGGGTGGCTCGGACTACCACGGGACCTACAAGGAGTCGGTTCGCCTCGGTGCTGGCTCGTCGGGCGACCTGCGGGTGCCCGACGAGGTGCTCGATGAGTTGAAGGCCGTGCGCTACTCGACGCCCGCGTAGCGCGCCGCGGTCTCGGGGAACATCGCGCGCACGATCTTGAAGTTCGAGACGTCCGACGTCCCGTCGCTGTGCAGGTTGATCAACGCGTCGCGCATGTACTTCTCGATACCGACTTCGAGCATCGCCCCGTAGCCGCCGTGCAGCTCCATCGCGTGCTCGCAGACCTTGACGATCTCGTGGCTCGCGAAGACCTTCACCATGTTACAAAGGGCGTCGGCGTCAGGTGACTTCTCGTCCACGGCCAGCGCGGCGTGTCGCAGCAGCGCCGCCACTGCTTCGAGACGCGTCGCCATGTCGGCGATGCGCAGCGCCACGGCCTGATGCTTGATGAGGGGCTTGCCGCCCTGGATCCGCTCGTGCACGAAGGTAACGGTCTCCTCGTACGCGCCGATCCCAATGCCGAGGCTCTTCGCGGCGACCAGCACCTTGCCGGGGCGAAAGTAGATACCGGCCTGACCGAGCGCGTCGTTGTGGACCAGGAGATGGTCCGACGGTATCCGACAGTCTTCGAAGACAATCTCGCCATTGTTCATGAACCGACCGCCCAACGTCTCGTTGCAGTGAGTCACTTCGAGGCCGGGGGTGTCGCGAGGAACGAGAAAACTCGACGTACCCTTCTGCATTCCGACCGCGCCGTCGGTGTTCGCGTAGACGACGTAGAGCGTCGCGTCAAAGCCGTTGCTAATGAACTGCTTGCGACCGTTGATCACCCAGTGGTCGCCGTCGAGGACGGCCTTGGTATCCATGTTGATCTCGGGCACGTTGTACGGGAGCCACCGATCCGAGGCGCCGTGCGGCTCGGTGAGGCAGTGCGCCATGAGGAACTGGGGCTCCTCCATGTAGCGAGTGAACCAGTACTGCTGAAGGTGCTCGGGTGCGAACTGGGCGATCAGCACCGAGATTTTCCAGTTCTGCACCAGTTTGTCGGCCAGTCCCGAGTCGCCCCGGGCGAGTTCGGTGGCGATGATCGCGAGGGTCTGGGAGTGCGTCGCCGCTTCGAGTGCAATGCCCCCGAAGCGGTCGGGTACTCCGAGGGCCCGAAGCCCCGCGGCATCGGCCTGCTCGAGAATGGCCGGAACCAGTCGGGCGTTGGGATCCATGTCCCACTCGCGCAAGCGGTTCTGCTGGATGAACGGAATGACGACCTGGTCGACGTACTGACGACTGGTGTCGCGCATCATGCGCTGCTCGTCCGACAGGTACCTGTCTTGGAAGTACATACCGCCCCCGTTCCCACGTTGTGGCGCGACGATCAGAGATCCGTACGACGCTGTCCTGGAACCTAGGCGCTCTCGGGGACCGGTCCAAGTGAAAAGAGTTCAGTGACGCCGGGGCCTAGGCCCGCAAGGCGAGGGCGGTAGTGAGTGCCGCACCGCGCCGCGCCGCGACCTGCGACACCGACAGGTTGACGTAGTTCGCCAATACCAGTCGATCCCCTCCGACGTCGCCCAGGTGCACGATCGCCACGCCGGCTCCTCGTGCGCGCTCGCTGAACGCCCGGAGGTCGCTCGTGGTCACGACGAATCGTCCGGGAAACTCCGAGAACAGTTCCGCGTGACCCTCGAGATCGAGGATCGTCACGCCCACACCGGTCGACGCGGCCATCTCGGCGAGCGCACCGGCGAGGCCGCCGCCACCGACGTCGTGCACCGCGGTGACGTCACTCGTCACTCCGGCGCAGACGCGTGCCACCTCACCGGTAACGAAGGCGAACGTCGCGCGCAGGAGCGTCGCGTCAAACGGCGGAACGCGGCCACCGCGCCGACCCCGGCGCGTCGCCCAGCGCGATCCGCCGAGTGGGAAGGCGTCGGGACCGGCGGCGTGGCGGCTCCCGACCAGCACCAGTGCGTCGCCCGTCGTCCAGTCCCAACCTGGTGGTGGCGCCACGAGCGAGTCGACGACGCCGAGGAGCCCGACGACGGGAGTCGGATCGATATCGTGTCCTCCGCTCTCGTTGTAGAGCGAGACGTTGCCGCCCACGACGGGGAGCCCGAGGGCGTCGCAGGCCTCGGCCATGCCGTCGATCGCCTCGGAGAGCTGCCACATCACTTCGGGGTGCTCGGGGTTGCCGAAGTTGAGACAGTTCACGACGGCCTTCGCACTCGCTCCGACGCAGGCCAAGTTGGCCACGCCTTCTGCGACGGTCAGCGCGGTGCCGGCGCGCGGGTCGAGCGCGCACCAGCGGGGGTTCGAATCGGTGGAGAGCGCGATGCCGCGCTCCGAGTGCGGCAGGCCCGGACCGGCGAGACGCAGTAACGCCGCGTCACGCCCGGGACCGACGACGGTGTTGAGAAAGAGTTGCGAGTCGTACTGACGATAGACCCACGCGGGGTCGACCAGTAGATCGAGAAGGTCGTCGTTGGCGCTGCCCACTGGCTCATCGCTCGGGTCGTCGGCGCGGAGCGCGTCGAGGTTCGCGGGGCGCCGGCGCGCTCGGTCGTAGAGGGGAGCCTCGTGCGCGAGCGACGACGCCGGCACTTCGGCGAGGACCTCGCCGTCCAAACCCCGTCGCACGCGCAGCATTCCCACGAGGGTGCCGTTGGCGTCGGGAATCGGCGCCACGACGTGGCCTACGACGGTGGCCCGCACTTCCCACTTGGCGCAGAGTGCGCTCACGGCGGGCCAGCTCTCGGGGGTGATGATGGCGAGCATCCGCTCCTGGCTCTCCGACGTCATGATCTCGTAGGGCTGCATGCCCGGCTCCCGCAATGCAATGGCGGTCACGTCGACGTCCATGCCGACGCCACCCCTCGCCGCGGTCTCGCTCGTCGCGCAGACGATGCCGGCGCCCCCGAGGTCCTGGATACCCACCACGTGGCCGCCGTCGAGCAGTGCGAGGCAGGCCTCGATGAGCCGCTTCTCCTCGTAGGGGTCACCGACCTGAACGCTGGGGCGCTTCGCGTCGTCGAGCGACACCGCGCCGTCGTCACCCGCGAACCCGGCCGACGCCAGCACCGACACGCCTCCGATGCCGTCGCGGCCGGTCGACGAACCGAGCAGGACGGCGAGATTACCGACGCCCGACGCGACTCCGAGGACGAGCCGTTCGACGGGCATCGCCCCGGCGCAGAGGACGTTGACGAGCGGATTGGTCGCGTAACAGTCGTCGAAGGTCAGTTCGCCCCCGACCGTGGGCACGCCCACCGAATTGCCGTAACCCGAGATGCCCGCGACGACACCCTCGACGAGCCAACGCTGTCGCGCGTCGGCGAGGTCGCCAAAGAAGAGCGGGTCCATCACCGCGAGCGGACGGGCGCCCATCGTGAAGACGTCGCGCAGGATTCCCCCGACGCCGGTCGCCGCTCCCTGGTAGGGCTCGATCGCCGACGGATGGTTGTGACTCTCGATGCGGATTGCCACGGCGATGCCGTCACCGGCATCGATCACGCCCGCGTTCTCACCCGGTCCGACGAGCACGTGCGACCCCTCGGTGGGCAGGCGACGGAGATGGATGCGCGACGACTTGTACGAACAGTGCTCGCTCCACATGACGCCGTAGAGCGCCAGTTCGAGGTGATTGGGTTCGCGACCGAGTACCCGGCGAATCTCTTCGAGTTCGTCGTCAGTCAGCCCGAGCGCTCGGTGCAGGGGCTCAGCGGCGCGACTCACGCCACCAAACTACAGGGCGACGGACAACGCTCCACGAGCGCTCACGCCACTGCGACGTTCGAGGTGACATTCGAAGTCACGAAGCTCTCGAGCAGGACCCGACCGTCGGCGCTACCGAGCAGCGTCGACATGGCGCGCTCGGGATGGGGCATCAGACCCACCACGTTGCCGGCCCCGTTGGCGACGCCGGCAATGTCGTCGCGCGATCCGTTGGGGTTCTCCTTGTAGCGAAGCACCACCCGATCGTTCTCCCGCAACGCCCGCAGCGTCGCGTCGTCACAGGTGTAGGCACCCGAGAAGTGGTTGATCGGGATCACGAGTTCCTGACCGAGCGTCGCCGCACTGGTCAGCACCGAGTCGGTCGAAGTGACGACGAGGGTGGTCGCCTGGCAGAGGAAGGTCAGGCCGCGGTTCTTCTGCAGCGCCCCGGGAAGGAGGCCGGACTCACAGAGGACCTGGAAGCCGTTGCAGATGCCGAGGACGGGTCCCCCGTCGTGGGCGAAGCGTGCGACCGCCTCCATCACTGGCGAGAAGCGGGCCAGGGCGCCGGGACGGAGATAGTCCCCGTGGGCGAATCCTCCCGGCAAGATAATGCCGTCAAAGCCGCTGAGATCAGTCGCGGAGTGCCACACGAACTCGGCCTGGGCGCCCAACTGGGCGGCGCCCGACGCGGCGTCGTACTCACAGTTGGAGCCGGGGAAGACGACGACACCGATGCGGACCACTGCCTAGCCCCTCGTGGCGATGCGCGCCGTCGCGTTCTCGATCACCGGATTCGAGAGCAGCCGTTCGGCGAGAGCCGTCGCCTTCTCGAGCGCCGCGGCCTCGTTGGGCGCGTCCACGTCCAGTCGAAACGACTTGCCGGCGTGCACGTTGGTGACACCGGCGAAGCCGAGCGCCGGCAGGGCGCGCTCGATGGTGGACCCTTCGGGGTCGGCAATCCCGTCACGCAGAGTCACGTCAACGATCACGAAGTGGTTCACGCCTACGCACCGTACCAGTCGTCGAGTGATCGTCCAGTCACGCGCTCGTAGGCGGCGACGTAACGACGCGACGTCGCCACCACGACCTCATCGGGCACCGCGGGCGGTGGCGGCGTGCGGTCCCACCCTTGCGCGCTGAGCCAGTCGCGAAACGGCTGCTTATCGAACGACGGCGGCACCTCACCGGCGTGCACCGCGTCGACGGGCCAGATCCGTGACGAGTCCGGGGTCAGGACCTCGTCGCAGAGAACGAGCTGGCCGTCGACGACGCCGAGTTCGAACTTGGTGTCGGCGAGCACGAGGCCGCGGGCCGCGAGTCGCGCCGCGGCCCGACTAAACAGGTTGAGGCAGAGGGTGGCCGCTTCGGCGAGCCGCTCGGCGCCGACGATAGCGGCCGCCGCGTCGAGGCTGATGTTGACGTCGTGACCCTCGACCGCCTTGGTCGAGGGCGTGAACATCGGCTCGGGAAACGGGTCGGTGAGGGCCAGCCCCGCCGGCACCGCCATGTCGTGGACCGTCCCTCGTTCGACGTACTCGTCGTAGGCCTGGCCGGCGAGGCGCCCGCGAACAATGCACTCCAACGGCACCATCACCGCGCGGCGCACCAGCATCGTGCGACCGTGCCAGTCGTGACGCTCGAGAAATCCCGGAACGAATCCTTCAATCACGTCGGGTGCACAGCTGACGAGCGCCCTCGGAAGCTCGGCGGCAAGCTCGTGGACCCAGAAGTCCGTAAGGCCGGTGAGAACCCTCCCCTTCTCGGGGATCGCCTCGTGCATCACGACGTCGAAGGCGCTCAGCCGGTCCGACGCGACCATCAACAGGTGATCGCCGTCCACCTCGTAGAGATCGCGGACCTTGCCCGAGTAGACGTGAGTCAGGCCGACGTCGCTCACGCGCGCCACGTCATCGCCTCGAGGAATCGGCCTCGATGGGTGAGGAGGCGATTGGTATCGAAGGCCGTGGCTAGCGCCTCACGGGAGAGCGTGATTGCCTCGTCGTCCTCGACGACGTCTCGAAAGTTCCGACGCTCCTCAATGGCGACGCGCGACGCCGCCTGCACCACGCGGTAGGCGTCGTCGCGCGCCACGCCCGACTCCACCAGGGCCAGCAGCACCGACTGAGAGAACACCAGACCGAGCGAGCCGGTCGTCAGGTTCTCCAGGGCCCGTTCGGGATGCAGGACCAGGCCATTGGCGAGGTCGGTGGCCTTGCGCAGCATGTACACCGTCAGGCAGAGGGCGTCGGGCAGTACAACGCGCTCCACACTCGAGTGCGAGATGTCGCGTTCGTGCCAGAGCGCGACGTCCTCGAGCCCCGCCTGCAGGTAACCGCGCAAGACTCTCGCGAGCCCGCAGAGTCGTTCGGAGAGGACCGGATTGCGCTTGTGGGGCATCGCCGACGAGCCCTTTTGGCCCGGCGCGAACGGCTCCTCCGCCTCGCCGACCTCGCTGCGGGCAAGGTGGCGGACCTCGAGCGCGAACTGCTCCATCGCCGTGGCGAGCGAGGCGCAGGCGTAGAGGACTTCGGCGTGGCGGTCACGAGCGATGACCTGAGTGGCCGGCACCGCGACGAGACCGAGCGCCGAGCAGACGAACTCCTCGACCCGCGGATCGATGTTGGAGAAAGTGCCCACGGCGCCCGACAACTTACCCACCGCAATCGCGTCGCGAGCGCGCCGGGCGCGCTCGAGGTCGCGGTCGACCTGCAGCGCGAAGAGCGAGAACTTCGCGCCGTAGGTCGTCGGCTCGGCGTGCATACCGTGGGTCCGACCGGCAATGGGGACGTCGATTGACTCCCGGGCCCGGCGCGTGAGGGCGTCGCGCAGGGCGGTCGCCTCGATGATCACGATGTCCATGGCTCTGGTGAGCGTGTAGCAGAGGGCCGTGTCGACGACGTCGGACGACGTGAGGCCGTAGTGGAGCCACGCGCCCTCGGGCATGCCAATCGCCGCCTGGACGACGTCGACGAAGGCCGCGGTGTCGTGATTCGTGGTCAACTCGCGTTCGTCGACCGCCGCGACGAACGCGGCGTCGACGACCGGACGGCGCTTTCTCAGTTCGGCGACCTCCGCCACCGGCAGGATCCCGAGCGACGCGAGCCCCTCAGCCGCCAGGATCTCGACCTCGAGCATCGTGGCAAAGCGATTCTCGTCGCTGAAGAGTGCGGCCACGTCCTTCGGGGAATACCTCGGGATCATCGTTCTCTCCTAGACCACGCCAACGGCGATGTCGTCGCGCATGACACTTCCCTCAAAGGTTACGAGCGCCGCGCCCGCGTAGGCGCGACGGCGCGCCACCGCGATCGTTTCGCCGACACCAGTGATGGCGAGGACCCGACCGCCCGCCGTGACGAAGCGACCCCCGTCGTCGCGTCTCGTGCCCGCGTGGTAAACCGTCACGCCCTCGAGTGGCGTCGCCAGCTGTCCGTCGACGCCGAGGCCCGCGATGACGTCACCCGTGCGGGGGGACTGGGGGTAGCCGTGGCTCGCGAGCACGACGGTCACCGCCGCGCCCGTGGGGGCCAGCGTCACGCCCCGCAGTCGACCCTCGCCGACGCGAAGCAGGAGTTCAAAGAGGTCGTCACCGTAGAGCGGAGCGAGGACCTCCGTCTCGGGATCACCGAATCGGACGTTGTACTCCAAGAGTTTCGCGCCACCGCTGGTGAGCATCACGCCGGCGTAGAGGACCCCGCGAAAGTCGATGCCGCGACGGCGCAGCTCGTGCAGCGTCGGAGTGACGATCCGGGCCATCACCTCGTCGACGAGCACTGGCGTCATCGCCGGCATCGGGGCGAAGGCGCCCATGCCGCCAGTGTTGGCGCCAGTGTTGGCCTCCCCCACCCGCTTGAAGTCCTGGGCCGGCGCGAGGGCCACCACGTCGGTTCCGTCACAGAGCACGAGGAGCGAACACTCTTCGCCGTTGAGGGCCTCTTCAATGACGACGGTCGTCCCGGCCGAGCCGAACGACGCGCCGCTCAATTTGTCACGCACGTCGCGCACCGCCTCGTCGAAATCGGACGTCACGAGGACGCCCTTGCCCGCCGCCAGACCGTCCGTCTTGATCACGTACGGTGGCGACATCGTGGCGAGGAACGCCAGCGCCGACGCCTCGTCACTAAACGTCCCGTACGCCGCCGTTGCCACGTCCGCGGCGGCGAGGAACGACTTCAAATAGGCCTTGGAACCCTCCAACGCGGCGCCGTCGCTCCCCGGCCCGACGACCACCTTGCCCTGCGCTCGGAGGTGGTCGGCGAGGCCGTCGACGAGTGGCCGCTCGGGACCGATCACGAAGAGGTCGCCACTGAGTTCGGTCGCCGGGGTCGCCACGCAGGTGATCCCGTGCGCGGCAATGCCGTCGTTACCGGGGGTCACCACGACGTCGGCCGTCTTCGCCAAGGCGACGGCCAACGCGTGTTCACGCGCCCCAGCTCCAACGACCACGCAACGCCTCACGAAGGTCGAACGAACTGCTCTCGACCGGGCCCCACGCCCACGACCGAAATAGGCACGCCCGTGGTCTCTTCGAGGAACGCCACGTAGCGCTGCGCGTTAACCGGCAACTGCTCGTACTTTGTCGAGGCCGTGATGTCGGTCTGCCATCCGGGCAGCACCTCGTAGACCGGCGTCACGTCGTGCAGGACGGATTGGTGGTACGGCGGATAGTCGTAGTCCACGCCGCCGGCGCGGTAACCAACGCAGACCTGTATCTCGTCGAGAGTGTCGAGGACGTCGAGTTTCGTCAGCGCGATCTCGGTGAGCGAGTTGAGCCGGGCCGCCTGGCGCGCCATGACCGCGTCGAACCAACCAACGCGGCGTCGCCGTCCGGTGTTGGTCCCAAACTCGTGACCGCGCTCCACCAACAGTTCGGCGAGCTCACCGTCGAGCTCGGTCGGAAACGGTCCGGCGCCCACGCGAGTGATGTAGGCCTTGGCGATGCCGACAATCGACGTGAGGTCGCGAGGCCCGAGGCCCGAGCCGGTACAGGCGCCGCCGGCGACCGGGTTCGACGACGTGACGAAGGGGTACGTGCCGTGGTCGAGGTCGAGGAACGTCGCCTGGGCCCCTTCGAGCAAGATGCGAGCGCCCGCGTCGAGGGCGTGGTGCACGACGCCCACGGTGTCACCGATCATCGGTGCGAGACGCGGCGCGAGCTCGTCGAGGTACTGCTCGGCGATCGCTCGCGCGGCGATGGCGGGCCGGTTGTAGATCTTGGTGAGGATGAGGTTCTTCTCGTGAAGCACGACGTCGAGCTTCTCGCGAAAGATCTTCGGGTCGAGCAGGTCCTGGACCCGAAGTCCGACCCGCGACGACTTGTCGGCGTAGGCGGGCCCGATCCCGCGTCGCGTGGTGCCGAGAGCGTTCTTACCGAGAAATCGCTCGGTCAGGCGGTCAAGTTCCTGATGGTAGGGCATGATCAGGTGAGCGTTGCCCGACACCAGGAGCCGCGAAACGTCGACGCCCCTGGCGACCAGGGCGTCGAGCTCGGCGAGCAGGACCGCGGGGTCGATCACGACCCCATTGCCAATTACCGGCGTGATGTGCGGGTAGAGAACGCCCGACGGCACCAACTGCAGGGCGAAGGCCACGCCGTCCACGACGATGCGGTGGCCCGCGTTGTGACCCCCCTGGTAGCGAACGACCATCTCCATGTCGCGCGCGAGCAGGTCGGTCAACTTACCCTTGCCCTCGTCCCCCCACTGCGTTCCGACTACCACGGTTGCGGGCACTGGACTCCCTCGAGACGGCGTTGTTGCGGCCCCAGCCTATCCCAGTGTTTTTCACCCTTCGCTCAGCGAAAGGTGATCACGTCGGCGATCTCGTCGACGGTGATGGTATCGCCCTCGTGGTAGACGCCCTGTAAGAGAGCGAGCGCCAGCGGGTCCTCGATTCGTCGCTGGATCACGCGCTTCAGCGGTCGGGCTCCGAAGTCCGGGTCGAAGCCCTCGCGCGCGAGTGCCGACGCGGCGCCCGGCGTCACGTCGAGCACCAGACGGCGCTCGGCGAGGCGTCGACGAAGTCGGCCGAGTTGAATCCCGACGATCACCGCGAGGTCGTTGGGAGTGAGGGACTTGAACCGGATGATGTCGTCGATACGGTTGACGAACTCGGGGCGAAAAAAATCCTGGGGGTCGCCGGGCAGGTTGCTGGTCATCACGATCACGACGTTCGCGAAATCGACGGTGCGACCCAGTCCGTCGGTCAGGCGTCCATCGTCGAGGACCTGGAGGAGTAGGTGAAAGACGTCGGGGTGCGCCTTTTCGATCTCGTCGAGCAGTACGACCGAGTACGGTCGGCGCCGCACCGCCTCGGTTAGCTGGCCGCCCTCCTCGTAGCCGACGTAGCCCGGAGGAGCGCCGACGAGACGGCTCACGGCGAACTTCTCCATGTACTCGCTCATATCGAGGCGGACCATCGCGTGCTCGTCGTCGAAGAGGAACTCCGCGAGCGCTCGAGCGAGCTCGGTCTTACCCACGCCCGTTGGCCCCATGAACAGCAGCGAGCCAATTGGCCGGTTGGGGTCCGAGAGACCGGCGCGAGAACGGCGAATGGCGTTGGCGACGGCCTTGACCGCTTCGTCTTGTCCGACGACCCTCGAATGAAGCAACTCCTCCATGCGCACGAGTTTGTCGACCTCGCCCTCGAGAAGCCGGGACACGGGAACCCCGGTCCAGCGACTGATCACGTCGGCGATGTCCTCGGCGTCGACCTCCTCCTTCAAGAAGGCGCCGTGGGCCTGTAGCTCGGCGAGCTCCTGGGTGGCGCGATCAATGGTCTTCTCGATCTCGGGAATCGTGCCGTAGCGCAGCGCCGCGGCGGCGCTCAGGTCGCCGCTCCGTTCGAGGCGGTCGGCCTCGGCGCGACGGTCTTCGTACTCTTGTTTCGCCGCCTGAATCCGCTGGATTGCCTGCTTCTCGGACTGCCAGCGTGCGGCCATTTCGTCGGAACGCTCCTGGAGTTCGGCACGCTCCTCTTCGAGAGCGGCGAGGCGTTGACGCGAGGCGTCGTCGGTTTCACTGGCGAGGGCGACGCGCTCGATGTCGAGTTGGCGCAGGCGGCGAATGACGACGTCGAGCTCGGTGGGCATGGAGTCGATTTCAATACGCAGGCGCGACGCCGCCTCGTCCATCAGGTCAATGGCCTTGTCGGGCAGGAATCGATTCGCGATGTAGCGCTTGGAGAGGGTGGCGGCGGCGACGAGGGCCGCGTCCTGGATGCGCACGCCGTGGTGCACCTCGTAGCGCTCCTTCAGTCCCCGCAAGATCGCGACGGTGTCGGCGACTGACGGTTCGCCAACGAAGACCTGCTGGAACCGTCGTTCGAGGGCGGCGTCCTTTTCAATGTACTGGCGATACTCGTCGAGGGTCGTCGCGCCGATCATGTGCAGTTCGCCACGCGCGAGGAGGGGCTTGACCATGTTGCCGGCGTCCATGGCGCCCTCGCTGGCGCCGGCACCGACGATCGTGTGGAGTTCGTCGATGAAGGTGATGACCTCACCCTCGGCGTCCTGGATCTCCTTCAACACGGCCTTCAAACGCTCCTCGAACTCGCCGCGGTACTTGGCGCCCGCCACCATCGACCCCAGGTCGAGGGCGATCACGCGTCGGTCGCGCAGAGAGTCCGGGACGTCTCCTTCGACAATGCGCAGCGCGAGCCCTTCGACGATGGCCGTCTTGCCGACCCCGGGCTCGCCGATCAGCACCGGATTGTTCTTGGTGCGCCGCGACAGCACCTGAATGACCCGTCGAATCTCGTCGTCGCGGCCTATGACCGGGTCCAACTTACCGGCACGAGCGAGAGCCGTGAGGTTCCGACCGTACTTCTCGAGCGACTGAAACGTCGCTTCGGGATTCTCCGACGTGATACGGGCTGATCCGCGAATCGTGCGCAACGCCTCGAGGAGCGACTCGCGCGTGGTGCCCAGTTCCTTCGCCCACGCGACGAGCACGTGGTCCACGGAGAGGTAGTCGTCGCCCAGATCGGCGCGAAGTTCGTCGGCCACGTCGAGACCCTGGCGCGCTTCGCTCGAGAGGCCGGGTTGGGAACCGCCCACTGACCGGGGTTCGCTCGCCACCCGTTCTCCAAGCGTGGCGGTGATTGACACGGGATCGAGGTCGGCCGCCACCAGCAGGGGCCGAGCGACGCCGTCGGACTGCTGCAAGAGGGCGAGCAGGAGGTGGGCCGGCGTGACGTAGGGGTTACCAACGGCGGCGGCCTGCGTGGACGCCGCCTGGAACGCCTCGCGGGTTCGCACGGTCCAACGTTGAGGGTCTAGGGTCATGACGCCCCTCCGCGTCGACGACGTTGCGCGTCGATGAAGAGTTCGATCGTGTTCTGCACGGGCACGAGGTCGCGGCGGTACTGACGGTGCGTCGCGGCCACGTTCGAACGCGCTTCGTCACGCGACGCCGTGAGGGCGTGACGGGCGTCCGTCAGTTCGCCCTCGAGCTTCATGATCCGCTTGACGCCCTCTAAGTTGACGCCCTCATTGGTGAGGTCTTGGATACGACGCAGCGCCGCGAGATCGGCGTCGGAGAATCGGCGCGATCCGCCGCTCGTGCGTTGCGGGTTCAAGAGGCCGGTTCGTTCGTAGTTGCGCAGCGTCTGGGGATGGACGCCCGCCAACTCCGCGAAGACCGAAATGACGTAGACGGCGTGGTGCGGACGGCGCTCAGTCACCACCCGCCCCCTCGTTCAGTGCGACGGCCAACTTCTCGACGAGGGTCCGTTGCTCCTTGTTCAACTTCTTGGGCAGCGTCACGTCGACGGTGACGAGCAGGTCGCCGGCAGCGTGTTTGCCCCCGGCCGGCACGCCTCGCCCGCGTACGCGCATCGTGGTGCCCGGTTGGGTACCGGCCGGTATCTTCAGCGTGACCGGCTCGTCGAGGGTCACCACCTCGACGGTGGTGCCGAGAATGGCGGCGGTCAGCGCGACATTGACCGTCGTGGTGACGTTGCGCCCCCGCCGGTCAAAGTGGGAATCGGGGGCGACGTGGACGTCCACGAAGAGGTCACCGGCGGGGCCACCGTGGACACCGGGATTGCCCTTGGACTTCAGCCGGATGCGCTGGCCGTCGACGACGCCCGCGGGAATGCGGACGTTCACGCGACGTGACGACGGCTCTCGACCAGTTCCGTGACAGGTCGGACACGGCGTGACGATCCGCCCGCCCCGTCCTTGACAGACCGGACAGACGCTCGACATTGCGAAGGGACCCTGGTCGTCGTTGAGCACGCCCTTGCCGGCGCAGCGCTCGCAGGTCGCGAAGCCGCTGCCCGGCGCCGCCCCCCGCCCCCCACAGGTGCGACAGGCGTCGTTGCTCGGCAGGCTCACGGTCGTCGTCACGCCGACCACGGCGTCACGAAAGCTCAGGTGCAGCGCCGTTTCGAGGTCGGCGCCCCGCTGCGCCCGCTGACGACGACTCGCGCCGAAGAGCCCGCCGAAAATATCCCCGATATCGCCCGTCTGAAAGTTGAAACCGGCGGCGCCCGAACCACCAAAGCCGGCCGCCGCCGGTCCGAGGCGGCGGATCTCGTCATACTCTTTGCGCTTGGTCTCGTCGCCGAGCACGTCGTAGGCCACCGAGACGTCCTTGAACTTCTCCTCCGAGCCGGGGTTGGTGTCGGGGTGCAGTTGCTTGGCCAGCTTGCGGTACGCGCGAGTGATTTCCTTTTCGTTCGCACTCGACGTCAGTCCGAGCACCTTGTAGTAGTCCTTGTCGAACCACTCCCGATCGGCCACGTTCAGCCCTTCACTCGCACCATGGCCGGTCGCAGGACCGAGCCCTTCCAGCGATAGCCGGCACGCAACACGTCGTCGACGACCTGCTCGCCATCACCTTCGACGTGGGCGACGGCGTCGTGCACCTGGGGGTCGAACGTGACGCTCAGCTCATCGATGCGCTCGAGGCCCTCTTTGGCGAGAGCGTCGAGCAGTAGTCCGTGGGCCTGGGCGAGGGCCTCGGCCTCGGGGGACGGCGTTGCCGAGAAGTGGGCCTCCGCCAGATCGAACGCGTCGAGCACCGGCAGCAACTTCGTCACCAGGTCCCCCGCCGCCCGGTGGGCGGCCTCGGCGCCGGACCTCGAGATTCGCTTGCGGTAGTTCTCGAAGTCGGCCTGGAGACGTTGCAGAGCGTCGAGGTACTCGTCACGTTGACGCGTCACGTCGTCGGTGTCGTCGATTGCGGGCGCGACGGTGTCGTTCGATACTGTCGCGACGTCGTCGTCAGCCATCTGGTCGCTCACCGCTCCTCCACGATCTCGGCGTCCACGATGTCGTCGTCGTTACCGGCCGAGACCCCCGGCCCCGCGGCGTTGGCCTTGGCCGCCTCCTCGTAGAGGCGGGCACTGAAACTCTGGCTCGACGAGAGCAGTGTGTCGGTGGCCGACTTGATGGCCTCGACGTCGGTGCCGCTGAGCGCCTCTTTCAAGGCGGCCAGGGAACTCTCGACGTCCTCGCGTTCGGTGCCCTGGAACGATTCGGCCTGATCCTTCAGCAGCTTCTCCGTCTGGTACACCAGACCGTCGGCGTTATTGCGGACCTCGGCCTCGGCCCGTCGCGTACGGTCCTCTTCGGCGTGCGATTCGGCGTCACGGACCATGCGGTCAATCTCGTCCTTCGAGAGCGACGAACCGCCGGTGATGGTCATCGACTGGGTCGCACCCGTCGCTTGGTCCTTCGCCGAGACGTGCACGATACCGTTGGCGTCAATGTCGAAGGTCACCTCGATCTGGGGCATCCCGCGCAGCGCTGGCGGGATCCCGACCAGCTGGAACTTGCCCAGCGTCTGGTTGTACGACGCCATCTCGCGCTCTCCTTGCAGGACGTGCACCTCGACCGACGGCTGGTTGTCGTCGGCGGTGGTGAACGTCTGGGACTTCTTCGTCGGAATCGTGGTGTTGCGCTCGATGATCTTGGTCATCACGCCACCCTTGGTCTCGATGCCGAGCGACAACGGCGTGACGTCCAGGAGCAAAATATCCTTGACATCGCCCTTCAAGACGCCGGCCTGGACGGCGGCGCCGACGGCGACGACCTCGTCGGGGTTGACGGTCTTATTCGGCTCCTTGCCGGTCACCTTCATGACGAGTTCTTGGACCGCGGGGATGCGGGTCGAACCGCCGACCATGATGACGTGGTCGATCTTGTCGAGGGTCAGGCCCGCGTCCTTGATCGCCTGGTCGAACGGCTTGCGGCACTTCTCGACGAGATGAGCCGTCAGTTCGTTGAACTTGGCGCGGCTCAACTTGATGTCGAGGTGCTTGGGACCGTCGGCCGTCGCGGTGATGAACGGGAGGTTCACGGTGGTCTCTTGGACCGAGGAGAGCTCGATCTTCGCCTTCTCGGCGGCCTCCTTCAGGCGCTGCACGGCCATCTTGTCGGCCGAGAGGTCGACGCCCTCGGTGTCCTTGAACGTCTTGATCAGCCACTGCATCACGGCGTCGTCCCAGTCGTCGCCCCCGAGGTGCGTGTCACCGTGAGTCGACTTCACTTCGAACACGCCGTCGGCAATGTCGAGGACCGAGACGTCGAAGGTGCCACCGCCGAGGTCGAATACCAGCACGACCTGCTCCTGGCCACCCTTGTCGAGACCGTAGGCGAGTGCCGCGGCCGTGGGCTCGTTGACGATGCGCAGCACCTCGAGCCCGGCGATCTGACCGGCCTCTTTGGTGGCGGTGCGCTGGGCGTCGTTGAAGTAGGCCGGCACCGTGATGACGGCCTGGTTCACGGTGTCGCCGAGGTAGGCCTCGGCGTCGCGCTTCAACTTCTGGAGGATGCGCGCCGAAATCTCCTGGGCCGTGTACTTAGTGCCGTCGATGTCGACGCTCCAGTGCTCGCCCATGTGACGCTTGACCGAGCGAATGGTGCGCTCGGGGTTGGTGATGGCCTGACGCTTCGCGACCTCGCCGACTAATACCTCGCCGGTCTTAGAGAATCCGACCACCGACGGCGTGGTGCGACCACCCTCCGCGTTGGGAATGACGACGGGCTCGCCCGCCTCGAGCACGCTCACCACCGAGTTAGTGGTCCCCAGGTCGATGCCAACTGCCTTTGCCATGAACTTCTCCTTGAATCGATCTCTGACGCTCGGTCTTTCCGTGGTGCAGAGGTTACCTGACCAGACTACAGACTTGAGTCTCTGTTTGTCAAGAAAAGATATACCCGTAATAACAATTCTTAGGAACACCTTATTTGAGTAAGGTTTCGGCCGATCGGCCCTGCCCGGTGTCGATAGCACGACGGACGATACGCTGACCACGTGCCCGACCTCATCCTCCTTCGACACGGCCAGTCCGTCTGGAATGAACGCAATCTCTTCACTGGATGGACCGACGTTGATCTCACGCCGCTCGGCGAGTCCGAGGCCCGGGCGGCCGGCCTCCTGCTCGGCGCCCAGTCCGACCTCGACCTGCGGGTCCTGCACACGTCGGTCCTGACGAGGGCGATTCGAACCGCCGAGATCGCCCTGCACGCCGCCGGGCGTGCGTGGTTACCGGTCACGCGCAGCTGGCGCCTCAATGAACGACACTACGGCGACCTCACGGGCACGGACAAGCGCCAGACGGCCGACCAGTTCGGACTCGACCAGGTGAAGCTCTGGCGCCGCTCGTACGACGTGCCCCCGCCCCCCCTCGCCGAGGGCGACCCGAGGAGCACTCGCACCGACCCTCGCTATCGTGACGTGCCCGCGGCGTTCATCCCGACGACTGAGTGCCTGAAGGACGTGGTGGCTCGCGTGACGCCGTACTTCGCCGACGTCATCGTCGAGGACTTGCGTCGAGAGGCGGTCCGTGGTGGCGCGGTACTGGTCGTCGCGCACGGCAACTCCCTGCGCGCCCTGCGCAAGGTCCTCCAACACATTGGCGAGGACGAGATCGCCACCCTCGAGATCCCCACCGGCATCCCGTACCGGATTGAACTCGACGACGAACTGAACGTCCTGGGCGCCGCGTACCTCGGCGACCTCGCCGCCGCGGCCGCGGCGGCCGAGGCCGTGGCCCGCCAGGCGGGCTGAGTCAGAGGGCGGCCGGACCTCGTTCGTTCGTCCGGATGCGCACGACGTGTTCGATGTCGGTCACCCACGCGACGCCGTCGCCGACGGTGTCGGTGCGCGCCGCGTTGACGATCGCGTCAATCAGGGCCTCCACGAGTTCGTCGGTGCAGACTATTTCGACCCGGATCCGGTCGACGAAGTCGAACTCGTACTCCTTGCCGCGGTAGATCTCGATGTGGCCGCCGGTATGACCGAAACCTCGAACCTGGGAGACGGTCATGCCGGTGATGCCCACTTCCTTCACCGCGAACTTCACCTCGTCGAGCTTGAACGGCTTCACGACGGCTGTGACTAACTTCATGATCTCTCCTTAGACGTTGTCGGGGTGCAGGTGGCTGGGCGAACCGACCGGCTCACCGAAGGTCGGCTCGGGGAAGGCCTCCTCGTCGTGGATCGCGATATCGCCGATCGCCAGAGTCTCGTCGCTCTCACGTAGGCCACCCAACACAAACTTCACGATATAGAAGATGAGCGAAGTGCCCACGGCGGTGTAGCCAATGATCCAGAGCGCCGCGAGGAACTGCTCCCAGAGTTGATGAAAGTTATGGGTGAAGAACCAGCCCCCAACGGAGAAGCCGCCGGCCCCCTTGTAGTGCGGACCGGCCACGCCGTACTGGGTCATGCCGGGGTCGGCAATCAGGCCGACCAGGAGGCCGCCGGTAAGACCCGCGAAGCCGTGGGTGTACACGACGCCCAACGCGTCGTCCACCTTCGAAAAGGGGCGGACCTTGGAGAGGAAGTTCCACGCGAACCACACGACGGTCGAGGAGGTGAGCCCGACAATGATCGCGCCGGTGCCGTTGACCCAACCGGCCGATGGGGTGATCGCCACGAGACCACAGAGCATGCCGTTGATGGCCCCGAGGAACGTGGGCTTCTTCTGCTTAGAGAGAAACATGTCCCAGAGCAGCCACGTGAGGACGCCGACCGCCGTCGCGACGTTGGTGTTGAGCACGGCACTCGCGGCGTCCACCCCCGCGTAGTAGGGGTCACCTCCGTTGAACCCGTTCCAGCCGAGCCAGAGGATGCCCGCCCCCACGGCGACCATCATCAGGTTGCTCGGGAAGGCGTTCTCGCGGTCCTGCCAACGGCGCGGTCCGAGGATCGCCGCGCCGACGAAGGCCGCCACCCCGGCGCTGAGGTGGATGACGTACCCGCCCGAGTAGTCAACCGCTCCCTTCTGGGAGAAGAACCCGCCGCCCCAGATGAGGGCCGCGTTGACGCAGTAGACCATCGTGATCCATAGCGGCACGATCATGAGCCACGCCTTGAACTTCAGACGTCCGACCAGGCCACCGAGAAAGAGGAGGGGGGTAATCGCGGCGAAGACGAACTGAAAGTACGCGAGGGTCGCCGTGGAGAAGTGGAACGGAATGAGAGTATTGGCCCCCGAGACCGCCTGGCCCTGCTCGGCGCCGGCGGTCGAGAGCGGCTGGAAGTGGCCAATGAATCCGCTCCAGAACGAACCGGTCGGGCCGAAGTGGGCGAGCTGGCCGAAGGCCAGGTTGTAACCCCAGAGCATCCACACGACCAACGTCAGCGAGAAGCCCGAGAAGACCATCAGCATGGTATTGACGATCCACTTCTTGCGTACCAGTCCGCCGTAGAGGACGGCGAGGCCCGGGAGACTCATCAATCCCACCAGGGTGGCCGAGATCAACTGCCAGGTGTTGTCGGCGGGATTCAACCAACGGGGATAGGGGATCAGGGTCGCGGCGCTGAGCACATCCACTCCTTCACGACTAGGAGAGGGCAGCGTTGGCCTCAAGTTGTTGGCCACAGTGTCTCAACCGAGGATTTCTACACCGTCAACAACGTGTTTCGTACGTATTAACTACGAAACAGTTGGGAGCCGCGCTACGCCTGGAGCGAACGCTCCATCACCTGGGCGATGTCCATCACCGCGACTTCGTCACCCTTGCCGTGAGCCTTCACGGCGTCGTCGAGCATGATCATGCAGAAGGGACAGGCCGTCGACACGATGTCGGCACCAGTGCCGAGGGCTTCGTTGGCGCGCTCCATGTTGACGCGCTTGCCAATGTTCTCTTCCATCCACATACGCGCGCCCCCGGCGCCGCAACAGAAGCCGCGCTCGCGGTGGCGCTCCATCTCGACCTGCGTGACGCCGGGGATCGCGTCAAGAACGTCGCGGGGCTCGTCGAAGACGCGGTTGTGGCGACCGAGGTAGCAGGGGTCGTGGTACGTCACGGTGCCGTGGTAGGCAACGCCCGGAACCAGGCGGCCGACCATGACGAGGTGGCTGAGCAGTTGGGCGTGGTGAATCATCTCAAAGTCGCCACCGAGGTCCGGGTACTCGTTCTTCATCGTATTAAAACAGTGCGGACAGCTGGCAACAATCTTCTTAGCGCCGACTTCGTGCAGGGTCGCGATATTGGCCTTGGCCATTTCCTGGAAGAGATACTCGTTGCCCATACGCCTCGCCGGGTCACCGGTGCAGGACTCTCTCGGCCCGAGAATGCCGAACGTGACGCCCGCACGGTGCAGCATGCGCGCGACCGACTCCACCTGCTTTCGCCCGCGCTCGTCGAGGGCCCCCGCGCAGCCAACCCAGTAGAGGTACTCAATCCCGTCGGGGATCGGGCCGTCGATGATCGGCACCTCGAAGTCCAGTGACGCCAACCATTCGGCTCGCTTCGAAGATCCGAGGCCCCAGGGGTCGCCCTGATTCTCGAGGTTGCGCAGCAACAGGCCCGCCTCGCTCGGAAAGCGCGACTCCATCAGCACCTCGTAGCGGCGCATGTCAATGATCGCGTCCACGTGCTCGATGTCGACGGGGCACTGCTCGACGCAGGCGCCGCAGGTCGTGCACGACCACAGCACGTCGGGATCGATCGTCGTGGGCACCAGCGTCGCGACGTCGCCGCGACCTTCGCCAGAGAGCAGTCGGTCCGCGGAAGCGAACATGTTGTCGCGCAGCCCCATGATCAGGAGCTTCGGACTCAGCGGTTTGCCCGTCGTCCAGGCCGGGCAGACCGACTGACAGCGCCCACACTCGGTGCAGGTCGCGAAGTCCAACATCTGCTTCCACGTGAAGTCCTCGATTGTGCCGGCACCGAAGACGGCGTCTTCGGTGACGTGCTCCATGTCCATATCCGGCGTCTTGTCGAGACCGCCCAGGGCGCGCGGGCGACGCGAGACGCCCACGTTGATCGGCGCGAGAAAGATGTGCAGGTGCTTCGAGTACGACACGAAGACCATGAACCCGGCAATGACCGCCACGTTGGCGAGTAGGAAGACCACTTCGAGGACGCTGTTGACGCCGACGCCCAGTGGAGCAAGCCAACTGGCGACGACCTGCGACGCGAACGCCCACGGCGAGGCGACGTGCGCAAATACCGTCGTCGTTGCCGGCCCCCCAAAGGCAAACCGGCCACTGCGCAAAAACGGGAAGTGGTCGGTGTTGATCTGGGCCGCACGGTAGAGCAGCAACGTGACGATGACCATCGAGATCATGAACAGGACGAGCCAGGCCGCTCCGAGGTGGCTGCCGTAGAAGCGCGACGCCCGCTCCTTCTTTGACGGTGCGTTCTTCAGACGAATGATGGTGAAGACGACGAGCGAGACGAGGACGGCGGTCGCGAAGAAGTCCTCGACGAAGGCCAGCCAGTTGTCCCGACCAATCAGGGGAATGTGGAAATTTCGGTTGAACAGTGCGCCGTACGCTTCGACGATCGTCGTGAGCAACACGGTGAATCCCCACATCGTGAAAAAGTGGGCCAGGCCGGGCACCGTCCAGCGCAGCAGCTTGCGCTGACCAGCGACCTCGACGATCTCGGCCTCACCAACCTTTCGTAGTCCCTGCCAACGCCGTGGCGCTGGTTGGCCGGAACGAATCAACCTGGAGAGCCAGAAGAATCGACGGCCCGCGACGGCGAAGAGGACCACGGTGATGGTCAGTCCGATGACGATGCGAGCTAGCACTTCGTTCCTCCCGCGAGAAGATTGTTCGTCATTGCTTCTTGAAGTTCTCGGAGTAGCGACTCGGCGTTGGACCGCGCTGTCCCTTGTACTTCGATCCGAGACCGGAAGAACCGTACGGTCGATCGGCCGGCGTCGTCATCTCGAAGAAGCTGATCTGGCCGATCTTCATCCCGGCGTAGAGCGTGATGGGAAGATTCGCGACGTTGGAGAGCTCCAACGTGATGTGTCCATCCCAACCTGCGTCAACGAAGCCCGCCGTCGAGTGAATTACCAGCCCCAGGCGACCGAGCGAACTCTTCCCGTCGAGTCGGGCCACGATGTCGGCCGGAATGGCGATCCGTTCGGTCGTCGAACCGAGCATGAACTCGCCGGGGTGCAGAATCATCGGCGCTTCAGTGCCCACGTCGATTAGTTCGGTGAGATCCTCCTGCGCCTCTCGCACGTCGATAACCCGTTGCGAGTGATTGCGAAAGACGCGGAAATACTGGTCGATGTGTAAGTCAACGGACGACGGCTGCACGCAGTCCTCGCCCAGCGGATCAATAAGAATCCGGCCCTCGTCGAGGGCCTGCCGTATCGAGCGATCGGAGAGAACCATAACGAATGAACGATAGTCGTTTGCCCGCCTGATGGCCTTAACGATGTGGGTCTGCGGCGCATTGCTTTCTACAAGGATGCCTCAGTTGATGAGTAGAACTCTTCTCGCTACAACGTGGATTGGAATTGACTTCGCCGCGGGACTGACGATGGAGGGAAATGGATGCAACGTCCATCGAGGCGCGAATATTTGTTAGTGATTAGATTTCTTCGGAGAGATAGCATGGAGAACTGCGCGGGCGTAGTTCAGCGGCAGAACATCAGCTTCCCAAGCTGAGAACGCGAGTTCGATTCTCGTCGCCCGCTCCAAGGTTTTGGTCAGCAATAGGAGTTGGTTAGTCTTCGGACCAGGTCTTCCTTCGAATAGTGCAACGCCGACTGACCACTTGCATGCCATCGGCTCGATAGCGGTTCATTGAAGTTCAATTTGATTCAAACAGACTTAGTTCGCTGGGC
>JANYFR010000024.1 GCA_025362585.1 Acidimicrobiales bacterium | reverse complement strand
GAGAGCGACTTGGATAATTCCCACGCCCGCTCCGGCGCCGAGGGGGTGAGCAGCGAAGAGATGAGCGGTCCAGAAGTCAATTCGCTGAATCAGTGCGGGCTGGCCCATCGCATTGCCGGCCACGAATCTCGCGAAGGCGATTGAGAGATTAGCTGGCTGAAACTGGAGCAGTCCGTCCAGAATCCACAACAAACCCAGGAAAGTTTGAAGGCGTCGAACGAGGTTCATTGTCTACTTCACGACGAGCGTGCCGACCATGAAGCTATGAATCGAGCAATAAAATGCGTACGATCCGGGTTTGCTGGGAGCGGCAAAGGTTGCTGTCTTGCCCGCCGCGATATTGCCAGTGTCGAATTTACCCAGGGGGTTCGATGCGTTGAGAGCGGTAAGGGTATGGGCCACGGTGTCGTTGTTGGTGACAACGATGGTCGTCCCTGGCGCCACAGTGAAGTTGGCCGGGTAGAACACGAAATTCCTAATCGAGACCTTCATCGACGCAGCGGTGCCACTACCCGAAATCGTGGTGGTACTTCCGCCAGGTGCTGACACTCCCGGAGAGTTGGCGATCGCGATAACCAACGCCAGTCCCGCCACGGCAACCAACGGCACGAAAGCGCGCCGAGCAAGGGCCTGCAGTTGCGCTGGACCGCGCGTAGATGCTGGTGCGAAAAACAACGCGTAGCCTCCAAGTGCGACGAATGCTCCGATTTCTAGGATGCCGGCCACCACGCCCGCAGTCGTTCGTATCTCTTTGAAGCCAAACAGTCCGAACCAGAGGCTCAGGACGTAGCCGCCGAGGGTCGACAGGGCAAAGCCAGCGGCTGCCAGCGCCACCGTGCGTCGCGCGAGAACGAGTGCCAAGAGCGCCAAGACAAAGGCTGATATCACTTGCAGCAAGAACAACGTGCCGATGGTTGGGATGTGCCGGTAGCCAGTGAGGTAGAGGTCGAGGTGGATACCTCCCGTTGCGATCAACAAGCCCGCACCGAGGATGCGCAGCATCGTACCCACTGACCGGGGTCGATTACTCGTTGAGGGTTTCATTGTGGAAGCCATTTCACTCACCTTCTTCACCTATCTCTACGTAGCCGAAGAGGACGCGGATCTCTTTTGCTCGTAAACCTTAGGGGCGCTGTGCGGAATACGGCTCCGAATCCACTGCGGAACATCGCTGCGACGCTCTCGACGGGTTCCCGAGATTTGCCGCCCCGGTAAGTGCACGACCAACTTCGGCGTCAAACGCACGAAAAGCAGGCACTGCAACAAAGGAGGTGGAGGGGCCATTCGACTTAGTCGGCAATGAGCTGCAGGCCCAGTGACGGGAACCGAATCGACGTATGACGCTCTTCCTTGGCTTGGGCACTTTTCGCGTGCACTACAACAGGAACTTTGACTGCTGGTAAACACCGATGCCACTGCGGAACGACGGAACCTCAAGCCAATTTCCGGGACCTCGTCGGCAACCGTCTGACTAGTCTCAGAACGATTCGCTTTCGCAATTGAAAGAACCAAGATCTCTCGACGTCAAAGGAGTGCACCATGCGAGCAGTCGTCTTTTCCGGGGTTGACATGCCCATCGAGGTCACGGAAGTGGACCTCGCTCCACCAGGACCGGGCGAGGTGCGAGTCAAGATCGCTGCGGCCGGAGTCTGTCATTCGGACCTTCACGTGCGCCGTGGTGAGTGGGCGGTAGCGACCCCGTTGGTCATGGGACACGAAGGTTCCGGCACCGTCATTGAGGTTGGGTCAGGCGTCACTGGGCTCCGCGAAGGCGACCACGTGGTCCTATCGTGGGTTGCGCCGTGTGGAAAGTGTCGCTACTGCGTGGCGGGCAAGGAGGCACGCTGCGAGGTTGCGGCGAAGGTTGTGGCCCCGAACGGAGTTTTGCAAGACGGAACATCGCGCCTTCGTCGCGATGGGCAAATGATGCACCACTACCTTGGCGTATCATCTTTCGCGGATTTTGCGGTCGTTCCGGCCTCGGGAGCTATCAAGATCCGTGACGATGCACCCCTTGACACGATGGCGCTGGTGGGATGTGCCGTGGCCACCGGAGTCGGCGCGGTAATGAACACCGCCAGCGTCGAAGCCGGTGCGACTGTGGTGGTGATTGGCTGCGGGGGCGTGGGACTCTCGGTCGTTCAAGGAGCACGCCTCGCCCGAGCAGAGCGAATCATTGCGATTGACATCCAATCCAGCAAAACTGCCTTGGCTCGCACGATGGGGGCGACCGACGAAATTGTCGTGAGCACCGCCGACCCCGTCGAAGCCCTACGAGATTTTCTGCCCAACGGGGCCGATTACGTTTTCGACGCGATTGGCATGACCAGCACCACTGAACAGGCCATTCAGATGTTAGGACTGGGTGGCGCAGCGGTCGTCGTGGGTCTCCCACCGACTGGGGCTCGTGCCAGCTTCGAACCGCTGGTGCTGGCCGAGTCTGACCAGAAGATTTTGGGTTCAAACTATGGCAGTGTGCGCCCAGCGATAGACATCCCGTTGTTGGTTGATCGTTACATGTCGGGTGAACTGTGGTTGGACGAACTGGTCAGCAGTCGACGACCTTTGCATGAGGCAGTTGCGAGCTTGGACGACCTCCAAAGAGGTGTCGGACTGCGTACGCTCCTTATCCCCACCTTGTGAGACGTCGCACTTCACTATCGCTCGCTCAGCATTGCACAACGTGCAATGCTGAGCGATGAATCTGCTACTTTGGTGCGCTTGATGGGGGGAGACCATGGAGGACGACGTTGCCGACGAGGGCCAACACTTTACCGACCCGCTAACTTTCACTCGGGAGGGCGAGACGGGACTCCTTGAGGCGAGACAGTCGCAACTTGAGGGCGATTCTCTGAAGTTGAGCCACACTGTCTTTCAGTCGGTGACCAATATGGCTCCAGCGGCAGCCATTGTTTACGACTTCCCTCTGCAAGCAGGAGCTGCCGCCGCAGGGGCCGCTCTGGTGCTCGGCAACGTAGTGGCACTGATTGGCATCATTTTCGTCGCTTTCACGGTGACAGAGTTCGCCAAAAAACTTCCGTCGGCTGGCGGCTACTTCACTTATATTTCGAGAAGCCTCGGTCCCAAGACCGGAACGTACACCGGGTGGACGTTCTTTCTCTACTCCCTCGTGTTGCCGGCGGAGGTCACCATCATTTGGGCGGGCATCACTCAGGGCCTCGTGCTCCAGTACATGCATATTCACGTCTCGTGGATCTTCTTCGAGGCGCTCATGCTGGCCGTCGTTGGTGTCCTCAGTTACACCGGCGTCAAGCGTTCGGCCAAAGTGGCAATGATTGCCGGGTCGATTGAGATTCTGATTTTCGTGGGCCTGTCAATCGGATGGCTGGTGCACCCCGCCAGTCCGGTGAATCTGAAGCCCTTCCTGCCAAGCTCGTCACCAACCGGATGGGCGGGAATTCTGGGACTTGGCATGGTGTTTGGAATCTTGAACTTCGTCGGCTTTGAAGGTGCGGCACCGTTGGGTGAGGAGAGTGAGGACGCTCGGCGCAACGTTCCTCGCGCCGTGATGGGTTCGGCGATTGCGATCGGCGTCCTCTACGTCTTCGTCTCCTTCGCCACGGTCTTCGGTTGGGGTTTTAGCCACATTGGCACGTTCGCAACGAACCCCGCCCCCTACAACGTTTTGGCCATTCGTCTTTGGGGACCGGCCTGGCTGCTGGTGTTCTTTGCCATCACCAACAGTTCCTTTGCGTGTTCGATGGCGATTGGGAACCAGGCGACGCGAGTGCTCTACGCCATGAGTCGTGTTGACCTTATTCCCAAGGCTCTCTCAAGGACCCATCCAAAATTCCGGACACCGTATATCGCCATCATCGCTCAAGTGTCGATTACTTTCCTCATCGCTCTGGCAGCGGGCTTGATCTGGGGCACCGTCAATGGCTTCGGCGTGTTAGCCACGACACTCGTGATCGGCGCGATCATTGTGTACTGCCTGGGGGCCATTGGTCTGCCGGTCCTGTATCGTCGCGAATATCCAAGTGAGTTCAGCGTAATCAAACACATTGTTGTACCCCTGCTCGCCCTGGCGTTGCTGGTCTACGTGATGTATCGGACGGTCTTTCCGGTCCCGGCCTATCCGTTCAATGTTCCGGCCTATCTCTCGATCGTATGGATTGTTCTGGGCTTCGGATTCGTAGCGAATATCGCCCGTCGGAGCAAGGGAACGATGAAGGATGCTGGACTTCTCTTCAACGCGGAGGCAATGCCGACCGATAGGTCGAAACGGAGTTAACAGCGCGGTCCCGGTTAATTGGAAGAGCGCGGTTTCCCAACGATTCTGCCGCTACTCGACCACAACTCAATGCCTGCTCGTGCCTTGGAAGTGACGAGACTGAGGAATCGGTCACGGACATTCGACTGACTGGGTGAATCGGATTGGCTCGCGCTGCGTGCATCTCAGCTGGTAGGAAGGCGTCCATTTCATTCGAGATGGGCTCGCCGGGTGAAACCAGCTGTTCAACCCGTGATGAATGAATGGACTAGCTAAACGAAAGGCACGAGAACACGTCCATGGCCGGAGAACTCAGTTGTGTGAATAATCATCGAATGGTTTCATAAGACTCCCCACTTTCTTCCCGGACTCTTAGTGATGACTTGACAATTCTTGAACTACGCACTGGAAGATGATTCTGTGGCGACATCGTGTCGACGCAATCACAGTTGGGAAAGTTGGTAACAACATGACCATCATCCTCAGTGCACTGCTAGGAGTTTTCGCCCTTGTCCTCGCCACAGTTCCCGTTCTAGTGGGGATGAATCTTCACCGCCAAGATGAACCCTGGAAAAACGACTGTTCGACTGCGCAATCTGACACTCTCCGTGAAGGTGTCGCCGCCACAAATTCGATTACCCATCCACAGACGTCAATCGCTCGGCACACCAAGAGTAGCCACGACCGCGAAAGTATCAGTGTGTGAGTGTCACGTTGCTTCGCCAGTGGTGGCCTCATCGTCACCAGGCCGTTTGATCTACGCGACGTAGCCGGTGAATCACTGGGTCACCTTGGCCCCGGTGATTGACCGTAGGGTCGACACTTCTCGATGGATTGCTTCGCAGAGGTGTGGGGCCACTGACTCCGGTTCGAATCGCGCACGGACGTCAGGTAGGTTTCTCGGAGTTCAGACGACCCCGGCCATACCATCTCGACGCCCGGGGTTGGTGCAGGTCTCACTCAACTTGAGATCGCGCGGTCGACGATCCCGTGATCACGACACCGCGCGACGTAGCCGGTGGGGATTACCAGGACCGTGAGGCGCCGTCCGCACCGCTCGCAGAATCGCGGCGGATCGAGCAGCCGTCCGCATCCGGCGCAGTCGTCGATTGTCCGGCCACAGCCCGTGCAGTGGCCGGTCATCTAGATCGCCGCGGAGAGCGTGGTGATCGGCATCTCGAGGTCCACCAGCATCTGGAGGTCCTCCCTCGGCGATCGACCGAGGGTGGTGAGGTAGTTGCCGACGATGAGGGCGTTGATACCCGAGGTCATCCCCATGGCCTGAAGCTCACGAAGCGTGACCTCGCGTCCCCCGGCGTAGCGCAGGATCGCTGTCGGCAGGGCGAGTCGGAAGAGGGCGATCCACCGAATCGCCTCGAGGGGCGTCACGGTCTTTCGGTCGGCGAGCGGTGTGCCGGGACGCGGATTGAGGAAGTTGAGAGGCACCTCCTCGGGCTGGAGACGGCGCAGGTCGAGCAACAGCTCCAGGCGCTGGGCCTCGCTCTCGCCCATCCCGAGCAGTACGCCACAGCACAGTTCCATACCGTGTGCGCGCACCAGTTCGCACGTCGCCAGGCGGTCGTCGTAGGAGTGAGTCGTGACGACCGACGGGAAATAACTCCGCGACGTCTCGACATTGTGGTTGTAGCGGTGCACGCCAGACTCGGCCAAGCGCCTCGCCTGCTCGTTGGTGAGAATGCCCGCCGACACGGCGATGTTGAGGCCGGTCTCCTCGTGCAGCAACGGCACCAACTCACAGAGCCGGTCCATCGTCCGATCGTCGGGACCGCGAACTGCCAGAACGATGCAGAACTCGCTCGCGCCGAGGAGTTTGGTTTCGTGGGCGGCGCGAAGAAGTTCGTCGCGGTCAAGGAATGGGGTCGCCTTCACCGGACTCTCAAACTTCGAAGATTGGGAACAGAAGTGACAGTCTTCGGGGCAACCGCCCGTCTTGGCCGAGATGATCCCCTCGACTTCAACACCCGGTCCACACCACGTCAGACGGACCTGGTGAGCCAGCGCAGCCAGCGAGGACGACGCGGCGTGATCGAGTGAGACGAGTTCGGTCAGCTCCTCGTCGGTGAGGCGACGCCGTTCATCGAGGAGGGCAGTCGACGCCGCGTCGATGACCTCACGCTCCGCGGAACTCAGCGCACGCGCAGCGACGACTGAGGGCAAATCGTTATCCAACGGCGCGGTCCCAGTGGGGCGAGACGAGAGGGTGAGGCGTTGACGGGTCATCGTGAAAATGTAGCGCGACGCGCGAGCGCGTCCGTCACCAGGACCATTACCGGCTGTTGCGACGTCCGGTCATGTGCCGGTGGTTGGTCCACTTCATCGTCGAACCGCACGGCTGAATGGTGAAGACGGAGAGTTGACCTTCCTCACCTTCCCGGGAAACACTACTTTCGCACGTCCAACGCCACGGTCACCGCCACCTTGTCGTGAAGGGTCTGGTTGCGCCGATCCCACAGAGGCCAGAGGCTGTCCAACAGTCCGAAGATTCCGAAGAACGCAATAACAAAGTTGCCGTAGTGCACGACAACGTAGGCCACGTATCGCAGCAACGACATTCCCTTAGAGACTTGACTTGTCTCGTCAGACGCGTTGACGATCCGGATCTTGAGTGCCCTCATTCCGAACGTGGCCCCGCGCGGTCCGGCAATCGCCAAGATGACGTACACGCTCCATACCAGCCTGATCAGTACAACACCCACAATGAGCGTTCGAAAGTCAGCGTGAAGATACGTTCCGCCAGGACAGATGAAACTGCTGCTCGAATAGACACAACGAAACTGTCCAGGCGACGTCGGACCAGTTCCGAGATGCACGGTGCCGCGCACTAGGAGAATGTAGATCGCGAGTATCAGCGTAGGTACGCCAACAATGACGCCGTCAAGCAGCGATCCCAGCACGCGCCGCCACCAGGAGGCGTAATTCGTCTGAGTGGGCGTCGACGAAGTGACGGGGGGCGCCGGCGAGTAGCCCGACGTGGGCGAACCGACGGGGGTCGCGACGGTCGAGGGCTGAGTGAGTTTGGTACCGCACACGGTGCAGAACAGGCCTCCGGCCAGTGCGGGCGTCGAACAGTTGGGGCAGTTCATGGTTCCTCTCGTATCTAGGGTGTCCTGCCAGTATTGCCAGTTACGCAACGCGGATCTCGAATACCTCGCGAATCACAACATCTCGCAGCTTCACCGTACCGACGAGGGCTCTCTCATTGTTACAACTCCATCTGAGGGCTCGCACCCGTATGTACACCATCCACGTCCACTCCCCCAAATTGGCGGACAATGGAACCGTCGTGATCGTCTGCGTGTCGGATCCAGCAAGGAGGATGTATGAGGCGAATGAAGAGACTGTTCCAATGGCGCAAATCGGTTAGAAGCGAGGACGCGTTGGCACCGACGTCGCTGCTGGCCTTCTCACAATTGAACGGAGCGGAGCAGAAAATAATGGCCGACGTCCTGCTCGCGTCGACGATCGAGGCTCAACCGTATCGGCGGGCCTCGTAGGACGTCGTTGTAAGAAATAGCGTCAATCGACTCGACCGGTTCTCCGACCAAATCCCGGAGCCCAGGGTTGGTGTTCTCTTTCTGCCTCGATGTAGAGCTTCTCGAACCGGCCATCGTACGAACTAGTGGCGCGTCAAAGGATTTGGGCCTCGAAGGGCCAGTTGTCCGTCGTCAGGTCCGTGCGAGCGACAGAAGGTTGGCGGTCAGCGGCGGCGGCCCGGCGGCGGCGTCGCCGGCGGGGAGCGCCTCGGCGGTAGTGCCGCGATCAGGCGCTCGGTTTCGGCGGCGATGGTTGCGACCGCGGTTCTGACGGCGTCAGATTCCAGCAATGGACCTGACGAGACTGCGCCAACCTTTCGTACGTACTGGAGTGCGGCGGCGCGAATCTCGTCAGTGGTGGCTGGAGGTTCGAGACCCCGCAGCATGGTGATGTTTCGACACGTGCGACCACCGTACGACACGCCACCGTTCGAGCACCGTCGAGGATCCACATTCACCGGTCAGTGAGGTCTCCGGGTAGGAGGAATCGTCAGTCCGACCATCACTTAGGGTGAGGCGATGACTGACGAACGAATCGATGTGCGACGGACCATCACGACGGCGCCCGAGGCAATCTTCGCCGTCCTCTGCGACCCTCAGGGCCACGTGTCGATTGACGGCTCGGGCATGCTCATGGACGCCACCGGTGCACCGGTGGGCGCGGTCGGCGACTCGTTTGTCGTGCACATGGACCGTGAAGCCCTTAACGACTATCCCATGGGACGCTACGACGTGACCGTCACCATCACCACCTTCGTCCCGGAACGCGAAATCGCCTGGACAATCCTCGGTCGGATTCGTCCACAGCTAGGCCACGTGTACGGGTACACTCTCCAACCAGTCGACGAGGGAACCCTCGTCACGTCGTACTACGACTGGTCGAGCGCCGATCAGGTGTGGAAAGACGCTGGAATCTTTCCGGTGATCTCCGAGAGTGCGCTCCGCGCCACGCTCGGCATACTCGCACGAACGGTGCAGGGGAAGAGGTCCCCGACGTAAGTGACGCGCCGTCGTGTTCGGCGCCGACCGTCCCCGACGCCGTACCCGGTCATTGGCCAATTGAACCGGCCGATCGAGTGAGCGCCGACAGGCGCTGTGAGAAGATAGTCGAATGCGTGAACACCACGTGCACCTGGGCACGTTCACGAGGTCGGTGCTCGTCGACGTCGCTCGACGGTCGGGCGACTTGGATCGTGCACGTCTGGTAGTGCGAGAGTCGTCCGTTGCTTCGTCGCCGGCCCAGTTTCAATCGCTCGAAGAGGGCGACTTGGACGTGGTCTTCACGAGTCCGGACAACGTGCTCGCCTACCGCTTCCTCTCGAAGAATCCCCTAGGTCGCATATTGCCAGTAGAGGTGCTCTGCGCGATCGATCGCGGTCTGGGGCTCTCGCTTGTTGTTGGTCCCTCGATCGAATCTATCGATCAGGTCCGCGACCACATCGTGGCGGTCGACGTGCCCCAGTCCGGGTTCGCCTTCGTGGCCTACGAACTGCTGGTGCGGACTGGACTACACCCCGTTGACTACACCGTTGCGTCACTGGGTTCGACCCCGAATCGCGCAACGGCTCTCATCGAGGGCCAATGCTCGGCGACCGTCCTCAACGCCGGCAACGAGCTTCGCGCCGTAGGTGCGGGTTGTCGGATCGTCGGCAACGCCACCGACCTCGGGCCTTACCTCGGCACCGTGCTCGCTTCGCATACTTCCGACGACGCCGCGATCAACGAGGCGCGCCGTCGACTCGTTGACGTTCTGCTCGAGACATCGCAGCAGATTGCGACGGGTGCACTTGAACCGTTGGTGCTCGAGTCCTCGATGGAACTGCTGGGTCTCAGCGATGAGCAGGCGCAGGCGCATTACGCCTGCCTGCGACACCCCGCGACCGGCCTCGTACCCGACGGCGTCGTCGATGAGGCGTCCATCGCAACCCTCCTGGGGCTCCGTCGTCGTTTCGCACCGACGCCCGAACTCGACGTCGTGGCCGACTCTCTCTCCGACTTCATCAATTCTCGCGCCCTCGCCTGAAGCGGCCGGCAACCAACCCCTCGCAAAGGAGGGTGAAAAGACCTCAGGCCCCGACGTTCGCGGCCCTCGGTAATCTGTGCGTCATTACGAGATTGGCGCCGCCAGCCACGTGATGGAGGGGAAGGCACCACATGAGCGACGCTCTGGACCGCATTGACATTGACTCACGACTCACCGACGAACTGCTCGAGCGGCGATCGGTCTGGGGTCCCTTTATTGGGGGTGCCTTCAGGGACGTCGTCGGCGCCGAAACCTTCGAGGTCCTCGAAGCGGTGAACGGTCGACCCCTCGCCGCGGTCGTTGCCGCCACCGACGCCATGGTCGATCGAGCCGTCCTCGATGCCCGTCGAGCCTACGAGGACGTCTGGCGATACACCTCGCCCAAGGAACGCGGCGCGTTGATGCGCCAGGTGGCGTCGCGCATTCGCGATCACGCCGAGGAACTCGGCGAGCTCTGTGCTCGCGAGGTCGGCAAGCCCAAGCGCGACGCCCTTCGCGTCGACGTCGTGTCGTGCCACTCGAGTTTCGACTACTACGCCGGGATCACCGAGATGATCCACGGTGAGATCCTCGATCAGGGTCCGGTGGAGGCCCGGGTCGTCTACGAGCCGTACGGCGTCGTCGCGGCCATCCTGCCCTTCAACTGGCCACCGATCCACTTCTCGAAGAAGTGCGCTCCGGCCCTCGCGGTGGGCAACACCGTCGTTATTAAGCCAGGCGAACAGGCACCGCTCACCGTCCTTCGCCTCGTCGAGATCGCCAATGAGGTCCTGCCCCCGGGGGTCATCAACGCCGTGAGTGGTATGAGCGCCGGCGCCGCACTCGCTTCGCACCCTCGCGTCGAGAGGATCTCGTTCACCGGCGCGACCGCCACCGGTCGAAAGGTCATGGAGAGCGCCGCGAAGAATCTCACGTACGCGACCCTCGAACTCGGGGGCAAGAACGCCCTGTTGGTTCTCGACGACGCCAATGTCAGCGAAGCCGTCGACATCGCCGTTGAGGGCATGTTCTACAACCAGGGAGAGGCGTGCACCTCTACTTCGCGCATCCTGATCCACGACTCAATCTACGTGGAGTTCGCTCGGCGATTCGTCGAGGCGACGTCAAAGTTAGTGATTGGCGACCCGCTGGCCTCCGCGACGGACATCGGACCACTCGTCGACGCCCGTCAACAACAGCGCGTTGAGCACTACGCCCACCTCGGCGTTGAGGAGGGCGCGACAGTGCTCTACCGAGGAACGATGCCCGACGACCCGTCTCTGAAGTCGGGGTTCTTCGTCGCCCCACTCGTACTCGGCGACGTGACGTCGAAGATGACGGTGGCTCAGGAGGAGATTTTCGGACCGGTCGCGTGCCTGATGCGCTTTGAGAGTGACGACGAGGCGGTGGAGATCGCCAACGGCACCGACTACGGACTCACCGCCGCGATCTGCACCCGTGACGAGGTTCGCGCCAGTCATCTCGCCGAACGTCTCGAAGTCGGCATGGTGTTCGTCAACAACTACACCCGCCGAAATTTCATTGGTTCACCCTTCGGTGGCGTGAAGGGCAGTGGCTACGGACGCGAGTACGGGCCAGAGACCCTCCACGAGTTTGTGCGAGCGAAGAACGTCCGGTACCCGTCGGGACGCGGTGTCATCGCCGGTTGGCCACCAAAGAGCGACTAGGGGTCGCGCCGTCGAGTCACTTTGGCAATCGACTGGTGCCAGCCCAATTGCTGATCAACTATTTCAAGCAAGGGACCTTCATTTTGATGACCTCAACGTGTCACGTGCTGGTCGAACGACTCACAACGACCGCAACCCGTCGCAGCGACGTCGCCTCGTGCGTCAGAACAATGGGGCGACTGTCATCTCCCTGTGCGGGTTCCTCGCCGGCCTAATCCCGCGTCGCGGCCGTTGGCGTCGCGCAGTTGCGTGGCGAGCCATGCTGCCGGCGTCATCGGCGTCACCGGAGGAGTGCTTGTTTGCTGCCAAATCCTCCGAGCAGGCGGCGGACCCTTTGGAAATGCCATGATGGACGGGCCACGTGATTTCGTCAATCACTTCGAGGGTTAGATTGAGGTCATCAATCAGTTGACGTCCGAGGACCGTTTTCTCCGCAATGACGAGGGGCGATCCCCCAGATTCCTCGTGTTCGCCCAGCCCCGCGCCACGCGCCACGTCGCGCGTGACCAACGCCCACCCCGGCGCTGCGGCTCTTTTGGCCGCAGTCCTTCGTCGACCGGAGGAGCCGAAGCGTCGCGCCCTGGAGACACGCCATGAGTTCAATCGGCGAACTGCTGAACGATCGCTATCGCCTCGTCACGCTATTGGGGCGAGGTGGTATGTCCGACGTCTTTCGAGCATTTGATGAGCGCACTGGCTCGGAGGTCGCCGTCAAAATCGTCCGGTCGTCCGACGCCGAGTACGCGACGAGGCTCTCCCAAGAGGCCCGGGCGCTCCGTCGCTTTGATCACCCCTGTCTCGTGCGCCTACTCGACTCGGGAACGAACGGCGACATGGCCTACCTGGTGATGGACTTCGTCGACGGCACGAGCTTGGCCCAAACGCTTCGTCGCGGTCCTCTCGCGCCTGCGACGACCGCGTCTATTGGATCAACCCTGGCCGACGGGCTCGCGTACGTGCACGAACGGGGCGTCGTCCATCGCGACGTGAAGCCCGCCAATATCCTGATCGATACCGCTGGCGCCGCTCGTCTCGCTGACTTTGGAATTGCGCGCCTCGTCGATGCCACGACGCTGACCATTGCCGGTACGACAATGGGCACGACGTCGTACATGGCTCCCGAGCAGTTGGAGAACCACGAAGTCGGCCCGGCAGCGGATGTCTGGTCCCTCGGGATTGTGCTGCTCGAGTGTCTGACCGGCCAACGCGTCTACGCGGGAACCCCGGGCGAGGTGATTGCTCGACGAATGTCCGGCCCGGTGCCCCTGCCCCCAGCTCTCCCGGTCCCTTGGAAGACGCTGCTCAACGGGATGCTCAACCACGAGCCCAGCCAACGACTGCGCGCGTCCGAGGTCTCGACGCTGCTCGCGACCACGGCCTTCGACGCACCGTGGACGACAGCCAGCGAAGCAGTCAGTTCGATCGGCGCGGTCGCGGTGCTCGACAACACCGTGCTCATTGGGGCAGTGGGCGACGTCACCACCGTGAACGTCGATCAGACCGCCATCATTGCGCCCCTGCTTGCGGCCAAAGCTGCGGCCGTGACGAAGTTGCCGCGATGGCAACAACTCATCGCCGGAGTACTGCTGTTGTCTCTCGTCGCCGCACTCGTCTACGGCTTGACCGGTGACAGCGCCTCACCGGTGCCAACGACGACGCTGGCGCCCGTGACGACATCGCCGACGTCGACCACCACAACGCTGGCGCCCACGACCACGACGACGTCCGGTTCGTCTCAATCACTCACCGCACTTATTAACGATTTAGCCGCCGGCGTCACGGCGGGCACCATCCAGAACGGGGCCGACCAGCCAATAGCGCAACTGGCCAACCAGGCCGTGAGTGACGCCGCCGCCGGCAATCTCGACGTGGCGACTTCTGATCTCCGACAGGCCTCGTCTGGCGTCGACGGCGCCGTCAACGACGGATCCATCGATCAATCGGTGGGTCCAACATTGCAGAGCGACCTCGCCGCACTCGCCACCTCTCTCGGCATCGACCCCACAGCGATCGCCGCCTCGTCGACATCGAGTGTTGGTGGTGGCAATGGGAACGGGAAGGGGAACGGCGACTGAGCGATGGGTGAAGGACCGACTTTGGCACACAATGCTTCGTATCCGTGCAGCGACACTTCTCTCGCCCACTTCTCGACGACGGGGTTGGTGGCCACGTGGAACCGTCGCCACTGGCGGCCGTGGGCGCGACGATCACTAATGAGCAGTGAACGCATACCTTGAAGAGGTGACCCAGCGCCGAATCGTACAATGACCGACTCCCCTAGGAAACTGACGAGTACCTCGCCGAGTAATGGAGTGCACGCCGACCAGTGGTCGATTCGACCGTATCCGTCGAACTTAGCCAGTGACGTGGTGACCGGTCCCGGCGTTCTCCTTCACCTTCGCCCCATCCGCTCCCAAGACGCTGCGTTGCTCGTCCGTTTTCATGAGGGGCTGTCGCCAGACTCCGTCTACCGACGGTACTTCTCGGTTCACCCTCACCTCTCTGACTCCGAGGTGCGCCACCTGACCCAGGTCGATTACGTCGATCGATTCGCCTTCGTCGTCGAAACGGGCGATACCCTCGTAGCGGTCGGGCGATTCGACCGCATTCCCGAGACCACCGAAGCCGAGGTTGCCTTCATCGTCGCCGACGAGTACCAGCATCAGGGCGTCGGCCTCCTCCTGCTCGATCACCTCGCCGACGAAGCGTGGTCGCTCGGTATTACCACGTTCACCGCGGAGACCCAGGCGGACAATCGCAGCATGATGGGCGTCTTTGAGGCATCGGGCTTCGCCGTCAACGCGAGATTCGACGAGGAGGTCATCACCGCGCGCTTCTCCATTCAGCCGACCGACGAGAGCCGGGCCAGTCGAGGTCGACGCACCGTCCGCGTCGAAGGGGCGCGACGGGCGCGAAGTGATGGCGCCTGATGCTCGTGATCAACGGTTCCATCGACGACGCCGGCCACGTTGAGCCCGGTCACCCCGAACGACCCGACCGCCTGGTGGCAGCGATGCAGGGCGTTGCGGACCTGCACCTCGGCGACGACCTGGTGGTGGTTCCCGCCCAGGCTGCGTCGCGCGCACAACTAGCTCGCGTGCACGAGGCGAGCTACCTCGATGAGCTCGGGGCATTCTGCTTCGCGGGCGGAGGCGACATCGACCAGGACACCTTCGCCACGTACGACTCGTGGTCCGTTGCCCAGCACGGCGCCGGAGCCGGGATCGCCGTCATCGAGGAGCTGCAGCGTCGCCGGGACGGCGTCGGCTTCATCGCGGCGAGGCCGCCCGGTCACCACGCCTCACGTGACCGAGCAATGGGGTTCTGTCTATTGAACAATGTGGCAGTGGCCGCCGCCGAGTTGACGAGATCTGGCGAGCGGGTTCTCATTGTCGACTGGGACGTGCACCACGGCAACGGGACCCAGTCCATCTTCTGGAACGACCCCAATGTCCTCTACGTCTCCACGCACCAGTGGCCCCTCTTCCCCGGCAGCGGCGGCGCGCGAGAGATCGGCGGGCTCAGCGCCGTAGGTCGAACCATCAATATTCCTCTACCGGCCGGCGCCACGGGCGACGTCGTGCACCGCGCCTTGGACGAAGTGGCGGCCCCGGTCATCGACGAGTTCGCCCCGACCTGGGTGCTCGTCTCGGCCGGCTTCGACGCACACCGCGCCGATCCTCTCGCTGAGCTCGCGCTGGCGAGCGGTGACTTCGCGATCTTGGCCCGCGCGATCGCGGCCTGCGCTCCTCGACCCGGTCGGCTCGCGCTCTTTCTGGAAGGTGGCTACGACCTGGGCGCGGTTCGACGATCAGTGGCGGCAACGCTCGGGGCGCTGCTCGGTGCCGACGTCGAAACCGAACCGCCCACGAAGGGCGGGCCCGGAGCCGAGGCCGTGACCCACGCACAATCCGAGCGCATGATCGCCACGCGTCGGGCGGCAGAGCAGAACGAATAGAGGATGGTCCCCATGAAGGAAGTCACGACAATCGCCGTTGGTTACGACGGGTCACCTCCCGCGAGCGTCGCGGTCCGTTGGGCCTTCACCACGGCCATCGCTCTCGACGCGGACGTCGTGATCGTCCACGCCGTGGGACTCCTCGAACACCTCGAGCACCCCGACGATCCTACGAAGTTGCGCGGTCCGGTCCTCGACCTCGCGCGCGAGGCCGGCATTCCACTCACGCGTCTGCGCTGGTTGGTCGACAACGGCGACGCCTGCTCGGTGATGCTGCGCGCCGGGGACGAGCCGACCGGCGCCGACCTGCTAGTGGTCGGTTCGAGGGGACAGGGAGTGCACGCGGGCCTCATGCTCGGCAGTACCAGTCTCCAACTCGCCGAACGCTCGACGATTCCTCTGGTCATCGTCCCCTCCGGCCGCGACCCGCGCGGAACCGTCCGGCCATCCGCCCCAGGACGTGCTGGTGGGGCAAGATAGTTGTCCGGCGACGTGAAGGGTGAGGCGATGAAGAAGCTCCTACGGCGCATTGACGCGTTCCAGCAGCGCCACACCGGGACTGCGCTGCTGATCGGCGTCGTGAAGAAGTTCGGCGACGACCAGTGTGGCTCGTTGGCGGCCCTCCTCGCGTACTACGGGGTCCTTTCGGTCTTTCCCCTCATGCTCCTGCTCTTCACCCTCCTCGGAATCTTCTTCGGTCACGACCTAGCGCTGCAGCATCGCGTCATCCACTCGGCGTTGGCCCAGTTCCCGGTGATTGGTCAGCAGCTCGCTCGACCGGGCGGCATCTCGTCGCTGCGCACCAATAGCGTTCTTCGTTTAACGCTCGGCGTGATCTGGCTGCTGTGGGGATCGCTCGGCGTGACCCAGGCCGGTCAACGGGCCATGGCCGACGTGTGGAACGTGCCCCTCGTCATCCGTCCCGGATTCGTTCCTCGCCTCGGGCGAAGTTTCGGACTTTTGGGCGTGCTCTTCCTCAACGTCGTCGTGTCGACGGTGCTCGCCGGCTTCGTCACCTTCGGTGGAGGGACCGCACTCTCCCAGGTCGTCGCCATCGTCGCAGGGTTCGTCGTGAACGGCACGCTCTTCCTGCTCGGCTTTCGGATACTCACGCCGAAATCGGTCGAGACGAGGTGGCTGCTCTCCGGGGCAATTGGCGCCGCCATTGGGTGGAGTGCCCTCCAGTACGGCGGAACGTGGCTCGTCGGTCATCAATTGCGCCACGCCAGTCAGCTCTACGGCTACTTCGCCAGCATCCTCGGGCTCGTGTCATTCCTCTTCATCGCCGCCGAGATCACGATGTACGCGGCTGAACTGAACGTCGTGCGCGTGCGCCACCTCTACCCTCGAAGCCTCGTGCAGCCGCCCCTCACGAGCGCCGACCAGGCGGTGTTGACCGCCCTGGCGCTCGAGAGTCAGCGCCGGCCCGAACAGGTCGTGACCGTGCAGTTCCACTCCCACGACGACCCGAGCAGCGCTCCCGCGCCGAAGGACCCGAGCGACGACGCGGATCGGCCGCCCGACGCCGTCACGTCGACGTCCTAGGTCGTCAGTCGGCGCGCAGGATCCTCCGAAGGTCCTCGAGGGTCGCCGGACTCTCAATCGTCGAGGGCACCGCGATATCGATGCCGTCAGCGATGGCGCGCATATTCTTTCGCAGCACCTTGCCCGAACGGGTCTTGGGTAGGGCCGCCACGACGTCCACTCGCCGTAGCGACGCGACGGCGCCGAGCTGATCGCGCACCCGCTGGACGAGTTCGGCGGCGATCGCCGCGTGGTCGCGATCGACGCCGACTTTCAAGACCACGAGGCCGCGCGGCACCTGGCCCTTCAGTTCGTCGGCGACCCCAATCACCGCGCACTCGGCCACGTCGGGGTGACCAGCGATGATCTCTTCGATCTCGCCCGTCGAGAGGCGATGGCCCGCGACGTTGATGACGTCGTCAATTCGACCCATGACGAAGAGGTAGCCCTCATCGTCGAAGTGTCCGCCGTCGCCGGTGAGGTAGTACCCGGGGAACTGCCCGAGGTACGCGTCGAAGAACTTGTCGTCGTCACCCCATACCCTCGACGTGCACCCCGGAGGCATGGGAGTGCGGATCGTGATGTAGCCCTCGGTGCCGGGGGCGACCTCGTCACCGCTCTCGTCCAGGATGCGCACGTCGAATCCCGGCACTGGCACCGTCGGGGAGCCGGGTTTCGTCGCCATGGGGTCGAGGCCCATCAGGTTCGCGGCGACCGCCCAGCCGGTCTCGGTCTGCCACCAGTGGTCGATAACCGGCACCCCGAGGAGCTCCCTCGCCCACTCGTACGTCTCGGGGTCGAGCCGTTCGCCGGCGAGAAAGAGGAATCGCAAGGACGAGAGATCGTAGTTCGCGAAGAGGGCGCCCTTCGGATCCTCGCGCCGGATCGCGCGAAAGCCGGTCGGCGCCGTGAAGAGCGTCTTCACGCCGTGCTCGGCGATGACGCGCCAGTAGGCGCCGGCGTCGGGCGTGCCGACGGGCTTGCCCTCGAAGAGGACGGTCGTGCAGCCTGCGAGCAGGGGCCCGTAGACAATGTAGGAGTGGCCGACGACCCAGCCGACGTCCGACGCGGCCCAGAACACCTCGCCAGGGTTGGTGTCGTAGATGTTCGTCATGCTCCACGCGAGCGCGACGGCGTGGCCGCCATTGTCGCGAACGACGCCCTTCGGGCGGCCGGTGGTGCCCGACGTATAGAGGATGTAGAGCGGATCCGTCGCGCGCAGCGCGACGCACGGCACCGCCGACGCGACGCGTATGGCCTCGTCCCAGTCGACGTCGCGACCCGCGACCATCGACGCCGTCGCCTCGGGACGCTGCACGACGACACAGTGCGCGACCCGGTGCACGCACTCTTCGAGGGCGGCGTCGACCAGCGGTTTGTACTCGATGACGCGACTGACCTCGATGCCACAGCTCGCCGTCACGATGACCTTGGGTCGCGCGTCGTCAATGCGGAGGGCTAGCTCGTGCGCGGCGAAGCCGCCAAACACGACCGAGTGAATTGCCCCGAGGCGAGCGCACGCGAGCATCGCCATGACCGCCTGAGGAATCATCGGCATGTAAATCACCACGCGGTCGCCCTTCGTGACACCGAGCGATTGGAGCACCCCGGCAAAGCGAGCGACCTCGTCGAGGAGATGGGAGTAGGTGTACTGAGTAGTCGTGTGCGTCACCGGGCTGTCGTAGATGAGGGCGAGCCGCTCACCACGGCCTTGGTCAACGTGGCGATCGAGGGCGTTGAAGCACGTGTTGAGCTCGCCGTCGGCGAACCATTGATAGAGCGGGGCTCTGCTCTGGTCGAGGACGATCGTCGGTTCTCGGTACCAGCTGATGGATTTGGCCGCGTCGCCCCAGAACTGCTCGGGACGGTAGACGCTCTGTTCCCAGGCCTCGCGATACGTGCTCATGTCCCCCGATTCGCGTACCTCGTCGACAGTTCCCGGGACGCCTCACAAGAGGATGGCACTTCACGCGTGGGAAGTACAAGTTAGGGTCTGCCATCCGGACCGCACTACCGCGCCGGGCAGTCCGGGGCCCTTCGGCGAGGCTGGCACATCAAGATGAGCTGGTCCCGTGCTCTGCGCGAACGGAGTGTCCCGGCTGACGCCTGCGTCAACTCCCGACGTCGATAGGTTGACCAATCCTAGAAGCGACTACTTATTTTTCAGTAGAATTCTGCGGTGCTCGCGACTTCCGTTGCTCTTGGCTGGAAGATCGCGATCATCTTCGTTGCGGGCGTCGCCGCGGGAATTTCGAATGGCGTGGCCGGTGGCGGAACGTTTCTGAGTTTCCCGACGCTTCTGGCCCTCGGTATCCCGTCGGTCCAGGCCAACGTGTCGTCGTCGGTCGGAATTCTCCCAAGTACTTTTGGCGGGGTTCGCGGTTTCCGTAACGAACTGACGATCCATCGCCAACTCCTCATTGCGTTGCTGCCGGCCTGCGTCGTCGGTGCACTCACCGGCACCGCTCTCTTGCTCTTTGGTTCGGAGGGATCGTTTCGGAGCGTCGTCCCCTGGCTGATCGGTACCGCGACAGTGCTCTTCGCCTTCGCGCCGCGCTTCACGAAGGCCCTCGCCAAGCGGCGGCTCGAGCACGAGCCCGAGACGATTCGGCGACGGTCGCTGATTGTGGGCGTCTTCCTCGCCGCCACCTACGGGGGCTACTTCGGCGCGGGCCTCGGCATCGTGCTCCTCGCGATCTTGGCCATCACCCTCCCGTACGACATCTACGTTCTCCAGGGCCTGCGCGTCGCCCTATCGCTGTTGATTAACGCGGTCGCCGCCCTCGTCTTCGTCGTTCGGGGCCACTTGGCCCTGCTGGCGGTCGCCGTCCTGCTCGTCGGGGCCCTGCTCGGAGGCTGGCTCGGGACGTTACTCATCCGCCGCCTCCCGCCGGGCGTGGTGCGCGCCCTCGTCATCATCATTGGCGTGGGCACCACGATCAAGCTGGCGATCGCGCGCTAGGTCCGAGGGGGGCCTCAGCGACGCGTCCGTCGATGGAAGGCCAGTTCGGCTCCCCCAATCACGAACACCAACACGCCGATCGGCACGACGGGTGCGGCCTTGGGGATGTCGACCGACACCACCGCGCCGAGCGCCGCACCGGCGATCAGCGCCAACAGTATGAGGACGCTGCGCCACTGAATCGGCGCGCGTCGCTTGGTCAGTCCGGCCATCAGTTGGGTGAGGGTGCCAGTAAGGTACGTCGTCGAGAGCCCACTGATACCAAAGCGCAACACCGCCGCACTCTGGACTCCGAGGGCGAGAGCGTTGAGCGCCAGCATCGCGTAGGTGACGCCCGAAGAGGGAGCGCCGCCAACGATCTCCCACCAGACCGCGAACACCGTGAGGACCACGAGTTCGACGATGAGTGCGAGAACAATCGGCCGCGGCCAGAGTTCCTCATCCCGGCTCGCATGGCCCGCGACCCTGGCCCCGGCGAGGCTGCCGACGACGTAGCCAATGAACGCGACGCCGGTGTGGTACGCGATGGCGGCGTGTTCGCGCGCTGCCGACACGCCGAGCAGCACCATGTTCCCGGTCATCACGCTCGTGAACACGCCGCCGAGGCGCGTCAGTCCAATCGCGTCGACGGCACCGGTGACGAGGGTGAGGGCGACGACCAGGCCGTCACGTTGGCGTGACGGCGTCCAAAATCCGGTCTCGCCGGCGTCCACCATCTCACGCAGCATCGCTGGATCTTCCGTGCAGCGCCGACACGTCGCGACGACGCGGGGCCGTCGTCGTCATTCGACGGCTACTTCGACGCGCGCAGGCGCGCGATGACGTCGTCGACGACGTCGCTCGTGAGCGAGTCACCGGCGAGATCGAAGGTACGCACGCCGGCGGCCGCGCCTTCGAGGGTGGCGTTGCGCAGTCGGGTGCCGGCGTCACGGAACCTCGGCTCGTGCAGCTTGGCCGCGGCCTGGTCGAGCAGGGCCGCGCCGGCGAGCAACATGGCCATGGGGTTGGCGACGTTCTTACCCTGCAGGGACGGGGCCGTCCCGTGCGGTGCTTCGGCCATCGCGACCTTCGGTAGGAGATTGTCGTCGAGTGAGAGGAGGACGGACTCGGCGCCCGCGATGGACCCAAACATCGCGAGCACCAGGTCACTCAAGCAGTCGCCGTCGCGGTTGAGGGCGGGAATAACGAGGGTCTTGTCGTGAATCTCGGTCATGAGCCCGGCGTAGGTGGTGTCGATTAACGCCGGATGGTAAGCGACGCCGGGATGTCGGGCGGCGGCCGCGTCCATCTCCTCTTTCAGCATGCCTTCGTAGGTGGGCGAGACCGTCCACTTGGGCCCGCCGAAGACGAGCCCGTCGTGGGTCTCGGCGGCGACGAACGCGTACTCGGCAACGCTGCGACAGACCGAGCGTTCGATACGTTCAGTGCGCCACGCGACCTCGCCGTTGTCGCCGAACCCACCGGCGACACCCTCGCGACCCTCGTCGGCCCCGTAGGCGTCGCCGACCGCCATGCGCACCACGATGATCGGAGCGTTGGTGCCGACGACGGGTGGGGTCACGCCGGGAATCCGTCGTCCGGTACGCACGATTACTGAACCGCCGATACCCTCGCGCAGTAGACGGTTCGGTGAACCGACACCCCCCATCTCGGGCGGGGTGACCGTCGCCGCCTTCAGCCCGAGGCCGGCCACGACCATCGCGTCGGCGGCCTCGCGCACCACGTCGTTATTGGTTCGCCGACGATTCTCGAGGGAGAGATCGTAATTGACGAAGTGCAGGTCGACGCCCAAGAGGTCGACCGTCATGGCTCGCAGCGATTCGACGAGCAGCTCTTGTCCGGTCTCGTCGCCTTCACATACGACGATGGTGGCGGAGGGTTCTTTCATGACGTCAGATTACGAGGACCGACGAATCGGCCTCAACGTCCAGGTCATTTGGTCGGAGCCGGACGGGTACCACCACCGAGGAACGACTCGACGAACACGGGATTCTGCTCGAGGTCCTTGGGCGCTCCAGCGAGCACCACGCGTCCACCCCCGAGGACGTAAGTCCAGTCCGAGATGCGCAGCGCCGCCTTGGCCCGCTGCTCGACGAGCAGGACCGTGGAGCCGTGTTCGGCGAAGCCGCGAACGTACTCCTCGAGCAACTGGGTGGCCACGATCGGTGCGAGATTCGCCGTTGGCTCGTCGAGCACGAGTACCGAAGGCGAGAGCATCAACACCCGACCCATCGCGAGCATCTTGCGCTCCCCGCCCGACAGTTTGCCGGCCTTGCGGGTCATCATGTTCTTGAGCCGCGGGAAAACCTCGAGGACGGCGTCAACGCGTGCCGGAATCTCACGACGCGCGAGGAGGTACCCGCCGATTTCCAAGTTTTCCTTCACCGACAGGGGCGGAAAGACGTCGTCGATCTGGGGTACGTAGCCCACACCCAGCTTGGCAATCTCCTCGGGCGCCATGTTGGTGATGTCAGCGTCGCCGAGCTTCACGTGGCCACCCAGAACCTTCACGACGCCAACGAGTGACTTCAGCAACGTCGACTTGCCCGAGCCATTCGGTCCCACGATCGAGATCACCTGGCCCGGACTGGCCTCGACGGCGATCTCGCTCACGATCGCGCGGCCGTCGTAGCCCGCGCTCAGGTCCGACGTCGCGAGGACCATGCCCGCTTTCGATAGGTCAACCGACAAGGTAGGCCTCCACCACTTCGGGCCTCTTGCGCAGTTCGGCCATCGTGCCCTCGGCGAGCACCTGACCCTCGGCGAGGACGATGACCGGATCGCAGAAGGCGTCCATTAACGACAGTTCGTGCTCGACCATCAAAACAGTCATGCCGTTGTCGCACATCTTGGTGAGCTGGTCACCGATCTTGTGGGCGAGGTTCGGGTGCACACCGGCCATTGGCTCGTCGAGCAGGAGGACCTTTGGTTGGGCCAGGAGAGCCCGCATGATCTCGACCAGTCGTCGCTGACCACCCGACAGGGCACCCGCGTAGGTGTCCGCGTACTGCGTGAGACCAAAGCCTTCGAGGATCTCCTCCGCACGCTCGATATTCGCCTCGTCCTCGGCTCCCCAGTAGCGCCGACCGCGCATCGAACCCCAGAACGAGTCACCCGGCTGACGGGGAATGGCGCTCACGAGGTTCTCGAGCACCGTCAGCTTCTTGAACTCGCTGGCCAGCTGGAAGGTCCGTACGAGACCCAACTGGGCGCGCTTGTGCGATGAAACCGACGTGATGTCCGCGCCCTCAAAGAAGACCTGACCCGACGTCGACGCCAAGGTGCCCGCGAGCATCGCGAGTGTCGTGGATTTGCCGGCGCCGTTGGGTCCGATCATCCCGGTCAGTCGACCCTGGCGGACCTCGATACTGACGTCCGAGACGACGGTCACCCCGTTGAAACTCTTGGTGAGTCCCTTCGTCGACAAGATGACACGGTGGTCGTTCGTTACCTCGCCCAGTCGGAGGAGTTCGCGAAAGTTGAGTTCGTCCACGTTGCCCAACTTGATCAACGCGTCGGACTGACCTTCGACGACGGTCTCGACCGGCGCGACGCCGGAGCGATTACTCAGGATTCGGCGCCGCTCGGGCAAAATACCGTCCGGTCGGAACCAGAGGAAGAGAATGATGAGCAGACCAATGGCGACCCATTGCAGGGCCGGCACCAACGCGGGATTGGAGAGGGGCGGGATGAAGCGCGTGATCTCTTCGAAGCTCAAGGGCACGAGAATCGCTCCGAGAATCGCTCCCTTGTGATTACCGGCGCCGCCCACGATGATGGCGGCGAAGAGGACGATGGTCTCGGCGTAGCCCCACGCGCCCGGTGCCCAGAGGTTGATGAAGCCGACCAGGATGGCCCCACTGAGGGCCGCGATCGCGCCACCGAGGACCAGCATGCTGGTGCGCTGGAGACGGAGGTCCTTGCCGAGTGAGTCGGCGACGATGTCGTTGTCCCGCATGGCTCGCAACGAGCGACCGTAGGGCGACTCGGTGACGCGGCGAATCAGGAAGTACACGCCAATCGCCAGCACGATCGCCACGCCACCGTAGGCGAACTGGTACGCCAGGCCCTGGGGGTTCCAGAAGCTTTGCAACGGCGCGGGCACGATGGAGATCCCGGCCGAGCCGTTGAGAAACGGAACGTAGTCCTTCACGAGGACGTTGAGCAGTACTGCCGAGACGAGCAGGCCCACCGCGGCGAAGTCGCCGCGCAGGCGCTTGCCCACGAGGAAGACGAAGGGGAGGGCCAGCAGACCGCCGACGATCGCTGCCCCGATCCACGGCAGCGGCCACGCGAGGTTCCATCCGAGGACGTACTGCTGGAAGCCGCCATTTGATGAGGCCGCTCTAGGCATGGAGAGGATGGCGGCCGTGTAGGCCCCCGCCGACTGGAAGATGATGAAACCGAAGTTGGAGATGCCGGCGAAGCCGAACTCCACGTTGAGCGCCATGCAGGCCATTGCGTCCACGGCACCGTAGACCAAGATGGTCGTCAGATAGAAGGAGTACTGAGTCAACATTAGAGGGTCTTCTCGCTTCCAAATATGCCGTAAGGGCGAAAGGTGAGCATTCCAAGGAGTGCAACGAACGCAATGACCTCCTTGTACTGGGGATTGACATAGGCGGCGCTGATCTCGGTCGAAAGTCCAATCACGAGGGCGCCAAACATTGCGCCGTAGGGTTCCCCGGGTCCGCCAAGGAACATCGCGGCGAGCAGGAGCACGATGTAGAGCTGTGCGCTCGTGGCTTCGAAAACTCCCGTGTTGAGAGCGAACACGGTGCCAGCGAGACCGCACAGGGCACCCGAGATCAGCCACGTGGTCGAGATGATGGTCTTGGTCTTCACCCCGCTGTTTCGCGCCAGGCTCGGATTGGCTGACGTCGCACGCATGGCCTTGCCGAGACGCGTGTAGCGCAACAGCCAGTGGATGATGCCCAGCACCACCACGGCGATTCCCAAAATCACCAACTGAAGACCACTGAAGAACATGCCGAGGAAGTGGTACTCGTGGCCCGGGGACTGGCGGAACGAGACGTAGCTTCCGCCGACGATGGCCTGCAGGCCGAACGTGCCGACCAGGTCAACGCCGAGGGCGACGATCACAATGGTGATCGGGGGACGGTTCCTGCGCTGGAAGGGGGTGAAGACGAATTGATTGAGCAACCACGACGCGATGGCGCCGGTCGCGACGCCACCGAAGAGCGCGACCCAGGTCGGAACTCCGTGGATGTTGAGATAATAGGTAACGAAGGCGCTGTTGATCATGACTGAGCCGTACGCCAGGTTCAGCACGTTGGTCACCGCGAACTGCATGGTGAAACCGACGGTGGCGAGGGCGAGCACGGCAGCAGTAACCAGACCGAAGCCAAATGATGACATGAAGAGGCTCAAGGAAATCAGACTTTCGTTGCTAGTGGTCCGAGGTTGTTACGAGTCGTTTGCGAGTTGAACGAAGTATCGACAGCAGTACTTCATTGAGGAAATCCATTTCGACCACGGCAACGGGAACTCCCGTTGCCGTGGTCGAAATGACGTACTGCTACTTACAGGTGTGCAGGGTGCAGAGACCCAAGCTCCCGGCCGACACCGTGGTGCCGTCAGCTTTGAACCGGTCGTCCTCGAAGGCACCGAAGGCTGTCTGGAACTGGTCAAACTGGTACTTGCCACCAACGCCGAAGTACTGGATCTTCTTGCCGGCCTTCAGGGCCTTCACTCCAGCAGCGTACGACGAGACGACCACCGCGCCCGGACCACCGGCGGCAATCTTCAAGATATCCGCCTTGTAGACCTTGCCCGTCGTCGAGTGCGACATCACCATGGCCAGTGCCGCGAGGTTGATGCCGTCATAGAGGTGCACGGTCCCGTTCGCGGTCAACAGACCCTGGAAGTTCGGAACGCCCTTAACCTTGCGCGACTGCGCGAGGACCAACTTCTTGTAGAGCGGGTAGGCCGGTCCGGAGAAGTTCACGGTCCCGTTGTCCGCGTCAAATGCGTTGATGAAGTTCTGGACGCCGATTGGTCCCGTGGTGACCCCCGTGTAGAAGACGGGGTCAATCATCGCCGAGGTCCCAATCACCGGGATCATCTTGTTGCCATTCAACTGGAAGATCTCGGAGAGCAGCGCCACACCGGCCGCTCCCAGCGCCTCCATGAGGATGGCGTCGGGGTGCGCCGAGACAATGGCCTGCGCCTCCGTCTGGAAGGTCGTCGCGCTGATGTCCAACGTCTGGTTGGAGACCACGTTCAGACCGGCCGCCTTCGCCGCTTGCAATGCTGGCTTCACGAAGGTCTGGGATCCGGCGTCATTTCCGAAGGCCAACGCCACAGTCTTGAAGCCCTTGTTCTTCGCGATCTTCACCATGGCCACCGAGTCAGCAGCGTCTGGTGGTACCAGACGGAAGAAGTATGGGAAGTGGATCGAGTCGAATTCGGCCTCGCCCGTCATGCAGAACGACACCGTCTGGTGGGCGTCAAAGACCGGCACGACGGTCGAAGCTTCGTCCGAGGTACAGCCAATGACCAACGCCAGGTTCGACGTGGTGGCGTACATCTGGCGCACTGCCGGCACGGCGTCCGCGGGGTCGCCACGGGTGTCGACCGTCTTGCAGTTCACCTGCTTGTGCATGATGCCACCGGCCAGGTTGATTGCCTGAGCCGCCGCGTAGCACGCAGTCTGATATTTCGGTCCGAGGGCCGCGTCGACGCCGGTGAACGGAGCCACCGCGGCAATCGTTATCGATCCCTTGAACTTGGTACCCGCGACCGCCGATGTTCCCGGCAGCCCCACCGTCGATGCGACGAGCGCCAATACCGCGACCAGCAGTACCAACCTCATTCGCATTCGCGATGTCGAGGTCGCCCCCGTCATCGTCAATGACATTCCATCCATTGGTTCCCCCTCATTGGAATAATTCTTCTGCTCCTACTTAAAACAGACTTCTTGCATCAAACCAGACATTTAGAAAGTTTTTGGGTCGGCCTGCAGCGGCATCCACGGCCAGTCCGTCGGACCTCCGACTTCAGCCACCACTTTGTTGGAAATGGTGCCCACGCCTTCGACGGTGACCTCAATCGTGTCACCCGGCATCAGCCACACGGGCGGCGTCCTCGCGAAGCCCACCCCGCCGGGCGTGCCGGTCGCAATGACGTCGCCGGGCCGTAGTGTCGTGAAGCTCGAGAAGTACTCGACCGCCTTGGCCACGCTCACGATCATGTCCGAGGTGCGCGCGTTCTGCATCACGGTGCCGTTGAGCGTCGACGAGATTGCCAGGTCGGTGACGTCGACTTCGTCGTTGGTGACGACTTCGGGGCCGATGGGCATCGTACCTTCAAAGTTCTTACCCGGTGCCCACTGAGTCCCCGCCCGCTGCCATTCGCGGGCCGAGCCGTCGTTCATGACGGCGTAGCCCAAGATGGCGTCGAAGGCGTCATCAGCTTTGATGTAACGGCCGCCCTGGCCAATCACGATGGCGAGTTCGGCTTCGTAGTCGAAGCGCTCACTGAGTGTCGGCTTCACGAGGTCGTCGTAGGCGCCGATAACGCTGCCCGCGCCACGCACGAACGACTCTGGCCACGTGGGTACGGCACGTCCGCCCTCGATGGCGTGATCAGCGTAATTAACGCCGAGGCAGAGTACGCGAGGCGGGTTCGGGGTGACGGGTGCAAAGTCGGACTTCTCGAACTTCGTACCGGACCGGCTCGACGCCTCCTTCGCGGCGGCGAGGGCACTGGGACCGCCCTCGGCCAAACCATTGATTGAGACCAGCGCGTCGTTGCCGCTGGCGTCGGCCAGATCGACGTAACCGTCGCTGCCCTTGACGTGCAAACGTAGCCCCCTCGAGGTCCTCAGTGTGGCAAACCTCATCGGGTCTCCTTTGGTTTTATTGGTCGAATTGCGTTCATCATAGGTGACCATTACCACGGCGTCAATATTGTTATATGGTGAGATCAGAAATTTAAAGGTAAACAAGTTCTAAAATTGGTATCATTGGGCGTCGTACTGAAGTCACTACGTCAATCGAGAGGAGATCGAGTGCGCACCGTGTCCAGCGACCGAATCCGAAACGTCGCGAACTCTGTCCTGAGTCGAGCTGCCAACAATGGCCTTCTGGCCGGCAATCGCTTGCCCACGGAGCGGGACCTTGCGAACGACTTTCAGCTCACCCGCTCCACGATTCGTACCGCCATGGCGTTGCTGGAGGCCGACGGCGTCGTCTCACGCGAAGTGGGACGTGGCACCTACCTGCTGCGCGATCCCGAGGTGGGAGCGTTCCTCCTCGAGGACGACGTCGACGGAGTCGAGGCAATTCTGAAGGACGTCGGTCCGGCCGACGTAATGGCGGCACGGCAACTCCTCGAGACCGCCGCGATGCAGTCGATTGTCGCCCACGCGACTGAGGCGGACTTCGACGAAATGGAGAGGTGTCTGCGAGGGTGTCGAGGGGCCATGGACTTCGACGAGTTTGAGAAGTGGGACTTCGCCTTCCATCACAGTCTGATGCTGGCGTCGCATAACGCCCTCATCGTCCGCATGTACCACCTCATTGAGATCGCGCGACAGGGCGAACTCTGGGGCGACATGAAGCGAAGGGTCGATTCCAACCAGCGACGCGGACACTCGCGCGACCAGCACTACGACATCGTGACCGCTCTACGCAATCGCGATCTGCGCGGTGCCCAGCAGGCGATTAAGCAGCATCTCGACGCCATTGAGGCGTCACTGCAGCTGGGGGCGCGGGTTTAGTCAATCGACTGAATGCGACGACGCTGACAGGTCGCGCCGATACGTGTGACGTCCAAGAGAGCGGCCTCGTCACCCGGCGATCGAAAGTCGTCAGTGGCCGTCGCCGTGGGCTAGCAGGGAATTCATTCGATCGAAACCGTCGCGAGCGGCCGTGAGGTTGTCACCGGCCGCGAGACGCAAGCTCAAGAACACGCGAGCCTTTCGTCCGTCGAGCAGTCCCGCCGACAGAAGTCCGCGCGCGAAGAGGTCACTCTCCGATCCGGCGAAACCGTACGTTCCTCGAAGCACCTCCCCCGCACCGGTTCGCGACGCGAGCACCACCGGCATCCGCCCCGCCAGCTCCTCGAGCGCCGCGACCATCCGTGCAGGGACGTGGCCGCCACCGAAGCCCTCAATCACGAGTCCCTCATAACCGAGCGTCTCGAGCGAACCGAGGTACGGTGCGCTGTCACCTAGGGCGGCGCTGATGAGTGCCACCGGTGGCACGACTCCCCCGCGGACTACGGCGATGCGGTCCAGGGGCGCGACGCGAACGACGATGCGCACTCGCCCTTCGCTCAACCAACCGAGGGGTCCCGCCGACGGCGAGTGAAACGTCGACGGACTCGTCGAATGAGTCTTTCGTACGAAGCGTGCGGCGTGAATTTCGTCGTTCATCACGACGAGGGTGCCGAGACCCGACGCCGACGGATCCGAGGCGACCTGGACAGCGGCGAGGAGATTCGCCGGGCCGTCGGGCCCGGCGAGAGATGGATTCCGCATCGCCCCGGTGACGACCACCGGCGCCGAACTCCTGACGAGCAGGTCGAGCGCGAAGGAAGTCTCTTCGATTGTGTCAGTACCTTGAGTGATTACGACGCCGCTGGCACCTGCCGCGATTCGAGCATCGATCGCGGCCGCGAGTTCGATCATGTTCTCAAAGGTCAGGTCGCACGATGGAATCGTTCGCAACGCCAGCGTCTCGACAACTGCTACGTCACGTAGCTGGGGCACGGCGTCGACGAGATCCCTGGCGGTGAGTTGGGGCACCACGGTCGTCGCGACGGGGTCGGCGTCGGTTGTCGCGGCGATGGTGCCGCCGAGCGAGATGACGGTGACCCGGGCGGGCCGGGACTCGTTACTCATTTGGTCTCCTCGATCGTGGCAGAGACGAAGGTTACGACGACTCTGGCGAAGCGGCCGCGCAGTGCTTGGCCACTCCCCGCTGACGTTGACCCAACCGGCCTGCTCGAAAACTATAGGCAGCGCCTTTCACATCTGTCGGTTCATAGAGCTTCGACGATTCACCCGACGCGAATCGCCGCCATTCGCCGAAAAGGTGAGGGAGATCTCTTCAAAGTTGCTCGTCAGTCGCAATAATGAGGGTGCGACGACGATTCGCCTGACGAGTCGTGGTTTTAACTGGCGATTCCGGTGGGGAAGAACCTTAAAGTGCCGCCGCACGGTACCTAGCAGGTTGCGGGATTAGAGGGGTCCGCGCACGGCATTTGCTCGGTACGCGTTCGTGACGTAGGGAAGCCGTACTGGGTTCGAGAGCCCCTTCAGCACCTCGGCGACGTCGTTCAAGATCCCGCGACGCTCGTCGTCGCCCATGACCGCGATGTGGCTAGTTGTGAGAACGCGCTCTACCAGCATCTTGTGATCGAGCACCTCGCTGAATCCGAACTGGCGTCGCTCGACCGCCTCAAAGGGTCCGGCCGCCACGGTCGACGTGAAATCCGTGGCGACGTCGTAGGGCTGGTACTGCGGCCAGCGCATCGCTCGACTGAGGTCCGCGACCCAGTCGACCTGACTCGTCGCGCTCATTCCATAAGTCCTCGACCACCCCCGGATACGCGAACCCGGTGATCTCTCGAAGTGCGCGCGCCGCGTCGAACCAGTGGAAGGCCTGAGCCACGAACACGGCGTCAAATGTCGCGGACGCGAGCGGAATGTCGACGTCGCGGCGCGCACAGAACTTCGCGCATACCAATCGACGGCTCGACGGCGGTGATCAACGGTCCGATGCGGCCCTGTTCAGTGAATATGCCGGTGCCGGCGCCAAGGTCAACCACGAGAGGAGGAGGTGACACCGAGCGTGTCGACGAGGTACTCGACATCTTCATCGGGGTAGCTCGGACGAGCGAGTTGGTAGCGAGCGCCACTGACGAATCCCTGACCACCGAGGTCCGAACCGTCAGTCACGACACGACGCCATGTCGCTCAAAACCGGGTACGGGTCTCGCCCCAATCACGGCGACCTCGCCGGGGCGATCTCGAGGAACGTAGAACGGTCAGACCGTTGGACGGCCAGCTTTCATCCGTCGACGGGTGTCCCACAAGACGGCGTTCAACGGGAACTCGCGCAGGACGCGCGGCAGTAGGCGGTTAATCATGGCTAGGAGCCGGAGGGTCCGGTCGAAGACCCGTTCGTGTCGATCACTCCACGACAGTTCGAGTTCCTCGCGAAATCGCCGCGGCAAGAAACCAGTCGTGATGAAGCGGTGCAGAGGCCCGAGCGTCGAAGAGATGGGGGCGGGCAGGAAACGGAGCGAGGCAATGGCGTGCAGGAGCGGCCTCGTCGTCTTATCAATCGACACCAGGTCAAGTCCCTCTTCCCAGTAGACGTCGAACGCCGCACGGTCGGCGGGCCACTTGGACGCGGGCACCTGCAGGGTCGTGGCAAAACTCGCGCAGCGTCGGTACAACGAGTCGAGCGTCGCCGCGCTCGCCGGTCCGTGCAGGAACCGCACCGCGTCCTCGAGACCTCGGTACATGCACGCCGCAACCCAGAGTTGGAGCTCGGGGTCGTAGGCGCTATAGGCGACGGCGCTTTCGACGTTGGATCGTACGGTTCGGTGTTGCCGGTCCACCTCGCGGCGCATCGTCCGCCGTTCGTCGTCGGTGCCGAAGAGGGCGATCACGATGTAGCTGAGCGTCGTACGAGTGCGTTTGACGGGGTGGCGATGAAGTGCGCCACTCTCGACGGAGCTCTCGATCACGCCGTGTCCGATTGGTGCCCGCGAAAGTTGCATGATGAGGTTGGCTCCCCCCAGCGCGAGGGAGAGCCCACTCATCAGTTCGAGACGATGGGTATCGACATCGACATCGACATCGACATCGACATCGACATCGACATCGACATCGACATTGACATTGACATGACGTCGCGGGGTCGCTCTCACCTAGTGCCCTCGACGAGCGAGGACGAACGCCACCGCGAGCGCCATCATTGCCCACGACATTGACCGAAGCGCCCGCTCGATGGGGACCACGATGGTGGCGCGATCAATCGTCTCGATCGAACCGTCGTGCATCGCCAGGGTTCCTTCGACGGTGGCGACCTTGCGTCGGACCTTGCGCACGGGCGTCGAAAGGCTGCGCTGCGCCGCGGTGAAGAACGAGGCGGCGAGGGCCATCACGAGCGCCGACGGCGACAGCGTCTCGGACTGGGCGTAGGCCGACGTCAGTACTGGGAACGCGCCCCACGACAGGGCGAGGCCGAGATCAGTGTGGATGAGCCCGCCGAAGAGTTCGAGGTTGTACGCAACGACGAGCACCGCGCCGACCACGATGAAAGGTGCGAGGCCCCAACCGACGCGCCCAATGCCCACGACGCCGAGCGCCACCGCACCGATGAGTCCGAGCAGGGTGGCGGTCGTCAGCGACCAGGCCGGGAGGTCGGTGCCGAGCGGTCGGCCCTGCAGTTCGTCGAGCGCGTGCGCCGCGATTCCGACGGCCAAGAAGAAGGCCAGCAACGTGGCGACGAGCGTCGTCCAGTTGACGCGGGGAGCGACCATCGCACCCAGAACGACGTACGAAAGGTGCCAGGCGGTGTAGGGCAGGTGCAGGACTGCGCGGACGTCGCGCCCCAGACCGCGACGTCCGGTCGCGTAGAAGGCCGGGCCGTCGTGCAGTTCCGCCATTACCCCTTAGTCCCCCAGGTGACGACCCCGCCCCCGACGGACATCACGCGCACCCCCACCTCAGTGAGGCCCGCCGCCCGCCACATCCCCGTGGTCGTAGCGAGCGGGTAGCGACGGTAGTGGGCCGAGATATTGGGACCGAGGAAGCGGCCGACCTCGTACCATTCGCGTCCGCCGGTCAGTCCCCCGGCGACTGGCAGCACCGCGCGCGTGTAGAGCCACCACAGGGCGCGCCAGAAGGTGGATGGGGGCACGTAGAACTCCAGATTCGCCAACACACCACCCGAGCGAAGAACCCGGGCGAGTTCCCCGAGCGTGGCCGCGGGATCGTCGACGTAGCGAAGGAGGTAGGTGAACGTCACCGCGTCGAACGCCTCGTCGGGAAATGGCAGGCTCTCGGCGCGACCCTGCACCAGGTGCACCCCAGTCTCGCCGAGCCCGTTGAGTTTCATCTGGGCGATGTCGAGCATTCGTCCCGTGAGGTCGAGACCGACTACGTCGGCACCCGTCGCCGCCCGCAACTCGAGCGCCACGCCCGCCGTTCCGGTCGCGACGTCCAGCACCACATCACCCGGCGCGGCCCGGATCCGTTCGACCATGGCACTGCGCCACCGGCGGTCTTGACCAAAGGAGAGCAACCAGCCGAGTCGGTCGTAGCGAGCCGGTAGACCGTCGAACAGCTCCGTCGCGAAACGGTTGGGGTGCGCTGTGGTTCCTCGTGCCATTGTTTTCCTCCGAGCTCAACCGAAGGTTACGTCCTTTCGTTGCCGTTCTGACAGCTGCGGTCGATCGACGACGACTACCCGAGCTTGAACCGGAGCCGCCGCCACCTTCGCCGCTCGGGAGGTAAGGATTCATGGCGTGGGCCATTCCGGGCAACGTCAGTGTCTGGAGGTGGACTCACTAGCTCGTCCTCACCGCCGACACGACGAGACGCTCGTTGTGGGTGCTCGCGCGCGAGTCCCACGATCCGGCGCAGGTGATCAGTGAGAGGTGCGCGACACCATTCTTGGACGGCATCGCGCGTCGGCCGTGGGGTGGGCCGTAGCCGTACATCAGGTCAAGGACCGGCAGGGTGGTGCTCTGGGCCAGCGTGTACACATGGACGACCGTAACGACGAACCTCTCGACCAGTCCGGTCCTCGTGTTGCGAATGATGATCCGGTCCCCCCGCACCAGACTGGACAGCCGACCGAAGACCGCGTAGCGCCCGTACCGATCGTCAATGTGACCGGCAATGGTCGCGGTCCCCGAGGCCCCCGGCACGGAACTGCCGCGATACCAGAACGTGTCACCCCAGTAGGGACTGTTCGCGCCCCCTTCGGGGGCCGCCATCGCGTGGGCCTTCGTCATCCCCACCGCGAGGATTCCACTATTGACACCGATGCTTGGAATCTGGATGGTGAGAGGCACGGCCACGGCGCTTCGCTGGAGACTCATGGATGCCGGCGTCACGGGCGTCGGTGGCGTAAATGTTGGGCGCGTCGTCGGCACCGCGCGGCTGGGCGCGGTCGTCGGCACCGTCGCAGCGGTCGTGGTCGTCGAGGTCGTCACGCTCTCGTGACCGCGAGATCCCGATCCCGATTCGACGGCGATCGCCACGACCGCGGCCACTGCAATGCACACGGTGGCCCACGTCGTTGAACGTCTACTGCTCAACATCCTGACTACTTCCTAGAGACGACGAATCCGTAGGCGGCGCAGTAGCTCAAGGGAGAGAAGACCCCCGCCAAGGAACATGGCAACGAATCCGACCCAGGTCGAGGAATCGGACGAACCGACGTGCAGCGGTCCGCCGCCCGTCACTGGTGGCGCGGTGATCGGCGGCAGCGTCGTCGTGGTCGTTGGGGACGGCGGCGTTGTCGTGGTGGTCGTGGACGTCGTCGACGTCGTGGTGGTCGGCGTCGTCGTGGTCGTTGTCGTCGTGGTGGGACCGACGGCCGAACAGGTCGGCGTGGTGATCGTATTGCCCTGGAGCGTCACGGCACCACTGCGAACGAGCACGCGACCCGAGAGGGTGGCACCGGTCGCCAGCGACGCAGACGTCAGGGCGAGGATGTTACCGACGAAGGACGAGGTCGTACCGAGCGTGGCCGAACTGCCAACCTGCCAGAAGACGTTGCAGGCCTGCACGCCACCGGAAAGGACGACGGAGCTGCCGGGTCCGGTGATCAGGGTACTGACACTCTGAAAGATGAAGACCGAACTGGCGTCACCAACGAGAGTGAGCGTTCCGTTCAACGTCAGACCCGAGCTTGCGGCGTAGACGCCCGCACCGAGCGAGAGCCCGCCGAGGTCCGTGTTCGCCGTACCCGTCGCGGGTGCGTTCAACGCCGCAAGGTACGCGGCCGTGACATCATTCGCCGCGACGTCCGCCGGTCCGCCCACCGCACCGCCCAAATTCTGCGTTCCGCCGACGATGCCGGGGGGAAATCCGGTGACCGACGTTCCCGGAAAGAGGTCGAGGCCGCCACTCAAGGTCGTGGCTCCGGTGTTGGTGACCGTCGTCGCGGCGACAATCGAGGCAGCCGCTGCGGTGCCCAGATTGGGCGCCGTGGCCGCCCAGGCCGGTGACGCGCTGACAGCCAGCGTCAATGCACCGCCGGCGAAGGCCACGACGCCGAGTCGAAGCAGCGCTCCCGACTGTTGAAAAGTACGACGGTTCATTCTGCTTCTCCCTTGGATGATGCGGCCCTGCGGCCACGACGTAATACGGATGTGGTGCAGTTGTTGAACGGAACGAGGGACCACTTCGCGGCGTCTCCGTTCCTTGAGGTGTCACGAACGGTGGCGTCGGCAGTAACGCCCTCGATTGAGGAGCGGGACTGTCGAAACAGTCGTCCAACCCACGTGGGGCGTCTCAAAAATCAGCGATCACGGTGACCACTACCTCCAAAATACGGGATTTTTGACGAGTTTCGGCGTATCCCTTCACAAATTCTTCACGCATTTTCAGATTTCTCTACTTAATAACCTTAAATTCGAGGTCCCCGTGGTCGTCAACTCCACATATTGAAGCCACTCCGGTCGTCACCGCGAAGGACTGGAGGCTCTCAAATTTCTAGTCACGACGCCGGGCTCGTCACGCGATGAGGTGCACCGCGAAGCGTCGAAAAACTGCAGTTGACCGACGATCACCCTTCGAGCAATTCACGTGAAGGTGATGAAACCCGACGTGATGCAGAGACCGACGGCATTGATCATGAGAAAACCGGCGATGAGTCCAATGACGAGCGCCCGGGGCCACCTACCCAAACGTCTTGCGGCCGGGGTGGGCATGTACCAGTCGGGCAAGAGTCCTGGTTGGTGCAGCACTGCTCCATCCCACGCGACCGCGTCGGGGTTGAGTGGCGCGTGGGGGTCGGCGGCCAGAGCGAATTCGCTCAACTCTTCGTCGCTGAACGGCATGGTCGCCGCGTGCAGCGTCCCCTCATTCGACGGATTATTCACGACGACTTCTTTCATATGCTAACGATGGTACGTCTCTTCTGGTCCTCGCGCCCATCATGTCGTTACGCCCACTGGATGGACACCCGGGCCGTGCGTACACGCGAGACGCCGCTCCGTCGGCGATGCAACCGTGGTGAGAGTGCTGGTCCGACGAACAAAAGAGGACATCAGCGGTGATTGAAGGGACTTTGTACCGGCCGTACCCGGAAAGGAGGCCTAGTACAGTTTGCCCGTGGCCCCCTCGCGGTCCTTAGATCACGTCGTGGGATTACTTCGAGTTTTCAAGGAGGACTCTGCGTGGAGCCGACGAACGACCAGGACCCGAACTACTTCCACAAGGTCGTCGATTGTCAATGGGCCTGCCCGGCTCACACGAACGTTCCCGGTTACCTCAGACTGATTGCCCAGGGTCGGTTCGACGACGCCTACATGCTAAATCGTGAATCCAACGTCTTTCCCGGCATCCTCGGGCGCACCTGTGACCGACCCTGCGAACCTGCGTGCCGCCGAGATCGCGTTGACGGTAGCCCCGTGGCGATCTGTCGCCTGAAGCGGGTCGCCGCCGACCTGAAGGGCGACACCTCGGACCGACTGCCAACGATTCCGACCGAGAAGAACGGTAAGCGCGTCGCGTGCATCGGCGCCGGTCCCGCGTCACTCACCGTGGCGAACGACCTCCTGCCAATGGGCTACAGCGTCACGATGTTCGAACAGTACGACCGGCCCGGCGGGCTCATGCGAACCAACATCCCCGAATTCCGACTGCCAGACAAGGTCCTCGACGACGAGACCACCGTCATCCTCGACATGGGCGTGGACATTCGTTACAACTCACCAATCTCGAGTCTGCGGGCCCTTCTCGACGAAGGCTTTGACTCGGTCTTCGTGGGCGTCGGGGCCCCGCGGGGTAAGGAGCTCGATATTCCTGGGCGCCACGATGGGGTCGAATCGCACATTTTCATTGGCATCGACTGGCTCGAGTCGGTGGCCTTTGGTCACGTGACCGAGATTGGTCAGCGCGTGCTGATCATCGGCGTCGGCAACACCGCAATGGACTGCTGTCGCTCGTCGCGACGATTGGGTGGACGCGAAATCAAGGTGATGGCCCGCCGTCCGCGCGAGTTCTTCAAGGCCTCCCCCTGGGAGCTCGACGACGCGGAAGAAGAGGGCGTGGAGATCGTTGTCAACCACGCCCCCAAGCGATTCGTCCTCGAGAACGGCGCGCTCGTCGGTATGGAGTTCGACGTCCTCGAATGGGACGAGGGCGCGCGCCATTCGACGACTGTCGGCACGGTGATAATCCCCTGCGACGACGTGATCCTGGCGATTGGCCAGGAGAACTCGTTCCCCTGGATCGAGCGCGACCTCGGCGTGGAGTTCGGCGAGTGGGACATGCCGGTCGTGGACCAAGTGACCCACCAGTCGAGCCTCCCCGGCCTGTTCTTCGGCGGCGACGCTGCCTGGGGGCCGAAGAACATCATCTGGGCCGTCGCTCACGGCCACGCCGCCGCGATCTCGATTCACAACCACTGCACGGGGACTGACCTGCGCGAACGGCCCCCGATGGGGATGACCCTCATTAGCCAGAAGATGGGCATGAGTGAGTGGAGTTACCACAACGACTACAACCCGACGACACGCCAGAAGATGTCCCACATCGAACTCACCCGGCGCTTCGAGTCGCTCGAACTCGAGGTCGAGCTCGGCTTCAGCGCCGAGCAGACGGCCCGCGAGGTCCAGCGTTGTCTCAACTGCGACGTCCAGACCGCGTTCCAGGCGCCACTCTGTATTGAATGTGACGCCTGTATCGACATCTGTCCGGTCCAGTGCCTCACGATCACCAGCAACGGTAGTGAGGCCGCCCTGCGCGGCCGGCTCTCGGCGCCATCGCTCAACCTGGACCAAGCACTCTTCGTCTCGGACGCCCTCCCCCAAACCGGGCGCGTCATGGTGAAGGACGAGAACGTCTGCGTGCACTGCGGGCTCTGCGCCGAACGCTGCCCCACGGCTGCGTGGGACATGGAACTCTTCGACCTGCAAATCCCTTACGCCCAGAGCGCCAATTTTATTCGCATCCCCGTGCGCGCCTCGAGCGGCGCCGACTCCAGGAGATAACCATGGCGATCGACACCACCCTCGACCTGCGCAGTCAGGTCAACGACTTCTCAATCAAGTTGGCGAACGTCAACGGCACCGGATCGGCCAGTGCCAACAGCCTCTTAATGCAGGCGATCTTTCGCATGGGTATCCCGGTCTCGGGCAAGAACCTCTTCCCGTCGAACATCCAGGGCCTCCCGACTTGGTACGAGATCCGCGTCAATAGGACGGGCTTCACCGCGCGCGCCCTCGACTACGACCTGATGGTCGCCATGAACGCCCAGACCTACGTCCAGGACATCGACGACGTACGCCACGGCGGCTACGTGATGTACGACTCGTCGTGGCCGCTCGACCCCGACCTGCATCGCGACGACGTGACGTTCCTCGGCGTGCCACTCGCCAAAATGTGCCTCGAGCACTTTAAGGCGCCTCGCGAGCGGATCCTCATGAAGAACATCGCCTACGCCGGGGCGGTCGTCGCGGCGCTCGGGATCGACGTCGATCTCGTCTCGAGTCTGCTCGCCGAGACCTTCGCCCGCAACGAGCGTCTGGCCCAGTCGAACCAGTTGGCGCTGCGCCTCGGCTACGACTACGCCCACGAAAACTTCGACTGCCCACTGCCGTTTCGCGTGGAGCCGCTCGACGCCAACGGCAGCGCGATCCTGATCAACGGCAACGAGGCGACCGCGCTGGGATGCCTCTACGCCGGTGCCACGGTCGCCGGCTGGTACCCGATCACCCCCGCCACCGCAGTGATGGACAACTTCATTCGCCTCTGCGCCCGCTACCGTCGCGAAGAGGTCGATCCGGCGACTCCCGGTGCGCCGACCCACCAGAACAACTACATGATTCTTCAGGCCGAGGACGAGATTGCGGCCATCGGTATGGTGCTTGGCGCGTCGTGGAGCGGGGCGAGGGCCTTCACGTCAACGTCCGGCCCGGGCATCTCACTGATGAACGAACTCCTCGGCCTCGCGTACTACAGCGAGATCCCCGCCGTGATCATCGACGTCCAGCGCACCGGTCCCTCGACGGGCATGCCCACGAGGACCCAACAGTCCGACATCCTGCTCTGCGCCTACGCGAGCCACGGCGACACCAAGCACATACTGCTCTTCCCGGCAAACCCCGGCGAGTGTTTCGAGTTCGCGGTCGCCTGCTTCGATCTGGCCGAGCACTTCCAGACGCCGGTCTTCTTGATGAGTGACCTCGACATTGGCATGAACGACTGGGTCGTTCCCGAACTGCAGTGGGACGACACCTACGTGCCCGACCGCGGACCGGTGCTCCACGACGAGGAACTGCGCGAGATGGCCGAGTTCTTTCGCTACAGCAAGGTGAACGACGAGCACGTCGCGTCACGGACCCTGCCCGGATCACACGAGAAGGGGGCCTACTTCATCCGCGGCTCGGGCCACGACAAGTTCGGTCACTACACCGAGAGTCCCGCCCCGTATCAAGAGGTCGTCGACCGCCTGAAGTTGAAGCACGCCGCGTCGGCGAATCACGTGCCCGCGCCGGTGGTCGAACACCGCGAGGGCGCCACAATTGGCGTGATCACGCTCGGCAGCTGTGACCTGGCGGTGCGCGAAGCGCTCGGCCAGTTGGCCGAAGCCGGCGTCCCGGCCGACTTTCTGCGCGTGCGCGGCTTTCCCTTCGTCGCGAGCGTGCGCGAATTCATTGAAGCCCACGACTCGTGCTTCGTCGTAGAACAGAATCGCGACGGCCAGCTCCGGTCGCTCCTGGCGCTCGAAACGGGGGTGGCGTCCGAACGCATGGAGTCGATCCTCGCTTACGGAGGATTCCCGCTGAGCGCAAAGCAGGTTGTTGATCACGTCCTCACTAGGTTGGAGAACTAACCATGCCATCAATCACCAAGCCACTGATCCCCCTCGCGCCCCTGCCGAAGAACGACCTCGGACTCACGATCCGCGACTACGAGGGGGCGATGTCCACCCTGTGTGCCGGCTGCGGGCACGACTCGGTCACCGCGGCCATCGTCCACGCGTTCTGGGAGCTGTCGACCCCGCCGCACATGATCGCCAAACTGAGTGGTATCGGCTGTTCGTCCAAGACGCCGACCTACTTCGTGCGTGGTGCCCACGGCTTCAACTCCGCTCACGGTCGCATGGTGCCAATCGCGACCGGCGCCAACGCGGCGAATCGCGAACTGACCTACATCGGCATTTCGGGCGACGGCGACTCGCTGTCCATTGGCCTGGGACATCTCATGCACGGCATTCGACGCAACGTGAAGATGGTGTACGTCATAGAGAACAATGGCGTCTACGGCCTCACCAAGGGCCAGATGTCGGCCTCCGCGGATATTGGTTCGCGACCGAAGAAGGGCGAGGCGAACCTGCTGGCGCCCATCGACCCGATCACGCTCGGACTCAGTCTGGGCGCCACGTTCCTCGCACGAAGCTTCTCGGGCGACAAGGAGCAGCTGATCCCGATTCTGAAGGCCGCGGTCGCCCACAACGGGTTCGCGATCATTGACGTGATCTCCCCGTGCGTGACGTTCAACGACCACGAGGGCTCGACTAAGAGTTACAAGTTCATGCGCGAGCACGAGGTGAAGGAGGTCCAGACGGACTTCGTGCCGGTGCGCGCCGAGATCCGCGCGAAGATTCCCGTCGACGGCGCCACCGAAGTGACGATGCACGACGGCAGTGTCGTGCGCTTTCGTTCGGTGCCCGAAGGCTACGACCCCCACGACCGCCTCAAAGTGGAGACCTACATTCGCGACCGCCACGACCGAGGTGAAATTGTGACGGGCCTCTTGTACGTGGATGAGACGGCGAGAGACATCCATGCACTGAACGAGACACCGGCGAACGGACTCAACAAGGTGCCCTTCGACAAACTCTGTCCGGGCGGCGTCGAGCTCGCCGAGATGCAAAAGGCCTTCCGCTAGGTCACTGACCCACGAGGGGTTACGTGTGGCGCAACGACCGGCATCGGGTCCGGACGTTGACCGATTCCCACGAGAACGGAGCGACGGCAACGATGGTGAGGTGACTCGCCGAGGCCTTCGCTATTATCGCCGGCGCTCGTCGGCCGAGATGGCCGGCCCCTCAATGTCGTATCGCGAACATCTCCAGTGGTGAGGATGCGACAAGCCCGAGAAGTGGAGGCAGGGCTTCGGTAACCTTGACCACCATGGACTACATCGACACAATTGACATCGCCGCTTCGCCCGAGACAGTATTCGCCGTCATCTGCAACTTGCCCGCTATGGGGAAACTTTCGCCCGAGAATACCGGCGGTGAATGGCTAGGCGGCGCGACGGGGCCAAAGGTCGGCGCGCGCTTCAAGGGCACCAATGAGCGAGACGGCGACGCGTGGTCGACCATCGCGAAAGTGATCGCGTTCGAGCCACCCACGTTATTCAGTTTCGACGTCACGTGGCATCGATTCCCCATCTCGAGGTGGGAGTTCTCGGTGACGCCGACCGCCGAAGGCTGCCGGGTCTGCGAAGGTTGGAGTGATCGTCGAAACGCCGTCATCCGAAAAGATGGCGACTCCGAGACCTTCAAGCGTGTCGAGTTCACGAAGGAATCGATACGAACGACACTCGAGCGCCTGAAGCAATCGTGCGAGACGATTATCTAGGGTTACGCCGCCATTGCCCTTCGACGTGGTCGATGCGAAATAGCCGTGGCCGTATTGGCGGGCACATTCACCCAATCGCGGGTACGCCAGATCCAACGACTGGGCGACTGCGGCCCGATGGCACTCGTGCAGGTCCGTGATCCAAGAGGTGTCATTGGTTTGGCGTTTGCCGTCGACGAGTCAATGACGGGCTTGCGCGCAACGTTCACCTCTTCCTCTCGTGGTTCGTCGACTACGTGATTGGTGCACTCACCTAGGCACCAACTCGCGGGTCACCGCCGAATGTCGCGCACCGTACACCCGGTGCGACCTTGAAGGGGCGCTCGTACTGACGCGTTGGGGTGTCGACCGCTTCGGTGAAACCGCGCGAAACCGTAATCGAAGATCTAAGCCAACTCGTCGATCAATCGCAATTAGAGCAGTTGCCATAATGAGAATGCCCGAGGCGACGAGGACGAATCCCTCGGTATAGACGGAGTCCGTCCCTGCGCAGGCCTGATTGACACCACTCGCCGCCGCAACCGCAGTGAGTAACCGGCAAGTACCGGCCACCGCGTGAGTTCGCTGCAGCATCCAGACGCCACACATCATTTCAAACAGACCCAGCAATGCCACTGCCCGTCTCATGACCATTCCCCCGACTCCCCTCTCGTATCCATGTGCCGTCGTTGCTGAATGACGCCGAACCCAATGATTTCGACGCTTGAGCCTCACCGGCGTATGAGATCGTCAAACACCCGACCGGTACTACACCGACTGACATTGAACGTAGGGAAGGAGTCTCACGGCACCCCCACGCTGTGCCCCACATATGAACAATTCATAGGACGCGACGTCCGGTCTTCGAAGGGAACTTTGTTGATGGCGTCGCTGGTCCCGCGGCCCCTTAGGGGGCGAAGTGCCCCGTCAACATTCCTACGACGTTCGATCACCTAATGGATCACCGCGAGGCGACCAACTCGTAGAATCTTTCAGCGCCTTGTCACGGCGGCACCCTATGGTACGAGTATCGGCAAATCAGCGGGCTTCTCCAGTGGTAACGAACTGCAACGGGTCATTGACGCTGCTCGCTCGCCGGGATGGAGCATCGGCGAAGGACGCAGCAACCAGATCATGGCGACGCGCCAAACCAATGATATTGGACTGCCCTGGGTGATCACTGCGGACCGAGTTGGACGGGGAATGAGGGTGTCACTCTACCGACCCGGCGATGACGTACGCGTCGAAGGAGAGGCGATTGGTCAGATCTCTGGCAATCCCCGCGAAATGGGTCGTCAGCTCCGGGCGATTCTCGAAGAGACCCCGCTGAACGACGGCGGCTGAGTCCGGTCGCATCAACGTTCAACACATTTCATCGATTCGCCGATCAAGGCGCCTCCACGAATCGTGACCACCGTCTCGGCGTCAGCGCCCAACGCACGGAATGCGAAAGCCGTCGGTGCTCGAGCATTGATTGAACGCTCGAGCAGTCAGGTTCCTTCCGCTGGAGGGATCGTCCGACCGGTGAAACACTCTCCGGCCTCGCCTTGCGCTACCAAGAGCGGCCCACGGTTTCGTGCTCATGGCCGTACTCGCCGTCCCACATCATGAGACTCACTTCACAGAGACCTTCCAGCCGTCGCGGCGTCGTGCTGCCGGCAACGTGAGTGAGTCGCACAACGAATGCCGGAGCTCGACCTTGGTCTCAGAAAGAGTAGTTTGTTGACCCGAAAGCGGACCCACTGGGGGTGACCACGACGACGTGCGTTGGACCGGCCCCTGACCCAGAAGCAGGAGTGCACGTGTCGATTATCGTTCCGGAACTCTTGACAGTCAATGCAGCAGTCACGGGAAAGACCCTGTTGGAGGGCGCCCCACCAACGAGCACGAAGTAGACACTGCTCACATTGTTGAACCCGGTACCAGTAATTTCAACTGATCGAGAGGGTGATGTGCACGTTGCCGTACCGGCACTCGCGACGTTCGAGACAGTGGGCGGTTGCGGAGTGAAGACCCAACTATTGAGAACGAGTTTGGTCCCACAGCCGGTCAGGGCAACGTCGATTGGACTCGCCGACGGGACGCATTCATTGATTCCACTCGAAGGAATGATGTCACCAATGCTCACGACGGTCTGCAGAAGCGGATTCGCTGCACACGTCGCCGCCGATACCGAACTCAGGCACGTCGAAATGGTGACGACTCTGGTGGTCTGCGCACTTGGGGTCCAGCGAGTACTGCACCACGCGTCAACCGTCTGACCCTGCGACGACACCGTCGATGGGGTAGGTGATGTCGTCCAACAGGGTACGGGCGGGTCTGCGTTCAATGTTTGGCTGATAAAGCCGTAGCGGACGTACTGCACCGCTACCTGGTTGGCATTGTTCGAGGCCGATTCAAAGGCGTGGGCAGATCGGAATTTTCCAGTGTTGTTCAGGTTAGCGCCGGCTAAATTCACCACTGCCACGGTGACCAGGCTGACGACGGTTAGGAAAAGCAGTGCCAGGATGAGTGTGGCGCCCCGGTCATCTACCGGACGACCCTGCCAGGGCAATGTTCGACCGACCAATCTTTGCTGTGCGCCAATACCACGCAACTTGGCCCGCGGCGCCTGCACCGAGAACGATACGTCGGGACTGACTTCGAGGTCTCCGTTTATCACTCTGCCTCGCTCAGCATGACCTCGACGCCGGTCAGTGGTTCTCCGGTCACCGACCACTCACCACAGATGTCAAGCACAGCGTCATCGGCATTCCCAGGCGTGAGAGCGACCTCGATCGTCGACGGTCCGGCCCCCGGACCTGAGAACGGTGCGCGAGCCTCACCCGCTCGCCTTCTGCCAACTTCACCAGGGATTTCTAGCAACGCCATCACGAACTCACGTGCACAACCAAAGAGTACGAACCGTAGGTCAAAGTCGAGGTCTTAGTTGCATTTCCGGCGTGCGAGGCGATGAGCGTGTTCGGGTTAGAACTCGAATCTCCCGCGGCAATCGTCACGGTGCCCGTACTCTGACCGCCCTCGTTGATCGTCGACGCCACCGTCGCGCTGCGAACGACTTGCGCACCGCCCGCCGTCACGAACGTGACGTAGAACACGACGTGGCCACCCGTGCCCACCCCAGTTACGTCACACGAATATGACGCACTGGGCGTTCCACAGACGATGACCGGCGAGCCGGTGCTTCCCGCAGGCGCGGTGACAATGCCGAGTCCGACTGGGCCCGAGCCGCCCACCGTCAGCGTTCCGGGGACGTACTGGTAGGGCGTGGAGTAGCTCGCAGCATTGCCTGATGTAAAGCTCAGTGCGGCGTTGCTGGGCGTCACACTGTACGTGCCCGTGTTGGTGGGCGGCGTGTTCAGCGGACCGTAGGTTGTCGAGCCGGTGCCGACGTACGTGTAGGTGGCCGAAGCCACCGTGGCGGCGTCACCACCCTGGAAACCAGCGACGCTCGACGTGTCTGGAGCGACCTGGCCTCCGCTGTAGGCCAGATTCTGGTCGGCGGCCGTTACGGTCAGCACCGGAGTAGATGAGGATCCGCTGACTTGCACGTTTCCCTGGACAGCGACATCTTGGTAATACGTACCACCCGGACCGACGATCTTGACGATCAGTTGCTGAGGGTAGCCCGCAGTGCATGAAGCGGTGAAGGCCGTGCCGTTCCAGAACAACACCGAATCCACGGTCGCCGTATATGCGGTGTAGGGAGCGGGCGTCGCGAGAGGTGAAGGGCTCAGGGCATTCAATTGGGAGGTGTAGTTCGCACCAGTTGCATTCGCGCACGATGTGCTGAACGGCACCGGGTTCTGCTGAAACGTCGAGAAGACCGAGTCCGATGACGAACGAAGCAACGTGTCACTCACTGCCAAGTTGCGATGTTCCGCGGAGGCGGAGATGGATGTTGAGAAGGCCAGCAAGAGAGAGACCACCGTCAAACTAAGGACCACCAGGCCCATCAACACTTCAATCAACGTGTCGCCACGTTCGGATTCGCTGGATGGACTGCTCCCAGAGGACCCCGCCCAAGGTCGTATCACGTCCGTCACCACTTCATGACGCGATGTATATCTTGGCATTGTTGTTGAAGTTTGCCCACCCTGCAACGATAAAAGTCGTCGTGATCGAACCAGTATTGGAATTGGCCGAATCGAGAATTCCTCCATTGGGGACGTAGAAGCCACCTCCCTGGTACGTGCCCGCCGGGTTGGTGAACGTCAGGGAATTGCTCCAACCGTTGGCGCTCGTGCTCGCCGAATTGTCCCATATCGCTATACCTTGATAGCTAGAAAGTCCGTTCAAGGTATAGGTACCACTTCCAAAACTCACCGCGCCATTCGGAACATAGAAGAGGACCCCACCGTTGTCCGAGTTGCTCGCATCCATTCCAAGGTTGACCCCAGCGCCGAAGTAGTAGACACCGGTCTTGAAGTCAAGCTTGTTCGCTGAAACCGTGCCCGGGTCGAAGCTGTAGTAGCCGGGAGTGCAGGTGGAGACGCCACTGACGACAGCGGAGCAGTTGCCGATCGTCCCTGGCTTCGCTGGCGCCACTAAGGGCGGCGTGCTCGTCGAGAAGGGATCGAGCACCTGACTCGTGTAGTACTGCGGCGGAGCCGCGCCTTTCTTCGAAATTGCATTCAGACTGGGGTCTTCGGTCAGCACGGAGGCCACGACCGCAGTTGCGTTCTGTCCAAATACCATCGAGTTACTACATGTCGATCCGATGCTGACGCTCCCGGGCTGTCCACTGACGGAGATCGACAGGATGGTATTGGCTGAATTGCCCACCATGTTGAAGGGCGGTCCGGCGGGAGATTCGTTGCCGCAAGTCGATCCTCCGCTACCGAGAAGCGTCATAGGAGAGAAGGGGAATCGACCGGAACCGCCTGACGACTCATTCAAAATTCGAGGTGTCGCGCTCAACGTGTACGTGAACGGGGTGCTCGAGGTGCCCGATCCACTGTGGACGACGCCGAAAGCTTGGAGGCTCACCAAGGTGACGCCCTTTGCAGGTATCCAGACCTTGGACGGGTCTGATGTCGAGCAGATCGACGACGGTGCACAGGTGATGGTGGGAGCCTTCGTTTGGGTGGCATCGACGTTCGTTGCAATGATCGACGTACTCGATGCCGTTGTATTGCCCGCAGAACAAGACTGACGCACGAGCGAATTCGTTGTGCCGTCCAGTTCTGTGACGTACGAGACGTACGTCTGGTAATTATTGATAGAACTCCCACTCCCGTTCCAGGCCAAACCCAGAAGTTGCGTCTGTGCCGGGGGGGACGCCAGCGCCGACTGACACTGTGGTGGTGACGACTGTGTGGTGAGAAGCGCCGCGCTCTGCACGTCTTTGAGGAAGGCCGACGATACGATTTGAGCTCCCGCTGAATCGGTCAGCCGTCCGGAGACTCCATTTTGAAGTGAGAAGACCGAAATCAGTCCCAGTGAGATTGCACCGACGATCAGCGGCATGATGACGATCACGACTAACATCTCGACGAGTGTGAAGCCGCCGTCATCGCGCACAACCCCGCAATGACGTGACCCATTCCTGGGAGTCGCACGCGCCACGCGATCAGGTTTTTCAATTTTCTGCGAAGAGGAGCACACCATAATCGAACCTTCGTCAGCCCTTCACTTCTTGCTTTTCTTAGGTACGCCCTTGCCGTGTAAATCCAAGCACAATCTAAGCATTAAGTCAACTTTTCGTCCACATTGGGCCGATCACTGAGTATTTTTCGATCCCTTGGCGATAAAGATCAGTTTGCGGAAGTGCCGCTGACACTCTGCAAAGCTCCATCGCAACGACTCGCGCCCGAACTGCATGTTCCCCTGGCCAAACGAAACAGCCCATTACCCTCGTTGTACCTTGTCGGGGATTCTGCTCATTGGGGGCACCACTTCGCGGCCCCTTCATTTGGAACTGACAATTGATACGTTGCGGGCGGGGACGTCACTCTTTCACTCGTCGTACCTTTAAAAGCTGATTGGGTTCGTCGAGACATTGGCCATCGACCACCGGTTCTACGGATCTGTCGCCATCGCGACTAGGGCGACAAGTAAGGTACGGCGCAGTGAAATGAGCGCAGAAAGTGGGGCCGAAGTCCTTGTTCTCCCTCCTCGTCGTAGGCTGCGCTGTCTTCGGACTGGTCATCGGATCATTTCTGAACGTCGTCATCTACCGAGTTCCGCGTCACGAGTCGATTGTCTCACCGCGCTCCGCCTGCCCGTCGTGCGCGACGCCAATCCTCGAACGTGACAATATCCCGGTCATTTCGTGGCTTCTCTTGCGAAGAAAATGCCGTTCGTGCCGCGCACCGATATCGGCTCGATACCCACTGGTCGAAGTGACATCGGCTCTGCTTTTCGCGGGAGCCGCCGCCCGGGTCGGCTTCGATTGGGAGCTCCCGGCGTTGCTCGTGATGCTCGCGGGGCTCCTCGCGCTCGCAGTGATTGACTTCGAACTCCTGATCTTGCCGAAAAACATCGTCTATCCGGTCCTCGGTCTCGTCGCCATCTTGCTCGCCGTCGACGCCGGTGCCACCCACGAATGGCACCGACTCATCGTGGCGGGTGGCTGCGCCCTCGGGTGGTTCGTCGTGTTCTTCACACTCAATGCGGTCAGCCCGAGGATCCTCGGCTTCGGAGACGTGCGCCTCGCCGCAGTCCTCGGACTCGGACTCGGCTGGCTAGGGATTCGCTACGTAATCATTGGCTTCTTTATCGCCAACCTCATCGGAGCCATAATTGGCGTCACTCTGATCGCCGCCAAGAAAATCTCGCGAGATCAACCCATCCCCTATGGGGTGTTCTTGGCCATGGGTGCGGCGGTGGCCATCTACGCCGGACCGGAACTCCTTGCACCCTTTCGAACATTCAGCTACTGAGCAACGTCCCCGGGCCCTAGTAGACGATCTCCATGCGCAGACCCTCCGTGTCCCACTGCGGATCGACGGGAAGGCGTTTGGCCGCTCGGGCGACCACCCGGCGTGCAGTCCAGAGCAACGCCGATGCGTCGAAGAGGTGTTTTTGCGGCACTGGCCCTAGGTCGGCGTCGATAACCTTCTCAATGCCCTGCATCCTTTCGACCAGAATCCGTCGGCGCTCTTCACGGCCCTCTTCAACCATCTTCGAGCGACGTAGCGGCACGTCCTTATTGATCTGGTAGAAGCTCAACTCCGGCTGACCCTCGTAGACGACGCGCTGACGATACGGTGACATCTCCGCGGCGACCTCCCGGTACCGAGGCAGCATGGACGCACTGACGGCGTCGAGTCCGGCCTCGTGCCAAGTGATCGTGCCGTCGAGGACCGCACGGGTGGGCGCGTTGCGCACCGCGGCGCCACGTCGCTGAAGAAGCGATCGGACCTGGAGGTCACAGCTCCTCGGACCTTGGTCCGGTCTGTCGAAATAGCCAATCGGCGCGTTCACGACGACGGCCACGAAAGCGGGCCGTTCGCTCAGCACCTCGAGGAGGGTGTCGTACAGTCGAGGCGCTTCGGGAGCGAAATTTGACCCGTGGATCTTGGCACTCGCGACTACCCAACCGCCGGCCCACGGCGTGGTCCCGGCGATGACCGAGTAGGGAAGATCCGGTCCACGATGTGTTGGCACAGAACCAGTTATACCTTAATGAACGACTTGTCCATCTGCTCAAGCGTGCGCACGAGTTCCTTGGGGTGCGCCGTGATGGCCATCGCGTCCTCGTAAGCAACGACGCCATCGACAATCAAAATGGCGAGGCTGCTCTCAAGGGTCTGCATTCCCTCTTTGGTATTGGTAAACATAACGTTCTGCAGTTGGTTCGAGCGGCCCTCTCGAATAAGGTTGCGCACGGGATTGGTGGCGATCAGGACTTCGAACGCGGCGACCATGCCGCCGCCGATCTTCGGGACGAGTCGCTGGGCGATTACCGCGCTGAGCGACGCCGCCAGCTGCACCCTCGTCTGCTCCTGGCGCCACGCCGGGAAGACGTCGATGATGCGGTCGATCGCCTGAGGCGCGTCGTTGGTGTGGAGGGTGGCGAAGACGAGGTGGCCAGTCTCGGCCATGGTGAGCGCAATCTGAATCGAGTCAATGTCGCGCATCTCGCCGATCAAGAGGACGTCGGGGTCCTCACGAAGTGCGGAGCGCAAGGCCCGGTCGAATGAGGGACTGTCAAGTCCGACTTCCCTCTGGCTGACCGCCGCCACGTTGTGCTCGTGGACGTACTCGACGGGGTCCTCTATGGTGAGGATGTGACAGGCTCGAGTTTCGTTGATTTTGTTAATAATCGCGGCCAGTGATGTTGACTTTCCCGACCCCGTCGGTCCTGTGACCAGGACTAGTCCGCGAGGCTGTTCGGCCACCCAGTTGGCGGCGAAGGGGAGACCGAGGTCTTCAAACGTGGGGATCCGCGCCGGAATCACTCGAAGGGCTAGCGCCGTCTGGCCACGCTGGGTGAAGACGCTGCCACGGATACGGGCTTCTTCGCCCCACGAGAACGCGAAGTCCACGTCCTGCTGTTCTTCAAAAATCATCTGCTGACCAGGAGTAAGAAGTGGCTGGGCGATATCATTGATCTGTTCGCCAGTAAGAACTTGAGCGTTGGCCAACGGAATGAGCCTCCCGTCCACTCGGATGCGCGGTGCTGAGCCGCCCGAAAGGAGAAGGTCCGTTCCCCCGAGGTCCCAGAGTTGTTGCAGCCACGGCTCTATTGCGCTGGTTGGCTCACTACTCATCGGGGCACCTCTTTAACTATGAGCAATCGCGGGAAAGGGCCAGCCTCTTCGAGCATCTTCTCACTCACCACGTCACGCTCCTTCAACCATCGCCATATTCG
>JANYFR010000012.1 GCA_025362585.1 Acidimicrobiales bacterium | reverse complement strand
CGTGAGTAACCTGATCACCGTCTTGGTGGCTCCCGCGATCACGGCACCATCGGCCACGACGCCGAAGGCTGTGCTGAACGGTGCGACGTCGACGATCACCATCACCGGTACGGGCTTCGTATCCGGTGCCGTCGTGACCTCATCGAACCCCGCATTGGCGCAGTTCCTTGCGGCCACGGTGACGAACTCGACGTCGGCAACGGACCTCTGCACTGGTGTGGAGAATCCAGTCGGTGTCTTTGACACCTGCGACACCATCACTGTGAAGGTCAGCCCCATTGGGTTCTCTGGCGCCGTGCCGATCCTGTCCGGATTGGTTGTCACCAACCCGGTTGGTGCTGGTTCGACGTCGGCTGCTAACTCCTTGGTCATTAACCCGGTCCCCGCCGTGACGGGCACGTACTACGTGCCGACGTTCACGACGAATGCCGAGATTGTGATAACTGGTTCTGGTTTCCAGGCGGGCATGACCGCGTCAAGCGCTAACCCGGATTACAAGATCCTGTTGGTGGCGAACACCGGCACTACCTTCACCCTCTTGGTGACGACGAGCGCGCAAGCGACCGCCGGTACCTCGAGTGTCATCACGTTGACCAACCCGGACGGTGGATCGACGACGTTCCCGCTGAACGGTGGACCGAACCCCAAGACGGTGACGCCCACGCCGAAGGCGAATCACGTCAACGGTCGGGCCCTCGCCGGCAAGACCGTCACGATGTTCATCATTGGTTCGCACTTCTACGGCCAGCCGAGGATCACCAGCAACGCTGGTGGTACCAGGGTTCAAGTGTCGGGTGACAACGGTTCGAAGTTGACGATTCGCGTGACGGTGAAGAAGCACACCCGCAGGGGTGTCCACACCTTCATCCTCCGATTCGCCAATGGCGAGCAGACATCGGTGAAGTACAACCAGGGTTAATTTGTAACCCGTAGTAACGCTGCAAGAGGTCCCCTCCAATTGGAGGGGACCTCTTGTTGTAGGAGGCGATGCCGCCCGGCGCATCCCTGACGCCGAGTGCAGATATCGGTCAGTCGGTGAACATGGCGGGCGGAGGCGAAAGATGGCCGAAGAGGCTGCGGTGCCGTCGAATGCTGGACTGTCGACTTCTCTGACTCTTCAATTGGAATGGTGGTGAAGGACGGCACCCCTCCTGTCGAGGCCAACTATGACGAGAAATTGCCCGCGACGGCGAACCTCGACGTTGGTCAATTGGAAAGGGTGCGCGTCGCCTTTGCGCGGTCCTGCGCCGATGAATCTGCACCGAGTAAATCAGAGGAGCGACGAGGTGACTAGCGCACGTTCCACGTGGTGCCGTCGGGTCCATCCATGACGTCGATGTCCGCCCCCACGAGTGCGTCCCGAAGGTCGTCTGCCAGTGCGAAGTCTCGATTAGCTCGAGCCTTCACTCTGAGGTCGAGGAGGTTGGTGACGAGATTCGACGGGTCAATGTAGCCGTCCCCGCCGGCCGCCGCCATCCGCACGAGCCGGGCGATTGCGTCCACCGCCTCATCACCCCCACGTCGTGCCGCCTCCGCCAGCGAGGCGATGTCGTTGGGTGCACGGTCGCGTGCGGTCGGCGCCTGCGGTGCCGGTTGGAACGACTTGATCTCTTCGAGGTCGATGGTCGATCCGTTGGTGAATGTCCGCGTGCTGCCGAGGAGGCGCCAATAGACGCCCCCCTTGCCGAGGACGCTCAAGGTGTGGGCTTCCAGGTCGATGACGGCGGCAGTGTGCTCGTCAACGCCGAGAATGCCGATGCCGTCTGGCAGCTGACGCTCCAGCTCGAGCAGCCGGCTCTCTCCGAGGTAGCAGTAACGGGTGTCGTAGTTGCCCCCCTCGGCGTTGTCGTAGTGGGGAATGATCGCGCCATTGATGCCGGCGGCGGCAAGCACGTCCAGTCCCGGGATCCAGGTCGGCTTGGTGCCAACTTTGTAGATCTCGTAGACGGGGACGGTGAGGGCTCCTAGGGTGAGGGCGGCGGCCGACGCGAAGCACAACACACCTCCGTTGACTAGGGTCGTCCGAAGGTCGTTCTGCAGGTCGATCTGTGCCCATTGGGCGACCGCGTAGCTCGGGCTCCCCGGTCCGGAGAATACGTAGTTCGCTGCTTGGAGCTCTTGGCGAAAGACGGCGCGCTCGACCTCGCTCGTTCGTTCGAATGCCTCGTAGCGGAGCGACTTGATCGCGACGTTGAGTGAGGTCGCAAAATACTCGGCTATCTTCTCGGTCATCTGCGGGACGTTGGCTTGGAAGCCGTAGGGGGTGTCGAGCGAGACCGCCCGGACGTCGTCGAGTCGGCGCAGCAGCTGACGGTGCACCTTGGTCATGCTCGGGGCGATTTCGCCCGATCCGAGAAGTGCGAGAACGCCCTGAGTCACAGGTAGCAGCGTACCGTCATGGCGCGCCGGCCAGGCCAGACCTTTCAGTAGGTTGGTCATGTGAATGCGGTCATGTTCCAGGTGAAAGAGCGAACGAGAAGCAACGTCACCGCGCCAATGATTGTCTGGGCGATAGCCATGGCCGTTGTCTTATTTATGCTCGAGGCCCGCTACGGCGAGCGTTCGTGCGTCGTTTGGGCCGGCCTCGGTGCCACTGCCCTCTTGGGCGCGTACCTGGGGTGGCGACGGCGAATCGCGGCGACCCTGGTCGCCCCCATCGTCAGTTGGTTGGTTGCGTGGCCACCGCTGGCGGTCGCCGCGGTGCTTCACTACGGCTTCTTCAAGGGCTTATTCGCTGGTCTGTTCTGGATCACCATCGGCTGGGCGTTGATCGCCACGATCGAACTCTCCGTGCTGCTGTTTTTTGCGACGGTGATCAAGCGGCTTCGCGGGTTCTCGGCGCTTCAAGATTCCGGCGTCATCGTCTTTGGTCCCGACGGTTCGCAGTTGTAGGTACTGCACGAGGAACGTCGGTGATCCCCGACGATGCTCTCGTCGAGGATCACCGACCACGACACTCCTACTGCGTACGAGCAGCGGCGGCTCCGGCGTTTCTGGTCACCTTCGATTGACCACCGGGCCGAGCCGACGCCACTCGTCCAGTGGTGGGGTACCGGTCGCGTCGGTCAGTACCTGTAGGCAGACGTGGTCGGCCCCGGCGTCGCGATGCTCGCTCACGGCGGCCATGACGTCGCCTTCGTCGCCGTGCACGACCATCGCGTCACAGAGGCGCTCGGAGCCGCCGCGCACGAAGTCCTCGTCGTCGAAGCCGAAGCGACGCCAACTATTGCGATAGTTGTCCAGTCCCGTGTAGTTCTCCAGGTGAGAGTGGGCGCGTGCGAGGAACTCCTCGCGGCTCTGGCCGAGCACGACCGCCTGTTCGACCCCGACGAACTTGTCACCGACCGCGGCACGCGCGATCGCCACGTGCTCGGGGGTCACGAGATAGGGGTGGACGCCGTCAGCGAGGGTGGCGCCGAGTTCGAGCATCTTGGGGCCGAGGGCCGCAATGACCCGGGCGTAGGGATGTGCACCCTCGGGGGCGAACATCGGGGCCTTGTCCATTGCAGTGAGGTACTCGCGCATCGCGGTCAGTGGCGACACGTAGTCGTGGCCCCGAAGTCGCTCCACCAGCGGACGATGGCTGACGCCGAGGCCGAGGATGAACCGGTCCTGGTAGGCGGCGTTGAGGGTCCTCGAGGCGCTCGCGGCCGACACGGCGTCGCGGGCCCAGATGTTGGCGATGCCGGTGGCGATCGTCAAGGTCGAGGTGTCGGCGAGCAACAGTGACGCACTGGTGAACGACTCGCGTCCCCACGCCTCCGGTATCCACAGGGCAGCGAAGCCGAGGGACTCGATCTCGGCCGCCACCTCGCCGCTGCGTTCGGGCGTCACGGACTCGTGGGTAAAGGTCCACAGGCCGACAGTTTGGCGGAGTCGTTCGAGTGACATTGGCCAGTTCGACATGGACTCAGCCTACGGTGCGACACATTCGAGCCCGTTGCCGTAAGACTGGACGGATGGCCTATTTCGTCGCACTCTGCAGCGCGTTCCTCGTCCTCTCGGCGCTCACGGCCCTGCGCCCCGGAAGACGCGGTCTCTCGGCGGCCGTGGCCTACCCCGTCGGGTGGGCGGCCGGAGAGCTGCCGGCCCAAGCAATCGTGGTCGAGCTCGCACTCCTCGGACTGTTGTCGTGGTGGGGTTGGCCGACCACGAGCTGGGTCAGTCTGCTCGTCACGGTGCTGGCAATTGCCGTCATCCTGGAGAACCTCGCGCTGATAGTTATCTCGTTTTACTCTCGTCGGATCGTGCGTCGAGCGATGGCGAACGCTCCCGTGCACCCCCTCGAGGTGCCCCGCCCCAGCGATGACGCCTTTGGCGCGTGGTGGCGCACGGCCTTGCAGATCTCGTACCACCCGAGTGACATGCAGCTCCTGCGTAACGTCGCCTACGGGCCGCAACGTCGACACCGCCTCGACGTCTGGCGCATGTCGACGACGCCGACGGACGCGCCGGTGATCTTTTACATCCACGGCGGATCGTGGACCTTCGGTGACAAGCGTGAGCAGGGCCGCCCGATGCTGCACGAATTTGTCCGGCGCGGGTGGGTGGCCGTCGTCATCAACTACCGCCTGGCTCCCCGCTTCCCCTGGCCCGCCCAGATCGAGGACGCGACTCGAGCCCTGCGGTGGATCAAAACGTCGATTGCGTTGCACGGTGGCGACCCGGCGCGCGTCGTCGTCGCCGGCGGGTCGGCCGGAGGGCAACTGGCGGCGTTGCTGGCCCTCACCTCGAACGATCCGACGTGGCACCCCGAGGACGTCCCCGAAATTCCGGACTGGTCGGTGCGTGGCGCGATGCCCTTCTACGGCGTGCTCGAGATGACGGGCGACGAGGAACACTGGCGCGGTTTCGGTCGCGGTCTCCTGCACCTGCTGGAGAATCGAATCGTCCAGTTGCCGTTTCGCGAGAACGAGGACATCTATCGGAAGATGTCACCGTACGACCGGATTCACGCCGCGGCGCCGCCCTTCCTCGTGGTTCACGGGGTCAACGACACGCTGGTCGACGTCAACGTGGCGCGCGGCTTCGTGGAGAAGTTTCGTCGCGAGGCCCTCGCGCCGATCTACTACGTGGAGCTGCCCTTCACCCAGCACGCCTTTGACATTACGGCGAGTCCTCGGACGTCGGCGTCCACCCGGGCGGCGGTGGCCTTCGCCACGTCGGTGGTGGCGCCGCGCCCGTCGATGACCCGCGATCTCATCGGGAGCTACCAGGTGCCTCCGAGCGAGCTCGTGGTGAAAGTCTCATCGGGCGAGTGGGTACCGGCCCGCGAGGCGGTCGGTGAACTCGGTCCCTTCACCGTCATCACTTCGGATAACCCCTTCAGCCTCCGACTCGACGAAGGAGAGAACGAGGCGCGTCGCGGCGCCCTGTTCGACGACATGCAGCGACGGGGGGTGCCCGTGCGCCTCGCGATCGGGCGCGATCCACTCGGGCGCTGGCCCGGCGAGGAGGGGTTCGCACTACTTGGCGAGAGTGTGGACTTCGCGCGCAACGTGGCTCGAGCGTGGGACCAGTTCGCCATCTACGACGTCACCGAGGAGCAGGTCCTGGTGCGCAGCGTCGAGACCGGCGAAGTTCTCGCCTAAGGGGAGGTGAGCGCGACCGTTATCGTGACCTCGTGAGCGTCGCTCAGCGCGAACGAGTCGACGACGCCCGCGTCTCGCAGATCGCGTTCGCCCGCTCGAACGGCGTCGATGAACTCGCCTGGTCCACTGAGCGTCACGCGTGACACCGCGGCGCGCTGGGAGACCTTGGCGGTGCTCTTCTCACGACGGACCGCTTCGAGCACGTCACAGACGGGCTGGTAGATCGAGCCGGGCGGCCCGTCGGCGAGCGAGCCCAGTTCGTCGGTCGTGGGCCAGGCCGCCCGGTGTACCGATCCTTCGTGCCACCAGTGCCAGACCTCGTCGGTCACGAAGGGCAGTACCGGGGCGAAGAGGCGCTGCACTACTGAAAGGGTGATGGCGAGCGTGGCTCGGGCGGAGCGCGTCGCGGGGTCGGACGCTTCACCGTAGGCGCGAATCTTCACGAGTTCGACGAAGTTGTCACAGAACGACCAGAAGAATGATTCGGTCCGTTCGAGCGCGCGCGCGTAGTCGTACTGCTCAAAGTTCGCGGTGGTCTCTTCAATGAGGCGACCGAGCAGGGCCAGCAGATCGCGGTCAATCGCCAGAGTCACCTCCTCGGGTCCGGGGATCGCGTCGCCCGCGAGACGTCCGAGCACGAACTTGGAGGCGTTAAGGATCTTGATGGCGAGTCGTCGGCCAATCTTCATCTGGGCTTCGTCGATCGCGGTGTCGGCCCCGGGCCGTCCACTGGCGGCCCAGTAGCGCAGCGCGTCTGCGCCGTGCTGTTCGAGCAGCGGCATGGGCGTGACCACGTTGCCAATGGACTTGCTCATCTTCTTGCGGTCGGGGTCGAGGACCCAGCCCGAGATGAGCGTGTTGGTAAACGGCACGCTGTGGTGTTCGAAGTGGCTGCGCACAATCGTCGAGAAGAGCCACGTGCGGATTATCTCGTGAGCCTGAGGACGCAGGTCCATGGGAAAGACCCGCCCAAATAGTTCGCTGCCCCAGTGCCCGGCGATCTGGGGAGAGAGCGAACTCGTGGCCCAGGTGTCCATGACGTCGGGGTCGGCGACGAAACCGTGGCGCTGGTGACGTTGGGCCTCCGCGTAGCCCGGGGGCACGTCGCTCGACGGATCGACGGGCAGCGTGTTGACGTCGGCGAGGATCGGGTGATCGAAGTCGACCTCGCCCTCGCCATCGACGGGGTACCACGCGGGGAACGGTACGCCGAAGAAGCGCTGACGCGAGATGTTCCAGTCCTGGTTGAGTCCCTCCACCCACGAGCGATAGCGGTGTCGCATGAAATCGGGGTGCCAGGCAATCTCGTCCCCGCGCGCGAGTAGCTCGGCACGGTGATCGAGCGTGCGCACGAACCACTGGCGTGACGTCACAATCTCGAGGGGACGCTCGCCCTTCTCGTAGAACTTGACGGGGTGGGTGATCGGGCGAACGTCGCCGACCAGCGCACCGGTCGCGCGCAACGCCTCGACGATTGCCGTGCGCGCCTGATTGACGGTTTTGCCCTCGATCTCTCGTCCGTAGAAGTCTCGGGCCGCTGCGGGGTCGCGCGTCGGCCAGTCGTCGTCGCCGAAGCGAGCCGCGAGAAAGCGTCCGTCGCGCCCGATGAGGGCCCTCGTCGGCAGGTGGAGTTCGCGCCACCAGGTGACGTCGGTCGTGTCGCCGAAGGTGCAGATCATCGCGATCCCCGTCCCCTTCTCGGGATCGGCGAGTTCGTGGGCGAGGATGGGGACCTCGGCGCCAAAGAGGGGGGTCACGACGTCGGTACCGAAGAGCGGTCGATAACGCTCGTCGTCGGGGTGGGCCACTAGCGCGACGCAGCTGGCGAGCATCTCGGGCCGCGTGGTCTCGATCTCGATCACGCCCTCGCCGTTCGCGCGAACAAAGCTCACCCGGTGGTAGTGGCCCGGCCGCTCACGGTCCTCGAGTTCGGCCTGGGAGACGGCGGTTCGAAAGTCGATGTCCCAGAGCGTCGGAGCCTCCAGCGAGTAGATCTCACCGCGTCGGAGCATCTCGAGGAAGCCCCGTTGGGAGATCGCCTGGGCGTGCTCGGAGATTGTCGAGTATTCGAGGCTCCAGTCGATACTGATGCCCAGGTGGCGCCAGAGATTCTTGAAGGCCACCTCGTCCGCGGCCGTGAGAATGTGGCACAGTTCGACGAAGTTCTTTCGCGAGATTGCGACCTTCTGATTTTCGGGTTTCTCGGGGGGCTCGAAGGTCGGGTCGTAGGGGAGCGAGGGGTCACAGCGCACCCCGTAGAAGTTTTCGACGCGCCGTTCGGTCGGCAGGCCGTTGTCGTCCCAGCCCATGGGATAGAACACGTCACGTCCGCGCATGCGCCAAAAGCGCGCGACGACGTCGGGGTGGGTGTAGCTAAAGACGTGGCCAATGTGCAAGGAGCCCGAGACCGTCGGTGGCGGCGTGTCAATCGAGTAGATGGTCTCGCGCGAGGCGCCACGGTCGAAGCGGTAGGTCGCCGCGTCGTCCCAGCGCTCGAGCCAGATCGCCTCGAGCCCGTCGATCACCGGCTTGTCGGGTACCTCGCCGGGACGTGGGCGGAGAGAGTCTTCCATGGTTGGCGTAGTTTAGAACAGTGATTCGTCTCTACGATTCCGTCCACGGCGTGGTGCGCGACCTGCCGATGCGAGAGCCCGGACGGCTCTCCATCTATTCGTGCGGTCCGACCGTGTACAGCCTTCCCCATCTGGGCCACGGTCGTCAGACGCTCGTCTGGGACGTGGTGCGGCGCTGGTCAACGTTTCGGGGCCTCGACGTGCACTTCGTTTCGAACATCACCGACATCGACGACAAGATCATTGCCCGAGCGCTCGACCAAGGGACCAGCACGTCGGACGTCGTCGCCCGGTACGAGAGCGAATGGTGGGAGGCCATGACGGCCCTCGGCGCGGCGATGCCCGACGACATCCCCCACGCCACGGACTGGGTTCCCCAGATGATTTCTCTGATTGAGTCGTTCGTCGAAGACGGGGTGGCCTACCAGACGAGTGACGGCGTCTACTTCGACGTGTCGCGAGTCACGGACTACGGCCTGCTCGCGGGCCAGCCACTCGACAGTCTGCGCGCCGGTGCGCGCGTCGAGGCGAACGACGAGAAACGCTCGCCACTGGACTTCGTGCTCTGGAAGAACGCGAAACCGGGCGAACCAAGTTGGCCGGCACCCTTTGGCGAAGGACGGCCGGGCTGGCACACCGAGTGCGTCGTGATGTCGCTCGGGTTACTGGGCGACGGCTTCGACTTGCACGTCGGAGGCCTCGACCTCAAATTCCCCCACCATGAGAATGAGCGGGCCCAAGCGGTTGCGGCGAATCGTCCCTTCGCCCAGCACTGGGGCCATCACGGCTGGGTCATGGTGGACCAGATGAAGATGAGCAGCTCCCTGGGCAACTTCACGTCCCTGACCGACCTGCTCGGGCGTACCGATCCGCGGGCCTACCGTTTGCTGGTGCTGCGCTCGCACTACCGCTCCCCGATCGAAGTGACCACGGAGACGATTGCCGACGCGGAGCGCGCCCTGGCCCGCCTCGACACCCTGGCCCGCCGGTTCGAGCTCCCGTCACTCGCCGGCGCGACGCTCGAAGTGGGTTCGAACTATCGCTGGGAGGGCGAGGCCCTCGACCTCTACGACCGCGTTGCCACGAACCTCGATGACGACCTCAACACGCCACCGGCTGTTGCTCAACTCTTTGAAGCAGTGGGACTCGCCAACACGTTGGCCGATCGCGGCGCGACGTCCGAGGCCCAGAGTTTCGCCGAGGCGGTGAACGTTCTCTTTGCCTCGATGGGTCTTGCCCTTCACGCGAGTGATGACGCGCTAGACCCGTTGAGCGCCGACCTCGTCGCGCGACGCGACGCCGCGAGGTCGGCTAAGGACTGGGTCGGGGCCGACAAATTGCGCGACGAACTCGTCGAGCACGGCTGGGTCGTGGAGGACTCCGCGGCGGGGACGTTCATCCGTCGACCGTAGAAAATAGTGAGCGCGAAGGACGGGGCGAAGTAGGCTCTGTGGTTGAGGTTGCCGAGGTGGTTCCCTCCGGGACCGGTCCAGACGGCCTCAAGAATACAGGGAGGCCCACCGTGGCTGCAGGAACCGTTAAGTGGTTCAACGACGAGAAGGGTTGGGGTTTCATCGCTGTCGATGGCCAGCCGGACGTCTTTGTTCACTACTCGGAGATTCAAGGCGAAGGCCGCAAGACTCTCGTCGAAGGACAGACCGTCGAGTTCGACATCGAACCGGGAGACCGCGGCCCATTGGCCAAGCGCGTCGTATTGAACTAAACCAATCATCGAGCAGTGCGCGACCGCCGCCTTCGGGCGGCGGTCGTTCTTCGTGGACGCTCCATCACCTAATCTGGGACTCTGGCTACTCGCGGGTAACTCGTGGACCGATGGCAAGGATGACATGACCGATTTCTCGATGGAGTTGAACGACGACCAGACGACCCTCCAAGAGTGGGTCCACGGCTTCGCCCAGAACGTGATCCGCCCCGCCGCCCACGAATGGGACGAGCGCGAAGAGACACCGTGGCCAATAATCCAAGAAGCGGCCAACATCGGCATCTACAGCCTTGATTTCTTCGCCAACGCGGTGACTGACAAGACCGGGCTCTCGATCATGCTGACCCTCGAAGAGCTCGCTTGGGGCGACGCCGGGATCTGCATGGCGATCATGGGTACGACCCTCGGGGTGGCCGCCATTATGGCCAACGGGACGCCCGCACAGCAGATGGAGTGGATCCCCCAGTGCTTTGGCACCCCCGACGATATCAAGATCGCGGCCTTTGGCGTCTCAGAGCCCGACGCCGGCAGTGACGTGTCGTCGCTGCGTACGCGCGCCGTCTACGACGAGAAGAGTGACGAATGGGTGCTGAATGGCACGAAGACCTGGATCAGTAATGGTGGCATCGCGAACGTCCACGTCATCGTCGCTTCGGTCGACCCCGAACTTGGGAGTCGTGGTCAAGCGTCATTCATCGTGCCCGACGGGACCAAGGGTATCCGTATGGGCCAAAAGTTTAGGAAGATGGGTATCCGAGCGAGTCACACCGCCGAAGTCATAATGGACAACTGTCGAGTACCGGGCAACTGCCTGCTTGGCGGTAAGGAGAAGCTTGACGAGAAGTTGGCCCGCGTCCGAGAGGGAAAGAAGTCCTCGAGCCAAGCGGCCATGGCCACCTTCGAGGCATCGCGCCCCGCGGTCGGGGCCCAGGCGCTCGGCATCGCGCGCGCGGCCTACGAGTACTCACTCGACTACGCCAAAGAGCGCCAGCAGTTTGGACGAGCGATCATCGAGAATCAGGCCATTGCCTTCAAACTCGCCGATATGAAGACCCGAATCGACGCCTCTCGCCTACTGGTGTGGCGCGCCGCGTGGATGGCCGCGCAGCGCAAGCCCTTTTTGAACGGCGAAGGATCCATGTCCAAGCTCTACGCAGGAGAGACCGCCGTGCGCGTCACCGAAGAGGCAATTCAGATTATGGGCGGCTACGGTTACATTCGCGATCACCCCGTGGAGCGATGGCACCGGGACTCGAAGATCTACACAATCTTCGAAGGGACTTCTGAGATACAGCGCTTGATCATTGCACGTGCCATCTCTGGTGTGCACATCAGGTAGTCCAAGCCGTAAATTGGCAGGCTTTTGCGCTCTACTGAGACCGAACCTAGATACGGGCCCTCATCGAGAAGTTTGGCCTAGACGCTGGCCGGCGCCTCGTCGATGAACTCCTCGGATTCGAGCGTCACCCTTATCTGCGTGCGCTCGACTTCGCTGAGGGCTCTGGGTTGAGGTTTAGCCACTCGTTCGGGCCGTGGCGGCAGCGGACTCCTTCGGTGTCGGCGATACCAGGTCGCCCGACTCTCTCCGAGCGCGTTAATAGCGCCCGCGGTGCCCGACCTCGCTCAGTTGGCTGATGGCTTCGTCGATCATGGCTTCTTGAAGGCGTCCGCAGTGCTGGCCGAGGCGAGTGTCTCGGGCAGCGCGGAGAGTTTTGCTGGGATCTGCACGACCCTTTTCGACGTGTCGAGTTCACTCACGAGGCGGCCGATTTCACGCTTCAGGCTCACGATCTCGCGGTCCCTCGAATCGGCCTTCTGACGTCCCGCGCGTCGAGCCAGGGCTGCTTCGGCCCCACGGTCACGTTGCTCGCGCCACGAGGTGATGAGCGAAGAGTAGAGACCCTCACGACGCAACAGTGCTCCTCGCTCGAGGCGGCTCAGCGTCTCGTACTCGGCCAGGATCTTGGCCCTGCATTTCGCCGAGAACTGTCGGCGGCCCGACGAGCGTTCAAGCACCTCGGGGTTCGGTCGTTTTTCGTTTACGTCACCAGTTTGGCGGCTCGTGCCCTCAATAGTGAGTGTGGATATGGTCATTGGAGATATTCCTTCTCCGCCCTCCTTAATTGATTAATTTGCTAGCGCAGACTGTCTCACTAGAGGTTGGCACAGAGGGCAGCGAGCAGCTCGTTCATGGCGCCGCACTCGTCGGCCTCAACGTGGCCGAAAGTGATCCAGCGAAGTCGCGCGAGTGGGGTGATCGTGGCGATGGCCGCGGCCGAGAGGGGGAACATGGCACCGGGACCGGTGTGGAACAGCAAGGGTTCATCGTCGTCGATGAGGTACTGGTTGAAAGTGAAACCAGTAGGTCCGATATCGGTGACGAAGGTCGACAGTCGGTAGATGCGCTTGGCGACCTCGTTGACCTGTGTTCCCATCATGTTCTCCTTGGTAGGGGTTTGGAGTGTTCGATCAGAATGGGACGACGGTGGTGAGCAGGCCGGCTGCGGGCACGCGGCCAGCGAGCGTCCGGCAGAACTCGACGGCGTCCATCGATATGTGTTCAACCCCGGGGAGGTCGGGTTCGCATGCGTAGGTACCGCCAGCAGGGCCAGTTAGCTCGAGTACGAAGCGCTTGCCATGGCGGCGCGCCCACTCCGCGACAACGTCGGCGACGATGCGGCCATCGTGGTCGACGCTAAGGACGAGTGGCCGGTTGAGGGCGTGGGACAAGTCGACGCGGTGCATCCACAAGTCGCGCAAATAGATTGTGTCGATGAGGTAGCCAAGTTTCCACGTCTCGTACACCGGCCCATCCACGGCGAGTTTTGCGTGATTGCGCACGAACCCCGGTGTGCGGTTGCGGCCACGGACGGTCTTGGGCGCTATGGCCGCCAGTCGTTCGACAATCTGGACGGGGCTGAGGTCCCTACGCTCGCTCACCTGCACCGCCGACAGTGCAGCTTCGAGAGGTCCACCTTGTAGCTTGCGGTAGGCCCGAGCCAGACGCAGTTGGTGGATGTTCTCGCGTATGGACGCGCCCGATTCACATGCGCCGAGGACATGTTGGTACATGGCTCGGAGATCCCAGGCGGGACAGTCGGTCGCGGCCGACCACGCAGGATCATCTATGGATCGGAGCGAGGCGAGTGTGCATTCCAATTCATGCTTTTGAAGGCGCATGGCTTCATGATGCGTCAGCGGCCCGACAGTCGTGATCTCGGTCGTTGTCATGTTTGACTTTCTCCACTTCGAGTTGGGCGAGACGCAGGTTTGCGCGAGGGAGGGGTTGGCTGGCAATGGGCGAGGAACATATCCACCGATTCGTCGATAAGACGTGTCCAACGATGCCCTCCGGGATCGTTGGACACCTGCTGGTCAACCAGGCCGGTTATCAGTGCGGTCCACATGTCAACATGGCGTGCCTCGGTGATCCCGTTGAGTGCAAGCCGCGCTCGAGCGCCCGCCAAGGTACGCACCGCAGGTGCGTAGGACTCGGGTGACGGTTCAAATCCGGGGATTGTGCGTTGGAACAGCAGCTGGTAGTGCGCTGGAGAATTTGTGCAGAACTTAGAAAACCGTCTCACACTCGCCGCAAGTACTTGGCGAGGGTCGTCGTAGTCGAACGGTTCGGCCATTCTTTCGGCGAACTCTGTCGCCGCCCGACCGAACATTGCATCGTAGATAGCATTTTTCGAATCGAAATAGGCGTACACGGTTGGCGCAGTGATTCCCGCTCGATGGGCCAGGTCCCGGAGCGTCAAACCCGCCAGACCCTCATCGCCCACGAGTGACCAGGCGGCATCGATGATCGCATCGCGAGCCGAACGTCGTCGGGCTTCGCGCCAGTCCGTGGTCTCATCGGCACTTATCATCGTTCGTAATACTTGCACAATGTTAAAGTTACGTCAAGTACTCTGGCGCATTCCTTCACGAAAGTTCTCCCAATCGCCAGCTGGGTGGTTTGCCTTCAACGTTCCAGCACATCGATCACGTCGTGATTGGCCCTTCTAGGGTATCTACACTGAATTCGAAAAACCGCCTTGGAAAGAAGGTGACGGTCTACGAACGCGTCGTATGCGCGAGCGGCACGAGGCAGTTCGACATTACGAATTCGCGACATGAGGGCGAACACGCGGCAAAATTATTGTCCGCCGCTTGTGGATTCGCGGTGACCGTTACGCCCGTGGTAGTAACAATGGCGAGTGAGCTCACCATCAAGAGTTCACCCACCGATGTCGCCGTGGTTGGGCGAAGGATCATCGCAAACTGGCTCACCAACCAACCTTCGCGATTGCTGCCGAGCCAGGTAGAGGGCTTCTATATGGCCGCGAGGCAACGTCCAAACTGGAAGAGTTGATCCGTTCAGCCTTTCACTTGATGGGGACGAATAAGACTCGGGGTCTGTCCGGTGGGGGATCTCGTCAAGCCCGCACCACCAATACCTCATGTTGTCTCGACGTGGCAACGAAGAACGTCGCGCAGCGCCGCCATTTGGGGCGCCCAGCCGACCGTAATCCGTGTCCAACCGGGAAGTCCGAGATCTGCTCCGTCGCGCACTGAGAGACCTTCGGCCGTGAGTGCGTCTCGAAGGGCTGGGAAGGCTAGGGCGCACGTGACGAAGTTTGCTTGGCTCGGAAAGTAGGTGACGCCTAGTTCATCGAGCGTCGACTCAAGTAGTGCCCGCTCGTTGACGATCCGAGACACCAGGGTTGTGCGCCAGTCCTCACAATCCATCGCAGCCGTCACTGCCGCGAGGGCCAACGAGTTCACGCTGAACGGAGGGCGCGCTCGCCGCAGTGCTCCAATCAATGACACGTCGCCGACGGCGTAACCAACGCGCAGTCCTGCGAGGCCCCAGTCCTTCGAGAAGGTGCGCTGAACGAGGAGGTTGGGTCGACTCTCGCTAATTCTGAGCGCTTCGGCCGGATCACTGCCGCGGATGAACCCGCTGTAGGCCTCGTCGAGTACTACAAGACAGTCGCCGGGCACTTCGTCAAGGAACGAGACGAGTTCATTAGGGGCAACGGCGATGCCGGTGGGATTGTGGGGACTCGGTAACCAGACGAGCGTCGCTCCCTCGCACGCGGCGCGCGCCATCGCGGCGAGGTCATGCGCCCCGTCGACGAGCGGCACCCGTACGATCGGTGCGCCAGCGAGCGTGCTTGCGGTGGCGTCGATTTGGTAGCAAGGATCGCCCACGACCGTGAACCCCTGGTGGCGCGCTTCACTCGAGTCGGGCACTTCATCGAGCATGAGGCGAGCCAGCAAATAGCAGAGTTCGTCACTCCCGTTTGTGAGGACGAGACGCTCGGCGTCGATGCCGAGATAGGTCGCGAACTTGTCGAGGACCGGACCCTCCTCGGGGTAGCGATTGAGGTTCTCGGCCGCGACACCCAGCGCGGCGCGCACGGCCGGAGGAGGACCGAATGGCGACTCGTTGGAACTTAGTTTCCCGGCCGCTCCGGCCCCTTGTGCCGATCGACCCTGTCGGTACGCTGGTACTGCTGCGACCATTTTTAGCGCCCGCGCTGCGGGCGTGCCGTCGCGAGGAAGTACCACCACTGGCGACTCGGCGTCATATCTGGGAGGATCTGGTCGCGTCGATGCTGGCGCCGCGCGCACCAACACCCGACCCGCGAAGGATCCGACGCCTCGATCGTGTTCTTTGCTCAACTCTTGGAGTAGTGGACGGAGTCGATCCAGTTCGTCGCGACCAATCGCCGTTTCGATGACTGGGCGAAAATGCGCCGGGTGCGCGTTCAAAATTCCAAGCGACTCGGTGAGTTCGACCTCGCTCGATGCCGCACCACCGTCTGAGGCGCCGGATCGTTCGCTTACGGGAACCGTGACGCGGCATTCCGGATAGAGGCGAAGCGACTCAATCCGCGCGCATTCGACCGTACCGCCAGCGAGGTCGAGCGCGCTGATCGTAAGGGAGCCATCTTCGTTGACTCGATCCAGTGCCTCGAGGACCACGCGCCGCGCAGCGACGAGCGATGGTGCGAGGCAGGCAAGCGCGCGGTCGATCGTCTCGGGGAGCATCGTCAACCGCGTGGCAATGAACCGAGGATTCCCGCGCAGCAGCTCGATGAGTTCAGTTGCGTCAAGGTCCGAGAGTTCAGCGAGCACGAGCGATGTAGCGGCGCGCGGACCCTGTACTTCGGCCACCATTGCAACGCCCCCACGTGATGCGGAGGCGTGCGGTCCATTGATGAGAAGGGCGAGACTGTCGGCATCCGGCAGCACCCAAAGGGGGCGTACCTCGGCGCCATCACGTTGGGACGAGCTGCTCATGCGAACGCGTGCCCCGAGAGCGGCGTGTCATTGACGGACTTAAGCACGTGTCCTCGTTCTACCGCGTTGGCGTGCGGCTGAACGCCGCCGAGACGAAGCGTCGTTCGCGCGGCTGCGGCGGCGACCGCACCGATTATCAATTCGCGCTTCGGTTCACCCAGCATCAATGTACTGACTCCGATCGCGCCGCAGCAACCAATCGGAGAAAACACCGGAGCGGCGACGCACGCCACTCCTGGTGCAGTCCCCCCATCGTCGACCGCGTAGCCGAGAACCCTAATTCGGGCAAATTCCACGAAACGTGAAGCGTCGAAATGGCTCTCGCCCTCGTGTATTGAGAGAAACGCGAGTTGCGCCTTGCCAACGGCAGTAGTCGCGGCCGGTAGCCGAGCACCGACCGCGCTCGCCAAATCGAGCGCGCGTAGCGGCGGGTCGTGCTTCGCCAAATAGACCACCTCGTCGCCGTCGAGCACAGCGAAGTGCGATGTGGCGGCGAGTTCCCTGCCCAACGCCTCTAGTTCGGGCTGCACCGAAGCGACCGGCGTCATTGCCCGCAGGTACGCTGCGCCGATCTTGAAGGTCCCCAGTCCAAGGCAGTAGTGGCCGTCCTGATCCTGTGTTATGAAATCCCTCGCGACGAGCGCTCGAAGAACGTTTGCGGCGGAAGACTTCGGTATTGCGAGCGATCGGGCAATTTCGCCGACGCCGAGGTGAGTTCCCTTGGCGAGAAGGAGAAGGACCGCAACGGCGCGATCCACAGAACGTGAACCTCCTTGTGCGGATATGCGGTCACTATCACCCATATGCGCACATCGTAACCCAAGATCTCCACCGGAGCAGGAACCCACGAACCCATTGCCGGGTGTCGAAACAGAGCCTTCACAAAATGGACCTTGTGCTAAGGTAGTTTTCTGCTTATGATCGCATATCAAATATCAGAGAGCGAGAAAGGACGACCGGCGATGAGCCCCGATTCTCTGACAGCTGAACTCGAACTCGTGACTGACGTCGTCTTCGCGGGTGGTCACGCCGCCGCGGTGGTCGCCAGCGAGGGCGATCTGCTCGAAGTCGTCGACATCGAAGGTGAGCAAGTCTGCGATCTGATCGCGTTCGCTGCGCAGGACCGACGCGAATGGCTCTCAATCAGCCATACCCGTGCCACCACGCTGCGTCTCAACCTCGCGCCCGGCGATGTCTTGCAGAGCAACTGGCGCCGCCCGATGTTCGAAGTCCTGACCGACGATGTTGGGATGCACGACCTCATCACGCAGATGTGTGATGAGCGCCGCTACCGCTTCGACTACAACGTCGAGGGTCACCGCAGCTGCCGGACGAATTTCACCGAAGTGCTGGCTCCGTGGGGAATCCAGGAATGGGACATGCCCGACCCGGTGAACCTCTTTCAGAATGCCCCGATCCACCCCGATCGCACCTTTGGCAACCAGGTTCCCACGAGTGTGGCTGGCGACTCCATCGTCTTTCGCGTCAAGATGGACTCGATCGTCGCGGGAAGTGCCTGTCCGCAGGACCTCAATCCGTGCAACGGCTTCTCGCCCAGCCCTATTGGACTAAAGGTATGGCGTACTCGCGACGCGGTGGGTCACCCGTGACCGCAGGCGATGTTGGCATCGTCCGGCACCGGTTCGCGGACCTCCTCGGCGAGCCCGTTAGTCACTACACCGACGCGGTCGTTGCCGGCGGGTTCCTGTTCGTCTCAGGCATGATGGCAACCGACGTGAACGGCGAACTAGTGGGCGGCGACGATGTCGTCGCGCAAACGGAGCAGATCTTCGAGAACATTGAATCGGTACTAAGGCGTCTTGACACCTCGCTGGATGACGTCGTGAAAGTTGTTGTCTACCTCACCGACGTTGCTGATCGCGGCGCAGTTAACACCGTTCGCGCGCGCCGCTTTGGCGACAAGCGCCCGACGAGCACCCTCGTCCAAGTTGGCGCGCTCGTTCATCCGGACGCACGTGTAGAGATTGAAACGGTGGCGCTTATGCCTCCGCAATTGAGGAAGTCGTCATGAGCGTTGCGCTCGCGGCCGACGCCTCAGTTGTTGCTCAACGATTCATAGTGCGGTTGTCATAAATCGTAGTTCGGATGTTGCAGTGCGCAGTGGGCCATGAATTTCAGGGGAACGCCGGGGGGAATGTTATGAGTCAGCAAAAGTTGATCAAGATGCGCCGGGCGACAAGTCTCGCCCTCGCGTGCGGACTCGCGGCCGGGGCCGCGACAATGACCGGTGGGGCAGAGGCGTCCGCAGCGCCGTCCACGATCGTCATCGGTAACTTCAATCCCTTCTCGGGCGCGGACGCCTCATTTGGCCCCGAGATGGTCGCCGGCTGCCAACCAGCGGCGCGGCTCATCAACGCCGCCGGTGGCGTCTTTCAACACAAATTCTCCTGCGTTGAATTCGATACGCGCGGGGACCCTGCGGACGCAGTGCCGGCTGCGAACAAGATGATCGCGACGAACTCGTCGCTCGGCGGAATCCTCGGGCCGAGCGCGGATGAGGCGCTCGCGACCGTGCCGATTCTTAACCAGGCGAAGGTGCCGATGTTCGTCGACACCGGGCAAGCGTTCTTCGACAAGTCGAGTTATAAGTACATGTGGCGGCTCACGCCGGGCGACGACGTGAAGGGTTACGCGCTTGCGCTGTGGGCGAAGAAGATGGGTTACACCCATGCCGCCGCGATCTTCGGCAACGACGCAGGCTCGCAGTCCGACGTGCCAACATTGGTGAGAGCGTGGAAGAAACTGGGCGGCAAGATGGTCGACAACGTCAAACTTGCGCTCGACCAATCCTCGTATCGCACGGAGATTGAGCAGATGCTCGCTTCCAAGCCCCAGGTCATCTTCACCGAGATCGACCCCCAGACGGCGGGAACCTTCCTGTCCGAGCTCCAGCAATTGCACGGACTCATCCCAGTGCTCGGCACGGAGATTACGCTCCAGTCGCCGTGGCTGAAGGCCGTGACCGGGGCAATCGGCAAAAAGGACATGACCAAGTACGTCACCGGTCTACAGCCCTACGCCCCGACGTCGGGAGCCTCGTGGACGACATACAACGGCGCACTGTTGGCCTCGGCGTCCCAAGTTCCTCAGCCCGCGCAGTGGTCGGCAGATCCCTATTCGATGACTTACTACGACGGTGTCACGATCATGGCGCTTGCGATGCTGGCAGCGAAATCAACGGATCGCGCTACCTATAACAAGTTGATGACGGCCGTCACCGAACCGGGGGCGGGAAAGACCGTGGTCCACTCCTTCGCCGAAGGCAAGGCGGCGCTCGCCAAGGGCAAGAAGATTCAATTTGTCGGCGCCGGTGGCCCGATCGCGTTCAACAAGTGGCACAACTCGTCGGGGGCGTTCGAGGCCGCTCAGCAAGTGAATGGGAACGTCAAGATCGTGGGCGAAGTCACCGCCAAACAAATCGCGGCACTCAGCAAGTGAGTCGTCGTCCGGGACACCTTCCGGCTCCGATTCGTTGCCATGAAGCGGGTGACGTCGGAGGCGGCGAGTGAACATCTACGTGCTGTCACTCGGCTTCGGGCTGATCACGGCGTCCATTCTCGCCATCGCGAGCGTGGGCTTCACGCTGCAGTTCGGGGTCACCAATATATTGAATCTCGCCTACGGCGACGTGATGACCGGTTGCGCGTTCGTTGCCTATCTGGTGACCCGGGCCGGGGGCAGTCTGCCTGAAGCGCTGATTGCCGGTGCGGGGACGGGTGCGCTCGCCTCCTACGGCCTGAACCGTTTCGTCTACACACCATTCGTGCGTCGAGGAACCCGGATGTTCGGGATGATCATCGTGACGATCTCCGTCAGTCTCGCTCTACAGAATGGACTCCAGGCGATCTTCAAAGCGACGTTCTTCTCCTTGGCGCTGCCGAGGCCGAGTTCGTACACGTTCGCGGGGATGATCTTTACGAGCCAGCAGCTCGTCATCATGGGCCTCGCGGTCGCAGCGATGCTGCTCGTTCACTCCTTGTTGTCGTGGACCAAGCTCGGGCGCGCGATGCGCGCGACGGCGGCAGACCCGGAACTCGCGCGCTCGTGCGGCATCGCGACGGATCGAGTGATCGACCTCGCGTGGCTGCTCTCGGGCGCGCTCTGTGGAACCGCAGGCGTCGCCCTCGCGCTCAACGTGACGAGCTTCACGTCAACCGCGGGCGGGCAGTTCCTAATTCCCATTATCGCCGCCGCCGTCCTCGGTGGCGTCGGTCAGCCCTACGGAGCGATGATCGGGGCAGTCGTCATTGGGCTGTCGGCTGAACTGTCGGCGGCGGTGATCTCGCCCTCGTATAAAGAGGTCGTGGCCTTCCTGATTCTTATCGTCGTTCTGTTAATTCGGCCGCAGGGAATCTTCGCGGAAGTGGCAACCCAAAAGGAGGTCGTGGCGTGAGTTCGTCGATGCAGTTCTATGTCTCGAACTTGCTGGTGTACTTAGCCGTCGACGTGATGGCGTGTCTCGGTCTTAACTTGCAGTTCGGCGTCGCCGGGCTCATTAACTTGGCGTTCATCGTCTTCCAAGCGGCCGGCGCGTACACGGCAGCGGTTCTTACGCTCGGGCCCTCGTCGTCTATGGGCGGATTCCAAAGTTACGTCCTCGGCGCTCACCTGCCCTTTCCGTTGCCGCTGCTCGCGGCCGCGGTAGTCGGGGGAGCGCTGTCGTATATCGTCGGTCTCGTCGCGTTGCGGCGACTTCGAACGGACTACCAAGCAATGGTCATGCTCGTGATCTCGCTCATCGCGACGACGGTGGTGACGAACGCGACGGGACTCTTCAACGGTTCGAACGGTCTCGCCCTTATCCCGAGGCCCCTCCAGAGTGTTCTCGGTTTTTCACCCGTTGGATACCAGTGGTTCTACGTGGTGCTCTCCTTCGCGTGCACGATGATCGTGTGGGTAGTCGTTCGGCGCATCACCGGCTCGCCACTCGGACGGACGCTTCGAGCGGTACGTGACAATGACGCCGCCGCTATGTCGCTTGGCAAGAACGTGACACAGATGCGACTGACTGCCTTCGTTACCGGCGGCGCGATTGCTGGCTTCTCGGGAGCGATCCTCGCGCAGTACATATCCGCGTGGTCGCCTGGGAGCTGGCTGTTTCCCGAAAGCTTCGTGTACTTCTCGGCCGTCATCGTGGGTGGTGCGGGCAACAACATGGGCGCGGTCGTTGGCGCGGCATTAGTTCCAGTGGCGTTCCTCGAAGCGACGCGCTACATACCCCAGTTCGGGTACCCGGGCCTCGTCGACGCGCTGCAGTGGGTGGTCGTTGGGCTCCTCACGCTCGCCGTGATGTGGTTCCGTCCCCGTGGCGTGTTTCCCGAGCGGACTCGACGTTTCGCGCGCACCACCGGTTCGGAGCCCAGGCCGTGAGCGCAGAACCGCTTCTTTCAGTTCGCAATCTCGCGAAGAATTTCGGCGGCGTGCAAGCGGTGCGCGACGTCTCTTTCGACGTCAAGGCTGGGAGCATCACGGGACTTATCGGACCGAATGGCGCCGGCAAGTCGAGCGTGCTCGCCATCGTGTCGGGTTTTCTCGCGCCGACGTCGGGGAGCGTGCACTTCGCGGGCGACGTCGTCTCCGGTTTCCCCGCGTACCGACTGGCCCGACTCGGACTCGTGCGCACGTTCCAACTCTCGAGTGAGTTCGAGCGTCTCTCGGTGATGGAGAACCTGCTCGTCGCCGCGCCCAACCAGCGCGGTGAGCGGCTTCGCGACGCGCTTGTCGGTCGTTGGCGGTGGCACGCACAAGAAGATGCGGCGGTGGCGCGCGCGCGTGAGCTACTTGCGCGATTTGAGATCTCTGAGAAAGAGGATGATCTGGCGGGTGACTTGTCCGGAGGCCAGAAACGCCTCCTCGAACTTGCCCGCGCTCTCATGGCGGAGCCGAAGTTGCTCTTACTCGACGAGCCAATGGCGGGCGTCAACCCCGCGCTGATTCGGCGCATTGAGTCGCACCTGCTCGCGCTGCGCGATGAGGGCCTCACGATGCTGATGGTCGAGCACGAACTCGGCGTCGTCGAGCGTCTTTGTGAACAGGTCGTCGTCATGGCCCAAGGTCAGGTGCTCTCGAGCGGGACAATGTCCGAACTTCGAATGAATGAGGAGGTGCTCGATGCCTATCTCAGCGGCTGACGAAGTAAAAGTACGCCCGGAGACGCTGCTCGACGTGGCCGACTTTGCGGTCGGCTACCGCACCAGTACCGTCGTCGAGAACATCACCATTGGTGTGGGCCGCGCCGAACTCGTCGCGGTGATCGGACCAAACGGCTCAGGAAAATCGACGCTCTTGAAGGGACTCACCGGTCGGGCTAAAGTTTTCGCCGGTCACGTCAACCTCGACGGCGACGACGTCACGGCTATGCGCGGCGACCGACTGTGTCGTCGCGGACTGGGATTCGTGCCCCAGACGAAAGACGTCTTTGGGACCCTGAGCGTCGAGGAGAACCTGAAGATGGGCGGGTACCTGCTCGATCGAAAGGCGGTTGACGAGCAGATTGAGAACGTCTACGAGCTGTTCCCAGCGCTCAAACTCATGTCAACCCGCACCGCAAGCCGGTTGTCGGGTGGTGAGCGCAAGATGCTCGCGATGGGACGAGTCCTCATGTTGTCGCCGAAGTTGCTGCTGCTCGACGAACCCACTGCCGGACTCTCTCCCGACCTCGCGCGCCACCTCCTGCACGAGCAGGTACCCAACCTGGTCGCCTCCGGCGTGTCAGTGTTGCTCGTGGAGCAAAAGGCCCTCGACGCGTTGCGCATCGCCGACTACGGCTACGTCCTCGTGTCCGGTCACGTCCAACTTGAGGGAACGGGCGCGAGCCTTCTCGCACGTCCGGACATCCGCGAAGTCTTTCTCGGCAGCGCCGCCGCTGACGAGCTCCCGCCCGCGGCACTCGAGAGCACATGACCGAGTCGCTCGAGGAAGCCCTTCCGGCGGGTCTCGGACGCGACTACCGCTCGAAGGTCGATCTTGTCGCCGAAGCTTTGCGCGAATTGATCGCTGACGGAACAATCGCCCCGGGCGCGCGTCTTCGTCAGCGCGAACTTGCCGAACTCTTCCAACTGTCGCCAACACCCGTGCGCGAAGGTCTTCAGAAACTAGAGTCCGAGGGACTTGTCCAGTTCGACCCTCATCGCGGTGCGACCGTGGCGCCGCTACCTCTCGAACGCCTCGAAGAGCATCTTCGAATCCTCGTTCCGCTCGAAGCCCTCGCAGGTGAACTGGCGGTGTTGAGGATGATCCCCGAACGACTTGCCGAGTTGCGCTCCATCGCCGATGAGCACGCGTCGTGTGCCGAGGGGGATCCCAGGATCCGCGAACTCAATCGCAGCTTCCACTTCTGTATTTACGAAGCCGCTGATTCGCCAATGCTCGTCACGTTGTTGCGCTTCCTATGGCGGGGCTTTCCCATGGGTCCGCAGTTCTGGCGCCCCCACGACGAGTCGCGCCACGAGCACGCGCTCATCGTTGCCGCGCTCGCAAAGCGCGACGTTGCCCTCACGGCTTCGTTGCTGCACCAGCACGTGGTGGGTTCGATGGAGCCACTTCGCCACGATCATCTGCGCGACGCGGCGGTCCGTGGTATCGAAGGTGCGCAAAAGGATAAGGGTTGATGACATCGAGCAATCCAGCGGACGGCGACGGCGCGTCTCTTTCTATGGAACTGCTACGCGAGATACATGACGCATTCAACCGTCGAGATGCGGACGCGATCGCTGCCTTTTTTGCGGACGACGCGACCTTTCATATGGCTACGGGTCCGGATTACAACGGTCGAGCCGTCCACGGCAAAGGGGCAATCCGCCAGGTGCTGGCCGACCGTTTCCTCTTGATTCCCGACATGTCGTGGGAGTGGATTTCGGGCTTCACGGCGGGAGGGCGTGCCGTGACGGTTTGGCGCGTTACGGGCAATTCCGAGGACGGCGGGGCTCTCGATTTTCAAGGATGTGACCTGTGGGAGTTCCGCGATGGACTGGTCTTGAACAAAGATACGTATTGGAAGATTCTCACCTAGAAACGAGCGACCTTAGGGCCGCCATGGCCATCAGGGAGCTCGTGGCTAGACCGTCTGGACTACAGTGCCGCCACGCATCCGCGGCGGCATCGAGCCCGCGCTCGCAAGTCCACCACCCGTCGAGATCTACGCCAAGGGGTCATGGGGACCGGCGAGCGCTGATCGCCTCATCGCACCGAAAGAGTGGTTGGGACTGGGCGGCACTTCCTACGTAATGATGGAGTTGTCTCGTTCGCTGCGGCGTCCTGTGAGTTGGAAGTTTGCACGTCCAAGTCAGGTATCATCTTGAACATGAACGTGACCAAGGAAGAATGGTTCGCAACCTTCTGCGAGAAGTTGAGTATCGACCCGCCGAGTGAGCAAGAGACCGAGCAACTCCTCTTGTTGGCCGGATCAGCCGCGCACGCTTCGGAGCGCACCGCGGCCCCAATTGCGTGCTGGTTGGTCGGACGCGACGGGATTGACCTTCAACGGGCACTGGAGATCTCACTCGACATTGAAGAGTCGCAACAACGTTCCGTCTAAAGCACGATCAACTCGCCCCAGTGACAATGGATAACGCTGGGCTCCAATCTCGACGATTCGTTGTGCTCGCGCCGTGGACGGCGCTGAGGTCGTCGTCAACTCCAGACCACATCTCGAGCACGTTCGCCACCACGAAACTTTTTCGCCCATATTGACGACGCTTCCGCTCGCGAAGACGTGCGGTCACGCGAAATGGGTAGGCGGGAGGTCAACCCCAACATGGCGGCGTGGTCGTCGAGTCACTCGCCGTGGCGCGCGCCAATGTAACGCGACGCGCGATAAGGGGCTTCCGACCCTACTGCGGCCAAAAAGGACGGCCCGTTGGGTGCCTAGGTTTGGGGATGTCGGAGAGCCTGAGAGCTTCTGATCGAGAGATGGAAGACAATCGACTCGACTCACCGGACTCGGCGTCGAAAGACATTGGGAGACGAAGGAGCGAAAGCATGGAGTTCTCGCGGCGGAAGTTCTTAGTTGGCAGTGCGGCCACAGTCGGAGGAGTCGCCCTTGCGGACCATCTGCGTTTCTTGCAACCCGCGTCGGTGTCGGCGGCGACTCCCGAATCAGTTATCACCGGTACCGAAACCATCTATCGCACCGGACACTCCAACAACTGTGACGGTGCCTGCGGCCACATGATCCACGTCGTTGATGGTCGCGTCACCGAGATCGGCCCTGCGCACTGGGGCACCAAGACCGTATCGGGCGCCGCGGCGCCCACGTTTCACCCGCGAATCTGCCTGCGGGGACTTTCACAGATCGCGAACACCTACAGTCCCAATCGCATCAAGTACCCCTACCGTCGAGTCGGGGAACGAGGTTCCGGTAAGTGGCAACGCATTACCTGGGAAGAGGCGACCACGCTCATCGCGACTAACTTCAAGCAGGTCCAGGAGAAGTACGGCAAAAAGGCGGTCTGGATCGCGCCCTACACCGGTTCCCTCGCGTTGATCGAAGGCGTCGTCGGAGCGGGGTTTCGTCTGGCGAGCGTCATCGGCGCGTCGGCCGGCGACTCCGAGGGTGACAACGAAGGGGACTCGGCGACGCCCGCGGGCTGGAACTACGTCCTCGTGGACCCCGATAATCCCGCCAACGGAGGTGGATTCTTCACCGGCCACGAGTCGGTGGACTTCCTTTCCGCCAAGGCCATCGTCTTTTGGGCCAACAACGTCGCGGAGACTTCGATTCCCGATTGGCGAATAATGCTCGACGCCCGGGACGCGAACGGAACCCAACTCATCTCAGTCGATCCTCGCTTCACGCCGACTTCGGCGGCCAGCGATGCGTGGCTGCCGATTCGACCGGGCTCGGACACGGCGCTCATCGACGGGATCATGAATTACGTCTTCTTGCACAAGCTCTACGACGCCGACTACATACGTCGTTACACCGTGGGGCCATACCTGGTCGATCCCACCTCGAAGAGGTGGCTGCGCGCGAACGACGTGCTACCCGGTGCGGCCAACGACTTCGTCGTTTACGACGAGACGGACGCAACGTTGAAGGCCGCCTCCGATCCTTCGTTGACGTCGGCGGCGATACTCGGCACGTATCAGGTGGGGAACCTGCGCGCTGGCACTGCCCTCCAGGCACTCGCCGACATGGTGTCCAAGTACACGCCTGAGTACACCGAGCACCTCACGGACATCCCGAAAGCCCAGATTGTGTCCCTCGCCAAGACGTGGGGAACGGTGAAGCCGCTGGCGGTGCGCGTCGGATTCGGGCTCTCGCACTGGTACCACGGCGATCTCCATATGCAGGCACTACTCACGCTGCAAGCGATTACCGGCAACATCGGCGAACACGGTGGCGGCGTCACGACGTTCGCCGGTGGCCTGACGACCACGGCGTTCGATCTGTTCAACTGGTGGAATCCGACGGGTACTCCGTACGCGGTCCTCGAGCCCATGGACTTTTGTGACGCGGTCCTGAAGGATGACCCGTATCCGGTGCGCGCGGCGTGGTTCATGATCGACAACTTCGCTCAGCAGATGTCCGACCGCAACCAGGTCGTCAAGGCGATGAAGGCGTTGGACTTCTGCGTGGTGTCGGACTACAACCTGTCGGCCACGGCCGACATCGCCGACTTGGTGTTGCCCGCATGCACGTACATTGAGAAGACCGATCTGCTGTCATCGAACAACTTCTACCTCCAGTACATGCCCAAGATCATCGAACCGCTGTTCGAGTCGAAGTCGGACCTCGACGCCATTCGACTGGTGGCTCAGAAAATGGGTGTCGGACGGTACTTCACCGAGACGCCCGAGACCTACCTGAAGCAGATCCTGCACCTGGGCAAGTCCGATGCCGACCCGACGGTACGCGGGCTCACCTGGGAGCAACTCACCACCGAAGCGGTGCACCTGAACACCGACCCGATGCCGTATGTGCCGTTCTTCAACAAGCAGTTTCCAACGAAGAGCGGAAAGATTGAGTTCTACGTCGAGATGCTGGTGCCATTTGGACAAGAGCTCTGTGAGCACCAAGAGCCCATCGAAGCGTCGCCAACCAACACGCTTTTCAAGAAGTATCCGCTCGTCTTCTTGTCCACGCACACTCGATTCCGGACGCACTCACAGTTCGTGACGCTTCCCTGGCTCAATGAGATCAACAACGGTGGCGACGGCTTCTTGGAGATAAATCCAAAGGACGCGACCCGTCGCAACATTAGTGACGGTGACGTCGTGCGGGTCTTCAACGACCGCGGCGACATGAAGGTGCGGGCTCGACTCACCGAAGCGATCAAGCCCGGCGTTGTGAACTGCTACCAGGGTGGTTGGGACACCATCAAGGTGAAGAGCTATATCGAAGGGCACCCGAACAATCTGACGCATCAGTTCGCTAAGCCGGCCCAAGCCCTTATACCCAACTTCCCGTCCAACGCGGCCTATTACGACTGCCTGGCGCAAGTCGAATTAGTGAGGGAGTGACCACAATGACCGATGAGAAAACCAAGTACGTTCCCCATCACGTCATGGTCGTCGACACGAATCGTTGCGTCGGGTGTTGGACGTGCGCGGTGGGCTGCAAAGAAATAAACAACGAGCCGCTGGGGTTCTGGTGGAATCGCATCCTCACGACGGCACCGAATCAGTCGACGACCGCGGCGCCACCGGCGAGTGAGAACATCGACGTACCCCGAGGCGTCTTCCCGGATCTGGAATTGGCCTACCTGCCGGTCGCCTGTCAGCACTGCAACGACGCCCCGTGCGTCAAGGTCTGTCCCGTGCAGGCGACCTACCGACGCGACGACGGCGCGGTCTTGATCGACTACGAGCGCTGCATCGGTTGTCGCTACTGCATGGCGGCCTGTCCGTACGGCGTGCGCATCTTCAACTGGGGTGACGCCGAGTACGCACCCGGTGGCATCGTGGGCTACGGGAAGAACTACTACGACGACGGACGCCTTGTGTTCACACCCGAGCGCCCCAAGGGAGTGGTCGAGAAGTGCACGTTCTGCGTGGAGCGGATCGACGTCGGCGAGGAGCCGTTCTGCGTCGAGGTCTGTCCCATCGGCGCGCGAGTGTTCGGCGATCTCAACGACGCTGACAGTGAGGTCAGTCAATTAATCAATGAGGGCGGCGCGGTGCAGTTGCACCCCGAGCTCGGTACCGACCCAAATGTCTATTACGTGCCCGTGCGCAAGCGCGTCGTACGAGAGAGCTGAGAGGAGTCCGCAGTGGCTATCAACACGGTTTCGTTGCCTGACGCGGCTGAAGGCAAGGTGGCTAAGAGCGTGGGCGTGCAGATCTGGTACGCGCTGCTCGCGCTCATCGGCGTCATCGGATTCGCGGCGTGGATCTACGAGTTGGATCACGGCCTCGCCGCGACGGGAATGCGTGACGTTGTGTCCTGGGGGATGTATATCTTCACCTTCGCGTTCTTCATCGGCCTCTCCGCCGGCGGGCTCATCATGGCCTCGAGCGCCGAAGTCTTCGGCATCAAGGCCCTGAAGCCGCTCGCACGGCTCGGCGTGCTTTCGGCCGCCTCCTGCGTGGCGGTGGCCGCACTCATGATCATCCCGGACCTCGGTCAACCTACGCGCATCCTTAACCTCGTGCGCCATCCGAACTGGTCGTCACCGCTGCTGTGGGACGTCCTGATCATCACGGTCTACTTCATCTTTTCCGTCGTCGACCTCAGCGTGCTCCAAGTCCACGCGGTTGAGCCCACGAGACTGCGACGCACCATGCGACTCCTCGCCTACATCGGACTCCCGACGGCCGTGCTGCTGCACTCGGTCACCGCGTGGATCTTCGGCTTGCAGATATCTCGCACGTGGTGGAACACCTCGCTGATGGCGCCGCTGTTCGTCGTGTCAGCGATACTGTCGGGCACCGCGCTCGTCACCCTTCTCGCGCTCGCCGCCGAGCGCTGGGGTCACTTCAACCTTCCGAACGACACGAGAGAGTGGCTCCGCAAGTTCGTGGCGATGGCGCTCTTGATCGACTTGTTTTTCGTCGCCTGCGATTACATCACGATCTTCTGGGGCAACGTGCCGGCCGACCGTTCCGCCTTGAATCTGGTTCTGCCGGGTGGTCCCTACTCGTGGCTATTCTGGGGGGAGTGGCTCGTCGGTGGATTGGTCCCCCTCGCCTTCTTGATGGTCCCTCGCCTTCGCCGGGTGAGCGGATCGCTCGGCATCGCCACGTTCCTGGTCCTCATCGGCGTCTATGCCTTTCGCATCGAACTCGTGATCGTCGGATTCGTCAACCCGCTCACCCAGTTCCCACCCGGGAACGCGTTGGGTACGTACAACGCCACTGCCAGTTCCTTCCAACTGGTGGGAAAGTACACACCGTCGCTCGTCGAGTACGCGATCACCTTGGGACTTTGTGCGCTCTTCGCCGCGATCTTCACTACGGGCTATCGCCGACTCCACCTGGCCGATGGAAAGATGATCCGTGATCCACTCGGCTCCGCGTCGCTCACGCGTGACGAGGGGCCGCCGACTTCGGACGACAACTCGGTGAGGGACACCACCCTCGCCACGAAACCTTAGGGAGGGATTGTGACGGTCGAACGAGTGACAGAGGCTACGGTCGGTCGTGACCCGGGACCAGGCGACCCCGTCGACTTCACGCCGTGGAATCGTGAGACCGCGATCGCCGCCCTCGACCTGTTGTCGCATTGGTGGAGTCGGCCCTCGGAAGAAGAGGTGGCCCTTTGGGCGTGGACTGGAGACCTCGAAGATCGCGTCGCGTCCACTATGTCAGATCACTCGTCTCGGCCCACGTCGCACCAACTGGATGCGGCAACGCTGCTCGATGAGTACGAGCGGCTTTTCGTAGGCCCCGGTCCCGTCGCGTGCCCGCCGTATGAGTCCTACTGGAGAAATGACGTCGCTCTCGACATCAAACGCTCGCTCATGGGACCCTGTACCGCCGACTTGAATCGACTGTACGCCGAGCTCGGTCTAGAGGTCACCCCCGAGACTCGCGAACTGCCCGATCACCTCACGATCGAACTGGAGGCACTGGCGTACGCCCTCTCGTTCGAAGAGCATGATGCCGTCGCGCGGGCGTTGTTCGGTGAGCATTTGACCAAGTGGGTGTCGCCCTTCTGTCGTGCGGTGGCGCGCGAGGCGACGCTGCCCTTTTATAAGGACCTCGCCAACTTGAGCGCTAGCTGGAAGGTGCCGACGACGCAGTTCATCGCGTCCCTATCCTTGGTCGAACCGTCGACCGATTGAGCAACGCGAGTGCGAGATGACAGAGGCGATGGATGTGGTGACCCCGGAGGTGCCGCTGGCTGACACAGCGCTCGTCATCTTGTGCTCCGATGTTGCCAAGGGCCGCTCGGGCGACGCCATCGTCGAACGCCTTCGCGGATCCTCAGAGAGCGTGAACATCACCGTGGTGTCGAAACTCTGTGTCGCGCCGTGGACGCTGACGGCGATCGTCAGGAACGCGGTCGTTGACCGAGTGATTATCGCGTGCCGCGTGGGCACCGAAGTGCGCGACGAGGTGGTGACGCGCGTACGCAGGGCCGGCGTCCACCCTTCGGGCGTACGAGTGCTCGAATTGAAGCCGGGTGAGATGGTCGGGCCCAACGAGATCGCGGCCGATTCGGTGGTGCGAATTGAGGCGGCATTGGCGCGGACCCGTTGCGGCGACGCGAGCGCACCGATACGTGAACGTGCGGGGGCGAACTCAGTACTACTCTCTCGTCGTAATCTGTTTCGCCCGGGTGCTGTCGAACGCAGTGCGGTCGCGACGTGGAGCGAGAGTGGCGACGCCGACCTTGCCTCGTCGCTCGCGTGCATCGATTCGTGCCCCGTCGGAGCGCTGTCGGTCGACGGCCGGCGCCTGGTGGTCGACGAGGCGCGCTGCACGGGTTGCGGCGCCTGCGTACGCGCGTGTCGTTCGGGGGCCGTCTCACTGGCCGGTGTGTCGCTTCGCGCCTACGAAGCCGAGGCGGCGATTCTGGCCAAGTGCTCGGCCGACTTGCACTCTCGACCAGGCGTGGCAATCGTGTGCGCTCACGCACAGCCGACGATGCTCCTCGGCGACGACCGGTTGCCACTCGAAGTACCGTCGCTCGAAATCGTGAGCGTCGGTTGGTTAGTCCAGATTCTGGCCGCGGGGGCGTCGGTGAGTCTGGTGGCCTGTGGCGACGAACGATGCGTGACACGGGGTGACGAGCTAATCAAGCTCGCCCACGCCCTGGCCCAGGCGGCGGCGCCGGGATTTGACGTTCAATTCGCACGGGGCATGCTCCAAGTAGTCGCCCGCGAGTCCCTCGGCGTGCGGCGTGCGCTCGAGAGGGCTCCGCTGGCGTTCGCGACGCTACGCTTCGACGAGCCTGACGCGACGACGTCCGCGATGGCGTACTTGCGTTCAGCGAGCGTCGCCAGTGGCGCACTCGCGTCACCGATCGCGTTGATGGCTCCCGCGCTCGCGAGCCAGGACGTGCTGTGGTCTGTCGAATCTCCCTGGCTGGCCTTGGGGGACGTCGCGATCGACGAGTCGCGGTGCACGGCGTGTGGGCGTTGCGTACCCGCTTGTGCGGCGCACGCCCTCGAGCAGCGTGACGAGCCCGGCGGGGCAGTCGTCCTCACGTTCGATCCGAGTGCGTGTTCGGCCTGTGCGGCGTGCGTGTTCGCCTGTCCTCAGGACGCGCTACAGCTACGTCACGTGTTCGACTTTGCGAATCTGAGCGCTCCTCGCCACTCCGTCTTCGTGAGGACCGCCCGACCGATGTGCGCGTCGTGTGGAGGGGATATCGCGGGAGGCCTCGTGCCGTCCGCAATCGCGACACGCCTGGACGATTCGCATCCGCGCTTGGCGCAGCGACTACGCAGCGAAGTGCGGTGCGCCGATTGCTTGTTAGCGCTGTGACGATGACCCGGTACCCGTCGAAACCCCGTGGGGCCTTTACAGCCATTGAGGAGTCGCACGCCGGCGTCAGTACTGTGAGCGACGTGCAACATCTTCGAACGTGTGGTCGGGTCGCGTCACCGTGGAGGTCAGCGTGGTGACGCCGGTGATCTCCGGGGCGTCCGTGGCGCTGCGTACGAAACCAACAGCCGGCTCGACGCGCTCGTCGGGCGCCAATGTCGTTCGGCCGATGCCGCTCGACGGGCCGCTTATTGATCGATACGGTCGAGTGCACACCGACCTGCGTCTTTCGGTCACGGATCGCTGCAACTTTCGATGCGTGTACTGCATGCCCGAGGAGGGCATCGAGTTCCTTCCGAGAGCTGAGATCCTCACGTTCGTGGAGTTGACGCGCGTGGCGCGCGTGGCGCACGACCTTGGCGTGACCTCGGTGCGGCTGACCGGCGGCGAGCCACTCATGCGTAAGGGGATCGTCGAGCTAGTGCGTCAGGTTGCAGCGATCGGCTTTGAGGACCTCGCGCTCACGACCAACGGGACCGGGCTCAAGCGTTTGGCCCAGCCGTTGGCCGACGCGGGACTACGTCGAGTGAACATCAGCTGTGATTCACTTCGCCCGGAACGCTTCGCGCAAATCCGTCGTCGAGGACAACTCTCGACGTTGCTCGAGGCGATGGACGCGGCCGAGTCGGCGGGCCTCACTCCCGTGAAGGTAAACGTCGTGATGATGGCCGGCGTGAACGAAGACGAGGTCCTGGACTTCTGTGCCTTCGCCCGCGAACATGACCGAATCGTGCGCTTCATCGAGTACATGCCGCTCGACGCCGAGGGGAACTGGGATCGTTCCCAGGTCGTACCGGCCGCCGATCTGCTCGAGCGCATCGGCGAACGGTGGCCGATGCTCACCCCCGGCCCTGGGGGCGACGACGCTTCACCTAATGAACAGTTCCACTTCGCCGACGGCATTGGTCAAATTGGCGTCATCGCGAGTGTGACGCGGCCGTTTTGCGGAACGTGTAACCGGCTGCGCCTGACGACCGAAGGAGCCGTGCGGAACTGCCTGTTCTCGGATGATGAACTCTCGGCGCGCGATGTCATGCGTTCGCACGGGTCCGACGACGACGTGGCGACCACACTGCGTCGCGCGGTTTGGGGAAAACTGCCGGGTCACGGCATCAACGACCCCGGGTTCTTACGGCCGCTGCGGTCGATGTCCATGATTGGTGGATGAGTGTCGCGCGACACCTTTCGCGTGAAGGTCCTGACGGTCTCAGACTCGGTCAGCGCCGGGGCGAAAGAGGAACGAGCGGGGCCGCTGATCGCCGCTCACCTCGAAGCCTCGGGATTTGAGATCATCGAGCTCGGCGTCGTTGCCGGCGGGGTTGAGACGATGGCCGCCGCGCTGCGTGAGCTGACGCGCGACTTCGCCGGTCTCGTGGTGGCGACGGACGGCACGGGTTTCTCGCCGCACGACCTGACGCAAGAGGCGATGATGGTCATCGAGCGTGAGGCCCTGGTCTGAGTGAGGCCATGCGTGGCGTGAACGCGCTCGGGCGTCTGTCGCGGGCGAGGGCCGGAACCACCGGGTGCAGCTTGATCCTCAACACCCCCGGGTCGCCGACGGGTGCGATCGAGACTCTCGACGCGGTGTTGGACGTACTGCCCCACGCGCTCGAACTCTTGCGTGGCGAGGCGGATCCTCACCCGCTAGGAATGGGTGGCCGTGCGGCGACCTCCTCACCCGGTCCGACAACGGTGTTTGAATTTGCGTCGTCTCCGTTGACCCCGATCTGACTGGCGCTCAGTATCTCGGCGAAGTCACCGCCGTAGCGCGATCGCCTCGTCAAGAACCTCGCCCACGGTCGAAGCGCCGATCACGTCGCGTCGCACGCCAACCGCTTCGCGGGCCAGTCCGGGCAAGAGGATCTTCGTCACGTCGACGATTCGGACGTGGGGGAGGTGAACCGGTCGAAGTCGAGCATCATCGTGCGCACGCGTTGCCCGGGTTCTAGTCCCTCGCTGTCGGGAACCATCGCGATGGCGTTCGCGCCGGCAATCGCGCTGACCAAATGGGATCCCTGGCGCATAATTTCGGTGACGTGCGCGCATCCGTCAGCCCCGATTTCAACCACGACGTGGATGAGGTGCAGTTTGCCGTCGCGTCGCCTCGAGATCGCCGTGTCGAGGACCGAAGTGAGCATCGGTCGTTCTAGCTCTTGGTGGCCGCCGAGTACGCGTAGGGATGGTCGCACGTAGAGTTCGAAGCCGACCAGCGTCGACACGGGGTTACCCGGGAGACCGAAGACGGGAGTGCCGCGTTCACCCGCGATCCCGAACGTCAACGGCTTGCCTGGCTTGATGGCCACCTTCATCGAACGCGCTCGGTCTCCGCACAGTTTCGCTATGGCGCCCTTCACGTAATCGACGTCACCGACGCTGACGCCGCCCGTCGACACCACGGCGTCGCAGTCGACGATGGCGTTCTCCAAGGTTCGCGTGATGAGCGCCTCGTCATCGGGGATGATCCCGAGGTCAATCGCCTCGAAGCCGGAACGACGCAGCGAAGCCAGCAGCATCGGGCGGTTGAGGTCGCGAATCTGACCTTCGGCGAGGGCCCCCAGTGACGTCGCGAGCTCGCTACCTGTCGACAACACGCCGACGCGCACGCGCGGATAGACCTTCACGGTCGCGTAGCCCTGGCTCGCCAGCACGCCGAGTTCGACGATCCCGAGTTGCGCACCCGAGGCAATGAGGACCTGGCCCACCTCGATGTCTTCGCCGGCGTGCCGCACGTTCTCGCCGACGGCCATGGTTCGCTGGATCGACACCTCGCGTCCGGCGGGGTCAAGAGACACCTCTTCGATCATGCACACGCAGTCCGCGCCTTTGGGGACCGGCGCACCCGTCATGATCCGAATCGCTTCACCGGTCCCGAGCGGCGTGCTCGCGACCTCGCCGGCCATGACCGCACCGGTGACGCGCAGTCTCGTCTCGCTCGCCGAAGTGTCGCTCGAGCGCATGGCGTAGCCGTCCATGGCCGAATTAGAGAAGCCCGGTACGCGTTCGCGCGCCAACACGACCTCGGCGACCACCAGACCGAGCGCGTCGTCAATCGGGCGTGGCACCGGGTCGAGCGTGCACAGGTCGCGGCGGACGAAGCCCCGGGCCTCGTCGAGTGATATCATAAGTAGCCGCCGATCTCGGTTCGCACGCGCGAGATCCTCGTCACGTCTTTGGCACAACGGAAATGTCCTGGGTGTCGCCGCTCCACGTCGCGGCGTCTGCCCAGAGCTCATGTTTCCACATCGGGACGGATTTCTTTAGCGTACCGATACAGAAGCGCGCCGCATCAAAGGCCCCGTCTCGGTGCGGCGCGGAAACGCCGAGGACGCTCGCCGTCTCAGTGAGCGCGACGTGTCCGACACGGTGATGGACCGCGACGGCCCCGAGTTCGGGCCAGCGGGTACGAGTGGCGGCGATGATCTCGCCGATTCGGTGTTCCGCCAGCGGGACGTGCGTTTCGTTATCCATCGCCTCGACCATGTCGTGGTCAGCGGAGTTGTTGCCTGCGGTTCCGCAAAACGTCACGACCGCGCCACAATCCGCGCGCGTCGCCGACCGCGTGACGGTCGCGGCGGACAGGGGCGATGAGGAAACGAGAATCCACTCGTGGGCCGACGGTTCCATTCACCTCACCCTAATCTTGCACGTCGCGCGCGAGACCGAGTCGTCGAAGATCTTCGGCATCGTCGACGTCGCTGAACTGTCGCGCCGTGACGACGCGGCCCCACTCGGACTCGTGCAGGTACTGTGCGTCGGGTGCTTGCGCGACGTGGCGCAGTGAGCGAATCCCGTGATCCACGAGCTCTTGTGCGCGGTGCAGATCGTGCGCGGACCACTTGGCGCAGAGGGGTTGAGGTCGGCCCTCGACGACCGGCACCACTGATCCCTTCGAGTCCCAATTGATGATTAACCGCAGTAGTTCTTCGCTAAGGAATGGCAGGTCACAGGCGACGACCAACGTCGCGCCGGCGTGGCCGAGTCCGTCGAGTGCCCGACAGCCCGCCGCGACTGCCACAAGGGGACCTTCGCCCCGAGGCGTTTCGAGGAGAGATCGCAGCCCGGAGGCCCCTGGCCCCACTTCAATGGCGATCGTGGCGACGCGGGCGAGCAACGCGCCGGTGCGAGCGGCGAGCGTCGATCCATCGACGACGAGTTGTGTCTTATCGGTGCCCATGCGCTGGCTCGCGCCGCCACTGAGCAAGATCGCTGCCACGGTGCTCGAGGGGGACGGCATGTTTCCATGGTACCGAGGCCCCATTCGCACAAGTTCGTCGTGGTGCTTAATGCGCCGGAGCGTCGGGGCAGAGTGAGATGCTCGATCGTGCCCGGGGTCAGATCGGGGTCACCATGAGCATTTTGACCTAACCGTTAGGGACCCAGCGCGGGCGCCACAGGACCGAAGGCCGCTGGTGGACTCCTCAACACGTATACCTACGACGTCCACGTTCGTGCCACGTGACAGACGGCGCGCGCCGCGCTCTCGTTCGCATGACGAAAAGAGCGCTCGCGACGAGACTGGTGGCGACGCATGCACGCCCCGCACGTTGCACACGCTCCTTGACGTTCGTGGTCGGACGACCCTCGCGCGCTGTCAAATTACGATGCTGGCTCCCACCACGACGAGCATCGCCTCGAACGCCGTCAAAAAGGCGACGTGCTGGCCACCACCCGGGTCGGGAGCATTCAGGCCGGCTCGCGGGCCACCTCACTCGTGCCGACGTCATCTCGGCGAATCCCTCCTAGCGTCGCCCAAAAGCCCGGGAACGCTCAAGAAGCCTGTTTCCTTGGGTCGGTGAGATTATCCTGAGAATGTATAGTCTTATAGTATGCGATTAGAGATTACGCGAAGATCGGATATCGCCACACGAGCACTCATTGTCTTGTCGAGCGGCGGTGCAAGGACTAAGTCATCGGAGTTGGCCCGACTAGTCGGTACGACGCCGGGTTTCTTGTCTCACGCGATGCTGGCTCTGGTCCAGCGCGGGTGGGTTGAGTCCGTGCCCGGTCCCCTGGGCGGCTACCAGGCAACCTTCGATCCCGAACAGGTGAGCGTGCTCGAGGTCATCGAAGCCGTCGAGGGCCCCACCGACTCCGGTCAGTGCGTCCTCGATGGTCGACCATGTGCTCAAACTGGACGATGCGCCCTTCACGTGTCGTGGGCCATCGCGCGCGCGGACCTGCTCACGCGGCTCTCGTCCACACGGTTGTCACTACTGATCTCGGAGAACCAGCGATGAATGAGTTGTCACTACGTCGCGCGCACCCGTTGCGAAGGCGCGCGAACTCGTGCACTAGCGCCGAGCGTGGCACCGTGACGATCTCCAGCGACCCAGAAGTGACAACGAAAAAACGTTCCTTGCTCCGTTCGGTCGCGGTGCCCAAGGAGCACGGCGGGTGGGGTCTCACGCTCGAGCCGGGATTGCTGGGCTATTTGTTGGCGCCGGGCGTTGCGGGCCTGTGCGTCGCGATGGTCGCTCTCGTAGGCTTTCTCGCGCGTACGCCGCTACGTCTCGTCCTGATCGATCTTCATCGCGGTCGCTCGCTGGAACGTACCCGCGTCGCGTGTTGGGTCGCGGCGAGCGAGTTGGTGGTGTTCGCGGCGTTGATCGTGGGGGCCGTCGCGTCGGCCCAGGGCACGTTCTGGTTGCCCACTATCGTCGCGGTCCCGTTCTTCCTCGTCGCGTTCCGGTTTGAGATGCGATCGCGCGGTCGGCGACTCGTGCCAGAGCTCGCGGGCGCGGTGGGCATCTGCTCGGTCGCGGCGACCGTGGTCTTAGTCGATGGGGGAGCCGCGCGGCTTGCCGCAGGCACGTGGTTGGTCCTCGCTGCTCGGGCCGTCACGTCGATTCCGCACGTGCGAGAGATGATCACTCGTCTGCACGCACGACCGCAGTTGACGCGGCTCGGCATGTTCGCCGATGGCGTCGCGCTACTGGCCGCGCTGGGCGCGGCGATGTTGGACCCCGCGCTTATCGCCGGCGCCGTGGCAATGGTGCTCGTAGTGCTCATCCAGCGACGGTGGTTACGCGGAGCGGTCGTACGGGCCGTCGTGACGGGAACGCGACAGATGGCGCTGGGAATGTTCGTCGTCGCGGCGTGCACGTTCGGCGTACTCGTTTTTCACTAGAGAGAAGAGAGATAGATATGGAAGTCATTGAGCTGCATCAGTCGATCGCCGAGATTGTGGAGGCGCATCCCGCCACGCTGCGGGTTATGGAATCGGTCGGCTTGGACTACTGCTGTGGTGGTTCGCGAACGTTGGAGACGGCCTGTGAGGAAGCAGGCATGGACCCCGCGACGTTGCTCGCGGCGTTACGCGATACCGAGAACGGCCCCGATCCCGAGTGGACGTCGATGGGTCCGGTCGAACTCGTGGACCAGATTGAAGCAACCCACCACGCTTATTTGCACACCGAACTAGTGCGCCTCGCGGCGCTGGCGGACAAGGTTGCGACCAAGCACGCCGCCACGCATCCGGAACTGAGCGACGTCCGCCGGGTGTTTCACGAGCTCAAGTCGGAGTTCGTTCCGCATCTCGCAAAGGAAGAGCGGGTACTCTTTCCCATGATTCGAGAGTTGGCCTCGTCGTCGGCTGAGTCGCGGATTCACCGCGGTTCACTTGATGGTCCTATCTCGGCAATGATCCTCGAACACGATCAAGTCGGTGAACTCTTGAAGCAAATCCACGCCTTTACCAACGGGTACCAAACCCCGCCTAACGGCTGCCGGAGTTATCGCGCCTTCTACGACGGACTGGCGGAGTTGGAGTCCGACACGCACCTGCACGTGTACAAGGAGAACAACCTCCTCTTCCCGGCGGTCGCGGTCCTCGAACAACTCTCTTGTATCAAAGAGAGTTGTGAATAACGACGCGACAATGATGGCCCTGCCAAGTGTAAAGTCACGACGCAATTGGTTGCGACGACACTACTGATCACATGCCGGGTTCATGACCGTTGGCCGCTCGAACAGTGCCGTTGGACGGTCTTGAGGCGGCAGGGTTCTCGTAGTGTTCCTCATGATTTGAAGTGTCTGCTTCGAGGTTCTCGGCGCACACTTGCGTCCCAGCAATAAGGTGCGAAAATGACTTGAACCATGGCCTAAGGGGTCCTTGCCCGCGATTCGTGGGTCTGCCAGATTGGAAGGGAGCTTTGACCAGGAAATCTATTAGCCACATCAATACCTACACAATCTTCGAAGGGACTTCGGAAATTCAGCGCCTGATTATTGCACGCGCCATTTCGGGTGTGCACATCAGGTAGTCCTAGCCGTAAAATAGCAGGCCTTTGCGCGCCACGACAACCAGACATCGTTGGCGTGCTTCATCAAATCGACGAACTTCGCAACTCCCGCCCTGGGCTTCGCCTCCGACGGCGTTCTCTTAGCCGTCAGAGCGACGGAGATCACTGTGACAACGACAACCTCGACCAACACGATTGCAATATTTCGTAATCGACGCAGACTCTTGGCGCGCCGAGCTTCCTTGATGAGAAGTTCGGCGGAATCCGGCACTTCCTGAGAAGGACGACTTCTCGAGCGAAGGTCGGAGCTCACGAGAATTTGGACTCACTCACAATCTTCCAAGCCGCCGAGTTAGTCGCTCGAACGAGACCGCCGAAGTCGATGGGCATCCAGACTTCGTGACCGATACTCACGAAGTACGGGCCCGTGATATTCGTCTGTGCGCCAATGGCGCCGGCGAACTGCCATTGGCGTCCTCCGTCGGAGCTCACTTCGAGGAATCCCGGGCCACCATCGATCCACATCTCTTGACCGTCGCCGCTCACTCCGAACGCATTGACGGCGTACGGTCCGATGTTGCCGGCTCCGACATTGCGCAGCGGCGAACCAATCGCCCCGAGCGTCCACCTTCGGCCACTGTCGGCGGTCTTGTAGAGCCGGTTATACGCCTTCATCATCCCCACTCCTTGACCGCACAGCATGTACCAACGAGAATCGCTTGTCAGTTGTGCCTCGCCTGGTGCGTTCGCAGCACAGGGATTGGTGACTCGTCGCCACGAAGCGCCCGAGTTCGACGTCGCGATGAGTGTTGAGCCTTCTGCAACCAATCCAGTTCGACCTGAGAACGCGAGCACCTGCGGTGGAACATTCGTCAGTCCATTCGACAAAGTCGGAATGACCGTGTCACTCGTCGGCGTCAGTGATCCCAGTGGAACAACTCCTAGTCGAGTGACGCAGGGGTCGGACCGGTTGGGGCAACGTGCAGCGCTGACGACAACTCGACCATGAGACAGCGTCAACGAAGTCGTCTCGCCCGAGAATGCGGCACTCACCCAAGTGCGCCCCCCGAGGGAAGTGAAGAGTGGGCCACGGGGCGTGGTCTGTTCGATGTAGCCCTCTTCGGGCGACACGAATGCGATGAGACCAGTTCCCTGTCCACAATGACTCCACGAGCCACGTGGCAGCACGCCCGTGATGCGCCACGACGTACCACCGTTCACGGTCGTGGTCAGGTACGACTATCGGAGCGACGTGCAGCCCTTGTTCCAGAATGATGCGATGGCGACCCCCTGCGTCGCGGAAAACATCTGAATGGCGACGACCGAGGACGCGTTAATTACGGCACCGATTGGCAGAGCCGAGATGGAACTCTTGGTCAATGCGGAACTCGGGGCAGGAGGTGGCATTGATCGACGACCCATACCTCCGATGACGCCGGACAGGAGAAGGACCATGGCGCACACCAAAAGAACTATCAAGCCCCGTCGTAACCATCGTCGACGCTGCGCCACGCGCGCTTCTGGGAAAAGGACAACGGTCTGTTCGCTCGAAGGCTCATCCTTCTTGTCAATCAATAAAGCCACAGCGAGCCTTCCCTACGAGACCGACAGAATCCTGATTTCACGGCGCCACCCTCCGCAACGTCATGTGCGTGCTTGAATCAATGCGACGACTTCGTCGTGCCTGTATCCCTGCGTACGCGCAAAGGTGAGTAGTTCATCGATACGGGTCAGAACCGCGCCACGTTGAGGTGTACCGACGACGCGAACACCTCGCCCTCTTGTGAAGTCGAGAAGTCCTTCGTCGCGAAGTATGTGCAGCGCGCGGATCACCGTGTTCTTGTTCACGCCCAGGACCGTTGCGATGTCGACCGCAGGAGGAAGTCGTTCGCCCTGGGCCGCCTCTCCGTCTGCGATTGCACGACGTATCTCCGCGGCCACTTGATCATGTAGTGCAACGGGCTCATCTTTGTCAATTTTGAGAGTTTGCATAGAACTACTCTGAATAGTACCATGAACATTACCGAGAAAGAGGTCCGATGACGTTGACGTCGATGCGCGAGCCTGAAGTTGGAGTGAGGTCGAACCCAACTGAACTCCTAATTCGAGAGGCCCGCGCGGCAGCTCGCCGTCGACGATTTCGTGTCCTAGCCGTGGCGATCGTTGTAGTGGCCGCGACATTGATGGTCATCCTCACCGTTGGGAATCGTGACCCAACAAAGAACTCGGGCGCAGGGAAGGATCAGCCGAAGTCGCTTACGGGCGCGAAATTGTCCCCGTATCCAGCAACGCTGAGGATGCGGCGTGGAATGTACGAAGGCGGTATTGGCGTTGATGATCGATTGCTGCGTTGGGGGACGATTCTTCCATCAGCACAGTCGCGCTGGATCGATGTCAGATCGACGAAATCAACCGTCGAGTGGGGCGTGTGGCGGCGGAATGGTGATGGTGGACTGTATCCAGTTCGCAGCATGGACGGTGGCGTCCGTTGGAGAGCGGCGGGGCCACTACTTGCGACTGATTGGGTAGGAGGCGGCATTTATTACGTCAGGAAGGTGATTTCCGAAGGGCCGACATCTGTGGTGATGGTCAGCAATGCGGTCATCGACGTCACCACTGACGGAGGACGTCAGTGGTATCAGTACCTGAACGCTGCCAGTGACTGGATCGTTAGCGGCGTGCCCGTCAGCGTAAGCATCGGCATACGTATTCGTCCATTTCCCGATGGGGATCTGCCCGAAGGAAGCTATGGAACCTATGTGCTGAATAGCGCTCGTCATGAGTGGGTTCGAACAGCAGTGTCACTGGGAAAGTCCTCGTGAAATCTGAGTGGGTATAACCCGACTCGCACGAGTGTGCGAGAGAATTGAATCAATTGCGATGACTTTGTTCTGGGCACGCTAAGCCTCCTGAAGTAGATTGGCGATGGTGGAAATGTCGAACGCGGGAACGGCCGATTCGTTGTCCTCGGGGACGGGACCTTGAGTTAGGCCGTTAGCCCAAGCAAGGACATCGCAGGAGCGCTAGCGACGCCCACGGATTCGTAAGGGTAGGGGCGCAGGAAAGTCGGGGTGACGCTCGATGAGCTCACCGACAGACTTGAAGACAAAGAAGAGAGCGAGGTCATCTTCTGTCCATAGACGGTCTTGAGGCGGACCCGCAGGGTTCTCGTTGGTAGTGTTGCTCTGATATGGAGTATGTGCTTCGAGGTTCTCGGCGCACACTCGCGTCCCAGTAATGAGGTGCGAAAACGACCTGAACCATGGCCTAATGGGTCCATTCCCGTCTTTCGTGGGTCTGCTTAGTTTGGAAAGTAGCTTTGACCAGAAAATCTATTAGCCACTCCAATACCTACACAATCTTTAAAGGTACGAGCGAGATTCAGCGCCTGATCATCTCGCGCGCAATCTCGGGTGTGCACGTACGTTGAAGGTGGTCACGCTCTGCACGGGCAACGTGGCGCGCTCGGTGATGCTTGGCTTCATGCTCGTGACGCTCGCCGAAGCGAACGGCGAGAACTGGACCGTACGTACCGCGGGCACGCACGTGATCGAGGGCTCGGCCATGAGCGGGCGAACCCGCGACGCGCTCGAGCGCCTCGACGAGCTGCAGGGTCACCACTTCAACGCCCACCGCAGCCATCAGTTGACGGACGCCGACGTCGCGTGGGCCGACCTGATCCTGGCGAGTGAGGCCGATCAGGTCAACTTCGTGAGAGATCACTTCCCTGGGGGCGCCGAGCGAGTGGTCCAGCTCCACCAGTTCGTGCGCCGCGCCCCTCTCGAATGCTCGCTCGACGTCCAACTCGCCACCGTCGTCGCGATCGGCCCCTCGAAGTTGTTCGACGTTGTCGACCCCGCCGGCGGCGACCAGGCGGCCTACGACGAATGTGCGCGCCAGTTGTGGCAGCTGGCCCAGGTCTTCGCCACCGTGGTGGCAGGAGCGACGGTCTAGTCCTGGTGGACCGCGCGCAGGCCGCCCCAGGCGAGCGTGGCGCTGCGTGCGGCCAGTCGCTCCGCGGCGCCCTCCGCTGGCGCGGGCCAGCCCTTCAACTCTTGCTGCTCGAGCCACACAATCGCGGCCCCCTCGGCAATACCGACAACACCCGCCGCGAGCTGGTGGCGGTGTTCGTCACTCAGGGTGATGTTGATGAGTGGCTCGAGGAAGGTGATGAGGCCGAGTTCCAGTGCCCGGAGTTCTCGCGAGGTGTCGCCCTCGTGGGAGTGGATGAAGAGGATCCGAAAGGCGTCGGTCTCGCCGACGACCATCTCGAAGTACACGCGAAAGGCGATCTCGATCTTGGCCCGTGGTGACTCGACGGTGGCGACCGCCGCCTGCAGGCTCGTGAGCAGCTTCTCGGCAGTCTGAGCGACGATCTCGCGATAGAGGTCGGTCTTGGAATCGAAGAACTGGTAAAGGATTGGCTTCGTGAAACCGGCCTCTCGGGCGATGTCGTCCATCGTCGTCGACTGGAAACCTCGCTCGGCGAAGGCAGTCCGGGCCACCAACAGCAGATGTTCGCGCCGTTCGGCGTGGCGTGGTCGGTCGTCGTTGATCACCATTGAAGGACAGATTACCGCCGACTATCGGACTCCGGTCGCGGCGACGAGAGCGCCCAGTCGCTCCGGCAGGGCCGCGAGGTTGAAGTGCTCGAGGGCGATGCTGAGATTGTCAGCCAGCATCTCGTCGTCGCCGTCGCGCAGGAACCGTTCGATCCCCTCGGCGTCATCGAGGGCAAAGAATTCGAACCCGAACGCCGCGATCTCTCGGGCGACCGGGTAGGGGTAGAGGGCTAACGGGCGCCGGTGGGTCACCGATTCGAGTATCGGGTTGCCGAATCCCTCCCACGTCGATGGCATCACGACGAGATCGCACGCCGCGTAGGCGTCGTCGATGCTGAGTTCGCGCGGCAGTCCTCGGCGAACGTCAACGCCCGAGCGCTCCAGCAGGCGCTCGAGATCCGGCCCGTAGCCCTCTTCGGCTGGCCCCAGGATCCACAGCACCGCGTCGAGCGCCGCACAGAGTTGGAGGGCGCCCGCGACATTCTTGCGGGGAAGGGCGCGCGACGCGAGCAGTGCGAGTCGTTCTTCGTCCACGTCGATCAGTGCGCGGGCTTGATCGCGGTGGCCGGGCGGGGGGTTGCAGTCAAAGGCGTTCATGATCGTCACCGCTGCAACGCCGCGCTCGAGCAGTTCACGTCGAGAGAGTTCGTTGATCGTGACGTGATGCCAGCCGACTTGGGTGCGGGGGCCCTCGAGGTGCCGGAGGTGGTCGCGCTGCCAGGACAGGTCGTGGTGGTGCAGAATCGCCGAGCGCCCGTCGATCACTTCGTAGACGGCGTCGCGCGCGGCAACGTTGAGCGGCAACGAGACGACGTTTTCGACGATGACCAGGTCGACCCCGGAGAGAGCACGTCGGAGCTGCGCACTGGGCGGCGCTGCGACCGAGCCCAACGCCAGACCCTCGATGATCACGTCGGCATCGCCCTCACCGGCGACCGTCGTGACGTGGTGGCCGATCGAGTGCAATGCTCCTCGCCACTTGGCTGCCTCGATGGAGACCCCGTCGGAGCCGCCCAACCGGTAGCTCACGAGCGCGAGGTGGGCCATGTGACAAGGTTACGGCCATGGAATCGATTGGGTGCCCTGGGGTAGGATTGGTCGCGGTCTGGCCACGGGTCAGTTCCCTGTCCTGGAGGACCATTGGCAGCCAAGCGGGCCCTGATTACCGGCATCACCGGTCAAGACGGCTCCTATCTCGCCGAACTGCTCCTCTCTGAGGGGTACGAGGTCATTGGACTCGTGCGGCGGAGCTCGACGCTGGCCCTCGAACGGATTACCCACGTGCAAGATCGTCTGAACCTGGTCTCGGGCGACCTGGTCGACGAGGTGTCGCTGATCAACGTGCTGCGCGATTGGCGCCCGGTCGAGGTGTACAACCTCGCGGCGCAGAGCTTCGTTCAAACGTCGTGGACCCAACCGGTGTTGACGGGCGAGATTACGGCCCTCGGGGTGACGAGGATTCTCGACGCGATTCGTATTGTCGATCCGACGATCCGCTTCTACCAAGCGAGTTCGTCCGAGATGTTCGGTCGGGTCCACACGGTGCCGCAGGACGAGAACACGCCGTTCTACCCTCGCAGCCCTTACGGCGTCGCGAAGGTGTACGGCCACTGGATCACGGTCAACTACCGCGAGAGCTACGACTTGCACGCGTCGTCGGGGATTCTGTTCAATCACGAGTCCCCACGTCGGGGGCTCGAGTTCGTCACGCGCAAGGTCACCCACGGTGTCGCGCGTATCAAGGCCGGGCTCGACAGTGAACTTCGTCTCGGCAACCTCGATGCACAGCGGGACTGGGGCTTCGCCGCCGACTACGTGCGCGCGATGTGGGCGATGCTCCAATGCGACCAGCCGGGTGACTACGTGGTGGCGACCGGCGAGACTCACTCGGTGCGAGAGTTGTGCGAGGTTGCCTTCAAGGTCGCGGGACTCGACTACGAGGACCACGTCGTGGTCGATCCGGCATTCATTCGTCCGGCGGAGGTCGACCTGCTCGTCGGCGACGCGACGAAGGCGAAGACCGAACTCGGATGGGAGTGCGAGGTCGATTTCTACGGCCTCGTCGAGATGATGGTGGTCGCGGACCTCGACGCCCTCGCGCGCTAGTCCCCCAATGAGTCTCGCAGAGCCCCCCCTCGCCGAACTGCACGACGCGGTGGTGCTCGCCCACGGTTTTCCACTTCTCAGTGGCGTCGAACTCGTCGTCGAACCGGCGACCCTCACGGTCCTCGTGGGGGCCAACGGCGCCGGCAAGACGAGCCTCCTGCGCCTGCTCGGAGGACTCGTCGCGCTCGGTGCCGGCCGGGGAACGGTCCTCGGTGTCGACCTTGCTCGAGGTGACCGGCGCCAGCTGCGCCGCCGGATCGGCTGGCTCGGACACGACGGCTCCTTCTACGACGACCTCACGGTCGAGGAGAACATGACCTTCGCCGCCAGGGCGCTCGGGCGACCGATCGAGGACCTGGCTGCGGTGCTCGCGCTCATTGGTCTGGCGGAGCGACGCCGCACGATTACCAAACAGCTCTCGGCGGGCCAGCGCCGCCGCCTGGGGCTGGCGTGGCTGCTACTACGTCGACCGGAGCTCTGGCTGCTCGATGAGCCCTACGCCACGCTCGACGACGATGGTCGGAACTTCTTTGACGAGCTGCTCGCCGAGGTGGTGGCGCGCGGCGCGACAGTGGTCTTGAGCGCGCACGATCCGCTCCGTACGACGACGTTGGCGCCGCGTACGCTCGTGATGGTCGGCGGACGGATCACTGGGGAACGGCCGTGATTCGCGCGGCGCTGCTGGTGGCTGCGAAGGACCTTCGGATCGAGCGACGCAGCCGAGTGTTGCTCTGGCAGGTGGTGCCCTTTGGTGTCATGGCGCTACTGATTTGTGGTCTGGCTCTCGGCCCCGCGCGTGCGGGTCACACCACGGCGGCGCCGGGTCTGTTCTATCTCGTCGTGGTGCTGGTGGCGCTGTTAATGGTGAATCGGAGCCAGGGCGTCGAGTCGTCAGCGGGGACCCGCAACTCCGTGGCGACGCTCGGTCTCGACCCCGCCGGTATCTTCCTCGGCAAGGCCCTGGCCCTCTGGGTGGAGCTCGCTCTGACGGCGATGGTACTGCTCGGCGGCAGTGTCGTGGTGTTGCACACTGCACTACGCGGCACGCTCATCGCTCTACCGAGCATCGTTGTGATCCTCGCCGCGCTCGCCGGCGCCGGAACCCTCTACGGAGCCCTCACGACCGGTGGCACCGGGCCGTCGACGCTGTTGCCCGTCATCTGCCTGCCCGCCTTCGCGCCGCTGTTGATTGCCGGCGAGCGGTCGTTTAGTGCCTCGCTCTACGGTGGAGCGCTCTGGGAATGGTGGGTAATCGCACTGGTCGCGCTGGCTGCCTACCTGGCTCTCGGAATTCTCCTTTACGGTGTTCTCGAGGAAACTTGATGAAACAGCTCTCCGCACGACTACTAGGACCGATGACGCTCGTCACGCTCGGTCTCACGATTTGGTTGGGCATCTGGGTCACGCCCCCCGACCGGATTCAGGGCGATCTCGCGCGACTGGTCTACGTCCACCCGGCAGTTGCCTGGGTCGCGCTCTACCTCTCGTTCGGCACCGCCACTATTGCGAGCGCGTTGTACCTCTGGCGCCGCACGCGCTCGATCACGTCGGACCGGATTGCCCACGCCGCGATGGAGGTGAGCCTGTTCTTCATCGTGCTCACGCTCGTCACCGGATCGATCTGGGGTCGACCGACTTGGGGCGTCTGGTGGGCGTGGGACGCGCGACTCACCTCGACGGCGATTCTCGGAGTGTTCGCGATCGGGTACCTGGCGCTTCGCCGGGCCAACGACGACGTCGAAGTTCGCGCGAAGCGCAGTGCGGTCTTCGCCATCCTCGCCGCGATCAATGTGCCGATCATCCACTTCTCGGTCCAGTGGTGGAAGACGCTCCATCAAGGCGCGACGGTCTTCACCTCGACGCGCTCGTTGAAGATTCACGGGAGCATGGCCTGGACCCTCCTACTCAGCTTCGTCTCGGTCAGCCTCGCCTACGCGTGGTTGGTTCGCGCCCGCTACCGACTCGAGGTGGCGCGAGAACGCGAGACCGACGTGACGCTCGTGGTCGCGCTGGCACGACGTCGCGCCGAGGGCGTGCACTGATGGGCTACGTCGCTGCGGGGTATACGTTCGCGTTCGGGGGGATGGCGCTCTACGCGCTGTCAATCTGGTGGCGGGCTCGTCGTGGTCACTGACACTCCGCTCGACCTCAGCCCCGTCGCGCCGCCCAAGAGTCCGACGCGCAGCCGACGCCGCTCGTTCGGGGTCCTCGTGGTGCTCGCCATCGCGGTATTGGCACTCATCAGCCAGGGGCTACTGCATTCACTCAACTACTTCGATACCGTGGACCAGGTCCTCGCGAGTCGCTCGACGATCGGCACGTCGGAAATCCGTCTGGAGGGCGTCGTCAAGGCCCACACGATTCAGCGCACGTCGAATGGCGCGTCATTCTGGATCAAGGGATCGGGAACTAACGAGGTTTACGTCGTCGTTCACGGCACGCCACCCCAGCTCTTCCAGTCGAACATTCCGGTCGTGGTCGTCGGTCACTTCACGACCGCGCACGGTACAACTTTCGACGGGTCCCAAATCATGGTGAAGCACACGGCGTCGTATATTGCCCAACACCCGGTGCGAGTAATCGCCCCTAACGGCAGCGTGCGATGACCCTGACGTGGCTGGGGCGCGGCGCGCTCTACCTGGCCCTCCTGGGCTCACTCGGCGGTCTCACGCTCCAGCTAGTGGCGCTACGCACTGGTCGCGCCAGCCACGCCATGCGCTGGGCGTGGGGGTCGCTCGCGGGCGTCGTCGGGGCGATCGCGGTGATGCAGTTCGCGCTCGTGACCCACAACTTCTCGCTGGCGTACGTGGCGCAGAACAACGCTACCTTCACGCCGCTGCTGTACTCAATTACCGGAATGTGGTCCGCGCTCGAGGGTTCGCTCTTGCTCTGGGTGCTACTGCTCGCGGTCCTCATTGCCAGTGTCGTGCGCTACTACCGCACCACGCGCGACGACCCGGTCGTTGGCTGGGCGACCGCGGTGCTCTTTGGGGTCAACACCTTCTTTCTTCTCTTGATGTGCGGACCGGCCGATCCATTTCTCCACAACCCCGCCGCGTCATTGCAGGGAGCCGGACCGAACGCCCTCCTCCAGGACAACCCGCTCGTGGCGATACACCCGCCGCTGCTGTACGCGGGTTTCGTAGGATTCACCGTTCCGTTCGCCTTCGCCATTGCGATGCTCATTACGGGCCGAGTCCACGATACGTGGCCCCTCGAGCAGCGCCGCTGGACGGTTCTGTCGTGGGGAGTGCTCTCGGTGGGCATCGTGCTCGGGGCTTGGTGGAGTTACGAAGTGCTCGGCTGGGGCGGTTTCTGGGGGTGGGACCCCGTCGAGAACGCGGCCCTGCTGCCGTGGCTCACGGGCACTGCCTACATCCACTCAGTGATCGTCCAAGACCGCCGGGGCCTCTTTCGAGTCTGGAACCTCAGTCTTGCTGTCGCGACCTTCGCCCTCACCATCCTCGGAACATTCTTCACCCGCTCGGGCGTTCTCCAGAGCGTGCACTCGTTCTCCTCGAGTACTCTCGGGCCGCTGCTCATTGGCTTCTTCCTTCTCACGGTGGCGCTCGGGGTGGGGCTCATTGCGCGCCGGGGTGACCGCCTGCGCTCGCCGGTCGGGGTCGACGCGGCGCTTTCTCGTGAGGGACTCTTCGTCGCCAATAACGTGCTCTTCGTTGGCTTCGCGGTGGTCGTGCTGCTCGGCACCGTCTTCCCCCTGCTCTACGAGGCGGTGAACGGCGGCCAGGTCACCGTCGGGACACCGTATTTCGCGTCGGTCGCGGTGCCGATGAGTGTCGTGCTGCTGGTCCTTATGACTCTCGCGCCGCTCGTCGGCTGGCGCACCCTCGACCGCGCAGTGCTCTGGTCGCGGCTGCGCCTGAGCGCCTGGGTGGCGCTGGGGGTCGTGGTGGCACTGGTCGCCGAAGGGGTGCGCCGTCCGATGGTCCTGTTCGCCTACTTCCTCGCGAGCGCCGCCGCCGGTTCGGCGCTGCGCACATTACGCGGTGCGTTCGTCACGGCCCGTCGCAAGCGTCAGCCGTGGTGGAGCGCCCTTCGCGGCCCGAGCGCGGGGGGCATGGTCGTGCACCTAGGGGTCGTAGTGATGGCCGTCGCCATCGTCACGTCGACGTCGTACGCGACGCGCGCCGAGGTGACCCTCGCAACGGGCCAGAGCACGGTCGTGGCCGGTCAGTACATCACGTTTGACGGGTTCGCCACTGTGCGACAACCGCTGCTCACCGCGTTGCAGTTGCGCGTCGAGGTGAACGCCCGGCACCTCCGCCCCGCCGTCACCACCTACAACGGGCGAAGCAGTCAGACCGTGGGAACGCCCGCCATCGACTCAAATCTGGCCCGCGACGTCTACGTGACCTTCGACGCCATGGGGGGTAATGGCGCGACCTCGGGCGCGCAGGTGCAGGGCAACCTGCCGGCCGGATCGGTCGTGCTCGGCGTGACGGTGGAACCACTCCTCTCGTGGCTTTGGATCGGCGGACTCCTGCTCGGCGGGGGCGCCGCGCTGTCATTCCTGCGCCGACGTTCTAACGACGACGTTGCGCCGTGAAGCGCACCGTGCTGATCTCCGCACTGTCGATCTTCGCTTTGGTCGTCGCGTTCTCGGGCTTCCTCGCGACTCGACACCCGGTGAACGACGCGACCAACGCGCCGAGCGCACTGCTTGGTAGGGCTGCGCCACCACTCTCGGGTCGGGAACTCGGTGGCGGGTCGTTCTCGCTGACGCACGAACGCGGTCACGTGGTCGTGGTGAATTTTTGGGCGTCGTGGTGCGGTCCTTGCGTCACCGAAGCGCCCGAGCTCTCGACCTTCGCGTTTCAGAGTCGCCTGCGCGGCGTAAGGGTCATTGGCGTGATCTTCAACGACCCGCTCTCGTCGGCGCGAGCCTTTAGTCGTCTTTACGGCTCGCTCTATCCTTCGCTGATCGACCCGGGCGGGACTATCGCCAATCGCTACGCCGTCATCTCTCCGCCGACGACCTACGTGATCGATCGACACGGACGGGTGGTCGCCAGACTGCTCGGTGCCACGACAGCCAAGCAACTGGCCGCCGTGGTGGCGCGAGTCACGTCGTGAGGGTCCTGCGGACGTTCAGCTTGTGGTGTGCAGCACTCGCGTGTGTCGTCGCGCTGGTGCTCGTCACGCAGTCGGACGCGGGAAGCGTGCAGCGCCGCATCGCGCACCTCGAAGCTCTCGTCAAGTGTCCCGCGTGTGACGACATCTCGGTCGCCCAGAGCAACGCCACGTCGGCCGTCGCGGTACGCCACGAGATTGCCCAGCGCGTGCGCGACGGGGCTTCCGACAGTCAAATCCTCACCTCACTCGAATCGACCTACGGCACGTCAATTCTGTTGAGTCCCTCGACCTCGGGGATTGGATCACTGCTATGGCTCGTGCCGGTCGGGGCGCTCATCGCCATGATCGTGGCCGGACTCCGACTCGCGAGGCGACGGTGAGCACTGACCCCGGTCAGCTGCGCGACGAAATTGCGCTGCGCGCGGCCTCACTCGCCGACGCGCGGCGCGAACACGAACTCGGCGACCTCTCCGATGGACAGTTCGCCACGATTGAGCGTCGCGACACTCTCGCCCTCGAAACAGCGCGGCGCGACCTCGCACTGCTGGCGACGGCGCCCTTCCTCCCCGCGACGAGTGCGCCGAGAGTTCGACGGGTTCGTTGGCTGGTCGTCGCGGCCGCCAGTTTCGCGGTGGCGCTCGGCCTCGTCCTCTACGCGGCGCTCGCGCCACGCCAGGCCGGAAGTTCCGCAACGGGTTCGCTCAGCCTCGGACGGGGTCAGCACATCAGCCAACTCCTCACCGGGGCCGAAGCCGACGTCGCCAACGCCAACCTGGTGGCCGCATTGGTGGCCTATCAAGAGGTCCTCGTCCTCGACCCCCACAACGTCCAGGCCCTCACCCAGAGCGGCTGGCTCGACTTCTCGGCCGGAAGCGCCGCACACCGACCCCAGGTCGTCGAGCTGGGTATCCGCAACCTTGAACAGGCGATTGCGATTGCCCCACGCGCCGCGGCCCCCCGGCTCTACTTCGCAATCGTGGCCGATTCGACGCCCGGCAATCAGGCGGTCGCGAGGCGACAGTTCGAGCTCTTCTTGAAGCTCGGGCCCTCCAACGGTCAGATGGCGATCGC
>JANYFR010000061.1 GCA_025362585.1 Acidimicrobiales bacterium | reverse complement strand
AGCGCCACCTCTATCACCAGAAGAAGGCGAACGGACTTCCGCTCTCCTTTCGCACCCAGGCCCAACGGCTCATCCCGGTGAAGGGACTCTTCGCCTGGCTGACGCGCACGGGGGAACTCTCCTACGACCCTTCGATCTCACTGGTTCTGCCCAAGGTCGAGCACCGAGTACCCGAAGCGGTCTTGAGCATCGACGAGGTGGAGGCAGTCCTCGCCGGCCCCGACACAACGACGGCACTGGGCCTGCGCGACCGCACGATACTGGAGGTCTTCTATTCGACAGCGATCCGTCGCGCAGAGTTGCTACACATGCGAGTCGCGGACGTCGACCACGCGCGCCACACGCTCTTCGTGCGTCAGGGCAAGGGCGCGCGTGACCGCTTCGTGCCGATCGGCGAGCGGGCCCGTCACTCGGTCCAGCGTTACCTCGACGAGGTGCGACCGGAACTCGAACACGCGAAGGCGAATCCTGCGCTCTTTCTCAGTGTCGCCGGTGGAGGGATTGCGTCCGACGTCATGTCGCGGCTCGTGAGCGCCTACGTCCACGCGGCCGTGCCCAAGAAGAAGGGGAGCTGTCATCTCTTTCGCCACACCGCGACGACCCTGATGCTCGAGGCCGGCGCGGGCGCCCGCTTCATCGCCGAGATGCTTGGGCACCAAAAGCTCGAAACCACGATGACCTACACCCGAGTCTCGATGGTGAAACTCCAAGAGGTGCACGCGCGCTGTCACCCGGCCGAACGGTCGCGCGCCGTTCAATATGACCGAACCCGTACGCCTGGAGTTTCGGCGATTGACGAGTGAAGGTTGACGAGTGAAGGTTGACGATGGTAGAATACTCATGTTCTAATGACTCGTCCGGAACATTCGAAGGGAACGTCTGATTTGCAGTGGGAAACGGAAGAGTCGGCGGAGTTCGATGATTGGTTCGACAAGCTAGAAGAGGACGACCAGATTCAAGTGATTGCTGCGGTGGAGTATCTCGAACAGACGGGTCCGTCCGCTCGAATGCCCTTGTCGTATCCCATTAAGCAGGACAACTCGTGTGGCATGAAAGAGTTGCGGCCCGGATCGTCGGGTCGAAGTGAAGTGCGCATCCTTTACGCGTTTGACTTTCGTCGAAAGGCACTGCTCCTCTTAGGCGGCGACAAAGCGGAGCGACGAAATGATTGGGATTCGTGGTACGACCGTAACGTCAAGGTCGCTGACGGGATCTTTCAACGAGAAGTGGCCCGAGCTCGAGGCGAGGAAGTTCCAGTGGGCGGCACGTTGCCGAAAGAGGTTTCAAAGGGCAAAAGGCCGAGTTCGAAGAAAAGGAGAAAGCAATGAGTCTGAAGGAGACGAAGAAGCGACTGATGGCCAACCCGGTAACGGCGGCGCGACTACGTGCCGAGGTGGCGAAAGCGCATCAGGCCGTGGCGTTGTCGGACTTGCGCGCCGGCGTCATCACCCAAGCGGACGTCGCGCAGATTCTTGGCGTATCACAGCGTCGCGTGAGTGCGATCGAAAACGCGCAGGACGTCTATCTCTCCACGTTACGTTCGTACGTGGAAACGCTCGGCTACACGCTCGAAATCACGGCAGAGAAGGCTGGCGAGCGCATTCCCCTGCGAATTGGGCAGCCCTAAAACGGATCTTTCAACCTACGTCACCGTTGGGCCAATTGGTCGGAGCACACCGTGTTGCCATCTTGGAGTTGTCGGCCAAGCACCACGCGAGGAACGTTCGAGTGTTCGGCAGCGTGGTGCGAGGCGAGGACTCTCCTCAAAGTGACGTGGACTTTCTAGTCGACTTTGACGATGACGCCAAACCACTCGACGTTCTAGCACTGGGTGCCGCCTTGGAAGATGAACTCGGCGTCAAGGTCGACGTCTGCACGCCCCAAGGGCTCCGCGACTTCGTGCGAGACGAAGTCCTCGCCGAGGCCACTCCTCTCTAACCCCGTTGCGCAATTCGACGACTTTGGACAGAGCCATTGAAGTCGTGACTAGAGATCAGGCGATGAGCTCGTTCGACGAGCCCGATCTCTTCCGAAAGCTCAACGTGGCGAATTAGAACTCAACTTGAGTTCAAGGTCTTTTCTGATCTTGACGATTTTCAGGACTTCGTACACTGATCTTCCTGGTCAAGGCCTGCGACTACGAAGTGTTTGCGTTTCCGTGCGATCACTTCCGTAGTCAACCGCTACTACGACCCGACGACAGATCAGTTCATGAGCGTGGACCCGCTGGTGAGCCAGACTGACCAGCCGTATGTCTTTACCAATGACAATCCATTGAACTTGGAGGATCCGCTGGGACTCATTTCACTGAATCCATGCAATTGGGGCGGCGTTTGCCACAAGGTCCATGATGCGGAAGAAAAAGTAGTCAATCTTGTTCATCGAAAAGGAATTGCGTACGTAGTCCTCGAAGGGGCATCGTTCGTACCGTATACGGCGTACTATGCAGCGTACAAAGGACTCAAGTGGACCGGCAAGGATCACCCCTTGAATGTCGCTGTCATGATATTGACTCTTCCGTTGAGGCCAGCAGTAGTCGGGGTTGAAGGGGTTGGATTAGCGGGAGATATTGCCCTTGATTTCGAGAAGCGAGAAATTCTTCGCAATGGGGAGCCGCTGGACGACGAGGGCCACGTGGGTCCGCTGTTCGGAACTGACACTGGATTCGGTGGTCCAAAGGTATTTTTGCCTGGCTGGGGACCGAAGGGCGTAAATTGGTCTTTCTAGGTTAGGTTCATTTGCTACTGGGAGATTTGTTGGCAATTGAGAATCAGAGACCCAAATATCACAAACAGTTGACAATCGTTGAGGGAGTGGGGGGAACGTGGCTGAAATTCCTACGAAGTCATCTTTTCATTGGGTGATATGTGCGGTGGTAATTGCCATTGTGCTTTCGGTGGCAGCGGTGTTCGTTGTGCGCTCAATTTCAGGACCGCAAAGTCCTGGCTTCGGGAACAACCCTGATGCGTTCCCGGTCGTATTCCAAAATGACTTCGGTCGAACTATCGAACTGTCGGCGTGTGGAAACCCTCCAAGTTGCACAACTCTTTACTACACGTACAAAGTATCCAGCGGATCAAGCGACACGGAAAATATTGGAACTGGAGTGAGGTCCACTTGGCTTATAACCTTCAAAGATTCTCGGAGGAAGCGAAACTGTCTTACGCTGGACTATCCGAACTACATCAACAGTCCGAAGATTCCCTTGACGGACGCAGGAATTTGTTAGGGGGCTTATGCCATCCTTGAAAGACGTAAAGGCAAGTTACGCGTCAGCATCTCGTAGCGCTTGAGAACGTATGGACGAGTTCGTAAAACCGGTGACGCAGAGTCTCCGCTACTCGACCTAACCGGGCGGCGGGCGCGTAGCGCCCGACAGCCCGAAGGTCTCAAGGGTTCGATCTGAAAATCCACCAACGTCTCTCAACGTCCAGGCATCACATTTCTTGGACTCGCCACAAAGTTGTTGTCCCCAAACGGCATCTGAAAGTGGCTTCTTAGGTAGAGGACGAATGTGTCGGCCTCCGATAAGGAGCACCGTGCAACCGTTCACGAACAGCACCACTGAATCTCCGCGGAGTCTCGTCGACAACGGGCCCGGTGGCGCGGGCGAACAGCTACGTCCTTTGATTGATCGGGCCGCGGTGATGACCAGGACGGCCGACTCAGCGCGACGGTCGCTTGCTGGCCCGGGGACCCTCGCCGGGCACCGTGCGTTGGCGGTGCAACGTTGACGCTTGGTGCTTTTGCTACGTCAGCGCACAACCGACGTCGTCGAGCCGTCGAGCGAACCACGGTGACACTGTGGACGTGTCTCAGCGAAGGTAATTTTCGATCTCAAGAATCTCTGGTTTCGTACACCGATCTCCCTGGTCAACGGCTCCAACTACGAGGTGCTCGCGACCTCATGTGGTGACTTCCGTAGTCAACCGCTACTACGATCCGGCGACCGATCAGTTCCTCTCGATTGACCCAGACGTCGCGACGACGAATCAGCCCTACGTATACACAAATGACAATCCACTGAATTCCGAAGATCCCTTGGGCTTAGGTGCGTACCAGCCGAAGAGATGGAATCGTGAAGAACGAAAGGCCGAGGAGCAGGCGGCAGAGAAAAAGCCTTACAACGACAAGGATTACAACAGTGCCGAGCAGAAAGCAAAGGAGAATGCAAAACACGGATGGAACGCAGACGGCACTGCTCGCGGACCAGTAAGAGGGCACAGCGGACAGACTCAGCCGAAGCCGACTCCTGGACAAGGTTACAATTTCTCCGGAATCCCGGACCAGTTTGTTCAAGGCATTGAAAATGTCGTAAAGTCTCCTGTCACTCGCGGTGCGGCTGCGGTGGCCGGAGGGTTTGCTGGCGGATGGTTGATCGTCGTCATTGTCATCGGTGCGCCTGCGGGTGTATGAACGATCGAATTGTCCAAGAGCATTACGACTAACAGCAGAATGAAAGGCGCGGCATGGAGCAACAAATTTCGGATTTGCTTTCAACGGACACGAAACAAGATTGTTGCCACCAAACGGTCCATGGAAATGGCTTGTCAGTTTCAAGTGGTAAGCGCAACGAGTTCGGCGAACGTTTCTAATCGTGTCGTACAGTCGTATGTTCGTCGAGGTCGATTGTTGATCATGCACTGGATGCGTTTCCCAGATGGAATGCAGGCTGAGCTGCTCGCGGACCATTAAGAGGGCACAGCGCAGAGGGCCGAGTCCTGGAAAGCCATCAATACCGGTAATCCCCATTTAGATTGGACTCACTGGTGTGGCCGTAGGCGTTTGGGCGACAGCGAAGTCGTCTTCTCCAATGTGCGGCCCACTAGTGTTTCTTGGCGCAACGTTTGGCTGGGATTAAGTGTGTCAGAGTCTGAGATACTGAACGGAAGACAGGCCCTGCTTCAAACTCAATTGGCCGACATGGGAATGCACGAGAGTGGAATAATGAATAAGCGAGACGATGAGTGGCCGGCTGATGCAGTGAACTGGACGTGCCATCACTTCACGGTGAAGGACACGGATGACAACGTCCCTGATTTTTTAAGATTAATCGCCTCGAGATTAGAAGAACTTGGGAAGCCGAAAGTACTCGACATTGCTTTTTCAAGGTTTTGGACACAAGAATCTGGTGAAAGGCAATACGCTACAAAAATCTCGGTTTATTACGATTGAATACTGATCAAGGTAGATTCTTGAGAACGTATAGAAGAGTTGCGTAAAACCGGTGATGCAGAGCCTCCGCTACTCGCCCTGATCGGGCGTCGGGCGCGTAGCGCCCGACAGCCCGAAGGTCTCAAGGGTTCGATCTGAAAATCCACCAACGTCTCTCTACGTCCAGGCATCACATTTCTTGGACTCGCCACAAAGTTGTTGTCCCCAAACGGCATCTGAAAGTGGCTTCTTAGGTAGAGGACGAATGTGTCGGCCTCCGATAAGGAGCACCGTGCGACAGTTCACGAACACCACCACCGAATCTCCGCGGAGTCTCGTCGACAACGGGCCCGGTGGCCCGGGCGAACAGTTACGTCCTGTGATTGATCGGGCCGCGGTGATGACCAGGAGGGCCGGCTCAGCGCGACGGTCGCTTGTTGGCCCGGGGACCCTCGCCGGGCACCGTGCGTTGGCGGTGCAACGTTGACGCTTGGTACTTGCTACGTCAGCGGACAACCGACGTCGTCGAGCGGTCGAGCGAACCACGGTGACACTGTGGACGTGTCTCAGTGAAGGTAATTGTCGATCGCAAGAATTTCTGGTTTCGTACACCGATCTCCCTGGTCAACGGCACCGACTACGGAATGAGCACGATCACGTTTGGTGACTTCCATAGTCAACCGCTACTACGACCCGACGACAGATCAGTTCATGAGTGTGGACCCCGCGGTTGCTTCAACGAATCAGCCATACGTGTTCACGAACGACAATGTTGAATGCGGAAGACCCGTTGGGGTTGATGGGTTCGCCGGGCACGGTCTGTATCGATATGAGTGCCAAGGCCTGCAATGCTCAGGAAAAGGCGACCGTGGCGCGTGCCATTGACGGGAAATGTTTTACAGGTCGCCTGGCAGCGTGCGCGCACGAAAGTCGGTCGACCAGACCTGCGACTGCACGACTTAAGACACACGGGCTTGACCCTGGCAGCGGCGACAGGTGCGACGACAGTCGAGCTGATGGATCGCGCCGGACACTCGTCATCAGTCGCTGCAATGCGCTATCAACACGCGACTAAGGATGGCGATCGCATCATCGCTGACGCACTCGGTGCAATCGCCAAATCAATCGACGAACCCCTGGCGTAGATCCATTATCAAAGTTTTTCTCCTTCAAGCGCTCGATCTCGTCGTTTTTAGATGATGAACAAGTTCGATTAGAACTCACTATCGGGCACCTTTGGGCACTTCAAAAGTCAAGTTGGGCACCAATGGGCACTTCACAGTGGTCTCTCGCGGTTACTCGTGGTTACTCATGGTCACTCGAAAGTGCATGAAACCATTGCGCTCTCAACGAAAAACGTGAGAGCGGGTGACGGGAATCGAACCCGCATGGCCAGCTTGGAAGGCTGGAGCTCTACCATTGAGCTACACCCGCGCACCCCTCGCGGGGTTCAGCCAGTCTAGAGCACACCATTATCGTGGTTTCGTGGAGACGACGTTCTATGACGCGGTCGGTGGCGATTCGTTCTTTGAACGATTGGTCGACGAATTTTATGACGCCGTCGAACGGGACGAGCTCCTGCGTCCGATGTATCCCGAAGATCTCACCGAGTCCCGGCGCCACCTCACGACATTCCTCATCCAGTACTGGGGAGGACCGCGGACCTACATGGAGGAGCGGGGCCACCCCCGCCTACGCCTGCGTCACGCCCCATTTCGCATTACCCGTGGTGCGCGCGACTCGTGGCTCGCGGCCATGAACAGTGCCCTCGCGAATGGGCGTCACTCGTTGAACGACGAGCAGTTCGAAGAACTCAGCTCGTACTTCGAAATGGCCGCGAACCAAATGCGCAACGTCTGACGCCGCCGATTCGCCCCACATTCGCCGGGGTGTCGTTGGCCTCGGCCGCGCAGTCCTTACGCTTGAGGTTATGAGTCGACGACTGGTGATGCGAGCGGGCGAAGTGAAGATCATCTCGGTCACCCCCGTCTCACGGGGTCTGGTCCGACCGCTTCTGTTCGTCGTCGCGGCCACCGCGTTGGTGGTTGTCGGAGCTCACCGACTCTCCATTATTCACCAGCACCAGACGGTACTGGCGTTCGCTCTGGTCGGTCCGTTCGTCGTCGTGGCACTCACGAGGGCCGGGCGGTGGCGTTCGCACAAGGTGCACGTGACGAACCGTCGGGTCATCCAGGAAGGCGGGGTGTTGCGCCATCACAGTACTTCGATTGAAATTCGTGATGTCGTCGCGACTCGAGTGGACCAACGAGTCGCCGAACGTCTTTCGCGCCGGGGTCTCGTGGTGCTCGAGACCGTCGCCGGTCCGTTCGTCCTCGCGACGGTCCGTCACCCCGCCGCACTGTGCCGAGTGATTGACGCGGAGCGCGTCGATGAGTCGAGTGATCCTGTACCGTTGGACACCGTCTTCTCCTTCGAAGAACCCGAACCGTTTAACTTCGAAGGGCGCCCTCGACGACGAGATGCTCGTCGTCGCCACGAATGGGACGGGTGATATCCAATTATCGTGAAGAGTGTGACCGCCCGATACCGTTGCACCGCCTGTGGAAACTTGACTCGCTTTGACGTTGTCGAAACCACTTCGGTCCGCGCCTTCCACCACTTCACGGTGGGCGGTGACCTCTCAGTTGAAGAGCCCGAGGTCATCGCCCGCAGTGTGGAGTCCGTTACCTGTCGCTGGTGCGGCCACGGCCGTGGCGTCGAGGCCATCACCGCCGAGTGACGCCCGACGCCGGTCCCCACTCGTTTGACCGAGCCCGCGACCGAGTGGTGCCGACGTCAATCCACGGGCATTGGCTGAATGGCGAGTCGGCGACGATCATCCTCGAGCATCCCACTCTCATCGTCGCGATTAAGTCGAACTGTGACGGCTGTGTCGCATTCGTCAATTCGACCTTGGAAGAACTGAACGGTCAGCCGGTGATCATCGTGAGCGCCACCGACGACCTCGAGGGTGAATTGGGCAACGCACGTCGCCAGGTCCTGGTGGCTCCCGAGTTCCTCGAGGCCCTCGGCGTCAAGTGGCCACCCTTCTACCTACTGATCGATCCCGCGGCCGGTCGCGTCGTGACCGAGGGTGTCGTCTTCGGTCCAGGCCAGGTCGCGAACGAGATCGCGCTCCACCGTCGTTGACGTGTCACAGGCGCTCGCCAGAGTAGGGGGAGCGAAAGGTGCGACCATGAACAGCGAAATCGAACTCAGTATCAGTTGCAATGAGTGCGTACGGCGCGGCACCCCCGACTGCGCCGACTGCCTCGTGACCTTCGTGTTGGGTGCGACGCCCGATGAACTGGTGATGACCAGTGCCGACGCGCAGGTCGTCCAATTGTTCACTGCTCAAGGAATGATCCCGCGCTTGAAGTTTCGCCACGAGGCCTCCAGCGAGTAAGAGCCGCGCCGCTCGTTGAGTAGCGTGGTCGCGTGGCCCGCCACCTACTGGTGACCAACGACTACCCACCCAAGACCGGTGGAATCCAGGTCTACCTCCACGAACTTTGGACGCGTCTCGAACCCGGGCGAGGCGCGGTGCTGACCGCGTCGTCCCACCCCGACGCGAAACTCTTCGACGCACTCTCGGTACTGCCGGTCGACCGAGTGGACGCTTCGACGCTGTACCTACCGACGCTCGGGGCGTGGCGCGCGATCGAAGCGGCCATTGAGCGACACCAGCCGGACCTGGTGTTGCTGGACCCGGCGTGGCCGCTCGGCCTGCTCGGACCATGGCTCAGTCGCCCCTACGGCGTCGTGCTCCACGGCGCGGAGACCGCGATTCCTGGCCGTCTGCCGTTCGTCGCGTCGTCACTGCGCTACGTTCTGCGCCACGCCATCGTCGCGGTCGCCGCCGGTCGCTACCCCGAAGCCGAGGCCCGCCGCGTCGCGGCCGATCGAATGCCCCCGGTCGTGCGCGTCGTGCCGGGGGTCGACACGACGCGATTCGTCCCATTGACGGGGCCCGATCGTGACGAGGTGCGCGCCGCGCTCGGCGTTGGACCCGGCACCTTCCTGGTCATCTCCTACTCTCGTCTCGTTCCCCGCAAGGGCATGGACACGCTGATCCGCGCCGCCGCGCGCCTCGCGGGCGAATTCACGAACCTGCGCGTTGTCATCGGAGGCAACGGGCGCGACCGGGCACGACTCGAACGGCTCGCGCAACGTCTCCACGCGCCGGTCACCTTCGTCGGACGGATTGCCGACAACGACCTGGGTCGGTGGCTCGGCGCGAGCGACGTCATGGTGATGGACTGTCGAAGCCGTTGGCTGGGACTCGAGCAGGAGGGTTTCGGTGTCGTGTTCGTCGAGGCCGCCGCGGCCGGCGTGCCCCAGGTCGCCGGACGCTCGGGCGGCAGTCACGAGGCCGTTATCGACGGCGTCACCGGCACGATCGTCGCCAACTCGCGCAGTGACGCCGCGCTGGCCCTCGCCCTTCGCGAAATGATCGTGCACGACACGAAGAGGAGCACGTACGCCCGACAGTCGCGGGAGGTCGCACTGGAGCGATTCGAGTGGAGTGCGCTGGCCGCACAGTTGGCCCTCGATTTGGCTCCTTTCGACCACTTTGGCTCCGACAATTGACTGACCTAAGGTTGAGGGGGAGGTGGTGCCGTGGCGCAAAGGGCGACAGAGTCAATTCTCGTGAACGCGTCGCCACTCGTCGTCTACGGGGTCGTCATCGACTTCGAGCGTTACATTGACTGGGTCGGCGATCTCAAGCGGATCGAAGTTCTCGAGCGCGACGACGATGGCCGCGCCCTCGACGTAGAGTTCCGCGCCGCCGCCTTCGGACGTTCAACCACCTACTCGCTGCACTACGACTACGGCGACGTCCCCGGACAACTGAGCTGGCACCAGGTCGATGGCGACCTCACCGAGACCCTCAACGGCCGCTACCGCTTCGAGCTTGCGGGCGACGCGACGTTGGTGACCTACGATCTGGAGGTCGAGCTCCTCGTGCCGATCCCTTCGTTCATTAAATCGCGCGCGGCCTACCGCATCCAGACCCAGGCCCTTCGCGAGTTGAAGGCGCGCGCTGAGCAATTGAAGTGACCGACGTCGCGATCGGCGTTGACGTCGGTGGGACCAAGGCCCTGGCCCTGATCGTGGCGGTTGATGGACGGGTCCTCGGTGAGGCCCTCGCCGACACGCCCCACAACTTCGCCGAAAGTGACGGGGTCGCCGCGACGACCGTTCTCGCGGGACTGGTCGAGGAGCTCTGCGCACGTCACTCACTGCGCGTGCGCGACGTGCCCGTGGGTATTGGACTGCCGGGCCTGATGCGTGACGGACGTCTGGCGTTCGCGCCCAACCTCCAAAGCGCGTCGGGCGCCAACGTCGGCACGATGCTCGGCGAACTCCTCGCCAGTCCGCACGTGTACTGCGAGAACGACGGCAACTGCGCCGCGCTCGGCGAACACCAATGGGGCGCCGCGCGCGGCATCGACGACTTCGTAATGGTCACGCTCGGCACCGGCATCGGTGGCGGCCTGTTCGCTGACGGCCAACTCGTTCGCGGTCGCAGCGGTTTCGCGGGCGAGATTGGCCATATGGTCGTCAAGGCGCGCGGCGCCGCCTGCCCGTGCGGGGGACGCGGCTGTTGGGAGCGCTACGCGTCGGGCGGCGGACTGCACCGGCTCACCCGCGCGTACGCCGTTGAGGGTCGCCTGCCGACGCTCGTGTCACGCGTGGGCGACGCGGGCAGCGTGCGCGGCGAAGACGTCACCGCGGCCGCGACCGAAGGTCTCGGTGAAGCGGTGGTGCTGATGAAGGAGGTCGGGTGGTGGCTCGCACTCGGTATCGCCAATCTGGTGGCCATCCTCGACGCCGGCCACTTCGTCATCGGTGGCGGCCTCTCGAGCTGCTCGGGCCTGGTGTTGCCGTGGGCTCGTGAGTACCTGACCGACCTCGTCGAGGGTTACGGCGCTCGTCCGGCGATCACCCTCACCCCTTCGATGTTCGGACCGCGCTCGGGCGCGATGGGCGCCGCACTCGTGGCCTTCGAGCGCAACGCGTGAAACTGGGCGTCCTACTGCCGACCTTTCGAGGGGGCGTCGACGACGCCATCTCTTTCGCCGACGAGGCGGCGCGCTGCGGGATTGACGGCGTCTTCGCCTACGACCACCTGTGGCCAATGGGCTCGCCGCGACGTCCGTCGCTGGCGCCCTTCCCGCTGCTCGCCCTCGTCGCGCGCCGCCACGACCGGCTCATCGTCGGACCCCTGGTGGCGCGCATCGGCCTCGTCGGTACTGGGCACCTCGTTGAGGAGTTCCTCACGCTCGACGCGCTAGCGCCCGGGCGCGTGATTGCCGCGCTCGGCACCGGCGACCGGCTCTCGGAGCCCGAAAACCTGGCCTACGGTCTGACCGCTCTCAGCGCCGACGAGCGCCGCGCCCGGCTCGAAGCGACGGTGCGCCAACTTCGTGCGGCGATGCCGGTGTGGATCGGTGCCGGCGCGCCGGCGACGAACCGACTGGCCGAGGAGCTCGGGGTCGCCCTCAATCTCTGGGACGCGTCGATCGAGCGCGTCGTCGAAACGGCAGCGCGCGGCGAGGTGACCTACGCCGGACCGGTGCCCGAGGACCTCGCCACGCGCCTCGACGACCTCGAGCGCGCCGGGGCGACGTGGGCGGTCTTCAGCCCCGACGTGCGCATCGAGTCACTGGTGGCGTGGCGAGCGACCCGGTGACGGGTAGTTTTCCCTAATGGATTTCCGTCGCATCAACGGGTTGCCGCCCTACGTCTTCGCCCAGATCAATGGGCTGAAGTCCGAGGCGCGCGCCCACGGGCGCGACGTGATCGACTTCGGTTTCGGTAATCCCGATCTGCCGAGCCCCGACGTGGCGGTCGCCAAACTCGCCGAGGCCGCCCACAACCCGAAGAACCACCGATACAGCGCGAGTCGGGGCATCCCCAACCTGCGCCTCGCGATCGCGACGCGCTACAAGCACCTCTTCGACGTGGACCTCGACCCCGACACCGAGGTCGTCACCACCATCGGCGCGAAGGAGGGCCTCACCCACCTCATGTGGGTCCTGCTCGGACCGGGTGACAGCGCCATCGTGCCGAGTCCGAGTTACCCCATCCACCTCGCCGGGCCGGGCTTCGCCGGCGCCACGGTCATCACGGTCCCCATGCACGACCCGGGCACCAGCGCCCAGGACCCCGGCGACGACTTCTTCAACGGCCTAGTCGACGCGTGGGACCGAGCGGCGGTGAAGCCACGCGTCATCATCTGCTCGTTTCCGCACAATCCGACCAGTGCCTGCGTGGACCTCGACTTCATGACCCGTCTCGTGGGCTTTGCGCTCGAGCACGAGATTGTGATCTGTCACGACTTCGCCTACGCCGATCTCGGTTTTGACGGCTTTCGCCCCCCCTCCATTCTTCAAGTGCCCGGCGCCAAGGAGTGCTGCGTCGAGCTCTACACGCTCACCAAGTCGTTCTCAATGGCCGGATGGCGCGTCGGCTTCATGGTCGGCAACCCCGAGATCGTGGCGGCGCTCACCAAGTTGAAGAGCTACCTCGACTACGGGACGTTCCAACCGGTCCAGATCGCCGCCATCGTCGCCATGAACGAGGCGGTGGACTACCCCGACCAGTTGCGCGTCATCTACCAGTCGCGTCGTGACACGTTGATCGAGGGGATGGCGCGCATTGGCTGGCCGGTCAGTGCGCCGCGGGGCTCGATGTTCATCTGGGCGCCGATTCCCGAGGCCTACCGCGACCTCGGTTCACTCGAGTTCTCCACGTTTCTCATCGAAGAGGCCGACGTCGCGACGAGCCCGGGGGTCGGCTTCGGCGACGGCGGTGACCGCCACGTGCGTTTCGCGCTGATCGAGAACGAACTGCGCACCCACCAGGCCGTGCGCAACATGAAGCGGGCCCTGACCAGACTCGGCTGAGAGTGAACGACGCGAGGGCTGAGGGGAGACCGGCGCCCGGGACCTCGACGGTCGCGGGCCTACGAGCATGCACGCGAACGACGTCTGCGTCGTCGTGCGCGACGCGGTGATCTTGCCGCCCTCGCGCACTCGCGGGCACTGGTTGGTGATCGCGTTGGCGATCCAGAGCTGTCCGTCGGCGTCGAGGGAGATCCCGTCGGGAAAGACGACGTCGAATTGGGCCCACACTCGCCGATCGCGCCGGGTGCCGTCGGCGTTGAAATGAAACGCGCTGATCGCGCACGTCTTCGTCTCGGCGACGATCAATGTCGCCCCGTCGGCGCTGATGACCGCGCCGTTGGGGAACGACAGGTCGGGGATCACCTGGATCACCCGTCCGTTCGGGTTGACGACGACCAAATTGGTGGTGGGGGCCGGCTGGGGCACGCGACCGGCGCTCAGTACCCCGTGGAGGTCGAAGTCGAAGTTGCCAACGTAGGCGTTGCCGCTCGACGAGACGATCAGGTCGTTGGCCCAGTAGCCTCAGTACTGGCCAATGAGGCGTAGGTCGACACGCCGCTCGCCGAGAATCGCGGCAGCCGGCCTCCGGTGGTCGGTTGTCGAGACGCAGAGCAGGTCCCCGTTGGGCATCCATCCGAGGCCCGACGGCGGGGTGATCACGCGCTGCTCGAGGCGTTCGTGCCATCCCCCTTCGTCGATGGAGAAGACGCCGTGGCGAAAGAAGTCCGAGTACCACAGTCGGCCGTCGTGCCAACGCGGGGATTCCTCGAAGGAGAGTCCCTCACGGACGACCCTGGACGTGTAGTGCCATCGCCCGTTTCGTCCTCCGCCGAACCTACCGCGGCTAGCTCCGCTCGACGGCCCGTAGCCACGTGCGGTAGCCGACGTCGCAGACGAGCGGATCCTGCGGATTGAAACGCCGTTCGAAACTCCAGAGCGTCGCGATCTGCTCGAGCGACTTCCAGTGGCCGCAGCCCAGGCCGGCGACGGTCGCCGCCCCGCGGGCCGTGGCCTCGAGGGTGGTGCTGCGCAGCACCGCCAGTCGAGAGTTCGTCGCCTGGAGTTGCAGCAACAGGTCCATCGCCGCCGCGCCGCCGTCGGCGCGCAGCTCGTGCAGCTCGAGGCCACACGTGGCGAAGGCGTCGGTCATCGCGCGCACCTGGTAGGCCAGAGATTCAATAAGGGCGCGCGCGATCTGGGCCCGTCCGGCGCCCCGACTGAGACCGGTGATCGATCCGCGACCCTCGCTTCGCCAGAACGGCGAGCCGAGTCCCGTGAAGGCTGGCACGAACTGGACGCCGCCACTGTCACTCGCGCCTAGGGCCAGTGCCTCGAGTTGATCGGAGCTCGCAATGAAGCCGAGCTCGTCGCGGAGCCACTGCACCGCGGCCCCCGCGACGAAGGCCGAGCCCTCGACGGCGTAGGCCCGGGGGCCGCGGTCGCCGAGGTCCCACGCCACGGTCGTCACGAGACCGTCGAAGACGCCGGGCGGGGCCTCGCCGGCGTTGGCGAGGATGAACGCGCCGGTGCCGTACGTCGCCTTCACGACCCCCGGCTCGAAGCACGCCTGACCGAACAGCGCGGACTGCTGATCGCCGAGGACGCCAGTGATCGCGACCCCGGCGAGCTCGGGCACGACGTCGACACGGATCGTGCCGAAGTTGCTCGTCGAGGGAAGGATGTCCGCGAGCATGTGGCGTTCGACGCCGAACAGTTCGAGCATCGAGGGCGACCACTGCATCGTTGCGAGGTCCATCAGCATCGTGCGTGACGCGTTGGAGGGTTCGGTCGAGAAGACGCCCGCGTCGACGCCGCCGGTGAGCCACCAGAGCAGCCAGGTGTCCACGGTGGCGAAGCTCGGGACTCGAAAGTCGTCGAGCACGCCGTGATCGAGGAACCAGCGCATCTTGGTCGCCGAGAAGTACGAGTCGAGTACGAGTCCCGTGGTGGAGCGCACCAGCGGACCGTGTCCGGCCTCGTCGAGCTCCTCACAGCGCCGCGCCGTTCGCCGGTCCTGCCAGACGATCGCCCGGTGACCTTGCTGAGCGGTGGCCCGGTCGAAAGCAATGGTGGTCTCACGCTGGTTGGTGACGCCGACGGCCAGCACGCGATGACCGGCCTGTTGCACGCTAGAGGCGACCTCGCGCAGCGTCGCGATGGCGAGTGCGGCAATCTCGAGGGCGTCGTGCTCGACCTCACCCGAGTGGGGGAAGTGCTGCGTCAGGGCTCGATAGGACGACGCCACCACGTTTGATCGGGGGTCAAAGGCGACCGTACGCACCCCCGACGTGCCCGCGTCGAGGGCGAAAATGAGGTCCACGTCGGCGAGGTTAGTGAAGGATTTGGGGTAGTTACTGGGCCGCAGGTTTCTCAGAAAAGAAATCTCCAAAAAACGGTAAAATGGAGTTGACGCGGTGTAATTACAGTGCTGTAATGACACAGCATCTTGCGACGAAAAGTGGACTGACCACTACATCTTGTGGCTGGGGGGCCGGGACGCACTATCCTGAACCTCCCGACCCCATCGTTGCGAGGCATTGGCACAGTGTCGGATCCGAAAAGAAGAGAGAACAATTATGGCAATCGCACCGCAGCGACTGGGAATCGGCATCGGCCGCTTCTTCACGACCGACGACCGTCACCCCTACGACGAGGTGATCTGGGATCGGCGCGACGCGCGGATCACGAACTTCCGTGACGGATCGGTTGCCTTCGAGCAGTTGAACGTCGAGGTCCCGGCGAGTTGGTCGTTCAACGCGACGAATATCCTCTCGCAGAAGTACTTTCGGGGCACCCTTGGCACCCCCGAGCGCGAGACCAGCCTGAAGCAGGTGGTCGACCGCATCGTTGACACGGTCACCGCCTGGGGCGTCGAGCGCGACTACTTCGTCGACGCTGAAGAGACCGAGAGCTTCCGCGACGAACTGAAGCACCTCCTGGTCACCCAGAAGGCCGCCTTCAACTCTCCAGTCTGGTTCAACATCGGGGTTGAGGGCGTTCCCCAGCAGGGCAGCGCCTGCTTCATCCTGGCCGTCGAGGACTCGATGCGCTCGATCCTCAACTGGTACACCGAAGAGGGCATCATCTTCAAGGGCGGCTCGGGAGCGGGCGTCAATCTGTCCAAGATCCGTGCGAGCGCCGAGATGCTCGAGGGCGGTGGTACGGCGAGTGGCCCGGTCTCGTTCATGCGTGGCGCCGACGCGTCGGCCGGCACCATCAAGTCCGGCGGAAAGACGCGTCGCGCGGCGAAGATGGTCATCCTCGACGCCGATCACCCCGACATCGAAGAGTTCATCTGGTGCAAGGCCAACGAGGAGAAGAAGGCGCGCGTACTACGGGACGCCGGTTTCGATATGGACCTCGACGGCAAGGACATTCACTCGATCCAGTACCAGAACGCCAACAACTCCGTGCGGGTCTCGGACGACTTCATGCAGGCCGTGCTCGACAACGCCGACTGGGCGTTGACGGCCCGACACGGCGGGAGGACGATCCAGACGGTGAAGGCCCGCGAGCTCTGGCGCAACATTGCTCGCGCCGCGTGGGAGTGCGCGGACCCCGGCCTCCAGTTCGACACCACTATCAACAAGTGGCACACCTCGTCGAACACCGACCGGATCAACGGCTCGAATCCCTGCTCAGAGTACATGCACATCGACAATTCGGCCTGCAATCTCGCGAGCCTCAACCTCATGAAGTTCCTGCGCGAAGACGGCCGCTTCGACGTCGACGCCTTCAAGGCCGCCATCGAGGTTCTCTTCACTGCACAAGAGATCATCGTCGGTGCGGCCGACTATCCCACCGAGACGATCGGCGAAAACTCGCGCAGATTTCGCCAACTCGGCCTCGGTTACGCCAACCTGGGCGCCCTGCTCATGGCGTCGGGCCTCGCCTACGACTCTGACGAGGGTCGGGCGTGGGCCGCGGCGATCACCGCGCTGATGACTGGTCACGCCTACGCCACCAGTGCGCGCACCGCCGGGAGGATGGGCCCGCACGAGGGCTTCGTCGACAACGCCGCGCCGATGCTGGAGGTGCTGCGCATGCACCGCGACGCGGCGTACCAGGTGGACGCCACGAAGGCCCCGAACGAAATTCTCGAGGCGGCGCAGGCCGCGTGGGAACAGGCCGTCGACCTCGGCGCCCGCCACGGCGTGCGCAACGCCCAGGCGTCGGTTCTCGCGCCTACTGGCACCATCGGTCTGTTGATGGACTGTGACACCACGGGCATCGAGCCGGACCTCGGTCTCGTCAAGTTCAAGAAGCTGGTCGGCGGCGGCAACATGTCGATCGTCAACCAGACCGTCCCGCGCGCCTTGGCCAAGCTCGGATACTCCGTCGAGGAGAGGAACGCGATCGAGGCCTACATCGATGAGCACAAGTCGATCGTCGGCGCCCCGGGCCTGAAGAACGAGCACCTGCCGATTTTCGCCTGCTCCATGGGCGACAACACCATTCACTATCTCGGACACGTGAAGATGATGGGCGCCGTCCAGCCGTTCATCTCGGGGGCAATCTCCAAGACCGTGAATATGCCCGAGGACGCCACCATCGAGGACGTCGCGAATCTACACATGGACGCGTGGAAGCTCGGCGTGAAGGCCGTGGCGATCTACCGCGACAACTGCAAGGTCGGCCAGCCGCTCTCGACGGCGAAGAAGGACGGCGAGGAGTCCACGTCGTCAGTGACCGCCACCGACTCGGTCGCGGCCGAGCTCTTCACGAAGATCCACAAACTCGAGACCGCCCTCGAGCTAGCGAAGAGTGAGGGCAGTCACGTCCTGGTCGGGGCCGTGCGCGAGCGCATGCCCCGTCGACGCGAGTCGGCGACGTTCTCCTTTAGGGTCGCCGACTGCGAGGGCTACGTCACCGTGGGCGAGTACGAGGACGGTCGACCGGGCGAAGTCTTCATCAAGGTCTCCAAGCAGGGTTCGACGTTGGCGGGCATCATGGACGCCTTCTCGATCTCTATCAGTCTCGGACTGCAGCACGGCGTGCCACTGGCCACCTACGTACGCAAGTACGTCAACATGAAGTTCGAGCCGTCCGGGATGACCGACGACGGCGACCTGCGCATCGCGACGTCCCTGGTCGACTACATCTTCCGGCGCCTGGCGCTCGACTACCTGAACCCGAGCGAGCGCGAGGAGCTGGGCGTGCTGTCGACGAGCGAGCGTATTCAGCCCACGTTGCCCGAGGTCGTCGAGCAGGCCACGCCGTCAGTGAATACGAGCGTGCAGCCCACGCTCGGGGACCTGTCGGATCGTCCTGTCGAACGGCCCGCGCTGGTGAACCGCTCCGAGCAACGTGACGCGCCAATGTGTTACCAGTGCGGTAACACGATGCAGCGCGCCGGGTCGTGCTACGTCTGCTCGACCTGCGGGGCGACGAGCGGCTGTTCGTAATTGTCAAATGACGTCGAGAATTCAGTGGGATTGACACCACGTTCGATGGTTAATCAATTCGGTGGATCAGCCGCCCAGCGGGACGCGGTCGAACGAACAATCGTTGGGTCCGGATTGCCGACCCCCACGAAAGGTGCAGTCATTGAGCGTTTCGGGTCACTCGAAGGCGCACGTTTGTGGGCATCCAACCCCGACCATCAGGAAGCGATGGGTCGTGGACAGCGCGAGTTCTACACCCGGTACCGGGGCTTAGGGTGCGTGCTGGACCACGAGTATTACCATCCGGCTGTTGTCGAGGACCTCAGCCGAGCTGGACAGGGCATCGGTTGGATTACCTCACATCAACTCTTCCGGGCAGCAATTCGAGCTCCGTTATCCGTCACCGTTAAGTCGTCGACCACTTTTCAACTCGCCAGCCGGAGATTGTTGA
>JANYFR010000055.1 GCA_025362585.1 Acidimicrobiales bacterium | reverse complement strand
CAATATTTATCCATTCGCTACTCGGAACGTTTGGGCGAAGCGGAGATCGTCGCGTCGGTGGGGTCCAAGGGCGATTCATATGACAACGCATTGGCCGAGAGCTTCAACGGTCTCTACAAGACCGAGCTGATCCATCGCAAGGGACCCTGGCGAAACGTCGAACACGTCGAATGGGCCACGCTCAACTACGTCGACTGGTTCAACAACCGACGCATCCACGAGGCACTCGACTACGTGCCACCGGTCGAGGTCGAAGCGGCCTACTATGACTCCATCGGGTCAGAGAATCTGGCCGTGTTGGAAACGATTTAGTCTCCGGCAAACCCGTCGCGATTCAGTTTCTCCTTTTTCCTTGAGGCTGGGCAAACGCTCCGAACTCTTTGGATCGATCGTGGCGTGCCTTATGGGTGCGAACCAGTTCACCGTCGATGGTGATTTGCACGGTGTCGCCGACGAGTCGAACGCCGGCCGTGCGACCTCTGAAGTTGTTGCCGGCGCGATAGCCCGTGCCCGCGAAACTGACCGATCCCTGAGGGTCGACGACGCGAGAGACAACGTCGCCTCGGGTCGGCTGCGTGGCACGTACTGCCTTTGGTCGATCGGTGAACTTGGCGTCGTCTTCGGGCAGGTGTCGCCGGGCGTGGGTCGCGACGAGCACGCCGCGGTGATGCACGCTCAGTAGACCGTTCTCGAGGGAAACTGACACGCTCTCGCCCACGTAGGCGCGACCGACGTGATATCGGTAGTGCAAGATCACCACTCGTCCCTTGTCGTCGACGAGACGGGTGAGACGCTTGCGCAGTGTCGCGTCCGCTTCGGCGTAGTCACCGTCGATGACCTCGAGTTCGTCGCCGCGCCTCGCCAACTCGAATCGCCGAATCGGGGGCAAGTCACCCAAGGACTGATGGGGTCGCTGCGCGTTATAGGTGAGCACCCAGGCGTCGAGTGCCGCCTGGGTCGCTTCGATGGTCTCGTAGGAATTGAGCTCAAAGAACTCTCGACGCATCGTGCGGTGCAGGCGCTCGACTTTGCCGGTGGTCGTTGGTGAGTAGGGCGCCGTCAAGCGGTGTTTGATGGCGTTGTTGAGACAGATCCGGTCAAAGAGCACCGTCGCGGGCTTGGTCTGGTGTTTGCCGGTGAAGACGCGACCATTGTCAGTCAAGATCTCTTCGGGCACGCCGTGGCGCCGCAGCGCCAAGAGCAACGCGTCACAGACCGGCTTGGCGGAGGCGCGTCACCAGTTGGGCACTGACACAGAACCGCGAGTGATCGTCGATGCCCGTCACGCAGTGCAATTGGGTGCCGTCACTGAGATAGATCCGACTCACCACGTCCATCTGCCACAGCTCCATGGCCCGAGCACGCTCCCAGCGGATGTAACTGGACTTCGCGCGTCTGCGTTTCTCGGGCACGATGAGTTGGTGGCGCACGAGCGCGCGGTAGATCGCCGAACGTGACGGCGCGTTCTCGAACTCGTCACGTAACGTGGTCGCCAACGTGCGCGGTCCCCAGCGCGGATGACTACGTCGCAGCACAATGAGGCGTGCTTCGATGACGGGATCCATTTGGTGGGGACAGGTGTCAGGCTTGCAGGACTTCGACTCCAGCGCCCCAAGTCCGCCCTCTGCGTAGCGATTGAGCCAGAGGTGCAGGGTGCTGCGAGCGACACCGAAACGAGCGGCAATCTCGGTGATCGAGTCGCCGGAGTCGATTACCTCACGAACCGCCTGGTAGCGCTGCTCAACCATTGAATGTTCTCTCAACACTGCGACCCCCTCGTCCGGACTGTTGTCCAGACAAGGCGAAAATCTGAGAAACGTCAATTAGTGAGGTGGAGCACCTGTCGCAAAGGTCCCGGAGCCAGTGTCGAAGAGGACCCGAATCCGGGTCGAGTGATGTAGCGGACGTACCGAAGTCACTCTGTCGCAAAGGAACCGGACTTTTACACAGTCCGATCCGAGGTGCATCCTTGAGTTGCTCACCACTTCGCTAGCGGGAAAAGAGGCAGGTCAGAGTACCTAGATCACGTATTGGATAATTCAAGCAAAATATGGTGGGCCGTGCAGGACTTGAACCTGCGACCCCTTGCGTGTCATGCAAGTGCGCTACCAGACTGCGCCAACGGCCCCTAAGGCTTTCTACTGTACCACCCGTGCCCTCAATGCCCGAGAGCAGATGGCCTACGTTACTTGGATTCCAAATGTCGCAAGGAACGGTTCGGGGTCAGTTTGAAGGGCCAGTGAGGCCTGTCCCGCGTTATTGACAACGACCTGTTCGAGAAAGATCTCGACGGCGGCTCGGGCGTCGCTGAGGGCGTCGTGTCCCCCCTGCTTCACGCCGTAATGACGGCAGAGGAACTCTTGACCGCGCCGCGGACGCAGTTCGCGACTCGGCTCCATCGCAAGATCGTGGTCGATGACGTCAATAATGCGCAGCAACGACAAATCGAAGTTCCCGTCGCTGAGTTCGGTGCCCAGGATCGATAGTGCGCTTCGTCGAAGCATCTCCAAATCAAAGTGCACGACGTTTGATCCAATGACGTGAGCACCGAGGTCGTGATAGTCACGCAGAATCCTGATCGCCCGCAGAAGACCGCCTTCGACGCTGTAGACCCGTTCGGTTGCCCGCTTCGCTTCGAGGTCGTCGATCGAGAGGCCGTGGACTCTACGGGCACCGCTGGAGATCGGCCGGTCCGGCACGACGAAGAACTGTTCGGACCAGAAGGGAACGCCGAAGCGGTAGGCACAGAAGCCGTACGAAATGGCGCGCTCACTCGAGACGCTGAGTCCAGTCGTCTCGGTGTCGAAGCCGAGGATGAGTTCGGGTACGCGCCGGTATCGCTTTGCCACAGGTCCATCCTTGCATTTTCGTGTGACGTCGTTGCCGAGTCCTTCTTCCGACTGCCTCTACGAACCACCGGCATTCGCCCACTACCGGGCTAGCCCGAGCGCTTTTGACGATGAGGAATCGAACGACAAGAGTGGGCCCATGGACAAGAAAGTGATCCTCATTACCGGCGCTTCAACGGGCATCGGACGGGCCTGCGCCGACCGACTTCATTGGAGCGGTTGGACGGTGGTTGGTGCCAGCCGGCGCGGGACGACGTCCGATTCCTGGCAGGGACTTTCCATGGACGTTGACAACGACGCGTCAGTGGAACAGGGCGTCGCCGATATTATCGCCGAGCACGGTCGAATCGACGCGGTGCTGGCGAACGCGGGATGGGGAGTCGCCGGAGCAGCCGAGGCGACGCCGATCGCCGACGCGAAGGCGCAAGTGGAGACCATCTTCTGGGGTGCGGTGCGGATCGTGAATGCCGTCCTGCCGTCGATGCGGCACCAAGGCGGAGGGCGGATACTGCTGACGAGTTCGATTGGGGGACTGATCGGCATTCCTTTTCAGGCGTTCTACAGCGCCGGGAAGTTTGCCCTGGAAGGCTACGCCGAATCAATGGCCTACGAGGTCGAGCCGTTCGGCGTTCACGTCACCCTGATCGAGCCCGGCAATTTTAAGACCGATTTCACGGCCAGCCGACGAATGATCCCGAGCAGTGTCGACGACCCGTACCGGGTGGCCAGCGAGAAGGCGATTCGCACGATGGAGCGCGACGAGCGCAACGGCGCCAACCCGAGTGACGTGGCGAAGGTCGTCGAGCGGCTGCTCAACTCCGCGAAGCCGCCCCGACGTTTGATGGTGGGAAAGCGAAACGAGCGCGTCGGCGCGGTTGCCAAGCGACTTATGCCCTTTCGCCTCTTCGAGAAGTCGGCTCGCAAGAGCCTTGGGCTCTAAGGCCTGCTCCGCAACGCCAGGAACACCCCCCCCCTGCTCTGGTGACTCAAATATGTCGTTACCACCAATCACCGTCGACCCGACGGTTGACGCCTTCTCCGCCGTTCGCCGTATGGTGAACAGATGAAACTACACACTCTTGGTCGCACCGGTATGAAGGTCAGTCCACTCTGTCTGGGCGCGATGATGTTCGGCGAGTGGGGCAATCCCGACCACGACGAGTCCATTCGCATCATCCACCGAGCACTCGACGCCGGTATCAACTTCATCGACACCGCCGACGTCTACTCCCAGGGCGAGTCCGAGATCATCGTCGGTAAGGCCTTGTCGAGTATCGAGCGGTCACGGGTCGTTATCGCCACCAAAGTTCACGCCCAGATGGGCGAAGACCCTAACGCCCAGGGCAACTCGCGGCGCTGGATCATCGCCGAATGCGAGAACAGTCTTCGTCGCCTCGGCACTGACTACATCGACCTGTACCAGATTCACCGACCGGACGAGTCGACCGACATCGACGAGACGCTCGGCGCGTTGAGCGACCTGGTGCACGCCGGCAAGGTTCGCTACCTCGGCAGTTCCACCTTCCCCGCCGAGCAGATCGTTGAAGCTCAGTGGATGGCTGAGAAGCGCGGTCGTGAGCGCTTTCGATGTGAGCAGCCACCGTACTCGTTGCTGGTACGCGGCATTGAACGCTCCGTCCTACCGGTTGCTCAGACCTACGGCATGGGCGTCATTCCCTGGAGCCCCCTCGCCGGGGGCTGGCTCTCGGGCCGATTTGGCGCCGGCAAGGAGAACGCCAGCCGCCGCGCCTCACGCATTCCGGCCCGCTACGACTTGACCATCCCGGCCAACCAGCGCAAGGTCGAGATTGTCACCGAGTTGGCCATGGTCGCCGAAGAAGCTGGTCTCACGATGATTGAGATGGCCCTCGCCTTCGTCCTCGAACACCCCGCGGTCAGTGCCGCCATTATTGGCCCGCGCACTATGGAGCAGCTCGAGTCCCAGTTGAGCGCCCCCGACGTCCGCCTCGACGTGGCGACCCTCGACCGAATCGACGAGATCGTCCCCCCGGGGACGAACGTCAACCACGTGGACGACGGATGGTCGCCGTCGGTCCTCGCCAACGCGAAGAAGCGGCGCCGCAACCGTTCGTAACCGGTTCGTCATGATCGGATGTCATGGTCCGATCCCAGTGTGCTGACAAATTTCTTATTCGAAATGATCGCGGCCGACGCATAGATATATTGTCGGACCAGTAAAGTTGGCTCGTGAAGGTGAACCGTCGCCCCGTATTCAGCCTGATGGTGGTGGGATCGACCATTGCCGGGACGGTGTTGCTGGCGCCCCTCTCGAGCACCGCCGGCGCCGCCACGGCGCCTACCAAGAGTCCTGGTCAGGTTGCCAGCGCAACGGTCTCTCCACACCTCATCAACGCTCCCTTCTCGATCCGCCTCGAGGACCAATTACTCGCGTATTTGGGTTATCTTCCGGTGAAGTTCACGCCCTACGTGAAGAAGACCGTCGTGAAGAAGAAGAGGCCGCCATCCACGACGACCACCTCGACCACGACGTCGACGACGTCCACCACGACGACGACACCTTCGTCGACGTCCACCACGACACCGGTAACGACCACCACGGTGAAGCCGGTCACGACCAGCACCGTGAAGCCAGTCACGACCACCACTGTTAGGCCGGTCAAGAAGAAACAGGTCAAGGCACTGAACTGGACTCAGGTCTTCAAGGGCACGTTCACGTGGCGCTTCAGCGCGTTCGCCAAAATCTTGGGTCCACAGTTCCAAGTGGGAACAGACAACGCCGTCCTGCACGGCGCCCTGATGCACTTTCAAGACGTGCACGGCCTGCCGACCTACGGCAACATGGACACGCCGACCTGGCAGACGTTATTGAAGGCCGTGGTCACTAAGCAGTTCGATCCGACCCCCTACAACTACGTCGTCGTGACCCAGGGGCTCCCCCAGCATCTCGACCTCTACATCAACGGCCGCCACACGTACACGTCGCTCGTCAACACCGGCATCGGCGTCGCGCCGACGTCGAACGGGACCTACCCCGTTTACCTGCGCTACAGCGTCACGACCATGTCGGGCACCAATCCCAATGGCACGAAGTACCACGACACGGGTATCCCGTGGACGTCGTACTTCCACGGGGGCGACGCCCTGCACGGCTTCTTGCGCGGCAGCTACGGCTCGCCCCAGAGCCTCGGCTGCGTGGAAATGCCCTTCGCCAACGCCGGCATCGTCTGGCCCAATACGCCCATCGGGACGCTCGTCACCGTCCGCTAACGCGCTTCGAAGCTCGTTGCTCTACGCGTCCAGCTGGCGGGCGAGCGCTTGTACCGCTTCGATGAATTCATCGATCATGTCAAAGACCACTTGGGCCGAACTCTTCGTTTCGTTCATCGTGCCGACGATCTGGCCCACGAAGTAGTTCGCGAGCTTCTCCGCGCCCGACCCGGCGCGAAAGGCCGCGCGGTCGATTCGGGCAATCGCTTCGTTGACGAGAATCGGCTGCAGGGGCATACCGAGAGGCGCAAGCTGATCGGGGTCATCCCATTCGTCGGTCCACGCCGAACGCAGCTGTCGCGCGGGCTTGCCGGTTCGTGATCTTGACCGGACCGTGTCCGAAGAGGTCGCGGCGAGGAACTTTCGCTTCACGACGGGGTGAGTTTCGGCCTCTGCGGTCGTGAGCCACACCGAGCCGCACCACACGCCCTGGGCCCCGAGGGCCATCGCGGCGGCCATCTGGCGACCGCGTCCGATGCCGCCCGCCCCGAGGACCGGCACCGGCGCGACGGCGTCAACGATCTCGGGGATCAGCACCATTGTGCCAATCTCGCCGGTGTGGCCCCCGGCCTCGGCGCCTTGGGCGATGATCACGTCAACGCCCGCGTTCACGTGGCGCTCGGCGTGCTGGACCTTGCCCGCGAGAGCGCCAACGAGTCGACCCTGTTCCTTGGCCCGTTCGATCATGTACGGCGGCGGCGGCCCGAGGGCGTTCACGACGAGCGACGGCCGGTGCGCTAACGCAACCTCGAGTAGTTGATCGGCCTGACCGGCGGAGAACGGCGCCGCCACGCTCGACTCGTCGTAGCGCACCGTAGGACCGTCGTCGTCCACGGGCAGCTCGGGCACGTCGTAGCGCTGCAGGATCTCCGCGACGCGCGCGAGGTGTTCCGCCGGGATGAGTTTTCGAATGTCCTCGAGGGTGTAGCCCCCATCCTCGGAGCCGGCGTACTTCGCGGGCACGATGACGTCAATCCCGTAGGGCCGACCTCCGATCTCGGCCTCTAGCCATTGGAGATCGATCTCGAGTGCCTCTGTCGAGTGGGCAACCGCACCGAGCACGCCCATGCCACCGGCCCTGGAGACCGCGGCCACCACGTCGCGACAGTGCGAGAAGGCGAGGACTGGCACGTCAATGCCCAGCAGTTCCGTGATGGCAGTCTTCACTCTTCCTCCCACGATGCATTAGCCGCTCTGCGCCCCGACGGTTCACCTCGAGACTACGGCGTCGTCGTCGAGTCCGATTTCACTGGCCCGACACCTAGCGCCGCAGGAACGCTTGCTCCTGTCGGCCCGCCACGGTTTTCAGATAGGGCGCCGTAGCAAACATCGGGGGTGAGCGAAACAACACGATCGTCTCACGCCCAACGCGTTAGAGCCGACGCATCGCCACACCACGACACCGCGGTGGGCAGCGCGAGCAAATGTCGTCGGCCGTCTTCCCCTCGCGACCCAGAGGACCTTGAACCCGTGGCTCTCGCCGCGTCCCGGTGACTGAGAAGGGACGGGCCGACGTAACAAGGGAGTCTGGCGACTAGGACTTTTTGGGGTCCGAACCGCCCTCGCTCTGGGGGACCTGAAAGGCGTTGCGGTTGGGCTCCGCCAGAATCTTGGCCGTCGTCTTCCCCTTGGGCTTTTTAGGTTTCTTGGCTTCTCTTCCTTGCGGGCTCTTCATTACTCAATCCTACGTCCCTCCGTGACGATTCGCCCTGACCTCAGTTTCAGTGGGCGTATTTGGAGGTTTCATTGAGTCCGCGCCCACATCGGCAGGTCGTAGAGCGAGTGATGTTGACCGACCCTTTAGTCTCTCGCCACCGACTCGAAGCGACAGTCACCCCGTGGGCCAACGTCCCTACAATTTGGCAGGAACTCAGTGCGGTGTCGTCTGGAGACGACAGTCCTATTGGCGGATCTGCGCCCAAGCGGCTCGCCACCATTCGCCGCAGCGGCACTCCACTGAACGGACGTCCGTTTCTGCACGAGGGTGGGGCGCTTGTCAGGCCACATCTCATGTACTCATCTCTCGCACGGGCCCCGTGCGCAC
>JANYFR010000045.1 GCA_025362585.1 Acidimicrobiales bacterium | reverse complement strand
GACGACGCGCAGAATGGATCTCGCGACGTTCGAGCGGCAACGTGGTCGCCGTTACCGCCCAGAGCCGCCCGCGAAGCTCGCTGCGGAGACCGACGACGAGACGTTGACCGGCAACGCTGGGATGCCCACAACGAGCATCGTCGGAATGGGAATGAAGGTGCCTCGACGGTCACGCCGTTCGAGATTCTCGCCGCCACGCCCGTCACGAGAAAGGCCCCGTCGCCACCGGCGTTGAATGGTCGCGCTGCGCATCAGGCCTAGCCTAGGAAAGTGGGGTCGAATGCAACATCTTGGCGAACGAGACCGCGCCATGCCACGAGTTCGTGCACCAACCATCTACCGTTAGCGACGTGTATCTCATGACCGGCGAACTGATAGTCCCGAGAGACGCGCCCAACGACCTCATCCGTGCCGCCGGCGGCATCGTCACGCGCTGGGTCCTCGGCGGGCGCGTTGAGGTCGCGTGCATCTTTCGTGAGGCCCGCGGCGACTGGACGTTTCCGAAGGGCAAGCTCGACGAGGGCGAAACCTTCGAGCAGGGGGCGCTGCGCGAGGTCCTCGAGGAGATCGGCATGCGCTGTCAGGTCGTGCGTTTTGTCGGCACGACCAGTTACACCCACCGTAAGGGCAAGCCTAAGATCGTCGCCTACTACCTCATGGTCGTCGACGACGGGGAGTTCGCTCCGAACGAGGAGGTCGATGAGCTTGTCTGGGTTCCCCTCGAGCAGGTGCGTTCCCACCTGACCTGGGACCGCGATCAGGAGCTGTTCGACCTCGTCGTCCAACTGCCCGAACTGCGCGCCCAGGCTTCCTAGCGCACCCGTTCGAGGAACGCGCGCGTTGACTCGTGACGCGGCGTGGAGAAGACCTGCTCGGGCGTGCCCTGTTCGACGAGAATGCCGCGATCGATGTAGGCGACTTGGTGGGCGACGTCGCGCGCAAAGTTCATCTCGTGGGTCGCGATGAGCATCGTCGTGCCGCTGCGCGCGAGGTCGCGCAGCAGGTCGAGTACCTCGCCGACCAAGGTCGGGTCGAGGGCACTCGTCACCTCATCGAGCAAGAGCAGCGACGGACGCATCGCGAGGGACCGGACAATGGCGACGCGCTGTTGTTGTCCGCCCGAGAGCCGGTCGGGGAAATCGTCGCAGCGGTCGCGCAGTCCAATGCGGTCGAGCAGGTCGAGGGCCTCGTCGCGCACGTCGGACCGCTTGCGCTTCAACGCGTGCACCGGTCCCACGAGAATGTTTTCCAGGACGCTGAGGTGGGGAAAGAGGTTGAACGACTGGAAGACCATGCCGATGTGACGACGCACGAGGTCGGGGTCGACGCGCTCGTCGAGCAGCGACTGTCCAAAGAGGCTGATCGACCCGGCGTCGATGGTCTCGAGGAGGTTGGCGCAGCGCAGCAGTGTCGATTTGCCCGAACCCGACGCCCCGATGAGACAGACCACCTCGTGTCGGTGCAGCGACAACGAGACGCCGCGCAGCACCTCGTTGTCGCCGAAGCGCTTGACGACCGCGTCGAGCTCGAGCACCGTTTCCATCAAGTCTGCGCGAGTCGTCGATCGCGGTCACGCGCGATCAGGTGGTCGGTGAACCTGGTCATCGGGATGGTCAGCGCCAGGAAGAGCAGGGCCGCCACGGTGTAGCCACTGAAGTTGAAGTTGGTCGAACCGTAAATCTGCGCCGCCCTCGTCGCCTCGACGACGCCCAAGACCGAGACCAGCGCGGTGTCCTTTTGCAATGAGATCAAGTCGTTCAACAGCGGCGGGATGACGGTGCGCACCGCCTGGGGAAGGATCACTCGGCGCATCGTCGAGGCGTTGGTGAGTCCGAGCGATCGGGCGGCGAGCAGTTGGCCGTTCGGGACCGAGTTGATACCCGCGCGAAAGACCTCGGAGACGTACGCGCTGTAGGTAATCGTGAGCGACGCGCAGCCGTAGACGGCGATGGACTGGTTGGAAAGGTAGCCCAACTGCAACGCCGGCAGTCCGAAACCCACCATGAGCACGACGAGGATGATGGGGATGCCGCGAAAGACGTCGGAGTAGATCGTCGCGAGGATTCGAAACGGCAGCAGTACCGGCGAGCGACTCATTCGGGTCCACGCGATGAGCAGTCCGAACCCGAGGACCAGTAGCTCGGCGACGAGGAAGATCCACAGGTTCGTGAGCAGTCCGATTCCGACCGAGCTCAGGCCGTTGCTTGGATTACCAACGAACGAGAGCCACATATCGTGAGGGTTGAAGAAGTAGTAGCGCACGGTGGCGCCGCCCGGGGCCACGTAGAAGACCGCGACGAGGCCCCCAAGAATGAGGACCGACGACACGATGCTCGCCGCGAGACCCCGCCGTCCTCGCAACAGGCGGCTGCGCCGCGACGCGAACATCGACGGCGACGTGACCGACGGGTCCACGTCGGTGCCGAGCGACACGATGCCTACGGCTGGATGACGGAGACGCTCGTGTAGATGCTCAGCCACTTGTGGGCGAGCGACGACAGGGTTCCGTTGGCCTTGAGGGCGGCGAGCGCGACGTTGACACAAGCGGCGAGCGGAGCGTGCTTCTGGAAGAGCAGACCGTAGTGCTCACCGACGCTCGGGAACTGCCCGACCTGGGTCGCGATGAGCTTCTTCGATTTGCTCACGATCTGCACCGACGCCATGTACTGGCCGGTCGGGGTGTCGATCACGAGAGCGTCGATCTGGCCACTCTGCAACGCCGCGACCGCTTGATCGAGCGTCGAATAGACCCGCGCGGGCTTCGTGGGCTTGATGTGTTGGTTAATGTACGCGAGCCCGGTGGTGCCGAGCTGGTCGCCGTACTGGTAGTTCCTCAGCTGGGCGGCCGAGTGGTTCTTCACGATCTTGTTGGTCTTGAGCGCGACGATCGACTGCTGGACGTCGTAGTAGCTGTGGGAGAAGGTGACGACCTTGGCGCGGGCCGCGGTGTAGGAGACTTCGTTGATGTCGAAGTCGAACTTCTTGGGACCGGGGGCGTAGCTGGCGTTGAAGGGTTCGGTGACCCAGACGACGTCGGACTTCTTGACGCCGAGGACGTTAGCGAGCGCGTAGACCAATGCCGACTCGTAGCCCTGGCCGTTCGTCGGCTTGTTGTTGACGAACCAGGGCGTGTAGACGGGGTTGTCGGTCGCGACCGTCAACTTGCCCTTGGTGAACTCCTGGGCCGCGATGGCTGTCTTGCAGCTGGCGAGCGACGGGGCGCCGGAGGCGCCAGCGACGTGCGGGGCCAGTGACGCGACGCCGAGCGCCGACAGTCCCATCAGACCGGCGAGTACGAGTCGTACATGACGCATGGAGATCCCTTCAAGACGTGCTGGCACTTCGTGGAGATGGACAGTGTAGCCCTCGGCGTCCGCGCGAAACGGGTCGAGAGGGGCCCCCGCATCGGCGACGTGACACCGTCGCCGGCGAAACCGAAGTTTTTTTGGTGGGCGACCTCCCTTTAGTAGGATGGAGCGGCTGGGAGAGGTGGGTGAGTTCGGTTTAAACCACATTCCTGCTAAGAATGCGGCCTGCGAAAGTGGGCCCGAGGGTTCAAATCCCTCCCTCTCCGCCATCAGCACCGAGCGCAGCGCGCTCGGTGCTGCCGTTGATGAGGAGCTGTTCTTGCGGTACTGGATCGAGACACTCGGGTGCCCCAAGAACCACGTGGACTCTGAGAAGTTGGCGGGACTCCTCGTCTCCCAGGGCTACCTCGAGGCCGCCTCGCCCGAAGAGGCGGACCTGGTCGTAGCCAATACCTGCGCCTTCATCGAGGCCGCCCGTGAAGAGTCAATCGAGACCGTCCTCGAACTGGCCGATCGGAAACGGGGCGTCGCGCGCCTCGTGGTGACCGGATGCATGGCCGAGCGCTACGGCGACGAGCTCGCCACGGCGCTGCCCGAAGTGGACCTCGTGGCCGGCTTCGGCGAGAGCCTGACGGCCGCGCGGTCGGCGCCGGTGGCCCTGCGCACCCGGTCCGTGCCGACCTTCGACCTCTTGAACCTTCCCCGTCCGAAGTCCGCGACGCCGTGGGCCTACGTCAAGATCGCCGAAGGGTGCGATCGACGTTGCGGCTTCTGCGCCATACCGACCTTTCGGGGCGACCAGCGCTCACGCTCGACCGCGGAGATCCTGGTGGAGGCGCGCGCCCTCGTCGAGGGCGGCGTGCGCGAGCTCGTTCTCATCGCCCAGGACCTCGCGAGTTGGGGTCACGACCGTCGCCGCGCCGGACGCGGCGAGGCGGTCGAGGTGCTCGACGAGGGTGGCACCCAGCCGCTGATCGAACTGACCGCGACGCTCAGCCGCGAGGTTGAGCGCGTGCGCCTCCTCTACCTCTATCCCTCGGGACTGACGAGCGGATTGATCGAGACGATCCTCGCTACCGGTGTCCCCTACTTCGACCTCTCGCTCCAGCACGCGTCGCGTCCGATGCTTCGCGCGATGCGCCGATGGGGCGACGGCGATCGGTTCCTCGAGCGCATTGCCACGATTCGTCGGTCCGACGCGAACGCGACGTTTCGCTCCTCGTTCATTCTGGGCTATCCCGGCGAGACCGAGGACGACCAGCGCGAACTGATCGACTTCGTCGAGGCGGCCCAGCTGGACTGGGCCGGTTTCTTCACCTTCTCGCCGGAGGAGGGGACCCCCGCCATTGCCATGGACCGACAGGTACCCCACGAGCTGGCGCTCGAACGCCTGCGCGAAATCAGCGAAATTCAAGACGGGATCACCGCGCGCCGGCGCGACGCCCTCGTGGGCTCGCGACAGCGTCTCTTGATCGACGCGCCGGGGATCGGACGCAGTGTCCGAGAGTGTCCCGAGATTGATGGCATTGTGATGGTGGAGCATTCACTGTCGGTGGGGTCACTCGTTGACTGTGAGATTGTCGCGAGTCACGGAACGGATCTAGAAGCAGTGCTGGTATGACCACCAAGCCCACCTACGGCGAGACGGCCCTGCTGACGCCGGCCAACATGCTGACCCTCTTTCGTCTCCTGGTCGCGCCGCTTTTTATCTACCTGATCATCGTCGAGCGGATTTCGTGGTGGACGTCGCTCGTGGGGCTCCTCGCCGCGATGTCGGACTACTTCGACGGCATCGTCGCGCGCCGACACGGCACCACGACCTCGGGGGCGTTCCTCGATCCACTGGCCGACAAGATCATCGTGCTCGGCGGCCTCTACGCCCTGATCCTCTCGAGGACCCACGGGCTCAACGGTTTCATCGCGCCGGCGCTGATCATCACGGCCCGCGAAATCTGGATGAGCCTCTACCGGTCGCGAGCCTCCAAACGCGGTCTCTCGATCCCGGCGAGCAAATTGGCCAAGTGGAAGACCTTCGTCCAGGACTGGGCGATCGCCTTTTGCGTCCTGCCGGTGACCGCGCACCACACCTGGATCGGCATCGTCACGATCTGGTTGGCCACGGTCCTCACGCTCTACACCGGATGGCGCTACTTCGTCGACGGCAAGAAGGGTGTCGCGAGTGCGCGTTGAGATCGTCGCGGTCGGCACCGAGCTTCTGTTGGGCCAGATCCCCGACACGAACTCGCAGTGGCTGGGTGAGCAACTCGCGGCCAACGGCATCGCGTCGCACTTCCATCAGCACGTGGGCGATAACCACGATCGCATCGTGCTGGCCTTTCGCACGGCCCTCGCGCGTAGTGACGCGCTGATCGTCTGTGGGGGCCTCGGCCCGACCCAGGACGACATCACGCGCGCCGCGATCGCCGAAGTGATGAACGTGCCCCTCGAGCGCGACGGGGAGATCGTCGAAGTAATCCGCGCCATGTTCGTCGCACGTGGTCGCGCCATGCCCGAGAACAACCTGCTCCAGGCCGACGTGCCGCACGGCGCGACGGTCATCGCGCAGACGCGCGGCACGGCCCCCGGACTCGTCTGCGCGCTCGGCCAGAAGGTCGTCTACGCCGTTCCGGGCGTGCCCTACGAGATGACCGACATGTTCGAGCGAGCGATCCTGCCCGACCTCCTCGAGCGCCAGCGCAGCACCGGCGAGACCTCGGTCATCACCAGTCGGGTACTGCGCACGTGGGGCGCGAGCGAGTCCGCCCTCGCCGAAGCCGTCGCCGACCGCTTCGACGCGTTGGCGGATGACGGTCGCGTCACGATTGCATTCCTCGCCTCGGGCATTGAGGGCATCAAGGTCCGCTTGACGGCGCGCGGCGACGACGCCCCGCACGCGTCGGCGCTGCTGTACGAAGAAGAGGCACTCGTTCGTCGTCTCGTCAACGACCGACTTGGTGACATCATCTTCGGGGTCGACCACGAAACTATGGAGGACGCGATTGCGTCGCGCCTGGTGGCGAGGGGTACGACACTGGCCGTTGCCGAGTCGGTCACTGGCGGGCTCATCGCGAGCCGACTCGTGGGCGTAGCCGGAGCGTCGGCCTGGTTCGTTGGTGGACTAGTTAGCTACGCCTCGGAGGTGAAGTTTGACCTCCTCGGCGTCGCGCGCGGCCCCGTCGTCAGTGCGTCGGCCGCTGAGCAGATGGCCACGGGGGTGCGGGCCCTGTTGAAGTCGGACATTGGACTGAGCGTCACGGGCGTCGCTGGTCCCCTCGAGCAGGACGGCCAGCCGGCGGGCACCGTGTTCGTCGGACTGTCGATGGCCGAGCGGACCGAGCACGTGGCGCTGCGCCTCCCGGGCGACCGACCACGCGTTCGCTCCTACAGTGCGATCAGCGCCCTGGACGTCCTGCGACGAGCTCTCGACCGCCACGTCGCCGCCACGCCCGTAATCTCGAAGTAGAACATCGGAGGCACGAATGACGCAGTTGGAGGTTCAGGTCGATCCGGTGGCGATGGGCTGTGACCCCGCGCGTCTCGCGCGCATCAAGCCCCACTTCGACCAGTACGTGAGCGACCGGCGATTGGCCGGCTGGCTCGCGACGGTCTCTCGCGGCGGCGAGCTCGTCTGGAGCGACAAGGGCGGGCATCGTGACCGTGAGAGGAATCTCGAGGTCACTGACGACACCATCTGGCGGATCTACTCAATGACCAAGCCCGTCACGTCGGTCGCCGTCATGATGCTGTACGAAGAGGGACTCTTTGACCTCACCGACGACGCCAGCAAGTGGATCGAGTCGCTGCGCGAGGCGCGGGTGTGGTCGGGCGGTACGCCCGAGAACCCCGAGACGGTCCCGGCTGAGGGACCGGTGCGAATACATCACCTGCTCACCCACACGAGCGGCCTGACCTACGGATTCCAAAACTCGCACCCCGTCGACGCGATCTACCGATTGAAGGGCTACGACTTCGCGAAGTACTCGGGCGAGGACCTGGCCCAGGCCGTCGACGACTTCTGCTCGAGTCCGCTGGTCTTTCAGCCCGGTTCGGGGTGGAACTACTCGGAGTCAACGGCGGTCCTCGGTCGGCTCGTCGAGATCTGGAGCGGTCAGCCCCTGGACGTCTTCTTTCGCGAGAGGATTCTCGACCCGCTCGCCATGCACGACACCGGATGGTGGTGCCCGCCCGAGAAGCAGGACCGCCTCGCCATGTTGTACGTCCCCTACCACGGCGACTCCTTTGCCTTCGAGGAGCTCGCCCGGCATGCGCACCGGGCCCCGCGCGTCTACGACGGTGGCGGCGGCCTGCAGTCGACGGCCGCTGACTACAACCGATTCATGACGATGCTGCTCGGCGGTGGCGAGCTCGATGGTGTGCGCCTGCTCTCGAGTCGCACACTCGAACTGATGACGCAGAACCATCTGCCCGGCGATCAGGACCTCGAGCAGTTCGCGGTCGACTCGTTCTCTGAAGTGGACTACGCCGGACTCGGTTTCGGACTCGGCTTTTCGGTGGTGACCGACCGGCGCAAGAACAAGAGCCTCGTGTCGGAGGGCAGCTTCGCCTGGGGCGGGGCCGCGTCGACGGCCTTTTGGGTCGACCCGGTCGAGGATCTCACGGTCGGCTTCTTCACCCAGCTGCTGCCGAGCGGGACCTACCCGATCCGTCGCGAACTTCAGCAGCTGGTGTACCAGTCATTGATCGACTAGTCACTCCGCTTCGAATGTCGGGTCAATCGCTCGTCGAGGGGGCATGATACGAGGGTCGTCGGAGAATCCTCTTTACGAACACTTGTTCGTAGTACTTTGGAGACGGGTGGAGACCGACCGATGTCACAAGAGGTTCATAACGTTCCTCTGATGGCGAAGAACAAGGAGACAGCAATGGCAACCGATGACCGCGCGAAGGCTCTCGAAGCTGCCCTCGGCCAGATCGAGAAGCAGTTCGGCAAGGGCTCGATCATGCGCATGGGCGAGAACCTGCACATGAACATCGAGTCGATTCCTACCGGCGCGCTCGCACTCGACATGGCGCTCGGCATCGGGGGCCTTCCCCGGGGACGCATCGTGGAGCTCTACGGCCCGGAGTCGTCGGGTAAGTCGACCCTGGCGATGCACGTCGTCGCCGAAGCCCAGCGCAACGGTGGCGTCTGCGCGTATATCGACGCCGAGCACGCCATGGACCCGGTCTACGCGCGCGCGATCGGCGTCAACGTCGACGACCTGTTGATCAGCCAGCCCGACACCGGCGAGCAGGCCCTCGAGATCTGCGACATGCTGATTCGCTCGGGGGCGCTCGACGTCATCATCATCGACTCCGTGGCGGCACTCACCCCCCGCGCCGAGATCGAGGGTGACATGGGAGACAGCCACGTGGGTCTGCAGGCGCGCCTCATGAGCCAGGCCCTGCGCAAGCTCACCGGCGGTCTGTCCAAGTCCAACACCGTCGCAGTATTCATCAATCAACTTCGCGAGAAGATCGGCGTCATCTACGGCTCGCCTGAAGTGACGCCGGGGGGACGGGCCCTCAAGTTCTACGCGTCGGTTCGACTCGACATCCGTCGCATTGAGTCGATTAAGGACGGCACCGACGTCGTGGGCAACCGCACGCGCGTGAAGGTCGTGAAGAACAAATGTGCCGCGCCGTTCAAGCAGGCGGAATTCGACATCATGTACGGCCAGGGCATCAGCCGCGAAGGTTCGGTGCTCGACGTCGCGGTTGAGTTGGGCTTCGTGAAGAAGGCCGGCGCGTGGTTCACCTACGAGGGCGAGCAGATGGGCCAGGGGCGTGAGAACGTCAAGGCCTTCCTGCGAGAGAATCCCCAGACGATGGCGGAGATCGATGGACGAGTGCGCGAGCACATGGCCAACGCCCTGCTACCGGACGTGGTCGGGACGAGTCTCGACATCGATACGCCAATCTCGCTCGACTAAATCGAACCTTCGCGCCACGACCCGGGAGTCGTAGTTAGTGACAGGTCGTGGTGCCCGACGGCGACGTCGTGCAGACGGTGGGCGTTGACTTTGGAACGGCAACGGGCGTCGTGGTCTTCGGCGCCGGGGCGGCCGTCGTCGTCGGGGTCGCGACCTTCGGCGCCGGAGCGGCCGGCACCGTCGGGGTTGCGACCTTCGGCGTCGTCGTCGGGGTCACAATCTTCGGAGTCGTCGTGGTCGTCGCCGCTTTGGGCGGGGCCACCTTCAAGGTCGTCGTGGTGGTGGGTGTCGTTACGTTGGTCGTTGGCGCTGACGCGCCAGCGGTTCCGGTCGCCTGGGCGAAGTACGCGACGCCGACGCCCCCGCCGAGGCCGGCGACGAGCGTGATGGCCTGAGCGGTGCGACGCACGCGCTGGAGGCGTAGGTCACGCTGTTCGACTGTTCGACGGTAGGCCATCCGGACCCTCTTTCTGGTTGTCACCACTTTGGCGCCACCAGGTGAGAACCGCGTGGTGCGCTCGTAAACGTTGGATAAATGTCGACGAACGCGGACAGGTACCCAGTTGAGGGCAACGACGCCGTCATGGGAGGGCGATGTTGTTCGACGACGACCAGAGCCAGCCTCTCTCTGGACACTGCGCTGCCGGAAAATCATCACCATTAGCGGAGTTCTAGATTGCACCTCACTGAACTCTCGCGTGATCGACCGTGGTCCTCTGACCTAGAGGAGTCCGCGGGGCACGGCGATCCTCAGAGGTAGCGTGGCCGGAGTGAACACCCGACTGCGCCTCCGTCGCCTGCTCGGCGCCGCGGTACGCCGGACCCGTCGCTACCTCAACGAGGTGGCGACGGTGGGGAGCGACGATCCCTACGCGCGAAAGTTCGGCCATTTCGGAACGGGGGTCGCGCTGATGGCGCCCCAGGGCGTCATCTACAACGAGCGCTATCTCTCCATTGGTGACGAGACGCTCATTGGTCCGAACGTCTGTCTCACGGCCGGCGTCAGCGCCGACCAGACGATGCTGACGTCGCCGGTAGTGACCATTGGCAAAAAGTGCATCATCGGGCGCGGGTCGCACATCATTGGACATTGGAAGATCGTGCTCGGTGACGAGATTCAGACTGGCCCGTACGTCTACATCACGGACCAGAACCACTCGTACGACGACCCCAATGAGCCGGTCGGATGGCAGACGCCGAGCGAGGCGGCGGTCTCGATCGGGTCGGGGAGTTGGCTCGGCGCCAACGTGGTCATCTTGCCGGGCACGGTCCTCGGCGCCAATACGGTCGTCGCCGCGGGGGCCGTGGTGCGCGGCACGTTTCCCGACCACGTCGTCCTCGGCGGAGTGCCGGCCAGGGTGCTGCGCCACTACAGCGCCGAGCACGGCTGGCGGTCCGGGGCGCCCGGCCCGTGAGCCCTCGGCGCCTCGGAGTCGACCTCACGCCACTGCGCGTGTCCAAGCAGTACCGGCGGCTCTACGTCGCCGGCTTCGTCACCGCCGTCGGCAGCCAGGCGACCTACGTGACGGTGCCATTCCAGTTGAAGAATCTGACCCACTCGACTCTCGCCGTTGGTTCCCTGGGCCTCGCCGAGCTCGTCCCGCTGGTCGTCCTCGGTCTCTACGGCGGGGTGCTCGCCGACCGGCTCAACCGCCGCCGACTGATCATCTCGATGGAGGCGGTCCTCATGCTCTCCACCGCGGTGCTCGTCCTCAACGCGCTGCTCGCGCATCCGAGCACGTGGGTGCTCTACGCCGACGCCTTCGTCGTCGCGGGGGCCGCGAGTTTGCAGCGCCCGAGCATCGAGGCTCTCAATCAGGCCTACGTACCCCACGACCTGCAGCGGGCGGCGGCGGCGTTGGCGAACATTCGTTTCACGACGGCGTCGATCATCGGTCCGGCCCTCGGTGGGCTCGCCGCCGTGGCGCTCGGCCCCGCCACCGTCTACGTGGCGAACCTGGTGACCTTTACACTCTCGCTGCTGCTGCTCTTCACGTTGCGCGCGACCGCTCCCGGAGGGTCCATCGAGGAGAGCCAGGTGGCGGCGTTGACCTCGGGACTGCGATACGCCCAGTCGCGCCCGGACATCGTGGGGACCTACATCGTCGACATGCTCGCGATGGTGCTCGCCTTTCCCGTGGTGATGCTGCCCTTTGTCGCAGCGCGCTTTCACGAGACCTACGCTCTCTCCCTGCTCTACTGCGCACTTCCCGCGGGGGCGTTGGTGGCGACGCTGACGTCGGGATGGACGCGCCAGGTCTACCGCTATGGCCGGGGGGTGGTGGCCGCGGCGTCGTGCTGGGGACTGGGGATTGCACTCTTTGGCTACTCGTCGTTGCTCTGGCTGGTGCTCCTCGGTCTCGCCATTGGCGGCGGCGCCGACGCGATCAGCGGGATATTCCGATCGGCCCTGTGGAATGAGTCGATTCCCCCCCTGGTGCGCGGTCGGATGGCGGGGATCGAGATGATCTCGTACTCACTTGGACCAACGGCCGGTCAGTTCCGGGCCGGGGTCATGGCCGCCTGGACGACGCTGCGCTTCTCGCTGACCTTCGGGGGGCTCGCCTGCACCGGTTCGGTTGCGGTCGTCGCGGTGGCGCTGCCGCGACTCTGGAGTTTTGACGCGCGCACCGACGTCCACGTCGCCGAAGTGCGCGAACTGCGCTCGCGAGAGGACGGCGCGCGGTCCTAGCCTCGGCCGGTGTTCCCCTACGCTTCGGGCATGGGAAACGCGACCTATCTGGTGACCGTGAGTGGCCCCGATCGCGTTGGGGTCGGCGCGGAGCTCTTCGCGGCACTCACGTCACTCGAGACCTCGGGCGTCGAGATTACCGACGTCGCCCAAATCACCATTCGCGGCGCCCTCGTACTCTGCGCCGAGGTGAGCACCGACGCCTCGACCCCCTCGTCCGCCATCGAGGCATCGCTCGCGACGCGCGACATTGCGAGTGCCGGGATCACGGCAACGGTCGAACGGGTCACGCCGAGCGTCGGCGACGGCCGTCGGCTGCTGGTCACGTTCCTCGCGCCGCGCATCAGCGCCGGTCAGCTCGAGTCGGTCTTTCGCGCCATTGCCGAGAGTGCTTCGACGTGTGAACGAATCGTGCACCTCGCGAATTACCCGGTCGACTGCTACGAACTGGTCGTGCGCGGCTCGGATCACGCCGCACTGCGCGAGGGACTCACGACGGTCGCTAAGTCGATCGGTGTGGACCTCGCGGTCCAACGAGCCGGCCTCCATCGCCGCTCGAAGCACCTCGTGGTCATGGACGCCGACTCGACCCTGCTGCAAGACGAGGTGATCGACCTCCTCGCTGACGAGTGCGGGCACGCGACGGAGATCTCGGCGATCACCGAGCTCGCGATGGACGGCACCATCGACTTCGCTGAGTCGTTGCGCCGACGCGTGGCCCTCCTCGAAGGTCTGCCCGCGACCGTGCTCGACGACGTGCGGGCCAAGCTACGCCTCACCCCGGGGGCCCGTACGCTGCTGCGCACGCTGCGTCGTCTCGGCTACGTGCCGGCGGTCGTGTCGGGGGGCTTCGTCGAGGTGCTGGCACCACTGATGGCCGAATTGGGGGTCGAGTACCTCGAGGCCAACCGTCTCGAGATTGAGGACGAGAGACTCACTGGTCGACTCGTTGGCGACGTCGTCGACCGCGCCGGCAAGGCGCGGGCCTTGCGCCACTTCGCCGCCGAGGTGGGGGTGCCGCTCGAGCAGACGGTCGCCGTCGGCGACGGCGCGAACGACATCGACATGCTGTCGGTCGCCGGTCTCGGCATTGCCTTCAACGCCAAACCGATTGTCCAGGACCACGCCGACGCCGCACTGTCGGTGCCCTACCTCGACGCGGTGCTCTACTTCCTCGGTATCAGTCGCGAGGAGATCGAGGCCGAGTAGGGCCGGCGAATGATTCCCCGGCGCGTCGTCGTTCGTACCCGACGCCATCGCCTCGCGCGAGCATCGACGGCGACTGACCCGTCGCGTCACCAGGAGCCGAGAGCTTCCTCGTTACCCGGTAGTAAGGTCGGGAGCAGAACGAGAAGTATCCGTGGGACGGGGGGACTGACGTGAAGGTAAGCATTGATCCTGCGTTGTGCCAGGGTCAGGGGCGCTGTTTCTCTATTGCGCCGGCCATTTTCGACTTCGACGACCTCGGCAACGGCGTCGTGATCGGCGACGGGACCCTGAACGCCGAGTCCGTTGCACTCGCACGCCTCGCCCAGTCCAACTGCCCCGAACACGCCATCTTCATCGAGGAGTCGTAATGACCGACCGGCCCCCCGTGAAGGACTTCGCGACCGAATGGGACCACGCCGACCCTCAGTGGGTCGCCGATCCCTATCCGATCTGGGAGGACCTGCGCGAGCGCTGTCCGGTCGCGCACACCGAACGCTACGGCGGCGGGTGGTTCCCCGCGACCCACGCCGGCGTGTCGGCAATCGCGAAGGACACGGAGAACTTCACCAGCCGCACCGTCATCATCGGCAACGGACGCCCGAGCGAGTTAGACCTGCCGGCACCAATTGGTGTGGCGCCGCCCATCACGTCGGATCCCCCGTTCCACGCCATTGCGCGCAAACTCCTCCTGCCGGCGTTCGCTCCGGGTCCGATCAACGCCCTCGAGCCAATGATCCGCGAGCTCTGCGGGCGACTACTCGATGGCCTCGAGGGTGACGTGATCAACGCCGGGATGGAGTACGCCAAGTACATCCCCCCGAGCGTCATCCGCACGATGCTGGGTTTTCCCGAGGACGACATCGAGAAGTTCATCGATTTCATCAATATCGTCCTCGAAGGCATCGACCACCCCCTCGAGCAGCGCATCGAGGAGTTCACGCCGGTCGAGGAGTACTTCGTCGCCCAGATGGATGAGCACATCGCCAACCCCCGCGACGACCTGACCAGTTACCTGTTGAACGTAGAGATCGAGGGCCAGAAGCTCCAACCCGAGCACGTCTTTGGCACGATGGTCCTGGTGCTGATCGCGGGCATCGACACGACCTGGTCGGCGATTGGCTCGGCGATCTGGCACCTCGCCAATCACCCCGACGACCTCGCGCGCCTCGTGAACGAGCCCGAGCTCATGCCCGTGGCGATCGAAGAGTTCCTGCGCTTCTACGCGCCGGTGACGATGGCGAGGCTGGTGAAGCACGACATGGAGTACCTGGGCTGTGCGATGAAGGAGGACGACTGGATACTGCTCGGCTTCCCCGCGGCCAACCGCGATCCGTCGATCTTTGCCGACGCCGACAAGTTCATCATTGATCGAGCGCAGAATCGCCACGTCGCCTTCGGTCTCGGGATCCACCGTTGCGCCGGGTCGAACCTGGCACGCCTCGAGTTGCGCGTCGCGATTGAGGAGTTCATCAAGCGCTATCCACGATTCGAACTGTCCGACGCGTCGGCGGTGACGTGGGCCTCGGGTCAGATTCGTGGTCCGCGCGAACTGCCGATTCGCGTCCGGGCGTCGTGAGCGACGGGACCGAGCACGTTCCAGCCGTGGGGGAGAGATGACGACGAAACCGCCGGTGGAGGATTTCGCCACCGACTGGGACCACACCGACCCGCAGTGGGTCAACAACCCGTACCCGATCTGGGAAGAGTTACGCGAGCGCTGCCCGATCGCCCACACCCATCGTTACGGCGGAGGATGGTTCCCGACGACCCACGAGATGGTCTCGGCGGTCGCCAACGACACCGTGCACTTCACGAGCCGTCAGGTCGTCGTGACCAACAACAAGTTTCCCGAGTTCGCACCGCCGGCGCCGATGGGCGGCGCACCCCCCATCACGTCAGACCCCCCGTTCCACCAGATCGCCCGGCGCATCATGCTCCCGGCGCTGGCGCCGGGACCGGTCAACGCGCTCGAACCCCAGATTCGCGAACTCTGCGTCCAACACCTCGACGAGATCGCCGGGCGAGAGTTCGTTGACGCCGGAAGCGAGTACGCCCAATTCATTTCGCCCGGCGTGATCTCACGCATGCTCGGGTTTCCGCCCGAGGACGAGGACCGGTTCCGCGACTTCGTCCACCTCGTGCTCGACCTCGTCGACCTGCCGGCCGAGGAGCGCGCCCCGCTCTTTGCGCCCATGGCCGACTACTTCAGCCGCCAGATCGACGACCACCTCGCGAACCCCCGCGACGACTTTACGAGTTACCTCCTAGGCGTCGAGGTCGGCGGCAGCAAACTAGCGCCCGAGCACGTTCGCGGGACCATGGTGTTGATGCTGGTGGCCGGTATCGACACCACGTGGTCGGCCATTGGGGCCGCAATCTGGCACCTCGCCACCCACCCGAAGGACCTCGAGCGCCTCGTGAACGAGCCCGCGATTATGCCCCTCGCGGTCGAGGAGTTCCTGCGCTTCTACGCCCCGGTCACGATGGCCCGGATGGTGAAGGAGGACTTCGAGTTCTTCGGCTGTCCAATGAAAAAGGACGACTGGCTGTTGCTCGGCTTTCCCGCGGCCAACCGCGACCCCGTGGCCTTCGACGACGCCGACCGGTTCATCATCGACCGGGCCGTCAATCGCCACGCCGCGTTCGGGCTCGGTATCCATCGTTGCGCCGGTTCGAACCTCGCACGTCTCGAGCTGCGCGTGGCGGTCGAGGAGTTCATCAAGCGCTTCACGAAGTTCGAACTGGCGGCCGGCGGCGACGTCACGTGGGCGCAGGGCCAGGTGCGGGGCCCCCGACAGATCCCGCTGCACGTCTTGGCGAGCTAGAGCCCGAGGTTCGTGGGCCCCTGCGCGAAGAGACCGGCCATCCACGCCTCCACGTCGTCGACCTGGCGCGGCAGAGCGGCCGAGAGATTGCGCGATCCGGTGGCGGTCACGAGGATGTCGTCTTCGATGCGAACCCCGATGCCCCGGTACTGCTCCGGTACCGTTAAGTCGTTCGCCTGAAAGTACAGTCCGGGCTCGACGGTGAGGACGTAACCCTCGTGCAGGACTCCCTCGCGGTACATCTCGTCGCGCGCGTTGTCGCAGTCGTGGACGTCGAGGCCGAGCATGTGGCTGGTCCCGTGCAGGGTGTAGCGGCGATGGAACTGGTGGTCGTTGCGCAGGGCCTCTTCGGGCTCGACCGTCAAGATCCCCATCGCGCACAGTCCTTCGGTCAGTATTCTCATGGCCGCGTCGTGCGGTGCGCGGTACGCGACGCCCGGCCCGACCGCGGCGATGCCGGCCTCCTGGGCCGCCAGCACCAGTTCGTAGACGCGACGTTGGGCCTCGGAGAACGTGCCGCTGATCGGCATCGTCCTCGTCACGTCGGCGGTGTAGAGGTGGTGGCACTCGACCCCCGCGTCGAGTAGCAGGAGGTCGCCACGGCGCACGGTGCCATTGTTGCGGGTCCAGTGCAGCACCGTCGCGTCCGAACCGCTCGCCGCGATCGTGTCGTACCCCACGTCATTACCCTCGACGCGGGCGCGCAGGTTGAAGATCCCCTCGATGACGCGCTCGCCGCGCCCCTCGGCGGAGGGCAATGCTCGCACGACGTCCTCGAAGCCCTTCACCGTGTAGTCGATCGCCAACTGGAGTTGGGCGACCTCGAAGTCGTCCTTCGTGAGGCGCATCTCGCTGAGTGCCGTCGCGAGCAGCTCGTCGGCGTGGTTCGCCGGCACGAGCCCGTCGAGCAACGAGTCAAAGCCGCGCACGACCAGGACGGCGTCGTTGGCGACTGACGCGAGGTCCTTCGCGAGGTGCTCGATGGGGGCGGTGTCGATGCCGTAGTAGCTCGCCGCTTCGCTGACGCCGCGTCGGGGCCCAACCCACAACTCACCGTATCGCGCGTCGGTGAAGAACTCGAAGGTCCGTTGGTCGCGCCGCTCGGGCACGTAGAGCGTCGCGCGAGGGCCACGTTGACCGGGTGCGATGACGAGCACGACGTCCGGTTCGACGCAGCCCGTCAGATAAAAGAAGTCGGTGCCGGGGCGAAAGCGGTAGTCGGTGTCGTTCGCGCGCACCTTCGGATGACCCGTGGCGACGACCAGGGTCCGTTCGGGAAACTGGGCGGCCAGTCGCTCGCGACGTTGCGCGCAATAGGCGGCCGCGGGATGGACCACCTCGACCGGCTCGTCGGGCGCCCAGTTCGCGGTCATGTGATCGACGAGGGCGCGCGGCACCGGGGGACGATGGTGCCCCGCCCAGACCCAACGCTCCGAGACCGGGTTCTGCTCCGAGACGTCGGGCTCATTCGCGGGAGGCACGTGGACACTCACGTTCCCAAACTAGTCGTCCACTATCGACCTGTCCTATGCTCCCTACAATGGAGATCTCGGTCACCCACGAGAGCCACGTCGCGGTGCTGACCTGGAGTGACGGGGAGAATCGGCTCAATCTCGACTCGCTCGCGCGACTGAACGAAATCCTCGATGAGCTCGAGTCGATCGAGGGACCGCTCGCGGTCGTGCTGACGGGGTCGGGCAAGTTCTTCAGCAACGGCCTGGACCTCGGGCGCTTCGCCCACCTGCCGGACGAGTTCCTCGCGACCCTTCGAGAGGTGCAACGCACCATTGGACGGATCATGGTCTTTCCGGCGTACACCGTGGCGGCGATCAACGGCCACGCCTTCGCCGGGGGCGCGCTGTTGGCGTGCGCGTTCGACTATCGCGTCATGCGCGAGGACCGCGGGTACTGGTGCATGAACGAGGCCGAGATTGGGCTCGCACTCGACGAGCGCCTCTTCTCAATTCTCGAACACCGACTGCCGCGCGCGACCGCGACCACGGCCGCGTTGACCGCGCACCGCTACGGCGCCCCCGAAGCATTCGCGCAGGGGATCGTCGAGGCGGTGGCGAGCGAGGACCAGGTCCTGGTCGTGGCGGTGGGTGTCGCCGAGACCCAGTCGATGCTCGATCGCACGACCCTGCAAGGACATAAGTTCTTGGCGCACGGTGCCGAGGCGGCGCTGCTCGGCTTCGCGGGTTAGTCGCCACGAAGTTGTTGGGGAGTTGACCGGCGACCAGGTCAAACGTTGACGGCGGTTACTAGGGTGGACGGCGTGACGCTGGCGACCTATCGGAGCTGTTCGTTCGGGGAGAAGCGCCAAGTTCTCGACGCGTTCTGGCGTACCGGTTCGCCACCCGCGCCCCGGATTGCCGAGGCGGCCCTCGAATACGGCTTCTACGCGGTGCTCTGCATGGCGGCAATCGTCATAGAACTGGCCGTTATCGGCGCCGTGATGCTCGCGCGAGACTCGACGTGGGCGTGGACCGCCGCCGCCGCGGAAGCGGTTGTCGTCGCGGCCGCGTGGTGGTCGTGGCATCGATACCGCGCGCTGAAGGCACGAGCGGGCGAGCGGGGCCCGTCCGACGTCGCGCTCGGTTAGATCCAGCCCCGGTCGCGCGCAATCTCGGTGACGTCGCCGATGCGCAGTCCAATGCGGTGCTGGAGGGTTCGGATGAGACCGCCGGCCTCGTAGAGCGATTCGTGGGTTCCCGTGTCGAGCCAGGTCGTCGCGCGCGAGAGCACCTCAACGCGCAGCTCGCCCCGTTCGAGGTACGCGCTGTTGAGCGCGGTGATCTCCAACTCGCCGCGGGCGCTCGGGATTAGTTGGCGGGCCAGCTCGGGGGCCCGCTCGTCGTAAAAGTAGATGCCGGGCACCGCGTAGTGGCTCTTGGGTCGGTCCGGCTTCTCTTCGATGGAGATCACCCTCCCGGCGTCGTCGAATTCAACGACGCCGTAGGCCGACGGGTCACTCACCTGATAGGCGAAGATGAGGGCACCCTCGACCGCAGTGTTCTCTTGGAGGTGGGTTCCGAGGCCGGGTCCGTAGAAGAGATTGTCGCCGAGGATCAGCGCGCACTTGTCGCCGGCGAGGAACCGCTCACCGAGGATGAGGGCCTGGGCCAGTCCGTTGGGCTGATCCTGGACGACGTAGGAGATGTCGAGGCCGAGCAGGGAACCGTCGCCGAGCAGTCGACGGAAGGCGTCCTGGTCGTGCGGCGTCGTGATGAGCAGGATCTCGCGAAGGCCGGTCAGCATGAGGGTGCTGAGCGGGTAGTAGATCATGGGTTTGTCGTAGATGGGCAGCAGTTGCTTGGACACCGCCCGGGTGATCGGATGGAGGCGCGTCCCGCTCCCTCCAGCCAGAATGATTCCCTTCACTCCATTAGTATAGAAGTCCGTTAACCCCTTTCTAATGGCCGAGGTACCTCCATGCGCGTTGTGATTACCGGGGCCGCCGGGTTCATCGGCTCGCGGTTCGCCGAACTCTTTCTCGAGCAGGCCGATCGACTCGACTACGACGACGTGGTCCTATTCGACGCACTCACCTACTCGGGTCGGCGCGAGAACATGAACGGCGTCTTGCGCGATTCTCGCGTCACCTTCGTCGAGGGCTCGATTAACGACGCCGAACTGACCGACGAGGTCGTGCGCGGCGCGCAGGCCGTCGTGCACTTCGCCGCCGAGAGCCACGTCGATCGCTCAATCACTGGCGCCAAGGCCTTCTTCGAGACGAACGTGCTGGGCACCCACCAACTGCTCGAAAGCGCGAGGCGCGCGGCGGTCGATCGATTCGTGCACATCTCGACCGACGAGGTCTACGGCTCGATTGACGAGGGGGCGTGGCGCGAGGATCACCTCCTGGCACCGAACTCGCCGTACTCGTCGAGTAAGGCCGGTTCGGACCTGGCGGCCCTCGCCTATCACCGTACCTACGGTCTTGGCGTCACGGTCACCCGGTGTTCGAACAACTACGGCCCTCGCCAGTTCCCCGAAAAGGTCATTCCGCTCTTCGTCACGAATCTCGTCGACGGACTGAAGGTACCGCTCTACGGAGACGGGAGCAACGTCCGCGACTGGCTGCACGTCGACGACCACTGCCGCGGCGTGCTGCTCGTGCTCGAGGGTGGCCGCGCGGGCGAGGTCTACAACATTGGGGGCGGCACCGAGCTCTCGAACCGCGAACTCACGAGTCGCCTGCTCACTCTCTGCGGGGCCAATGAGTCAATGATCGAACCGGTCGCGGATCGTCTGGGCCACGACCGTCGCTACAGCGTCGACTGGAGCAAGATTCGCGACGAACTCGGCTACGCGCCGCTGGTCGACTTCGACGCGGGTCTAGCCGCGACCGTCGCGTGGTACCGCCACCACGAGTCGTGGTGGCGTCCCTTGAAGGCCGCCCACTCGTGAAACTTACCGAGCTGTCGATCCCCGGACTCTTCTTGCTCGAGTCGCCCGTCTGGGGCGACGATCGCGGGTTCTTTCGCGAGTGGTTCAAGTTCTCGGACTTCGCGGCGAGCGGCGTCGATTTTCAGGCGCGACAGGCGAACCTCTCAATGTCGAGCCGTGACGTCGTGCGCGGCCTGCACTACTCACTGGCCCCCGAGGGTCAGGCGAAGGTCGTGACCTGCGTGTTCGGCGAACTCGACGACGTGATCGTCGACGTACGAGTGGGCTCGCCGGCCTTCGGGCGAGTGGAGGTCGTGTCGCTGAGCGCCAGTGAGGAGCGATCGGTGCTCCTGCCGGCCGGCGTGGCCCACGGCTTTTGCGTGACCAGCGACCACGCGGCGTTGTCGTACCTCCTCTCGTCGCCGTTCAACGCGGCGATGGAACTCGAGATTGACCCGTTCGACGCAGCGATCAACGTGCCGTGGTCGCTGCGTGGTGAACCCATCGTGAGCGCGAAGGACCGGGGCGCCCCCTCGCTCGCCGATCGGATGGCCCACGGTCAACTCCCGCCCTTCGCCTGAACTACCTCGGACCACGTCGTTGCTTCGTTGCTAGCGTTGGCGAGGTGACCACCGTCCCCCTCCGAATCGTGCGCGAGACGGATCGAGGCGTACGCATTCCCCTGGCGGCAACGGTTCCCACCGTCGAGTCCGAGGCGCAGTTACGGGCCCTGCTCGCGAGCCTCTCGGGCGTGGACGCCGTCGGGGCCGAGGCCCGCGCGGCCCGGCTGGCGACGCGTTCGATCAAGAAGTCGACGAAGCTGGCCGCGATCAACTTGGCGATCTCCATGGTCGACCTCACGACCCTCGAAGGCGCCGACACGCCCGGGCGCGTCTCGTCGCTCTGCACCAAGGCGATGCGCCCCGATCCCCGTGACGCCTCGGTGCCGCACGCCGCGGCGGTCTGCGTCTACCCCGACCTCGTCGCCCACGCCCGCGCGGTGCTCGCCGACTCGCCCGTCAAGGTCGCCTCGGTCGCCACCGCGTTCCCGTCGGGGCGCGCGTCACTGCACGTCAAGCTCCTCGACGTCACCGAGGCCGTGGCCGCCGGCGCCGACGAGATCGACATGGTCATTGACCGCGGCGCATTCCTGTCGGGGCGCATTGGGCAGGTCTTCGACGAGATTGTGGCGGTGCGCGAAGTCTGCGGCGCGGCACACCTGAAGGTCATCCTCGAAACCGGCGAACTCGTGACCTACGACAACGTCCGGCGCGCCAGTTGGATCGCCATGCTCGGCGGCGCCGATTTCATTAAGACCTCGACCGGCAAGGCGGCAGTGTCGGCGACGGGCTCCACGGCCCTCGTGATGCTCGAAGCCGTGCGCGATTTCGCCGAACAGACCGGACGGGTGGTCGGGGTGAAGGTCGCCGGTGGGATTCGCACGACGAAGGACGCGATTCGCTACCTGGTGCTCGTCAACGAGACGGTTGGCGCCACGTGGCTCTCACCGGACTACTTTCGCTTTGGCGCGTCGTCGCTCTTGAACGACCTCTTGATGCAGCGGCTGAAGCAGCACCGCGGTGCGTACGTTCGCCCCGACGAATTCAGTGGAGACTGACATGACTGACCGGCAACTCGCGAACTCCGAACTGGGATTCCTCGAGTACGACCCCGCGCCCGAATCGGCCAGCATCGCCCAACTACGGCCCAACTACGGCCTTTTCGTCGACGGCGTGTTCACCGATCCCGGGTCGCACGAACAGTTCACGTCAATCAACCCGGCGAACGAGGAGATCGTGGCGACTGTCGCCCAAGCCAGCGCCCAGGACGTCGACCGCGCGGTCACCGCGGCGCGGCGCGCGTACGACAAGGTGTGGTCCAAGACAACGGGCGCCGAACGCGCGAAGTACCTGTTTCGGATCGCTCGACTGATTCAAGAGCGCGCTCGCGAGCTGGCGGTCGTCGAGACACTCGACAACGGCAAGCCCATTCGTGAGTCACGCGACGTTGACGTCCCCCTCGCCGCGGCGCACTTCTTCTACTACGCCGGCTGGGCCGACAAGCTCGAGCACGCCGGCTTCGGCGCCGACCCCCGGTCCCTCGGAGTCGCGGGCCAGATCATCCCGTGGAACTTTCCTCTCTTAATGGCCGCGTGGAAGCTGGCGCCGGCCCTCGCCGCCGGCAACACGTGCGTACTGAAGCCGGCCGAAACGACACCGCTCAGCGCGCTGATCCTCGCCGAGATCCTCCAGCAGGCCGAACTGCCGCCCGGGGTCGTCAACATCGTGACCGGGGACGGCTCGACCGGCAGCGCGCTGGTCGATAACCCGGGCGTCGACAAAATCGCCTTCACTGGTTCGACCGAGGTTGGCCGTTCGCTGCAGCAGCGCGTGGCCACGAGTCAGAAGCGCCTCACGCTCGAACTCGGCGGCAAGGGAGCCAACATTGTCTTTGACGACGCCCCGATCGACGAGGTCATCGAGGGGATCATCGACGGGATCTTTTTCAATCAGGGTCACGTCTGTTGTGCCGGCTCGCGGCTCCTGGTGCAAGAGACCATTGCCGATGAGGTGCTGCGTCGCCTGGTGCGCCGCGTCGAACAGTTGCGCGTGGGCGACCCCTTGGACAAGAACACCGACGTCGGCGCGATTAACTCGGCGGCGCAGTTGGCGCGCATCAGGGAGCTGAGCGACGTGGGCGAGAGGGAGGGGGCGACGCGCTACACCAGCTCGTGCGCGCTGCCCGTTAAGGGCTACTGGTTCGCCCCAACGATCTTCGCCGACGTTGCCCAGTCGCACCGCATCGCGCGTGACGAGATTTTCGGGCCGGTCCTCTCGGTGTTGACGTTTCGCACACCCGAAGAGGCCGTCGCCAAGGCCAACAACACCAACTACGGCTTGGCGTGCGGAGTGTGGAGCGAAAAGGGGAGTCGCACGCTCTGGGTCGCCCAGCGACTTCGGGCCGGGGTGATCTGGGCGAACACCTACAACCGCTTCGACCCCACGAGTCCCTTCGGCGGCATGCGTGAATCGGGCTTCGGTCGCGAAGGCGGCCGCCACGGTCTGGAGGCCTACCTCAATGTCTGACCGACGTCTCGACGTGCGCAAGACGTACAAACTGCTCATTAACGGCGCCTTTCCTCGCTCGGAGTCCGGCCGCAGCTACGAGGTGGCGTCGGCCAAGGGTGCGTTTCTCGGCAACGTCGCTCTGGGCTCGCGCAAGGACGTGCGTGACGCCGTCGTCGCGGCGCGCGCCGCCCAGACGAAGTGGTGGGGCGCGACCGCGTACAACCGGGGCCAGGTGCTCTATCGTCTCGCCGAGATGGCCGAATCGCGACGCGACGAACTGGCCGAGCACGTCACGCTCGCCGAAGGCGTCAGCGCCAAAAGTGCCCAAGTGGTCGTGTCGCGCGCAATCGACCGGGTCGTCTGGTACGCCGGCTGGACGGACAAGATCGCTCAAGTGATGGGGGGGACGAACCCGGTCGCCGGTCCGTTCTTCAACTTCTCGGTGCCCGTCGCCAGCGGGGTCGTGGCCGTCATCGTCGACCAGAACTCCTCGCTCGGGGGATTTGTTGACGCGGTGCTCGCGCCGGTCTGCGCGGGCAATACCGTCGTGGTCCTCGCCAGTGAACGTCGTCCGATTCCCGCCGTCCTGCTCGGCGAGATGACCGCTACCTCTGACTTCCCGCCCGGCGTCATCAACATCATCACGGGCCGCACGAGTGAACTGGCCCCCGTACTCGCCGCTCACGAGGACGTCGACGGTTTGGACCTCACCGGCGCGCCCGAAGAGGCGAACGAACTCGCGCTGCTCGCGGCGGGATCGATTAAGCGCGTGCTGCGACCCGACGGGCGCGACCTCGACGCGTCGCTTCGGCGACTGCGGGCCTTCATCGAGACGTCCACGGTGTGGCACACGATCGGACAGTGATGAAGGGCCCCTACAAACTGGCTCGAATGGCCGCCCAAGAGTTACGCGCCCAGAGTGGCGTCGACCGCTACGACGTCGCCATCGTGCTCGGTTCGGGCTGGAAGGAGGGCGCCATTGCACTCGGGAGCCCCACCAGCAAGGTCGCGACGTCGACGTTGAGCGGCTTCGTCGCACCAACTGTCGAGGGCCACAGCGGCACAATCCTCTCGCTGCAGATCGCGGACTTGCACGTCGCGCTCGTCGCCGGTCGCGTGCACCTCTACGAGGGCAACTCGGCCGACGAGGTGGTTCACGGCGTGCGCACCGTCATCGCCGCGGGCGCCCACACGGTCGTCTTGACCAACGCCGCGGGCGGCATCGTGCCCGAGTGGGGTCCGGGCAAGGTCGTCGTCATCAAGGACCACCTCAATCTCACGGGTACGTCACCCCTCGAAGGTCCCAGTCCACCCAAGGGGTACGGAGCGCGATTCGTCGACCTCACCGATCTGTACAGCGCGCGCCTGCGCGCGGCGGTGCACGCGGCCGTACCGGACCTGGACGAAGGGGTCTACGCGGGGTTTCGCGGACCGCACTACGAGACGCCGGCCGAGATCGTGATGGCGCGCAGAATGGGCGCGGACCTCGCGGGCATGTCCACGGTCCTCGAAGCGATTGCGGCGCGCCACCTCGGTGCCGAGGTGCTCGGTCTGAGTCTCGTCTCCAATCACGCGGCCGGGGTCTCCGCCGAACGGCTCGATCACCTGGAGGTCCTCGAAGCGGGTCAGTCGGCCGCCGCCTCCCTCGGCGCGCTGTTGACCCGTATTGTCCCGGTCCTGTGAGCCGTTCCCTGCACGAGCGAGTGCGGGTCTGGATTGCGGAGGACCCCGACGACGACGACCGCGCGACGCTCCAGACACTGCTCGACGACGGCGACGACGCGGAACTTGAACGGAGATTTACCAATCCACTGACCTTCGGCACGGCCGGTCTGCGCGGTCCGGTGATGGCGGGGCCCGCGGGGATGAATCGTCTCACCGTGCGTCGAGCGACCCAGGGCGTCGTCGCCTGGCTCCACGAGATCGGCGCCGACCCGAGTCGCGGCGTCGTCGTTGGACGTGACGCGCGTCGCGGCTCCGAGGCCTTCAATGACGAGGCGGTCGCGGTGCTGCTCGGCGCGGGCGTCGTCGTCTTCGAACTGCCCGAACCGCTGCCGACCCCCCTCGTGCCCTACTGCGTCAAGGTGCTCGGCGCGGCAGCGGGCATCATGATTACGGCGAGCCACAATCCTCCCCAGGACAACGGCTACAAGCTCTACTCGGACGACGGGGCCCAGATCGTTCCCCCGAACGACGAGCTCGTCGAGCGGCGCGCGTTGGCCGCCGGGGTCGCGACGTTGGCGAGTCGCGCGAGCGAGTTGCACCACGTGGTGGCGAGCGACGTCCTCTCGTCCTACCGCGCCCACTTCGTTGAGCGCTTCGGCGTCGGGGACCCGTCGAGCTTGCGCATCGCCTACACGCCGCTGCACGGCGTGGGCGGGACCTTCATGATGGACCTCTTCGCGCGTGCCGGCTTTGCTTTGGTGACGCCGGTGGCCTCCCAGTTCCTGCCCGACGCGAACTTCCCGACGCTGCCGTTTCCCAACCCCGAGGAGCCGGGTGCCCTCAACCTCGCCATGGCCTGCGCCGACGATGTCGCGGCCGACCTCGTCATCGCGAACGATCCCGACGCCGACCGCCTCGGCGCCGCAGTGCGCGGCGCGGCCGGTTGGCAGCTCCTGCGCGGCGACGAGATTGGATGGCTGCTCGCCTCGACGTTGCTCGAGGAGATGAACGACCCCCGCGACGTCGTGGCGACCACGATCGTCTCATCGACGCTGCTCGCCGCCATGGCGGGGCAGGCCCACGTACGATTCGCCCAGACGCTCACCGGTTTCAAGTGGATCGCGCGCGCGGCCGTTGGCGGGGTCCTGCGCTTTGGCTACGAGGAGGCGCTCGGCTTCGCGGTCGATCCCTGCGTCGCGGACAAGGACGGTCTCTCGGCGGCGCTCTGCCTCGCACGACTCGCGCACGAGTTGGCCGCGCGCGGCCAGAGCCTCCTCGACCGGCTCGACGAGATCGAGTCGCGCTTCGGGGTGCACAGCGTCGCCCAACTGTCCCTGCGCGCGAGCGGTCCCGAGGGCGCCACGGCGATCGCCGCGTCACTCGGCACACTTCGAACGAGTCCCCCTTCGACGATTGGTGGCGTCGCGGTGAGCGAAGTCGTCGATCTCGCGCAGGGTTACGCGGGACTCGCACCGACCGACGGTTTGCTGCTGGTGCTCGGAGCGACCGGTCGCGTCGTCGTTCGACCTTCGGGCACCGAAGCGAAGTTGAAGGCCTACATTGAAGTCACGTCACGTCCCTCGAACGCGACCTCTCTCGCGCACCAGCGCGACGCGGCGGCGAAGGTCGTCGAGGCCATTCGGGTCGACCTCGAAGGACGGCTGCGCTTCTAGGCCGCGCGTAACGCGGCGTACCCGGGCTTGATGACGGTATTGATCATCGCGAGTCGGGTGTCGAAGGAGAAGAACGAGCTCTTGGCGGCGTTCAGCGTGAGCCACTCCATGTCCTCGAGGGACCAACCGAAGGCCGTCGCGCACGTCTCGAACTCACTACTCAAAGTGATGCCGCTCATCAGGCGATTGTCCGTATTGAGCGTGACGCGAAAGCGCAGCGTGCGCAGCAGTTCGATGGGGTGCTGACCAATTGAGGGGGCGGCGCCGGTATGCACGTTGGAGGTCGGACAGACCTCGAGCGGGATGCGCCGGTCGCGGATGAAGTTCGCGAGTCGCCCGAGCTCGTAGCGCCCGTCGACGGAGGTGATGTCGTCCACGATGCGCACGCCGTGGCCGAGGCGCTCGGCGTTGCAGAACTGCACCGCCTCCCAGATCGACGGCAATCCGAACGCCTCGCCCGCGTGCACCGTCATGTGAAAGTCTTCGCGCTGGACGAGGTGAAAAGCACGCAGGTGCTGCGTGGGCGGGAAGCCGTCCTCGGGCCCAGCGATGTCGAAGCCGCACACCCCGTCGTCGCGAAACTCGATGGCCAACTCCGCGATCGTCTCACTACGATCGGCCTGGCGCATCGCCGACAGGATCGCGCGCACGATGATCGTGCGGCCCTCGCGCCGGGCCTCGGCCACGCCGTTCGCGAAGCCGTCAAGCACGGCTCGCACGACCTCGTGCAGCGTCAGGCCCCCGTGAAGGTGTAGTTCGGGGGCGAAACGGACCTCCGCGTAGACAACGCCGTCACGCGCGAGGTCGAGAGCGCACTCGGAGGCAACGCGCTCGATCTGGTCCCTCGTCTGCATGACGGCAATCGTGTGCGCGAAGCCCTCGAGGTAGCGCACCAGGTCACTGCCGGACGAGTCGGTCACGAACCATCGGCCCAGTTCGTCGGGGTCCGCGGTCGGGAGGCCGCGGTAGCGGACCTCGCGAGCGAGTTCGAGCACCGTCGAGGGACGCAGGCCTCCGTCCAGGTGGTCGTGCAACAGCACCTTTGGGGCACGCTCGATCAAGTCGCGTGTGAGGGGTGTCGTCATGGGTCAAGGCTAGTCAACAGCCTGGTGCGCTAGTTGGTGACTCGCTCCAGCAGGAGCGGTTCGACCATCACCAACTGATCACTGACGACGACGGCGTCGGTGATGGCGTCCCTACCCCGCTGGAGATGCGCGTCATCGTCGGCGTGCAGTTCGAACAGTGGTTGGCCGACAACAATCGCGTCGCCTTCACGTACGAGACACACGACGCCGGCCGCGGCACTCACCGGATCCTCCTTGCGCGCTCGACCGGCGCCCAGGCGCCACGCCGCGACCCCGACGGTCAACGCGTCGACCGACTGGACGACTCCCTCGTGGGTCGCGACGACGACGTCACGGTGTTTGGCCAGGGGCAGCACGACGTCGGGATCGCCGCCCTGGGCCCTGATCATGCGGCAGTAGACCTCGTGGGCCGAGCCGTCGGCGAGCTTGGCCGCGGGGTCGACGTCGACTGCCACTAGTTCGAGCATGATGCGAGCGAGATCGACGGTCAGGTCGCGAACGTCCGCCGGTCCGGCGCCGCGCAGCACGTCCACCGATTCGGTCACTTCGAGTGCGTTGCCAACAGCGCGTCCCAGGGGAGCGTTCATCGACGTCAACTGGGCGACCGTGGCCACGCCGTGGTCGCTGCCGAGTTGGACCATCGTCGTGGCGAGCAGACGCGCCTGTTCGACGCTCTTGATGAAGGCGCCCCGTCCCACCTTCACGTCGAGTACGAGCGCGTCGGTGCCCTCGGCGATCTTCTTAGACATAATTGACGACGCGATGAGGGGAATTGATTCGACCGTCCCGGTGACGTCGCGCAACGAGTACAGCTTGCGGTCGACGGGAGCGAGCCCTGGACCCGCGGCACAGATCACCGCCCCGATGGAGTCCAACTGGTCACGGATCTCGTCGTTGGTGAGGTTGGCGCGCCAACCGGGGATCGACTCGAGCTTGTCGAGGGTGCCACCCGTGTGGCCCAGTCCACGGCCCGACAGTTGGGGCACCGCGGCACCACAGGCGGCGACGAGGGGAGCCAGAATCAGAGAGATCTTGTCGCCGACGCCGCCGGTCGAGTGCTTGTCGACGGTCGGTCGCGATAATCCCTTCAGGTCGAGGCGCTCCCCGGACCCGATCATCTGATCGGTCCACGCGCGCAGCTCGCCCTTCGAGAGTCCGTTGAAGAAAATTGCCATGAGCAGCGACGACATCTGCTCCTCGGCGACTTCGCCGAGGTGATAGGCGTTGAGAATCCAAGCGATCGCGTCGTCGCTCAGTGCGGCGCCGTCGCGCTTCGTGTGGATGACGTCGACCGCCGAGAAGTAGCTCACGATTGGCGAACTTTGAGGTCCTCGGGTCCGAACGCCTGGGGCAGCAAGGACTCGAGCGTCACCGGTGGTGCGCCGACGCCGCCGTCGACGAGGAGCTCGTTACCTCCGTGTTCGAAGAGCAGCTGGCGACAACGACCGCACGGGACGATCGGTTGACCGTCTCCGGCGACGATGGAGACGGCGACGAGCCGTCCGCCGCCTTGCCGGGCGAGGTCGCTCACGAGCGAACACTCCGCGCAGAGGGTCAGACCGTAACTGGCGTTCTCGACGTTCGAGCCCTCGACCAGGCGACCGTCGGAGGTGACGGCGCACGCCCCGACGGTGACGTGCGAGTACGGCGCGTACGACTGAGTGGAGGCGTGACGGGCGCGCTCGCGCAACGCATCCCACGCGACACCAGCGAGTTCCTTCACCTCCAAACAGTACACTTCGCTTTGCGTGATCTACTCCTCGAACGGCCCGTTCGTCGTCAGTGACGAAGTCGCCGCGGCGCTTGCCGATGGCCGCGGGATTGTCGCACTCGAGACGACGATCGTCGTTCACGGACTGCCCCAGCCGGTCAACATCGACGTCGCTCGCGACTGCGAAGCGGCGGTACGCGACAGCGGTGCGGTACCCGCCACCATTGGCGTACTGAACGGCCGCGCCGTCGTCGGTCTCTCCCTCGACGAACTGGCCGAGCTGGCGTCGCCAGATCGCCACGCCGCGAAGCTGTCGGCGCGTGACGTGGGCGTGGCCATCGCACGCGGCGGCCATGGTGCGACGACCGTTGCCGGGACGATCGCCGTCGCGCACCGCGCCGGGATCGCCGTCATGGCGACTGGTGGCCTCGGCGGGGTTCATCGCGACGCCCACGAGAGCTACGACGAGTCGGCGGACCTGACGGCCCTCTCGCGCTACCCGGTGCTCGTGGTGGCGTCCGGCGTGAAGTCGATCCTCGACATCGCGGCGACGTTGGAGCGCCTCGACAGTCTCGGGGTGCCCGTCGTTGGCTACCGGACGGATCGATTTCCCGGCTTCTACCGGAGCGACAGTGGTTATTCGCTCGAATGGTCGGTCGGGGACGAGCGCGAGGCGGCCCGGGCCTTCGAGACGCACCGAGAGTTCTCGCCCACCGGCCTCCTGGTCGCCAATCCGATTGACGTCGAACGCGAGCTCTCCACCGACGTGCACGACGCGGCACTAACGAGCGCGCTCGAGAAGGCCCGGTTGCTCGGCGTTACGGGTAAGGACGTGACGCCCGTCCTGTTGGCCGAGTTCGCCCGATTTACCGAAGGGCGCAGCGTCCAGGTGAATCGCGACCTGGTGGTGGCGAATGCCGCACTGGCCGGACGGATTGCGCAGTCGTTTTCGTGAGCACCGCGGCGCCCCGTCGGGTGATTGTTGTGGGTGACGTGATGCTCGACGTCGTAGTGAAACCGTCGGCGCCGGTGGCGCCGACGAGCGACACGCCGGCCGCCGTGCGCGTGAGCCGCGGCGGCTCGGCCGCCAATCTCGCGGTGGAGCTCGCGAACGGCGGTCACCAGGTCGTCTTCGTCGGCGCGTGCGGTGACGACCCGGCGCGCCAGATCTTCGCGGACGCACTGGCCGACGCCGGCGTGTCGGCGATGCTCGAGATAGTCGACGGGCCCACTGGCGTCGTGGTTGCCCTGGTGAGCGCCGACGGCCAACGCGCCATGCTCACCGATCGCGGTATGAATCGCCAGTTGTCGTCCGCCTTCGTGCTCGCCCAACTGGCCGCTCCGTTCGACCACCTGCACGTCTCGGGTTACACGCTGCTCGATGGCGCGACGAGGGAGGCCGGCGCCGTGGCGTTGCGCACTGCTCGCGACACCGGTCACTCGACCTCGGTGGACGCCTGCTCCGTCGACCCGCTCGAGAAGGTCGGGGCCACGGCCTTCCTCGCGGCCGCCAGCGCCGCGTCGATGCTCTTCGCCAACGAGGAGGAGGCGTTGGTCCTCGCCAGCGTCACCGAGGTGCACGAAGCCCTCGAGGCGTTGTCGAACATGTTTGACGATGTCGTGATCACTCGAGGGGCGGCGGGGGCCCTCGCGTCCAGTGGCGCAGCCCGGGTCGAAGTGACGACCCAAACGGCCGACGTGGTCGACACGACCGGGGCGGGTGATGCCGCGACGGGCGCGTTTCTCGGGTCTCGGATGGATGGCGAGTCCCTCGGGGCCGCCCTCGAGCAGGCCATGGCGGCCAGCGCCCGGGTCGTCGCCGGACTCGGTGCGCGCGGATGACTAGTCGCGCTGGTACGGCAGGCCGTCCGCGGCCGGGGGGCGCACGCGCCCGATGAGCCCCGAGACAACGGCGATGGTGATGAGGAACGGGAACATCTGGAGGATCTCGGTCGGCACCGGGATCTGGTAGGTCTGGAGGTTCTCGGCGAGGTAGACCGAGATGCCAAACAGCACCGACGCCACGACCGCACCCGACGGGCGCCAGCGACCGAAGATCATTCCGGCGAGGGCGATATAGCCCAGTCCCGAGGTGTAGCCGGGCTGGAATTGGCCCTGCACGGCCATGAAGGCGACGCCCCCGACACCGGCGATGGCGCCGCCGAGCACCACGTTGATGTAGCGCACGCGAACCACGTTGATACCGACCGACGCCGCGGCCTTGGGATGTTCCCCCACCGCGCGGACCCGCAGGCCCCAGCGGGTCTTGAAGAGACCGAAGCTGACGAGGGCGACGAGCAGCATCATGGCGTAGAAGAATCCGGACTGGTTGAAGAAGACCGGACCGAGGATCGGGATCTTGGAAAGCAGGGGGATTGCCAGGGGCGGCGCCAGGTTCCCGAGGTTGTACTGGGGGTAGGGGCTCAGGACCTGTAGGTTGAGATAGGACGAGAGTCCGGCCATCATCGTGACGATCACCACGCCAACAATGATCTGATCGGACATGTAGCGAAGCGCGAGGAAGGCGAGAATCCAGCCCAGTCCGGCGCCAATGGCCGCACCGCCAATGGCCGCGATGATGAAGCTGTGGGTCGTGGACGCCAGCACCGTGCCCACCAGGGCCCCCCCAATGTACTGGCCCTCGATCGCAATGTTCACCACTCCCGCACGTTCACACATGACCCCCGACAGCGAGCCGTAAACGAGCACCATGGCGACACCCGAACTGCCGATGAGTATCGCCGTGAAGTTGATCGAACTGACCTGGGATGGTCCGAGGGTTCGTCCGGTCCACAAGATGAGCGTGAAGAGGAAGAAGATGCCCGCGACGCCGAATCGCGCCATGACGCCGCGCTCGGGACGGCGCACGACGACCTCGGCACCCAGAGCGACGAGGATGAGTCCGAGGATGAGACAGGAGAGTCGCGTCGGCACCGTCAGGGTCCCAAGGTGCCACGGCACCGCAGAACTTAGGTTGACCGGGGACCACGTGACCGAGGTGTGCGAGCCCGCCCTCGATCCGAGGCCAAAGACGACGCCGATGAAGAGTCCGATGACCCCAATCGACAGACCCATCACCCGAGTTCGCCCGAAGTGCTGTCGAACAGTCGGGGGGCCCGGGGTCCGCGCGGCGGCGATCGTCACGATCCCCATCCCTTGGTGGCCAACTGCAGGGCCGAGGTGTGGGCGCCGCGCAGTCGAAAAATCTCCTTGATGAGCACGGGCGTCGCCACGAAGAGGACGATCACTGACTGGATCACCGTCGCGAGGTCGAGCGGGATACCGGTCGCGGACTGCATGGCCCGTCCCCCGACACCAAGGGCGGCGAAGAGCAGCGACCCCCACACGATGCCCATCGGGCGATTGCGCCCGAGCAGTGCCACGGTGATCGCGGTGAAGCCAATGCCGGCGTTACCGATGAGGAATCCGCCGGTGATGAGGTGGGTGGTGCCCGAGGCCTGGACGATCCCCGCGAGTCCCGCGAGACCGCCCGAGACGAGAAAGACGAGGACGACGACGACCCTGGCGTTGATGCCCGAGGCGCGCGCGGCGTTGGGGTTGGCGCCGGTCACTCGGAAGTCGAAGCCGAGCGAAGACCGGTCGAGGAACCACCAAGCGAACACCACCACGGCGATCGCGACGAAGAGGCCCCAGTTGACCCGAAGCCCCGAGGAGCCGCCGAAGAATGGCGAGAGTTGCGCCGTCGCGTCAAATGTCCGTGAAATGTCGTTCTGCTGACCCGGGAGTTGGAGCGGTGTGGAGAGGAGCGTGTAGATCAAGAAGGCGTAAATGACGTAGTTGAACATGATTGTCACGATGACCTCGTGGGCACCGGTGTACGCCTTTAACAGTCCCGGCACGAGTCCGGCGGCCATGCCCCCGACGACGCCGGCGAGCAGCGTGAGTGGCAAATGCAGAAACGTCGGGAGGTGGATCATGGAGGCGACCGTGGCCCCCGCGATGCCTCCGGCCACGGCCTGGCCGTTCGCGCCGATGTTAAATATCCCCGTCTGGAACGCGATGCCGACGCCGATGCTGGCAATGACCAGGGGCGTCGCGTAGGTGAGGGTTTCGGAGAGGGGAGTGAGCGAGAGCGACCAGTTGCGTCCGGTGGTGAGCGAGTGCCAGAACTGGGGTGGATCGACCACGGAGCCGGTGAACATCGAGCGGTAACCGGCGCCCACGTTGTCGAGGGTGACCTTGATCGCGTGGCCCGGCGCCCCCCAGCTGTGAAAACTGCCGCGCCACGCGTCGAGCACCGCCGGGGTCGTGACGATGATGACGAGGGCACCGACCGCGAGACCGAGGATCAGCGCCAGTGCCGTGACGAGTAACGGACTCTGCGACGTGCGTCGAGTCCAGCGCGACAGGAGAGACGCGCGGGGGTCTTCAGGCACGAGCTGGCTCTTCACTCACTCCGGCCATCAGCAGGCCGATGGTCTCGCGTGAGGTCGTGGGTTCGACAACGCCAGTGATCTTGCCCTGGTGCATGACCGCGATGCGGTCACCCAGCGAAAGCACCTCGTCGAGTTCGGACGAGACGATCAGGACGCCATTGCCCTCGTCGCGTTGGCGCACGATCTGTCGGTGGACGTACTCAATGGAGCCAACGTCGAGTCCGCGGGTGGGCTGGGAGGCCACAAAGAAGGTAAGGGGCCGCGAGAGTTCGCGGGCCACGATCACCTTCTGTTGGTTACCTCCCGACAGCGAACTCACCGGCTCGAAGATCGAAGTGGCGCGAATGTCGAAGTCCCGGACCACCTGCGTCGCGTTGTCGCGCACCGCGTTGAGGTTGCGCGAACCATGCCGTGCGAACGGCGCGCGTCGCGGCGTGTTCAGTACCAGGTTGTCCGCCACCGACATCGACAGCACCAGTCCGTTGCGATGGCGGTCCTCGGGGACGTGACCGAGACCGTGGTCGAGGATCTCGCGCGGCGTCTTGTTGGTGATGTCGCGACCCCGGAGGGTGATGGTTCCGGACTCGACGAAGCGCATTCCCGCGAGCGCTTCGACGAGTTCGGTCTGACCATTGCCCTGAACGCCCGCGAGCGCCATGATCTCTCCGGCGCGCACATCGAGTGAGACCCCGTTGACCGCCGGGAGCCCTCGGTCGTCACGTACGACGAGGTCGCGGATCTCGAGCACGTCGTCGCCGGGGCTGCGCACCTCCTTTTCGACGGTCAAGATGACCTCGCGTCCCACCATCAACGAGGCGAGCGTCCCCTCGGAGTCGGTGGGCTGCGCCGTGCCAACGACCCGACCCTGGCGGATGACGGTGATGACGTCGGCCGCCTCTTTCACCTCTTTCAGCTTGTGGGTGATGAAGAGGATTGATTTCCCCGAGTCGGCGAGCGAGCGCATGATGGTCATCAGTGCGTCGATCTCCTGGGGCGTCAGCACCGCGGTCGGTTCGTCCAGGATCAGGAGCTGGGCGTCGTGGTCGAGGGCCTTCAGGATCTCGACGCGCTGTTGGAGTCCAACGGGCAACTCCTCGATGATGGCGTCGGGGTCGACCTCGAGTCCAAACTCCTTGGAGACCCGACGAATGTCGTCGCGAGCCTTGGCGTAGTCGAGACGGTCGAAGGACTTCGTCGGCTCAAAGCCGAGCACCACGTTCTCCGCGACCGAGAAGACCGGCACGAGCATGAAGTGTTGGTGCACCATACCGATGCCCCGTCGCACCGCCTCGCCGGAGTTGGTGAACCACACGGGTTCGCCGTCAATCAACATCTCGCCTTCGTCGGGCCGGAGGAGACCGAAGATGACGTTCATCAGGGTCGACTTGCCGGCCCCGTTCTCACCCAGCAGACAGTGGATCTGTCCCGGTTCCACGACGAGGTCGATGCCGTCGTTGGCGACCAATGAGTCAAACCTCTTCGTCACCCCTCGGAGCTCTAGACGCATCAGAGTTCATCGTACTCAGAACGAAGACCCGAGTCGGAGTGACTCGGGTCTTCGTTCTGATGAAGTGCGTCTCGCGACGCGAAGGGACTACCGAGCGGGGTACGAGTTCGGGTCGAGCGAAATCTTGCCCGTCACGATGCCCGCGGTGATGCTCTTGATCTTGGCCCGGAGCGAAGCGGGGACCGTCTTCGCGTCAATGATCAGCGCCGCGCCACCGTTCTTCAATGTGCCGAGGTACGCGCCGGCCTTGAAGGTGCCCGCCGCAGCGGTCAGTACGGCGTTCTTGGTCGATGACTCGACACCCTTGGTGACACTGCCAATGAAATAGGTGCAGTCGGGAGCGTCCGACACGCAGCCGTCGGAGTCGACCCACATGATCGAGTGTCCCGGACCGGCAGCCTTCGCGGCCGCCACTGAGCCGAGGCCCACTGAGCCGGCCACGGGGAAGACGATGTCGGCACCGGCCGCAAAGTCACCGGCCGTGATGGTCTTACCGGCAGTCTGGTCAGTGAAATTCCCGACGAAGGTGCCCGAACCGGCGAAGTTACCCTTGGCCCGGTTGCCCGGCTTCGGGGTCCAGCCCAGTGCCTTCACGGCAGCGCCCATGGTCTTGTCGTAGTAGCGAACGCCCGCTACGAAGCCGTCCATGTAGATCGCGACCGTCGGGAAGTTCATGCCGCCGTAGGTGGCGACGGTGCCCGTCTTCGTGCTGGCGGCGGCGAGGTAACCGCCCAGAAAACCGTCCTGGTTAGTCGCGTAGGTCAGGGCGAGGACGTGGGTGTTCTTCTTCACCGTGGGCACGTCGTCAACGATGGCGAACTTCTGATTGGGGTGGGCGTTGGCCGCCTTCGCGGTCGCGCCGTCCATGAGGAATCCGACCGTGATGATGATCCCGCAACCCTTGTTGATGAAGCTATTGATGTTGGGTGCGTAGTCGGCCTCTGAGGTCGACGACAGGTACGAGATCTGCACGTTCTTGTTGATCTTGGCAGCGTCCTTCAATCCCTGGTAGGCCGAAGCGTTGAACGACTTGTCGTTGATGCCACCGATGTCGGTGACGACGCAGGCCTTGAATTTTGGTGCGGCTGTCGCAACTGTTCCAGCAACGCTGACCGTCAGCGTCCCTAGTACGAGCGATGCGGCACCCAGCGTCATTGCGAGGCGACGAATGCTCCCCATTTGTTTCTCCCTTATCGATAGTCAATCCTCATGAAGGACTGTCTGAGCGTGTAGTGCGACCTTTTACTCGGTCGTGACAATCGTCCAGATAATTGTCACCCGTGAGAATAGCCGTGAACGTGACGCGGAGTTGGTCGGGCGCGGAGGGCGGTCCGCTCGAACCGGCAGCGAGCCGCAGCCCTATTTCGTTGCCGTCCGACCGGTGTGGCGGGGAAGGGTCAGGCTGATCGCGAGGGCCACCAGCGTGATGACCGCCGAGATCTGGAAGGCCCGTTGGTAGCCGGCGACCTGCGAGGGCGCCGCGGCGCTGCCGTGGTGCAGTAACGCCAGTGTGCGGTCAGCGGCGACGGTGCCGAGGATCGCGAGCGAGAGCGACCCACCGACCTGGCGCGAGGTGTTGAGCACGCCCGACGCGAGACCGGCGTCCTTTCGGTCGACGCTCGAGGTCGCGGCCATGGCGAGCGGGGAGAAGAGCAGTCCCATGGCGAAGGCGCACAGCGTGGAGGGAGCCAGGATGTTGCTCCAATAGGAACTCGTCACCGTAATCAGGGAGAGCCACAGAAAACCAAGGGTGGCGAATGACGCTCCGACGAGCAGGAGGGGGCGCACCCCGGTCTTGGCGAGGATTCGCGAACTGACCTGGGCACCGGCAATGATGGCGACGGCCATGGGCAGGAAGGCGAAGCCGGCCTTCACGGGACCGTACCCGAGGATGTGCTGAAAGTAGAATGTCAGGAAGTACCACATCGCGAAAAAGGCACCGCCGACCAACAGCATGACGCCATTGGCGGTCGAGAGCGATCGTGAACGAAAGATGCGAAACGGCACGAGTGGGTGCGTCGCGACCTTCGCCTCCCAAAGGACGAAGGCCGCCAGTCCCAGGGTGCCGGCGATGAACCACGCGAGCGTCGAGCTCGACGCCCACCCCTTGGTCGTGGTGTTGACGACCCCGTAGATCAGCGAGGCGAGCGATCCAGTCACGAGCGCCGCGCCGACGACGTCGAGCTTGACGGCGCCCTCGCGGTTGCGCATCTCGCGCAGGTACATCACGGCGATCACCGCCGCGAGGATGCCGATAGGCACGTTGATGAAGAAGACCCACCGCCAAGAGGCCCAGCCGGTGAGGATGCCGCCCAACAGGCCACCGACGGCCCCGCCGGCGCCCGCGACGGCACTCCAGGCGCCAATGGCCTTGGGGAGTCGCGGTCCACTGAAGGTCGTGACGATGATGGTTAGCGTGGCCGGCGAAAGGATCGCGCCCCCGACACCCTGCAGCGCGCGCATCGCCACGATCTGGGTTCCGGTCGCGGCGAAGCCCGCACCCACGCTCGCGGCGGTGAAGATCAACAGTCCCGTGAGGTAGACCCGGCGCCGTCCGAAGATGTCCGCGGCTCGTCCACCGAGCAGGAGGAAGCCGGCGAACGTGAGGACGTAGGCGTTGATCACCCACTGGGCGGAGGACTGGGAGAAGTGGAGATCGTGACCCATTCGCGGCAGCGCCACGTTGACGACGGAGACGTCGAGGACGACCATGAACTGGGCGAGGCAGGCAATGGAGAGAATGATCCAGTCGGGCGCCGGGCGATGGCCAGTTCCCGTGGTCGATTCGAGTTTGATCTTCTCGGGCATCAGACGATTGTACGGGTACGTTGTCGGTTTCCTGCCCTCGCACGAATCGCAAGCCTCGCCATTTGGGCCACACTGGAGAGATGGCTGCTCAGTTCATCTTCACCATGCGAGACCTGCGTCGTTACTATCCGCCCGATCGAGAAGTCCTCAAGGGGATCAATCTCTCCTTCTACCCGGGCGCCAAGATCGGCGTTATTGGCGCCAACGGCTCGGGTAAGTCGTCACTGCTGAAGATCATGGCCGGTCTCGACGATGGCTACACGGGTGAGGCTCGTCTCACGCCGGGATTCAGCGTTGGCTATCTCGCCCAAGAGCCTCAACTCGATGACACCAAGGACGTGGTCGCCAACGTCGCCGACGGCATCGGCGTCCAGCGCGACCTGTTGATTCGGTTCAACGAAGTCTGCGCCTCGTTCGCCGACCCCGACGCCGACTTCGACGCGTTGTTAAAAGAGCAGGCCGACCTGCAGACCAAGATCGACGCCGCCAACGCGTGGGACCTCGAACGAACTCTCGAAATAGCGATGGACGCCCTGCGCCTACCGCCGCCCGACGCCGACGTCACCAAACTGTCCGGTGGCGAACGCCGGCGCGTCGCGCTCTGTCGCCTGCTGCTCTCCCAGCCCGACCTGTTGTTGCTTGACGAGCCGACCAACCACCTCGACGCCGAATCGGTCGCGTGGCTCGAACGCACCTTGCAGGACTACGCCGGCACGGTCGTGGCGATCACCCACGACCGCTACTTCCTCGACAACGCGGCCTCGTGGATTCTCGAATTAGACCGTGGCCGCGGCATCCCGTGGGAGGGCAACTACTCGTCGTGGCTCGAACAAAAGCGGGCCCGCCTGGCCCAAGAAGAGAAGTCTGACAAGGTACGTCAAGCGTCGTTGGAGCGGGAACTCGAGTGGATACGCATGTCGCCGCGGGCCCGACAGAGCAAGGGCAAGGCGCGCCTCAGCGCGTTCAACGAATTGGTCGCCGAGTCCGAGTCGGCCGAACGTCGCGCCGACAAACTCGAGATCCTGATCCCGCCCGGCCCCCGTCTCGGTGACGTCGTGGTGAACGCCGCGAAACTCACTAAGGGCTTTGACGAGCGGCTCTTGATCGAGGATCTCACGTTCCTCTTGCCGCCCGGGGGCATCGTTGGCGTGATCGGACCCAACGGCGCCGGCAAGACCACGCTGTTTAAGATGATGCTCGGCCAGGAGCAGCCCGACAACGGGACTATCGAGGTGGGCAGCACTGTCTCGTTCGCCTACGTCGACCAGTCGCGCGATGGCCTCGATCCCGACGTCACCGTCTTCGATGAGATCAGCGGCGGCCAGGAGCACATGGTGGTCGGCAACCGTGAGATCCACGCGCGCGCCTACGTCGCGAGTTTCGGCTTCAAGGGCAGTGACCAGCAGAAGAAGGTGGGCGAGATCTCGGGCGGCGAGCGCAATCGCGTGCAGTTGGCCAAGGTGCTGCGCAGCGAGGGCAACGTGCTGCTCCTGGACGAGCCGACGAACGACCTCGACGTGGACACCCTGCGCGCGCTCGAAGACGCGCTGTTGAACTTCCCCGGTTGTGCCGTCGTCATCAGTCACGATCGCTGGTTCCTCGACCGCGTCTCGACCCACGTGCTCGCTTTCGAGGGCGACGCCGTCGTGCGCTGGTTCGAAGGCAACTTCTCGGACTACGAGGCCGAACGTCATAAGCGACTGGGCACCGACGCTGACCAGCCGCATCGGCTTCGCTACAAGCCCATCAGTCGAACCTGAGTCGATCGACCGCGTGAGCTCAGCGTAAGGTCTCTCCTGTGACCGAGGGGAACAACTACTCGACGTACCGGCGACTGTCTGATCTCTTGACGTTGCAGTTGCCGGTTTCGAAGGACGGCCCCGACGAGCGTCTCGCGACGGGGCGACGACCTCATGTCTGGACGGTGGGTCGCCAGATCGGGCGCTGTTTCGACACGGACATCATGGAGGGCTTGGCGTGCTTTGGCGACGTCCGCGCAGCGTCGGTATCCCGGCACGTGGAAAGTGAGTTCGTTCGGTGATGACCCGTGCTACCTGCGTGGCGCTCGACGCGAGTGACGAACTCGCTGAGTTGCGCGCCGAGTTCACCCTCGACGAGAACGAGATCTACCTCGACGGCAACTCGTTGGGGCCAGTCTCGACAGCGGTGCGCGCCCGGGTCAACGCGGTGCTCGACGACGAGTGGGCGCGAGGACTCGTGCGCGGCTGGGGGGCCGGATGGATGGCGGAGCCGACGCGAATTGGCGACCGGATCGCCCCGCTGATTGGCGCTCGTCACGGCGAAGTCGTCGTCGCCGACACCCTGACGTTGCTCCTCGCCAAACTGGTCGGCGGCGCCCTCGACCTGCGACCCGATCGCCACGTGGTGTTGACCGACGTCGCGAACTTCCACTCCGACCTGTACATCATCGAGGAAGTCTGTGCGCGCGCCGGGCGTCCCATCACCGTCAGAGCCATCGACCGCGACCGGCTGGACGACGAACTGAACGACGATGTCGCGCTGGTCGAGTTGACCCACGTCGACTTTCGCACCGGCGAGATGCTCGACCTGAAGGGCATTACCAAAAAGGTGCACGACGTGGGTGCGTTGATGCTCTGGGACTTCGCGCACTCGGCTGGCGCTGTCCCCCTCGACGTCACCGACGCGCAAGTTGATTTCGCGGCCGGGTGCGGCTACAAGTACCTAAACGGGGGGCCCGGTGCTCCCGCGTTCATGTACGTCCACCCACAGTGGCAGGGGACTCTGCGCAACCCCCTGCCCGGATGGCTCGGCCACGCCCGCCCGTTCGACTTTGAACTGACGTACGAACCGGCCGCAGGAATGCAGGCCTTCGTCACGTCGACGCCCTCGATCATCGCCCTCGCCGCCCTCGACGGCGCCCTCGACGTCTTCGAGCGCACGACGATGGACCAGATCCGCTCGAAGAGCCTCGCACTGACCGACCTCTTCATCGAGCTCGTTGATGACCGCCTGCCCGGTGTCTTCAAACTGGTGACGCCGCACGACCACGGCCGGCGCGCCAGCCACGTGGCGCTCGCCCATCCCGAGGGCTACGGCATTGTCCGGGCCCTGATCGCGCGAGGTGTCGTCGGTGACTTTCGTGCGCCCGACATCTGTCGGTTTGGCTTCGCGCCTCTCTACCTTCGCTACGTCGACGTCTTTGACGCCGTGCAACGAATCGTCGACGTCATGACAAGCGAGTCCTACCGTGACCCGCAGTTCGCCGTGCGATCAGCGGTGACCTAACTACTGCGAGTTGTCCACGGCGACGACGTCGTCACGCGAGTGAGGTCGTTACGACTCAAACCTTGTATGAGTAGAAACCTTGACCCGACTTTCGGCCCAAGAGTCCGGCCTGGGTCATGCGAGAGAGCAGCGGCGGAGGAGCAAGGTGTGACTCCTTGAACTCCTCGTAGAGCGACTCGGCCACGGCGAGTGTGGTGTCGAGTCCAATGAGGTCAGTCAGGGCCAGGGGTCCAAGGGGATGGGCGCAGCCGAGGACCATTCCGGTGTCGATGTCCTCGGCACTGGCGAAGCCGGTTTCGAGCATTCGGATCGCCGAGAGCAGATAGGGAATGAGGAGCGCGTTCACGACGAAGCCGGCCCGGTCTTTTGAGGAGATGACCTTTTTCGCGAGCGCGTCGCTGGCGTAGGCGTGGACCCGCGCGGTGGTCTCCGCGCTGGTGAGCAGTGACGAGATGACCTCGACGAGTTTCAACACCGGCACCGGGTTAAAGAAATGCATGCCGATGACCTGCTCGGGTCGGTCGGTCGCCATCGCCAGTTTGATGATGGGTATGGACGACGTATTGGTGGCGAGGATGGCGCGGGGGTCGAGGACGACGTCGTCGAGTTTCTCAAAGACCGCGAGTTTGGTGATTTCGTCCTCGGCGACGGCTTCGATGACCAGTTCGCGATCGGCGAGCATGGCGAAGTCCTCGCCGAAGGTCAGATTTCCTCGGGTCCGGTTGGCCTCATCGTCGGGAATCTTGCCGGCGGCGACGGCGCGGGTGAGGGAGCGCTCGATTCGCGCCACTCCCTGTGCGACCGCCGAGGCGTCACGCTCGACGACGACGACGTCGGCGCCCGCTCGAGCCGCGATCTCGGCAATGCCCGATCCCATCAGTCCACAACCCACCACACCTATGCGCTCCATCGAGACCTCCATCTCCGTCGAGTCGTCGACCCCAACGGCAAAGTCTACGCTCGCCCCTTCGTCAGTCCCCGAACGGTGAACTGAGTCTGGGGCGACGATTCTCGGGTAAGCAGGCGTGGAGAGGATGGCTACGATTGACCACAACTGCGTCGTCGTTGCGGCGACACCAATCGAGGAGCCGACGATTTCATGGACACGGTAAAGGTCGTCGTGGAGATACCCCGCGACAGTCGTAATAAGTATGAGTACGACCACGAGTCGCACACGATCATGCTGGACCGACACCTGATCGTCGCGATGGGGTACCCCGCCGAGTACGGTTTCATCCCCGACACCCTCGGTGGCGATGGCGACCCCCTCGACGCCCTCGTCCTCACGGAGTTCCCGACATTTCCGGGGTGCCTGATCGAGGCCCGGATCCTCGGGATGTGCGTGATGACCGACGAGAAGGGCGAGGACGCCAAGTTGATCACCGTTCCCAACTACGACCCGCGGTGGAAGTCGGCGACCGACATCACCGACGTGCCCCAACAACTCCTCGACCGGATTAGCCACTTCTTCACGGTCTACAAGGACCTCGACGAAGGCAAGTGGGTAAAGGTCGAGAACTACGTCGGACGCCACGAGGCGTTGGCGGAACTCGAGGCCTCGCGGGCGCGATTCGTGGGCTGACATTGGCGCTCGAGCGCTCGACCACCGTTGAACCCACGGTCGTTAACGGGTCAAACGAGCATCGACTCGCCTCGAGGAAGGCGACCATCACGCGTCGCTGTTCATCGATCAGCACTTCGATGAAATGGCCGTCGGAAGATGCTGATTCGAGTGAACCTCCCTCCTCGCATTGCGAGGCGCAAGTACGCTAGGGGACTGGAATATTGCGGTTCGTGCGGATCGCCGATTCGGCGATCACCTGCAGGGCCCGCAGCCAGTCGTCGTCATCGATGGAGAGGGCGTGCTCTCCCTCGAGAGCGATCTGTCCAAAGAACAATGCGTACCAGATTCTGGCGAACGCGACGCCGCTCATGCCGTCGGCGAGGAGGTCCTTGTCGACGAGGGGCTGGACGCTGCTCATAATCAAGGTGCTCGCCTCGCGCTTCGCGTCAGCGACGCCAGCGAGGGCGGTGGGGTTGTGCTGAGCGAAGGACATGCCCTCGATGCGCAGGTTCCTCGCCTCGGTTCGTTCGGGAGTCTGGGCGTCGGCGATGATGACGCGGAGGGCTGCGCGTAGGTCGTCGCCCGTCGCCACGTTCTTCAGGGGCTCGGTGAAGATCTTGGCGGTTCCGATGAGGACCTGACGATAGCGATGTACCATCGTCGCGGCGATCAGGTCTTCGCGGTCATCGAAGTAGCTGTAGAGCAGCGCCACCGAGACGTCAGCTTCGGAGGCGACGCGTTTCACTCGGAACTGCGTCATTCCGTTTCGTTCAATCTCGAGCGCCGCGGCGTCGAGAATACGGTCCCGCGTCTTCATGTTCGAAGGCTACTGCTGCGATGCCGTTCAGACTCTAGAGTTCGCTGGCCCAGTCGCGAGTGTGCAGGATCTCGGCCACGCGGCTCAGGTAGCGCGCGGCGTACGCCCCGTCGATTGCCCGGTGGTCGAAGGTGAGTGCGAGATTGCCCACCGAGTGGATGGTCACGGACTCGCCACCATCGGGCGTTACTGCCACGACCGGCTTGCGCGAGACGCCGTCGGTGGAGAGGATCGCCACCTGGGGCTGGTTGATGACCGCGCCCGTCAGGAGTGTGCCGAAGGGTCCGGGATTGGTGATCGTGAACGTGCCGCCCGCCAGATCGTCCACGGTCAACTGCTTCGCACGCGCCGACGTCGCGAGTTCGCGAATCCGTCGCGCGATTGAGCGAAGGTCGTAGCCGGCGGCGTGGCGGATGACTGGCACCACCAGTCCGTCACCGTCGAGGTCGACGGCGACACCGAGGTTGAGATCGTGGTGGACGATTAGTTCGTCGTCACCGACCGAGGCGTTGAGGTGTGGGAACTCTCGCAGTGCCTGGAGCGCGGCGAGGGCGTTGAAGGGCAGAAACGTGAGAGAAAATCCCTCACTTTCTTTGAAGGCCGGTCCGAGTCGCCGACGTACCAATTCGACGCGCTCGTAGTCCGTCTCCTTCACCATCAGGGTGTGGGCGGAGGTGGCTTTAGACCGGACCATGTGCTCGGCCGTGAGCCGACGAATCTTCGTGAAGGGCACGACCTGGTCACCCGTTGCTGACGTGACAACACGCCCGGTCGTCCCCGCGGCAATTGCCGCCTCCACGTCGCGTCGCGTGAGACGTCCTCCTGGTCCCGTCCCCACCAAAGAGGAGGGATCAATACCCTGATCACCCAGCAGTCGTCGCACGACGGGCGAGAGCGCAGAGCCACCGGTCGTCACTGTTCGCGAGGCGACGGCGGCGAGGACGTCATCGCGAGTGAGTCGGCCCGCCGGCCCCGCGGCGACTACCTGTGAGGCGTCGAGGCCGTGCTCGGCGAGTAGGCGACGCACGACGGGCGAGAGTGTCTCGCCCTTGGAGCGTTCGCGTCGCGACTCCGGTCTGTTCGTCGAGGACAGCGGCGCGCGGTCACTGGCGACGACGGGGGGTGCGACCTGTTCGATGTCGCCCGGCGCACCGATGACGGCCAGTCGCGTCCCGACGTCGACCGTGGCGCCCTCGTTGACGAGGATTGCGGTGAGCACGCCGTCTGCGGGTGCCGGTATTTCGGTGTCGACCTTGTCGGTCGAGACCTCGAAGAGGGGCTCACCCCGGGTAACCACGTCGCCCACGCTCTTCAACCATTTCGTGACCGTGCCGTCGGCGACCGTTTCGCCCAACTGAGGCATCGTGACGTCAGCCATGGCAGTGGCTCTCCAAATTTGCCGCAAACGACGGGCCAAACACTAGGGGGCCCCGATTTCGAGGCGTTGGGCCATCCAGTCCGCACTGAGGGGACGATGACGATAAACGACATTGGCACAGCCGTGGTTGCCGTCCTCGAGCAGCACGACCGACGATTCGCCGCGCGCCTCGTCGGCCAGACGCACCCCGTCCTGCCACGGGAAGAGGCGGTCCTTCTTCCCCATGATGACGAGCAACGGCATCGCGATCTTGGAGGCGAGGCCGTCGAGCGTCATATCTCGAGCCCGCAGTTCGGCCTCTTCAGGGGTCGAGGAGAATGATCGCACTTCGAAGGCGCGCCGGGTGAGGGGGTTGAGATTAGACCACGACGCGCCGAGGTCGTAGGGCCCGGCGAGGGCGATGGTGGCCCGTATCGGCAGGTTGGAGCTGGCGAGACGCGCGGCGTAGTAGCCACCGAGACTGACTCCCCAGACGCCGACGCGCGTCGCGTCGACCTCGGGCATCTGGGCGAGTCGGGCGAGGACCGCTTCGCCGACCACCTCCCAGTCCGGTCGAATTGGCAACGTCCATTCAGCTTCGCCCTGGCCCGGGCCGTCGAGGGCGAACGTGGCCATGCCTCGTTCGAGGAAGGATCGCTCGATCTCGCGGAACTCGTCCTTGGTTGAGTCGAGGCCGGGGATCAAGAGCACCGTCGGGTGGGGACCGTTGGCGTGTGGGGGGCGAAAGAGCCCCACGATTGTCGAACCGTCGAAGGCGATCTCCACGCGCTGGCCACCGGGGCGAAAGAGCGGCGTCGCTCGATTCAATGATTCCACGGCGCGCCCGTGCGCCGCCCTCGCCTGATCATGGTCGTGAACGAAGAGAAATTTGCCGAAGTGGAAGTAGGTCGCCGCGCGAGCGAAGGCCTCGCCGGCACTGAAGTGTCGGCCGTCGCGAAGTGCCTCGGCGCCAAGGGTGACGTGCTCTTCGGCTCCGGCGCACCACGCCGCGCACCACTCGTCCCATCGCTGGAGATTGCGCGTGATGCGTGCGTAGTCGTTCGCGTCGACCCCGTTGACCGTGAATCGGGGCTCCCAGTTGGCGATTGCCGCTTCGAGCAAGACGTCAGTCATGGTCCTCCTAGGACAACGGTCGTGATGGCGATGGTAACGGACGAAGACTCGTCGCCGATAGGGCAATTGCCTGAAAACGTTTAAAGGACAGACTGAACTCTTTTCATGCAAAATGGGCCGTTTTGGACAGTTCTGCGCTTTACTTTGAACGGCCCTGTCGTTATGGTTACGAAATCGCTCACCGAGTGATCACCTTGGAGTCGCAGGTATTTGGGGGTCTTTCAGGGTTCAACAACCGCAGGGGGAAAACATGAACAGAAAAGGGAAACTTTTTCGCACGCTTGCTGTGAGCTCGCTCGCAGTCTCATCAGCAGTCACGATGGCGACCACGAGTGGCGCCAGCTCGAGCGGACTCGCCAAAGGCGCGCCCATTAACATCGGCATCTCGCTCTCACTGAGCGGCGACTTTTCGGCCGACGGCATTGCCTTCCAGCAGGGGTACCGGCTTTGGGCGGCTGACGTCAACCGGGCCGGCGGCCTCCTCGGACACAAGGTCGTGCTGACCTTTGTGTCAGACGCCTCTAAGGCGGACCAGGTGCAGACCAACATCCAGAATCTGATAGCGGTGAAGCACGTCAACCTGGTCTTCGGGCCGTTCTCGTCCCTGTTGACGATCCCGGCGGCCAAGGCCGCCTCACGATTCGGCTACTCCATGATTGAGGGCGCCGGTGGCGCACCGTCGGTCTTTAGTGCCGGACTGCACAACGTCTTTGACGTGACGCTGCCCATCGCGAACGCCCTGGTGCCCTTCGCGACCTGGATTTCGTCGCTGCCCAAGAGCCAGCGACCGACGACCGCGGCGTACGTGACGTCCAATGACCCCTTCACCCAGCCCCAGCTGCCCGTCGCCCAGAAGATCATGGAGAAGGCCGGCATCAAGACCGTCTACAACAAGGTCTTCCCCTCCGAAGTGACCGACTTCACGCCCATCGCTGACGCGGTCGCGGCGGCGAAGCCCCAGGTGGTCCTCCTCGGTTCGGTCGACGTTCCGACGGTGTCGTCGTTCATGCAGGCCTTTGAGCAGTCGGGCTTCAATCCCAAGGCCATGATCGCTACCGCCGGACCCGACCAGGGCGCAGCGTTTCTAAAGGCCGTGGGCAAGGCAAACGCGGACGGCATTATGGTGCCGAACTCCTGGTATGGCGGCTCAGCGCTGCCGGCCTCGCGGAAGATGGTGGCCGAATACATCAAGCAGTACGGGGGCAACGCCGCAGGCGTCAACGCCGACATCGCCGAGGCCTACTCCGTGGGCCAGGTCGCCGCGCAGGCGATCGTCGCTACGGGTGGTGTGGACAACGCGAAGATCATCAAGTACCTCCACTCGGGTGTCCTGATGAAGAGCGTCGAGGGCAACGTCAAGTTCAATAACGCGGGCCAGAACTTCCAGTCGCTGACCTACACCTTCCAGTGGCAGGGTACGTCGGGGACGAAGTTCGTCCAGATCAATCCGACGTCTGACCCCAAGTCGGCGAAGCCTGTCTACCCGAAGCCGGCCTGGGGCAAATAACCCTTGAACGCAATTGCACTCCTCAATGCAGCCAAGGACGGGATCCTGACCGGTTCGGTCTACGCCCTGATGGCCACCGGACTGACCCTGATCTTTGGGGTCATGGACATCATCAACGTGGCTCAGGGGATCCTCGTGATTCTCGGCGCTTACTTGAGTTACGCCTTGTCGGTCCACCTGGGCATCGACCTCTTCGTCGGCCTCTTGATCACGATCCCCACGCTGTTCGTCGTGGGGGTCGTGATTGAGCGGGTCTTCATGGCTCGATTGAAGGGCCCCGAGAAGACTGCCATGTCGATCTTGGTCACGTACGCTGTCTCGCTGCTGATTGAGGGGACCTTGAACACGGTCTTCTCGGTCAACGTCGTCCAACTGCAGGCGTCGTACGTGACTCGATCCTTCAGCATTGGTGGAGTGCACTTCGGATTCATCTACGTGGCCGGCTTCGTCATGGCGGCCGTCCTCCTGAGCGCCCTGTACTTCATGTTGTACCGCACTCGCTTTGGGGTGAGCGTGCGCGCGTCCCTCGCCGACCAGACGTCCGCGGCGCTAGTCGGTATCGACGTGCGTCGCGTGTCGACGATCTGCTTCGGCATCGGCGTCGCCGTGACCGCGGCCGGCGGGATGATCTACGGCTCCACCAACGCATTTAACGCGAGTACCAGCTACGACTTGATATCTCGACTGTTGACCATCATCGTGCTCGGAGGAATGGGCAGTCTTGGCGGCGCCATGCTCGCCGGTGTGTCGATGGTGTTCATTGGCGACGTGGTCGGCACCGTGTGGTCCCCGGTCTGGTCGACGATGTCGTACTTTGTCGTCCTCGTCGTGGTCCTCCTCGTGCGTCCCCAGGGACTCTTCGGTAAGCAGTCCGCGAGAGTGGCGTAATGCGTCAAAAGAAGAACCTGTGGTGGTTGCCGGCCATCGCCCTGTTCGGGTTCTTTCCCATGTGGGTGTCTAATCCGAGCTACATGGCGATCGCCGTCCTCACCTTGCTGTACATGGCCTGCGCGACGTCGTGGAATATGTTTTCGGGCTACTCGGGCTACGTCGCCCTGGGATCAGGCGTCTTCTACGGGGTCGGGGCTTACACGATGGCGCTCGCCTCGACGCATTGGCACATGGCGCCGGGGGCCGGCATGTTCTGGCTCGTCCCCCTCGGCGGACTCGCCGCCTCCGCGGTCGCCCTGCCGATCGGCTGGGCGGCGCTGCGGGTGCGGCGCCACACGTTCGTCGTCATCACGATCGCGACGCTATTCATCTTTCAGAATGCGGCATTCAACTTCTCATTCACCGGAGGGTCGGCGGGCATTGCGCTGCCCTTCATCCAGTGGAACGCGAGCTACTACAACGTCCCCTTCTACTACGTGGCCCTCGGCATTCTCATTTTCATCACTGTCGTGTCGGCGGTCGTACGCCGCTCGAGGTTCGGCTTGCAGTTATTGGCGATTCGCGACGACGAGGACCGGGCCCTCGGACTCGGCGTCAAGGTCGCTGCCGTGAAGCGCGCCGGCTTCACCATGTCGGCCTTCACGATTGGCATGGCCGGTGCCGTCTACGCAATGTTCCTCGGCCAGATCTACCCCCAGTTCGCGTTTGATCCTTTCTTCGACATCAGCATCGCGCTGATGGCGTTCCTCGGCGGACTCGGCACACTTACCGGCCCGCTCCTCGGCGCGCTGATCCTCGAGGCAAGCCAGCAGTACTTCACCGTGTCGTACCCGTACCTGTACCTCTTCCTCTACGGCGCCCTCTTTCTCATCGTCATCATGTTCATGCCCCAGGGCGTCGTCGTCTTCCTGCGTGACCGCGTCACGAAGAAGGCCGAACGGGAGAAGGCGGCCGTCGCCTCCAATGAGGCCGCGGTCGCTGGGGTGGCCTCGTGACGACGCTGCTAAGTGCCCAGAACGTGTCGAAGTCGTTCGGGGGCGTCAAGGCCCTCGTCGACTGCTCGCTCGACGTCGAGCAGGGGAGCATCACCGGGCTCATCGGGCCAAACGGTTCGGGCAAGACAACACTCTTTAACGTCATCACTGGCTACGTGAAACCCGACGCCGGCACCGTCACGTTCGAAGGCAACGACATCACCAACGCGCGTCCGAACGTGGTGTTTGAGCGAGGTATCGGGCGGACCTTCCAGTTGACGCGGATCTTTGGTCGCATCAGCGTGCTCGAGAACATGCTGGTGGCGACCCAGCGCGACGAGAGCTGGCTGCGCGGCCTGACGCGTTCGAAGTCCTCCAAGGCCGAAGTCGCCTCGGCAATGGAGTGGCTCGACTTCGTGGGCATCGCTCGACTGGCCGACCTCGAGGCCGGCGCCCTCTCGTACGGCCAGCGCAAGCTCCTCGAGCTCGCCTATGTGCTCGTCGCCGACCCCGACGTGATCTTGCTCGACGAACCGGCTGGTGGGGTCAATCTCACGCTGATCAATCAGGTCGCGGAGAAAATCCGCACACTCAATAAGTCCGGCAAGACGTTCTTAATCGTCGAGCACAACATGGAGTTCGTGATGAACCTCTGCACTTGGGTGAGCGTGATGCACCAGGGCACGAATCTGGTGTCGGGTGAGCCCGCGGCCGTGAGGTCAAATCCACTCGTCCTCGATGCCTACCTGGGCGGCGGCGACGACGACGAGGTCGTGGAGGCCGTCAATGGCTGAGACCGCCCCGTTCCTTCGCTTCACCAATGTTGTCGCGGGCTACGGTGGGGGCGACGTGCTGAAGGGTGTTCAGTTCGATGTACCACAGGGTGGGGTCACCTGCATCGTGGGACCCAACGGGTCGGGCAAGTCCACGCTGCTCAAGACCGTGAGCGGGCTCGTCAAGCCGCGATTGGGCGAGATCTGGTTCAAGGGGGAGAACCTGGTCGGCCAGACCCCCAGGCAGATCCTGCGCCTCGGCGTCGTCCAGGTACCTCAACACCACAGCCTCTTTCGTGAAATGACGGTCGACGAGAACGTCGAACTCGGGGCTTTTCTCGTGAAGGACCGCAAGGTCATCGCCGAACGGATGGCGGCGATACGTGAGATGTTCCCAATCGTGGCCGAACGGGCGAGCGACAAGGCCGGCAGCCTGTCGGGTGGTCAGCAGCGGCTGGTCGAGTTCGCCCGGTGCCTCATGCTTGAACCGGACCTCGTGGTGCTTGACGAGCCCTCAATGGGACTCGACCCCAAGACACTTCGCTCCATGTTCGCCACGATCAAGATGATGAACAGCATGGGTCGCACCGTGTTGTTGGTCGAACAGAACGCCCGTCAGGCGCTGAAGCTGAGTCACACCGGTATCGTGCTCGAGAATGGCAGGGTCCGGTTGTCGGGATCGGGGATTGACGTCCTCAACAACCCCGAAATTGGCGCACTCTACTTGGGCGGTTCGATCGAAGAGACCAAGCACGCCAGTTGAAACCAGTAGAGATCGGGAGGACGGAATGAGTGTGAGCCCAGTGCGTATTGGCTGGATTGGCGCCGGACGAATGGGCACCGCGATGGCTCGACGGCTCGTCGCCGCGGGCCACGAAGTCACGGTGACGAATCGTACCCGCGCGAAGGCCGATGTCCTCGGCGCACTCGGGGCGACCGTCGTCGACACGCCGAGGGAACTCGCCCACTGTGACATCGTGTTCATCATGGTCTCGGCGAACGCCGATCTGGTGGACGTGACCTCGGGCGAGCAGGGACTGCTCACCAATCCGAGCAACGCTCCACGAATCGTGGTCGACTGCTCGACGGTGTCGACGGAGACCTCTTCGGCGGTGCGCGCTGCCTGTAGCGCCCGGGGCGCGGCCTTCCTCGCCGCCCCAGTGAGTGGTAACCCGAAGGTGGTCGCGGCCGGAAAGCTGACCCTGGCCGTGTCGGGTACTCGTGAGGCGTTCGACGACGTGCGACCGTATTTCGACCAACTTGGAAACGGCGTCACCTACGTCGGCGACGACGAGGTCGCGCGCCTCGTCAAAATCTGTCACAACATGATGCTCGGAATCGTCGCCCAGGCGATGGCGGAAATCACGGTCCTCGCCGAGCGCGGCGGCGTCCAGCGCAGCGCGTGGCTCGAGTTCCTTAACAACTCGGTGATGGGTTCGATGTTCACCCGCTACAAGTCACCCGCGTTCGTGAACCTCGACTTCACACCGACCTTCACTCCCACGCTGTTGCGCAAAGACTTCGACCTCGGGATGCACGCCGCCTACGAACTCGACGTGCCGATGCCCGTCTCGGCGCTCTGCACCGAGATTGTCAAGAGCGCGATAGGGGCGGGCTACGTGGACGACGACTTCGCCGTGCTCCTCCTCGAGGCGGCTCGCGGGGCCGGTCTCACCTTGGTCGCCGAGAACGTCGCGGTCGACGACGGATTGGCGGTGCGCTGATGGAATTCGATTTCGGTCCCACGATCAACACCCCGGGCCACACGGGCGTCGACTTTGAGATGAGGGTCGACTTCGACCGGCTGCGCAGCTACCGGCTCGCTCGGGCGCGCGAGGCGCTGCACGCGACCGATCTCGCGGCGGTCCTGCTCTTTGACTTCTACAACATTCGTTACGTGTCGGGCACGTGGGTGGGCGGAGCTCTCGGGGACAAGATGACGCGCTACTGCCTGCTCACGCGCACCGGCGAGCCGATCGTGTGGGACTTCGGTTCGGCCGCGCGTCACCACAAGCTGTTCGCGCCGTGGCTCGAACCGGACAACTGTCGCGCGGGCATGCTGGGACTGCGCGGCGCCATTGCACCGCGCGCCGGCCTCTTCGAGTCGGCCGTCAAGGAGATCGTCGGCATCCTGGCGGATCAGGGCCTCACCGGTCAACCGATCGGCATCGACATCATCGAACTGCCCTTCCTCTTCGAGATGCAAAAGGCCGGCGTGGAGATTCACGATGCCCAACAGCTCATGCTCGACGCGCGCCAGATCAAGTCCCCCGACGAGTTGATGCTCCTCTCGCAGGCGGCCGCGATGGTCGACGGTGTCTACCAGGACATCTTCGAGGCCCTGAAGCCCGGCGTACGTGAGAACGAGATCGTGGCGCTCGCGAACAAGCGACTCTACGAAATGGGTTCTGATCAGGTTGAAGCAATCAACGCCGTCTCGGGTGAACGCTGCAATCCGCACCCCCACAATTTCACCGACCGGATCATCCGTCCCGGCGAACAGGCCTTCTTCGACATTATTCACTCGTTCAATGGGTACCGCACCTGCTACTACCGCACAATGTCGGTGGGTAGTTCGACAGCGGTCCAGCGTGACGCCTACACCCAAGCGCGCGAGTGGATGGACACGGCGATCGCCCTCGTACGTCCGGGGGTCGGGACCGACGAGATCGCGCGGGCGTGGCCCGCGGCGACCGAGTTCGGGTTCGCGAACGAGATGGCGGCATTCGGGCTGCAGTTCGGTCACGGCCTGGGCCTCGGACTACACGAGCGCCCGGTGATTAGTCGACTGAACAGTCTGAGCGACCCCATTGAACTGAAGGCGGGCATGGTCTTCGCACTCGAGACCTACTGTCCCGGCACCGACGGCGTGTCGGCTGCCCGTATCGAAGAAGAGATTGTCGTGACCGAGAACGGCCCAGCGATCCTTACGCGGTTTCCCGCGCAAGAGCTGATGGTCGCCAACAAGTACTAGGAGCATTCATGAGTAGCACCATCGCCACGTCCGTCATGGACCTCACGGAGAAGCTTGCGCTCTATCGGTGCCAAGTGGCGTTGCGCCAGTTCGAGACGCGGGCCTACGACCTGTTCCTCGAGAACTACGTGAAGGGGACGAGTCACCTGTCCATTGGCCAAGAGGCAATTGCCGCCGGCTTCGCCGCCGCCATGCGCCCGACCGACTGGACCTTCGCGACCTATCGCGGTCACGCGCACACCCTGGCGCGCGGCGTACCAATGACGCCGGTCTTTGCCGAGCTGATGGGTCGCGCCAACGGCCTCATGGCCGGTAAGGGTGGCTCGATGCATCTCACCTCGGTCGAGCACGGAGTCATGGGCAGCTACGCGATCATCGGCGCGCACCTGCCAATCGCCTGCGGCGCGGCGTGGAGTGCGCAGTACCGGGGCACCGAGCAGGTCGCCGTCTGTTTCTTCGGCGACGGCTCGGTGAACATCGGCGCCTTCCACGAGGCCCTCAACTTCGCCGCGATCTGGAAGCTCCCGGTCGTCTTCGTCTGTGAGAACAACCTCTGGATGGAGTACACGCGTACCTCCGAAGTGACCGCGGTGGCCAACCCCGCGGCCGATCGGGCGGCGGCCTACGGACTCGAAGCGATCATCGTCGACGGCAATGACGCCGACGCAGTCTACGAAGTGGCGTCCACGGCAATCGCTCGCGCTCGCGCGGGCGAGGGGCCGAGCATGATCGAAGCCTTGACGTACCGCCACGGCGGCCACTCGAGAGCCGATCCGGGTAAGTACCGCCCCGACGACGAGGTCGCCGAATGGATGGCCAAGGACCCGATCCCTCGCTACCACGCGCGGCTACTGGCCGAGGGTGCCTCCGAGGCCCAGCTGACCGAGATCGAACTTTCCGTCGCGGCTCAGGTCGAACTCGCGACCGAGGAGGCCAAGAGCGGGCCGATTCCAGGCGAGGAGCTGTTGATGAAGGACGTCTGGGCGGACGGAGGTTCGTCGTGGCGCAACTGACCTTTCGAGAGGCGATCGCGCGGGGCATCGCCCAAGAGATGCGTCGCGACGAGTCCGTGGTCTTGCTCGGCGAGGACGTCGGCGCCGCCGGTGGTGTGTTCAAGGGGACCGTTGGACTCTTGGAGGAGTTCGGCGGCGTGCGCGTACGCGACACGCCGATTAGCGAGCAGGCCATCCTCGGCGCGGCCATGGGCGCCGCCATGACCGGGCTTCGCCCGATCGCCGAAATCATGTTCGCCGACTTCTTCGCGGTCTGTTGGGACATTGTCGTCAACGAGATCGCCAAGAGTCGGTACATGACCAACGGACAGTTGACCTTTCCGCTGGTGATCCGCTCGGGCAACGGTGGCGGACTGCGCTTCGGAGCCCAGCATTCGCAGAGCGTGGAGAACTGGGCGATGATGGTCCCCGGTCTGAAGGTCGTCGTGCCGTCGAACGCCCTCGACGTCATTGGACTGATGGCGGCATCGATCCGCGACGACGATCCGGTCATCTTCCTCGAGGAGAAGGCGCTCTACTCCTCCAAGATGGAAGTCCCCGACGGCGAGATTGTCGACGAGTTGGGCCTCGCGAAGGTACTGCGACGTGGCGGCGACGCGACCCTGATCGCCCTCGGGAACATGGTCCCAAAGGCACTCGTCGCGGCGAAAAATCTCGGCGACGCCGGAATTGACTGCACCGTCATCGACGTTCGATCGCTCGTGCCCCTCGACACCGCGACGGTTCTTCGCGAGGTGATCGCCACTGGACGGATGTTCACCGTGGAAGAGAACCCCCGGCTCTGCGGCTGGGGCGCGGAGTTGTCGTCGATCGTTAGCGAGGAGGCCTTCTACGACCTCGACGGTGCAATCGTGCGTATCACGACGCCCCACATCCCCTTGCCGGCGGCCGACGCCCTCGAAGACCTGGCGATTCCGTCGGTGGAGCGGATTGTGAGCACGGTCACCAAGTCCATGAACACCTGAGCCGACACCCGTTCGACCCTTATTAATAGGGGTCGAGGCGAAATAGAGCCTCACGGTCAGCGATTGGGCCCTAGAACCCAGGTTCAAAGTTAAGTCGAAGTGGCATCACGCTCTGTCCCTTTTCGGGGCGGACACTGAGAATCTGGTGGATCTCCAGGTGGCCGCGCGCAAAGCCCACGGCCGAGACCGCCATATAGAGATGCCAGGCCCGGGCCCGCTGCTCGCCAACCTCTTCGACTGCCTCGTCGAATCGTTTGGTGAGATTAGTCACCCACTGACGAAGCGTCAAGGCGTAGTGTTCGCGCAGACTTTCGAGATGACGGACCTCAAAACCATGGGCTTGGAAGGTCGAGACCAGCGTGCCCACCTCGTGGAGTTCGCCGTCAGGAAAAACGTAGCGCTCGATGAAGGGGCTCCCGATCCTCGACGGACCCCGCATCCCGAGGGCAATCTGTAACTGGTGGGTCGCCTCGGAGCGCCTGGACGGGTCGGGGTCGGCCTCGAAGGAGGTCGGTCGTCCAATGGCGTGATTGAGGAATCGTCCACCCGGGCGCAGGAGGTCAAAGAGCCCTTGGGAGTATGGCGCCAGGGATTTACGTCCCACGTGCTCGGACATGCCGATCGAGCTGATCGCGTCATACGGGCCGTCATTGACGTCGCGGTAGTCCTGAATGCGAAACTCGACGAGGTTCTCGACGCCCGCCAACCGCGCCTGCTCAATGGCGAAACGCCGCTGAGGCTCGGAGAGCGTAATGCCCACCACATTCGCGCCGTAAGTGCGCGCGGCGTGGATGGCCATTGTGCCCCAACCACACCCCACGTCGAGTAGCCGCCTGCTCGGCGCCAGATCCAACTTCTTCGCCACCAAATCGACCTTGCGACGTTGCGCCTCCTCGAGGGGGTCCTCGGGCGAGCGAAAGACGGCGCACGAGTACGTCATCGACGGTCCGAGAACCAATTCGTAGAAGCGATTGGAGACGTCGTAGTGGTGCGAGATCGCTTGACGGTCTCGCGAACGGCTGTGCAGCACGCCGCGTTGCCGGGCCTCGATGCTCGGAGGGGCGATTGGTCTTAGCCCCGCGACGCCGACGACCGATAGCAGAGATCGAAGATTCTCGATTCGCAGCAGTTGGGCTGCCCCGGGCGCCACGAGATCGAACAGGGCGTCAAGGTCACCGTCGACGTCGATGTCGCCCGCGACGTAGGCCCGCGCGACGCCTAGTTCGCCAGGATGTGTGAAGATTCGCGTCAGTGCTTCTCGGCGCAGGATTCGCACGGTGATCTCGCTCGCTGGCGATGCAACCATCGGTCCGGCGCTGCTGCCGTCGTAGGCCTCGATGCGGAATGGGAGTTCGTTCTTGAACACCAACGAAACGAACGTGGCAATATTCATTTGCTCGCCTCCAACCATTCTGCTCGCACGATACCCAATCCTTGGTCCCTCGGCGCGGTTCTTTTGGCTGAATGCCGCTCAAATTCACTGGTCACGGAGATTCGGGACAGTCCCACTCAATGGCAAGCGGTGATTTTGCCACAAAATTGCCTTGACCAAACTTCTGGGTTCTTCTCGATCTGGACAATCGCAACATGCAATGAGGAGATGTTCTCCACGCTGAGTCATTTGAGCCATCCACCATGCTCCGAAGAATTAGGGAATATTTGGTAAACACCGAGTTGTGTGGCTCAGTCATGCCGAAATCAGGCCGGTTTCCATCGTCGCCATCGGAACGACTCGACAGTATGCGTCAGTCTTCACTACCTTCGATGTCAATTGCTACACCTTTACTTGCGCATCTAAACCCATTAACTTCATTCACAACGGTGCGCTCCGGACATCCGAGAGGCGTTGCCACACCAACAGGCGATCACCAACTTTGCGCTACGACCCGTTGCAGGCTGTTTCAATGGGCAACGCGTTGTTCATTTGTTGTGAATTCATATTTTGACCTCCTGGCGCTGGGATGAGATGAAGAAAATTTCTTCATCGTCATCTGAGGCGATGACTCGACATCATTTTGATCTTCGCGGAATGCGTGCTGCACCTCATGCGATGTGTTGAGGGTTCTTTGTTCTTGCACCTCGTTAATCAATTCTCTGAAAGAAACGACAATTCCGCGATTAAAAGTGTCAACGTAGTTATCCTGAATGTATGTGAGATTCGGTTTCAGTTGGATTGAATTTCTCGACATCAGAAATAGATAACGACTCAAAGCCAAGTGCACCAAGGACAGTACGGAGTGAATGTGGCATTCAAAAGAAAGAACCGTGACGAGGGCACCAGCGATCAAACCCCTACGGGTTCGGTCGCTGGATCGGTCGCGACGGTCATAGAAGATCAGAGCAGGGTCGACGCCAGTCAGCGGCTGACGCCCACACCGGGCCGTGACGTGGGGAACGGTCCAATGGATGGCGACACAGGACCGCGCAACGTTCGCCTCGGCGAACAGTTGATCGGCAGCAACCTGATCACGCCGAGCCAACTAGATCAGGCGCTCGAAATGCAACGCGAGTCGGGCGGCCGTCTGGGTGAAGTCTTGGTAAGTCTCGGAGCGTTGAGCGAGCAGTCACTCGCGCACGCCCTCGCGGCATTCTTCGGATTCGACGTCGCGAACCTTCGACGTGACGTGGTCGATCCGGCAGTCCTCAATTTCTTGCCCGAAGACGACGCGAGAGCCCAAATGGCCTTCCCCGTCCGACTCGACGAAGACGGCCTCTACATCGCGGTGGCCGAGCCGAGTGACGAACTTCGCGCGGCGCTCAGCAAGGCGAGCGGCAAGACGGTCCATCTACTTATCGCGCCGCTCAGTGACATCCGATGGGCGATCGACAGCAACTACCGCGCTATAGGCAACGTCGACAGCCTGGTCAAAGTCTTCGAGTCGGTCGAAGGTTCGCGTCGTCGCAGCGTTGACAACAACGAACCCGACATTGTTACCGACGACGCGCCGGTTGTCCAGGTGGTGGACCGCATCCTCACTCAAGCGATGCGCGATCGTGCGTCGGACGTCCACATCGAGCCCGCCGACGATATCGTTCGCGTGCGCTTCCGCATTGACGGTGCGCTGAAGGAGATACTGCAGCTCCCGGCAGCGATCGGTCCTGGGCTCGTGAGTCGCATCAAGATCATGGCGAACATGAACATCGTTGAGCGCCGACGCCCCCAGGACGGACAGTTGACGGTCATGATTGACGGTAAAGAGGTCGACGTTCGCGTCGCCACGGTGGCAACCATCATGGGTGAGAGCTGCGTGATGCGACTGCTCGATAAGACCAGGTCGGTCCTGCGACTAAACGACCTCGGCATGCCCGTCGACACGCACGCCGCCTACTCTAAGATCGTGCGAGCGCCGTTTGGGATGGTGCTCTGCGCTGGTCCAACCGGTAGTGGCAAGACAACCACGCTCTACGCCACGCTCAGCGAGGTCAGCAACCCGTCGCTCAACGTCATGACCATCGAGGACCCGGTTGAGTACGTCTTCCCCTCGATCAATCAGATCCAGACGAACGAGCAGGCCGGTCTGACATTCGCGACTGGTCTTCGCTCGATTCTGCGCCAAGACCCCGACGTCATCCTCGTGGGCGAGATCCGCGACGTCGAGACCACTCGGGTGGCCGTCCAGTCAGCACTCACGGGCCACTTCGTCGTCTCGTCGCTACACGCCACCGACTCCGTGTCGGCACTTCACCGATTCCTCGACATGGGCATCGAGTCGTTCCTCATCGCCTCGTCGGTGCTCGCTGTCGTGGGTCAGCGTCTGCTTCGTCGAATCTGTCCTTCGTGCAAGTCGCCCTACACGCCCACCGACGAGGAGCTCATCTTCTACGAAGAGAGTGGCGGAACGCCGAAGGATGGCTTCTACCAGGGCACTGGTTGCAACTTCTGCACCAACACCGGTTACAAGGACCGGATCGGTATTTACGAACTACTCGTGATGACCCCCGAGCTGCGACGGCTCGTCGTCGGTTGGGCGACCCAGGAGGAGTTACGCAATATGGCAGTAAAGCAGGGTATGCGAACCCTGCGCCAAGAGGCCATCAACCTCGTTACCCAAGACATCACCTCAATTTCGGAGGTCATACGAAGCGTGTACACCCTATGAGCATTCTCAGTCGCAGTGGTTCGACGGAAAAGCCCGAGAAGCCGAGCAAGGCTCCCAAGGCCAACCGACCCAACAGGGCCAGCAAACCCAACAAGCCCAACAAGGCTAAGAAGGCGAGTAAGCCGAGCAAGCCGAGCAAGCCCGAGAAGTTCCGTTACAAGGCCCTCGACGAGACGGGTCGCCAAGTCTCCGGCGTCGAGGTCGCCACGTCGACCGGTGCGGCACACATTGCGCTGCTCGCGCGCGGACTCCAGCCCCTCGAGGTCAGCCAGCGCCAGAGCCTCATGAAGTTCGAGATCACCAAAAAGCGGGTGCCGCGTCAAGACGTCATGAACTTCACGCGCCAGTTGGCCGTCTTCATGCGCGCGGGAATCCCCATCATGGAGGCGCTCGAGGTCATCGTCGAAGAGACCCAAAACAAGATGATGAAGAAGGTCTTGTTGGAGATGGTCGACAGCCTGCGCGCCGGTGACACCTTCGCCGCCGCGGCATCGCTCCACCCCGAGGCCTTTCCTAACTTCTACGTGGGCATTCTGGAATCAGCGGAACTGACCGGAAGTCTCGACGCAGTGTTGAATCAGCTCGCCGACTACATGGACCGCGACGCCAAGGCCCGTGGCAAGGTCACCGCGGCCTTGATCTATCCAGCCGTCGTCGCAGCAATGTCGGTGGTGACGGTTCTCGTACTAGCGGTCTTCGTAATGCCCCGATTCCAGGTCTTCTTCAAGTCCCTCCACGCGAAACTGCCACTGGTCACTAGGATGTTGCTCAATACAACAGGGTTCATGGCGAACTGGTGGTACGCCGAAATCGCGTTCCTCATCATTGTCGTTGTTGGATTCATTGCCATGCGCCGGTCCGAAGGCGGCAAGGCCCGCCTCGACAAGTTGATACTTAAGTTGCCAGTGATCGGGGACCTGACCGAAACGGCAATCATTGAGCGGACCTGTCGAGTGCTCGCGTCCATGCTTCGCGCCGGCGTGGACTTGCCGCGTTCGATGTCCGTAACCGCGGACTCGGCCAACAATGCCGTTTACCGCAGAGCCCTTGAAGGCGTGCGCGAAGCAATGATGCAGGGTCAGGGCCTCGCTGAGCCCATCGCACTCACCAACCTGTTTCCCGCCGCGGCGCGCCAGATGTTCCGCGTTGGCGAGGAGACCGGAACTCTTGACCAGCAGTTAGAAGTCGCGGCGGCCTACTACAACCGCGAATTGGAGACAAAGCTGGAGAGGGCGACTGCCCTCTTTGAACCCGCGATCATCATTTTTATGGGCGTGGTTGTTGGATTCGTTGCGGTGGCGTTGATTTCGGCTATGTACGGTATTTACAACCAGGTCAAGGTTGGATGAAAAAGTGCTGGTCGGGTCGGGTTCTGTCGTTTCCGGATGACTGTGGTCCGTCACACCCGAACACACCACGACCGCCCTCACGCTCTAACAACGCGCGAGACGGCTTCACGCTGGTGGAATTACTCATTGTCGTGACGGTTTTACCTCTCATTGTTGGCGCAATTTCGCTCGGTTTAATCTCTGTTTTCTCTCTCCAATCTGGCGTGTCGACCCGTCTGAGCCACACTTCTGACGCGCAGGTCGTCTCGGCGAACTACCAAAAGGACATTCAGGGTGCGTCGTACGTGACGACAGCTGCGTCCAGCACGCCGCAATGCGGGTTCGGGACCGGAACTCAGTTGATGGGTCTCGAGTCAGACCTCAACTCAGTGACTGGTGTCTTCCTCACCACAATCTCCTATGTGCTGGTGCCGATCGCCGGAAGTACCGCACACTCTCTCGTGCGTCTTTACTGCACCGCAGGGTCGCTCGCACCCGTGAGCACGACCACCCTCGCCTACGACATCGCCGGTTCGCAGAGCCCCCCGACGGCGACGTGCGTGAAAAGTATCAATCAATCGGTGTGCGACGCATCCGCGCAGCAATGGATCTCGGCGCAGAATGTCAGCCAAATTGTCTTTCCAGTCACCGACCCTTCTAATAACTTCCCGTATTCACTGGTGGCCAGTCCCGTTGCCAGTGCCTCGTCAACGGCGACGGGATCACCGGTCAGTTCCAGTTCGAACTCCACCTGCAGTTTTGCGACACCGGGTTCTGGTACTTACTCAACTTCAATTTGTTTCGTGGACTTCTCTTCAGTGAAGGGTGCGGCCTTGTTGGCGGCCCAGGGCGGTGGATGTCTTGAAATGTCGGTGGCACTGCCCAACAACTTCACGCTGTACTTCTGCCTGAGCCTCTCGGGGGGGACGATCCTTCCGTGGTACCTGCCTACGTACCCTCAGGCGTTTCTCGGCAACGCGATTGGTGGCGTCCCGTTTTATACCGGCATCCCCGGGGACCCGGCTCTTTATCAAAGGGTCCAGGGCAGTGATCCCTCGGTGGTGACTTTCTCGAACATTTCCGTCGTGAGCCCCACCGGTGTTCTCGCTACTGGATGGGAGGCGATCAGTGCCGACGCCGAATCGACCGACGCTGGCGAGTCGATCTCCTGGTCCGCGAACACGCCACTGACGGTCATTCCAAACCTGCAGACCGGACAGATTCAGCCAGTTGGCAACGCGTGTCAGAACGACGGCACCAGCGGACTCAATCACACGCCCGGCCTGACGGGGAGCGGCACGACCACGGTGACGTGTGCTGGCGGGAATAGTGAGACGGGCGGACAAAAGACGGGCTCCGCAATGGTGGGGGCATTGGCGCCGACGACCATGACTGTCACGTTGCATGGCACGGGCCTCCAGGCCATGACCTTCGGAATGCTCCTGCCGTGAGATTCCTCCAACGCTCCGACCGTTTCGCACAACTCAGCGAGCCGCGTATTAGCGAATCGTCCGCTGAGGGCATCACTCGGACGCGTTTCTCCGAGGCGGGTGACACCCTTATCGAAGTGCTGCTGACCCTGGTCGTCTTAGGTCTCGCGTCGGTGGCACTGATCATTGCCTTCTCCACGTCAATCTCGGCCTCTGCGGAACATCGTCGCCTGGCAACTGCCGACATCGTGCTCGGCAGCGTCTCCCAAGAGGCCATTGCCGGCATCGGATCGCAATTGAGCCTCTTTACATCGTGCCAGACGTTGGGTTACTACCAGACCACCGTGCCACTTACCGTGCCCTCCTCCTACCTCACTCTGTTCAGCGCGCAGATCACCCAAGTCCAGTACTGGAACGCGAACACCGCCTCCTTTACTCCGACGTGCGTGATTGATGCCCCTCAACTCATCACGGTGACCGTCACTGGGGCCGGCGGCCCCTACCTGAATAGCTTCGTCGTCGACTACCCCCTGTCGAGCGCGAACTCAACTTCGAGTGCCGGTGCCCCGACGCAGCTCGTGTTCAGTTCCCAGCCGTCGGGAACAAATTCCGTTGGCCTGCCCTTCAACACGCAGCCGGTGGTCGTCGTGGAGGACGCTATGGGCAATCCCGTTACCACTGATCTGTCACCAGTCATCTTGTCGATCAAGACGGGTACGAACGGGGCGATCCTGTCGGGCTGTAGTGGCAACGAATTGGCGGGTGTCGTTACGTTCTCGGGCTGCTCAATCAACTTGTCCGGGAGCAACTACACCTTGCTGGCCACTGACGGGAACCTCTCGTCGGCCTCGACGTCGCCAGCGTTCACCATTGGCGGCTCGTCCGCTCCCTACCTCGTCTTCACCACCCAACCCGTCGGCGGACCTTCCGGTTCGGCGTTGGCGACCCAGCCCGCGGTCAGCGTCTACTTGAATGGGTCGATCGACGCCGCGTGGTCCGGGACCGTCAACCTGAGCGCCTCTGGAGGCATCCTTTCCGGCGGATGTGCGACAGTGACAATCACCAACGGGGTTGGCAACTCACTCAACTGCACCTTCCAGGGTGGCTACCTCTACGACCCGATCTCTAAAGTGACACTGCCCATTCCCTACACGTTGGCGGCGACGGCATCGGGCGTCGTTCCAGCGACCAGTAGCACGTTCAACGTGTCGAGCGCGGGTGCCGCGAGTCAACTCGTTTTCACTACCCAGCCCAGCGGAGTGTCGAGCGCGAGTCCTTCGACGCCGTTCACCACCCAACCGGTCGTCGCCATTGAGGACGCCTTTGGCAATGTCGTGACCAGCTCCAACGCTTCGGTGAACTTGAGCATGACCGGTGGCGGCACGTTGAGCGGATGCAGTGCATCTTTGAGTAATGGTGTGGTCACCTTCACTGGGTGCCAGGGCAGTGCCTACGGCACCCAGATCTCGATGACCGCTTCGAGTAGTGGCCTCACCAGTGCGACGAGCACGGAGTTCAATATCACCGGTGTGCCGGCCAGCCTGGTCTTCACGACGCAGCCGGCGGCCGGCATCTCCGCCCAAACGTTGCCGACCCAGCCCGTCATCACTATCTACGACTCCGGGGGCCGCGTCGTCACGGCCTCGACGACCTCTATCGCACTCTCGGTTTCGGGTAACGGCAGTCTCCAGCACTGCACCGGCTTGGCGCCGCTCAATGGCGTCATCAACGTCACCACCTGCACGTTGGCGGGCACGGTCGGCACTCCCTATACCTTGACCGCGGTGCAAGGTGCACTCTCGGTGACGAGTAGTGCCATGACGCTCACCGGCCCCGGCGTCGCCACACAACTAGTGTTCACGAGTCAACCCGTCGCCGGTGCCTCCGAATCGCTGATGACCACGCAGCCCATCGTCAAGCTGGAAGACTCTGCCGGGAACGTCGCCACGACTTCTTCGGGCACAATCTCGATCACCTACTCCGGGGGTTTGGGAAGTTCGTCGTGCACGAACTTGACCTCCGTGACGGGCGTCGTCAACGTCGCGAACTGCACGTTCGCTGGTGTTGTCGGCACCAACTACGCCATGACGGCCTCGTCGAATAACGTGACCTCCGCCACGAGCACCGCCTTCACGCCAAATGGGCCCGGGGTGCCCACGCAACTCGTCCTGAGTGGCTGTTCGTCCAACATCATCTGGAATACGACGTGCAGTGCTTCGGCGGCTCTGAAAGACCAGTTCGCGAACGTCGAGACGTCGTTCAATGCCGGCATCTCTTTTGCTCAGAATGGTGGATCGGGCACCGTCAACGGTCTGGGCACAATCACGGCGACGAACGGTGTTGCCAATGTCATTTTGACAGGTAACACGGTCGGTCTGGTGCAAATTGTCGCCGCCGAGGGTCCGTTCACGTCGAACTCCTTGTCATTCACCGTCAATGGTGCCCCGCAATCCGTCGCGTTCTACACCAGCGGCACCTATTCAACGACGACGGCGAGTGGTGCGACGACGTACAGCATGGCTGGCACCTACCAGCTCTTCGCGCAAGGCGCGGGCGGCGGAACCATCTCATTCGCTTCGACCACACCAAGTGTCTGCTCCGTCAATTCGGTCTCTGGATTGGCGACCATCGTGACGGGCGGCACCTGCAACATCACGGCCGATGCGGCGTCAACGAACCACTACCTCGACAGTGGCACGACGAGCTTCACTTTGACCATTAACAGGGCACCAAACTCGATTCTGGTGACGTCCACCGCACCATCGTCGCCTATCTACGGGGGCTCGTACTCGCCAACAGCAACCGCCACGTCCGGCGACGTGGTGGCAATCACGTCGCCGACGCCGAGCGTCTGCACCATTTCGAGTGGTCTGGTGAGCTTCGTGGGAGTCGGAAACTGCACGCTGGACTTCAATGACAACGGTGGGACGAATTACGTGGCGGCGGTGCAACAGGTGCAGTCGTTCACGGTGATCCAGGCCGCCCAGAGCGCGCTGACGATCACCTCGACGAGCGCCACCTACAACGGCTCCGCCTACACCGTGAACCTCACGACCTCGGGCGGCTCGGGCACCGGCGCCCTGAACTACGTGGTGAACGGTGGCACCGCGACCGGCTGCTCGGCCCCCGGCGCCACGCTGACGGCCACGTCCTCGGGCACCTGCAGCGTCACCGCCACCAAGGCGGCCGACGTGAACTACACCGCGGTCTCCTCTTCCCCGACGACCGTCACCTTCACCGTGTCCACCCAGACCGTGGCCTTCTACACCTCGAATAGTTACACGACGACCACGACGAATGCGACCGTGCTGTACCTCCAGTCGGGGACCTACCAGACCTACGCGAAGGGCAGCGGCAACGGCACGATCACCTTTGCCTCGACCACGCCGAGCATCTGCACCGTCACTTCGGGCACGGGCCTCATCACCATCGTGACAGCCGGCACCTGCAGCGTGACTGGCGATGCGGCACCGACAATCAATTACCTCGACAGCGGCACGACTACCTTCACGCTGACCATCAGCAGGGCCGTCCAGACCGCGGCCTTCTACACCTCGAACAGCTACACGACGACGACGACCAGCGCTTCGATTGGTTACTCGAATGGTGCTACGTACCAGACGTACGCGAAGGGCAGCGGCAACGGCACCATTATGTTCGCCTCGACCACGCTGAGCATTTGCTCCGTCAATTCGGGCACGGGCCTGGCAACAATGGTTGCCGCAGGCACGTGCATCCTCACGGCGGACGCGGCACCGACTACCAACTACCTGGACAGTGGCACGACCTCCTTCACGCTCACGTTGTTGACACCGGCCGGCACCGACGTGCAAGGGGTGGCGAACCCGCAGGGAGGGACGCCCAATAGCGGCGACCAAGTCACCTTCGCCTACAACCAGGTAATGTCGGCGAACTCGTTGCTGAGTGGATTCACCGGAGCGTCGACGGTGGTGTACGCGTCGTTCACGAGGGCTAATGGCAATAACAGCACCGTACTGACCATCTGTGCGACCAATAACTGCAGCACGGTGGTGAATTTGGGAACCGTCAATCTTGGTGATCAAGCGGGTGGTCGATACATCAGCGGCGGCTCGACGGTCGTCTTGAATGCCACCATGACCATGACGACGGTCTCTGGTCAGTCTGTGGTCACCGTGACCCTTACATCGAGTAGTGGCTCTATATCGACGAACAACAGTGCCACCACCTTGCTGTGGTCGCCGAGCGCCACGGCCACCAATCCGGGGGGAACGGGCACCAACACGGCCGGCGTTACGCAAAGCGGAGCACCGAAGGTCAACTTCTGATGAAATCGATGACGAGTCGGCGGGCACCACGACTGACGCACGTTGTTGGACTTCGTGGTGCACGTCGGCGCCCCTACCAGCAACACGGAATTTCGGTCACGGAGGGAGACGAAAGTCTCCGCGACGAGCGCGGCGGCGTCCTCATCCTGGCGCTCATCTACATCACCGCAATCAGCCTGATTGTCGGAGCGCTCGCCAATTGGGCCATGAACGACCTCAATAACACCACCCGCTTCCAATCGGCGAGTTCAATCGACTACTCCGCGACGAGCGCCGCTGAGGTGGCCATCCAGAGTATTCGCTACACACCACTGGTTGCCCAGACCGCCGTGCTCGGCAACTGCTTCGACGTGCCCGCCGGCATGAACGTCTCGGGGCTCAGCAACGTCAACGGTTTCACCGTCGCCGTGTGGTGTAACACGGTTCAAAATCTGGCCAGCGCACAGACTCGGGTCGTCACCTTCTACGCCTGTCCGGTTTCCTCACTCAACCTCGCGTCCCCCGTCGCTGCGGGTTTGGTGTGCCAAGCGGCTCCGTTGCTCACGGCGAAGGTGGCGTTCGATGACTACCCACCTGGTGGAAGCGCGTCACTCACTCGGACCTGTTCGACGTGGTGTGGCCAGGGGGCGACGACTCAGAAGTGGACGTGGGGAAATACGCCCACGTTCACTGCCGGATCGACACCGAACTCGATCACGATCACGTCGAGTGCACCCGGTTCGGCCACCGTTGCAGGACCGGTTTACACACCGACGGCCACCGCCACGTCGAGTGACCAGATCGTCATCTACTCCTCAACGACACCGGTGTGCACGATCAGCGGCGGCGTCGTGAGTTTCGTGGGCGTGGGAACCTGCACACTGAATTTCAACGACGCCGGTAACGTCACGTACGCGGCCGCCACGCAGCAGACTCAGAGCTTCAGCGTCGCGGCCGGCGCCAACACCATCACCATCTCGTCGAGCGCTCCGGGCTCTCCGACAGTGAATGGTGCAACATATACGCCTACGGCGACCGCTACGTCCGGTGACGTGGTTCAGGTCACGTCGGCCACGGTTCCGATCTGCACGATCACGGGTGGCGTCGTCAACTTCGTAGCCGCCGGTTCGTGCACGCTGAACTTCAATGACCCCGGCAACGTTAATTTCCCCGCCGCGCCGCAGAAGCAACAGTCCATGACCGTGACCGGGAACGCCAGTGGCACGTACAACGGAGGCAGCTCAGGCAATCTGACCAGCTCGAACCTCTACTACCTCATTAATGGATCCTCGACCGGATCTTCGACGAGTACGGCGAACTCGTTCACGCCGGGAGTCGCAACGACGCTCACGGGGATGACCTTCACAATGAACACCAGTAGCGGTACGGACCACACGGCGACGGTCGGCATCATCACGGGAGGCGTCTGGAGTTCGACGGCGCTCACCTGCACCGTCACGGGTGGCAACGGTCAGACCGTCTGCTCGATTACCGGGTCGGTCTCGGTACCGGCAGCCTCGTCCATCAACGTGAAAGCAATTGGCAATAGCAACCACACGGGAA
>JANYFR010000041.1 GCA_025362585.1 Acidimicrobiales bacterium | reverse complement strand
GAGTACCGGTTCGCCCGCCCCGCCCCGATCAACGGCGGGGCGTCCTTCGCCAGTGCCGACGCCCTACTCGAGGAGTACCTCCACCTCTACTGCGTGAATCGGGGCATCCTGCTGACGCCCTTTCACAACATGGCGCTGATGTCGCCGGCCACGACCGCCGACCACGTGGCCCGCCACGAGGTGATCTTCGACGAGGCGGTCACCGAGCTCATCAACGCGGACCGGGGGTAGGTTTCGGCTTTGGAAATACTGTGCGCCGACTCTGGCTGTCTCGTCGGCCGGGGGCCTTCGACGATCACTCCGTCAACGCCCGCTGCCGTGCCTCGCTGTCACTGCCGTCCGGCGACGCTCGCCGCGCGTCGTCACGGCGATCGAGGCGTCCAATCTTCCCGGACTGCGCGCCGTGCGGGCACCGAACACCCGCTGGGGCGCATGACGACGACGAACCGTCCTGTCAGAACTGCGAGCAAGTGATTCACTTGTACGCGGGCGCCCGCGAAGACGGTGCGCACAACCGTCGTAGCCAGTGCCGTCGTTGCATCCACATCGTGCGGGGCTTGCGTGAGTCACGTTGTCGATGAGCCGTTCGGCGAATTCGATCATTAGCCGGAGTTGGGTGTTCGCGACGGCCCCGTCACGGAGATCTGCAGTTTCGACGAGCGCGACGAGGCCGGGGCCGGCACGGCGACAAACCTCACCCAACTTCCTAGCGCCACGTCGCACGGCGCGGCACCGGCGGGGTTCAGAAACCGCTCGCCGTAGGATAGGGCCGTGTCCGCCTTCGTCGATTTCGCGCAATTGCACGCCAAGGCCGGTGACGGCGGGGCCGGCTGTGTCAGTTTTCGACGTGAGGCTCACGTGGCCAAGGGCGGGCCCGATGGTGGTGACGGCGGCCGCGGCGGAAGTGTCTGGATTGTCGCCGACCACAATCAAGCATCCCTCCTCGGGTTTCGCGATCACCCCTTTCGACGCGCGACCGACGGCCAGCACGGCACGTCCAAGCGCCAGCACGGCTCGGGCGGCAAGGACTCGGTCGTCACGGTGCCGGTCGGAACCACGGTCTACAGTCGCGAGGGCGAACTGCTCATCGACCTGACCGGACCCGGGGATCGCTGGCTCGCCGCCGAGGGCGGCCTCGGGGGACAGGGCAACGCCCGCTTCCTCTCGAACAAGCGACGGGCGCCGGCCTTCGCCGAACAGGGCGAGGTGGGCCAGGAGAGTTGGTACAACCTCGAGCTGAAGCTCCAGGCCGACGTGGCGCTCATTGGGTTTCCGAACGTCGGCAAGTCGACGTTGATCGCGCGGGTCTCCGCCGCTCGACCAAAGATCGCCAACTACCCCTTCACCACCCTCGTACCGAACCTCGGCGTCGTTCGTGTTGGCGCCCGGTCCGCCCGGCCGAGTGACGCCACCGAGTTCGTCATGGCCGACATTCCTGGGCTCATCGAGGGTGCCGCCGAGGGCCGAGGTCTCGGTCACGACTTCTTGCGCCACGTCGAGCGCGCCCGGGTGCTCTGCGTGCTGCTGGACCTTTCGGAACTGGCACCCCTCGAGCCGCCGGATCAGCTCGCCGTGCTCCTCGGCGAGCTCGGCGACTACCAGGCTGACCTCCTCGATCGACCGAGGGTCGTCGTCGGCTCCAAGGGCGACGTCGCCGCCCATGAGCTGGACGGCGTCCTCACCATCTCGTCGATCACCGGCGAGGGGATCGACGCGCTCGTGCACCAACTGACCGGGCTGGTCGTCGAGGCGCGCCGCGCCGAGGTCGCGACGCTCGAACACCAGGTCGTCGTGCACCGGCCGCTGCCCGACGAAATCACGGTCGTCAAGAGTGGGGACCAGGAGTGGACCGTTGACGGACGCCCGGCAATTCGCGCAGTGCGCTTTCAGGACCTCACCGATGACGAAGCGCTCGCCGAGATCGTGCGACGACTGCGCACGCTCGGCGTCGATCGGATGCTGACGCGTGCGGGCGTGCGCGACGGCGACGTGGTGAATATCGGTCCGCTCTCCTTCGAATGGTGGCGTGACGAGGTGGGCGCCGGGCTCGACCGCGGCGACCACCACCGCGCCACGCGCCGTGAGCGACTGGCGCGCCACGGCCGGCTCGACCTGGGAGGACCCGATGACGACGCGTAGCGTCGTCGTCAAGGTCGGCACGACGTCGGTCACTGACGACACGGGCGGGGTCGCTTACGGCGTGCTCGTCAGTATCGCCCTCGACGTCGTCGACGTGCGCGAGCAGGGTTGGAACGTGGTCGTCGTCACCTCGGGCGCGATTACCGCCGGATGGGCCGAGGTCGGCCGTGGACGCCCCCGACCGACCGACAGCGTTCGTCTCCAGGCCGTCTCCGCCGTCGGCCAGCCCCTGTTGATGCACGCGTGGCGCAACGCCTTCGCCGAGGTCGACACGGCCGTCGGCCAGGTCCTGCTCGCGCCGCTCGATTTCTCGCACCGCGGTCAGTACCTGCACGCGCGCGGCACGCTCGAGGCACTGGCCAACCTGGGCGTCGTGCCAATTGTCAACGAGAACGACGCCGTGGCCGACGAGGAGATCCGCTTCGGCGACAACGATCGCCTGGCCGCACTAGTGGCGAACCTCGTCGGAGCGTCGCACCTGGTGCTACTCACCGACACCGATGGGCTGTTGACCGCCGATCCGCGTCTGGACCCCACCGCCACCCTGATCGAGGAGGTGACCGCCTTCGACGCCGACGTCCTGGAGGCGGCCGGGGCGAGCCGATCGGGGGTCGGCAGCGGCGGCATGGCGTCCAAGCTCGCGGCGGCGCGTATGGCGAGCTGGTCGGGTATCACGACGGTGATCGCGCCGGCGCGCGCGCACCACGCGCTACCGCACGCCCTCGCCGGCACCGCGGGCTTCGGTACGACATTCCTGCCGCGACCGGAGCGGCTCTCGGCGCGCAAGTCCTGGATTGCCTTCGCCGTCGCCAGTCGCGGCACACTGCGCATCAACGAGGGGGCGCTCCAGGCGCTCGAGCACCACGGCCGCAGTCTCCTGCGCGTCGGCGTGCACTCCATCAGCGGCACCTTTGGCGAAGGTGAGGCCGTCGACATCGTGGGACCCGAGGGCCAGACGGTCGCCAAGGGACTGGTGCGCGTGAGCTCCGAGGCGTTCAATGACGGTGACGAGGTCGTCGCGGTGCACCGTGACGACCTCGTCTTGCTTCGAAAGCTCTAGACGCACTCCGTTAACCTGTGGCCATGACGACATCGGCACTGGCCCGCCAGGGCGCGCAGGTGAAGGCCGCCGCGCGCGTCCTCCGCCAGACCAGCGACGATGCCCGCTGCGCGGTCCTGCGCCACGTGGCCGACCGATTGGAGGAGTCGCTCGACGAGCTGCTCGAGGTCAACGCGGCCGAGGTCGCGGCCTACGCGACGTCCGGTCCTGGCCGTGACCGACTGCTGCTCACGAGCGGGCGCGTCGACGCAATGGCCAGCGCGTTGCGCGAGATCGCCGACCGGTCCGATCCCCTCTTCGAGAGCCTCGACGCCAGTACTCGACCCAACGGACTGCGCGTCGAACGTCTGCGCGTCCCGCTCGGGGTCATTGGCGTCGTCTACGAGAACCGCCCCAACGTCACGTCTGACGTCGCCGGACTGTGCGTGCGCAGTGGCAACGCCGCCTTCTTGCGCGGTTCCTCGACGGCGCTGGCGACCAATCGGTTCATCGTGGGACTGTGGCACGAGGCGCTCGAGAAGGAGGGCCTGCCCGCGGCCGCCGTCTCGCTCATCGAGGAGACCAGCCACGAGACGGCGATTGAATTCATGCAGCTCACCAACGTCCTCGACTGCTTGATCCCGCGCGGGGGACCGCGCCTCATCGCGGCCATGCGCGAGCACGCGCGCGTTCCCTACGTCCTCGACGGCGACGGGAACTGCCACGTCTTCGTTGACGAGTCCGCCGACCTCGACCGGGCGGTCGCCATCGTGCGCAACGCCAAGACCTCGCGGCCGGGCGTCTGCAACGCCGCCGAGACGGTCCTCGTGCACCGGGCCGTCGCGTCAGAGTTCCTGCCGGCCCTGGCCCTCGCCATGCCCGAGGTCGAGTTGCGCGGTGATGAGGCCACGCGTGAGGTGCTGCCCTCGGCGACCGTCGCACGCGAGCAGGACTTCGAAGACGAGTTTCTCGACCTGATCCTCGCGGTACGTGTCGTTGACTCACTCGACGAGGCCATTGACCACGTCGAGCGGTACGGGACCGGCCACTCCGAGGCGATTCTCACTGAGGACCCCGCCCACGCCGAGGCGTGGGTCCGGCGCGTCGACGCGGCCGCGGTACTGGTGAACGCTTCGACGCGATTCATCGACGGCGGGGAGCTGGGACTGGGCGCCGAGGTCGGCATCTCGACCCAGAAGTTGCACGCGCGCGGCCCGATGGGTCTGCGCGAACTGACGTGTCTGAAGTGGGTCGTGCGCGGAGAGGGGCAGATCCGATGACCGCGCTCGATCCGCGCGAGGAGCTCGCGAAGCGCCTCGGGCTCGCCGAAGTGCCCAAGGTCCGCTTTGAGTCGCCGGCCGACGTGCGTCAGCGTCTATCGGACAACGACTACCTGAGTGACGACGCCATTGCCTCGGTGACCTACCTGGCCGACCGACTGGCCAAACCGGTTCTCGTCGAGGGTCCCGCCGGCACGGGTAAGACGGCCCTCGCCAAGGCGGTCGCCGACGCCGTGGGTGCGCGCCTCATTCGCCTGCAGTGCTACGAGGGCCTCGACGACTCGAAGGCTCTCTACGAGTGGAACTACCGCAAGCAACTCCTGCGCATTCAGGCCGGGCGACCCGACGGCGCGGGCACCGAGGACTGGGGACAGCTCGAAGAGGATATCTTCGGCGAGGAGTTCCTGCTCACGCGCCCGCTGCTCGAGGCGATCTCGGCGACCGACCCGGTCGTGCTCTTGATCGACGAGGTCGACCGCGTCGAGCTCGAGACCGAGGCGCTGCTACTGGAGATCCTCTCCGAGTACCAAGTGTCGATTCCCGAACTGGGCACGGTGAAGGCCCAGCAGATTCCCATGGTCTTTCTCACCTCCAACAACACTCGCGAGCTGTCCGAGGCCCTGAAGCGTCGCTGCCTCTATCTCTACATTGGCTACCCGAGCGTCGAGCGCGAGCGCGACATCATCGTGAGCCGGGTGCCCGGTATCACGACGGCCCTCGCCGAGCAGATCGCCCAGGTCGTGCGATCCTTGCGCACGCTCGACCTAAAGAAGGCGCCCTCGGTCTCGGAGACCCTCGACTGGGCGCGCACGCTGGTCGTGCTCGGGCGCCAGGAAATCGGTGACGAGGACGTCGCCGAAACGCTGCACATCTTGCTCAAGTACCAGTCCGACATCGAACGGGCGACCAAGGAGCTCCTCGGTCGCCCCAAGCCGCTTGCTTAAGATCCTCGGCGACTTCATCGGCGAGTTGCGCTCGGCCGGACTGCCGGTCTCAATGAGCGAGCACGTCGACGCGGCGAGGGCCATGGAGGTCACTGACCTGAGCGATCGTTCCCTCGTGCGTAACGCCCTCGCGACGACGCTCGTGAAGGACGGCGACCATCTCGCGGCCTTTTGGACCGCGTTCGAGGTCTTCTTCTCCACGCGGTCGTGGCAGCACGCCGAGCAGTTCATGGACGACGAGGATCTCGACGAGTTGGCACGCGAGGGCGCCGCCGGTCCCTCCGGTCCCGGCCAGTCGCGCGGGGAGGGCGGCGGCGCGTCGTCCTCGCTGAGCGCCCAAGAGCTCGCCGATCTGTTGTACCGAGCACTGCGCGACCACGACCGCGAGGCCATGCGGCTCGCCGCGAGCGAGTCGGTGTCGCGCTACGCCGGCATGGAGCCAGGTCGTCCGGTCGGTGGCACGTACTACCTCTACCGCACCCTGCGCAGTCTCGAACTGGACACCCTCGAGCAGCGCCTCACCGGCGCCACCGGCGACGACGACCACGGGGCCGACCACCTGGCCGAGCGACTGGCGCGCGAGGACGTTCGGGCCCGCATCGAACAACTGAAGGCGGAGATCGAACGGGTGATCCGCGAGCGACTGGTCGAGGACCGCGGCGCCGAGGCGCTGGCCAAATCGGTGCGCAAGCCCCTGCCCGAGGACCTCGACGTGATGCACGCGAACCGTGACGAGATGGCCCAGCTCGAACGAGCCCTTCGCCCGCTCAGCCGCAAGCTCGCGACGCGCCTCGCGCGCCGGCGCCGGCGCCGGCGCCGCGGGCCGGTCGATCTGCGTCACACGGTGCGCCGCAGTCTCTCGACGGGGGGCGTCCCTATCGACCTGCGCTTCAAGCCACCCCATCGCGCCAAGCCCGAGATCTTCGTGATCGCCGACATCTCTGGATCGGTGGCGTCGTTCGCCCGTTTCACGCTGCACCTGGTGCACGCCATTGGCTCGCAGTTCTCCAAGGTCCGCAGTTTCGTCTTCGTCGACGGGCTCGACGAGGTGACGCGGCTCTTCGAAGGGGTCGACGATCCCGCCGAGGCGGTCGCGCGCATCAACGCCGAGGCCGACGTCATTGCCTTCGACGGCCACTCCGACTACGGCCGAGCGCTGCTCACGTTCCACGAACGGTTCGCTCGCGACGTCACCAAGCGCTCGACGGTGCTGATTCTCGGCGACGCGCGCAACAACTACCATCAGGCCCACGCCGAGGTGATCGCCGACCTGCACTACCGCGCGAAGTCGGTCTACTGGCTCAACCCCGAGCCGACGGCCTACTGGAACAGTGGCGACTCGATCATCAACCAGTACGCGCCCTACTGCGAGCGAGTCATCGAATGTCGCACCCTTCGCCAACTCGAGGCCTTCGTGGGCGAGCTCGAGTGAACGAAGACGACCTGCTACCCCCGGAGGGAATTCGCCAGCGGGGCCCCCTGCCGACGGGCACGCGACTCCTGATGATTCGTCACGGCCAGTGCGTCGCCAACGCCGAGGGACTGGCCGGGGGCCCGATCGGTGACGGCGGTCTCACCGCCCTCGGGCGCCGTCAGGCCGAGGTCCTGCGCGACCGCCTCGCGATGAGCCGCGAACTCGACGGCGCGAGCGCGCTCTACACCTCGACGCTGCCCCGGGCCGTACAGACCGGCGAGATTGTGCGCGCCGCGCTGCCCCGCGGCCTCGAGCCGGTCGCCGATGAGGCGCTCTGCGAGATCAGCGTCGGCCACGGCGACGGGCTGGCGTGGAGTGCGTTCGTGCAGCGCTTCGGCGCGCCGAACTGGGAGGAGAACCCCCACGCGCTCACCGCGCCCGGGGGCGAGAGTCTGGTCGGCTTCTTCGAGCGGTGTCGGGGTGCCATTGCGCGCCTCGTCGAACGTCACCCGGGCGAGCTGGTCGTCCTCGTCGTCCACGGTGGCTTCATCGAACAGGCGCTGAAGATCTACCAGGATCTCGAGGCCCCGGTGCGTCTACGTCCGCGCATCGAGAACTGCTCGATGACCGAGATCGAGTTTCGGCCCGATCGTCGGCGCCTACTGCGCTACAACGACCGCGCGCCGTTGGCGCCCGAGTAGCGCTGGAGGAACTCGGCGACGTGAAAGGCCATATCGAGGCTCTGGGTGGCGTTCAGGCGCGGGTCGCAGATCGAGGTGTAGTTGAAGGTGAGGTCGCCCTCGACGAGCCGCGAGCCGCCGCCGAGGCACTCGGTCACGTTGTCGCCGGTCAGTTCCACGTGCAGTCCGCCGGGCCACGTGCCGAGGGCCTGGTGTAGTTCGAAGAACTTCGCGGTCTCGGCGAGCACGTCGTCGAAGTGACGGGTCTTCTGTCCGGCCGCGGTGACGAAGGTGTTGCCGTGCATGGGGTCACAGGCCCAGACGACGTGGACACCCTCGTCGCGAAGCCGCTCGACGAGGGGGGGCAGTCGCTCGTCGACGCGGTCCTGGCCCATGCGCGCAATCAGCGTGAGCCGCCCCGGTCGGTTCTCGGGGTTGAGCGCCGCAGTGAGACGCACTAACTCGTCGGTGCCCATCGTCGGTCCGACCTTTAGGCCGAGGGGATTGGCGACGCCGCGCAGGAATTCGACGTGCGCGCCGTCGAGCTGACGGGTCCGGTCGCCGATCCAGAGCATGTGCGCCGAGCAGTCGTACCAGTCGCCGGTGAGTGAATCGCGCCGCGTGAGCGCCTGCTCGTAGGGGAGGATCAACGCCTCGTGGCTCGTGTAGAAGTCGACGGTGCGTAGCGCGTTGTCGTCGTGCAGGTCAATGCCGCAGGCTCTCATGAACTGCAACGCCCGTTCGATCTCGTCGGCGACGACCTCGTAGCGCTTGCCCTCGAGCGAGTTGGCGACGAACTCCTGGTTCCACGCGTGAACACGGCTCAGCGCGGCGAAGCCGCCGGTCGTAAAGGCGCGCAGGAGGTTGAGGGTCGCGACGCTCTGGTGGTAGGCGGCGAGCATGCGGTCGGGATCGGGTCGACGCGCGACCTCGTCGAACGCTTCGCCATTGACGATGTGGCCCCGAAACGCGTCGAGGCGCACGCCGTCACGCTCCTCGAAGGAGTCCGAGCGGGGCTTGGCGAACTGCCCGGCGATCCGACCGACCTTGATGACCGGTACGCCCGCGGCGTACGTGAGGGCCACGGCCATCTGCAAGATGACCTTTAACTTGTCGCGAATGGCGTCGGCCGAACCGTCGTAGAACGACTCGGCGCAGTCGCCGGCCTGGAGGAGAAAGGCCTCGCCCCGGCTCACCAGGGCGAGGTCGTCCTGGAGGCGGCGGGCCTCGCCGGCGAAGACGAGCGGCGGCTTAGTTGCGAGCTCGGCCTCCACGCGGCTCAGGTGCGCGGGGTCGGGCCACGTCGGACTCTGGGCGGCGTGGCGGGCCCGCCACGAGTCGGGCGTCCAGTCGTGATCGCTCGTGGCCATCTGCCAAGCCTACGGGTTCGCTCGTCGAACTGGCCATCGCGACGTAGGCTCAGCGAGTGACGCCACGGTGCTGCGGTCTCTTCGGTGGGACCTTCGATCCGCCGCACCTGGGACACGTGGCCGCGCTGCGCGCCGCCGCCTTGACGTCACGCTTTGATCGCATCGAGGTCACGGTCGCCGGCGATCCCTACCTGAAGAGCGCGGTGGGCGTGGCCCCGGCGGCGTTGCGCCTCGCGATGGCCCGGGTGGCCTTCGCGGACCTCGACCTGGTGGTCGTCTCGGACCGCGAAATCGTGCGCGAGGGACCCTCGTACACCGTCGACACGGTGCGCGAACTGCTCAACGAAACCGACGAGGTCGACCTCATCGTGGGCGCCGACCTGCTCGCTCAACTGAGCCGCTGGCACGAGGCCGAGGCCCTCGCCGCGATGGCCCGCGTCGGCGTCGTGCCGCGCCCGGGCGAGGTGACCGTGGTGCCCGCAGGGTGGCGCACGTACGAGATTCCTATGGACCCCGTGGACCTGTCGAGTTCCTTCATTCGTTCAACGACGCCTTCGTCGGGCGAACTGAGAAAATTCCTACCTGAACTGGTAATTCCGCTCTACCTGGGTGCCCGGGGCTAGAGTCGTCACAATGGCAGTTCGAAGCTTCGATCTTTCGGAACCACAGGCGCCGACGCTGCGGGCGCTCGATGCGCTGCCCGTTGGACGTCGGGCGCGGCGCCGGTTGCGGCAGCGTTACGCCACCGTCGCGATTGCGTCATTGGCCGTCCCCTTCGCTGGAGCAATCATTGTGCTGGGAGCGGCGCACTGAGTGACATCGTGACCAGCAGCGAGAGCACTCGCGGCCCGCACAGCAACTTTGTCGCCACTCTCCTCAACGCCGCGATGGTCGCCGCGGAGGAGAAGTTGGGTTCGGATACGGTCGTCCTGGACCTGCGCGGTCTGGTCGACTCCTTTGACGCCCTGGTCGTCGCGTCGGGCCGCAACGACCGTCAGGTGCGCGCCATCGCCGAAGAGGTCGAACGACTCATCGAACTGGCCCTCGACGTGAAGCCGACCCGGGTCGAGGGCTGGTCGGGCGCCGAGTGGATTGCTCTCGACTACGGCGACGTCATCGTCCACGTCTTTGACGAGGCGGCGCGCGAGTACTACGACCTCGAACACCTCTGGAGCGCCGCGCCGGCCTTTCGCCACCAATCCGTCCGCTAGTTGTTCAAGAGGCTCTGGTAGTCGTTGGCTGTGATCGTCTCGGTGCGTGTGCCGTTGGGCAACAGTGAGCGCTGCACCCGGCCATCGACCGTGATCTCCAACCCGTTGGTGGCCCCCGCGTCGCGCGCCGTCAGCACCAGTTGGCCGACAGCGAGGATCTCCTTGGACCGGTGAAGTCTCGACAGCTTGGTCGCCAGGTCGACGAACCCGACGCCGTTCTTGATGCTGGCCGAGAGCAGGACCAGATTGCTCGGCAACGCCGAGGTGTACCCGGCGAACGTCTCGATCTGAGTTGGACCGACAAATAACTGGCGCAGCACCGTTGCCAGCACGGGCGGTGACGGCACGATGCGGCTCGAGGGGGCGAGGTGGCCCGACGCGTCCACGATGTACACGGGCTGCGTGATGAAGCGGACGCGACCATTGTTAGTGCCGGGGATGGTCCGACCGAGCAGACTGAAGGGTATCTGGTCGCGGGGAATGAGACTCGGTGAGGACGTCGTCGACACCAGTGAGCAGCCACTGAGGGCGAGAGCGCCGAGGGCGATACTGACGATGGCTCGCAGCTGTCTCACTCTGGATCCCCCTCGACTATCGGCAGCACAATCTGAAATCGGGCGCCGCCCTCGGGACTCGTCGCGACCGTGATCGTGCCGCCAAAGGCCCGGACGTGGTCGCGCACGAGAGCGAGGCCCAGCCCGGTGCCGCGCGCGATCCCGCGGTCGTTGGCCGCCCGACCCCGGAAGAACCGCTCGAAGACCTGTTCGCGTTCGTCGGGCGTGATGCCCGGACCGGCGTCGTCGACGTTGATGGCGAGCTGCTCGCCGACGCGACTGACCCGTAACGCGACCGCGCCATCGGCGTAACGGTGCGCGTTGTCGATGAGGTTGGTGATGACGCGCTCGAAGCGACGGCGGTCGACCTTCACGAAGGGGTCGTCGACCCCTGGTTCGATTTCGAGCGTCGGTTCGCTGAGCGCCTGATGGCCCGCCGCCGAGCGCACCGACTGGCGCAAGAGCTCAATTGCCCGGACCGTCTCCATGACGAGCGGAGCAGCGCCGGCGTCGCTGCGGGCCATCTCGAGCAGGTCTTCGACGAGCGACTGGAAAATTGAGAGGTCGGCGAGCAGCAGGTCGAGACTCTCCTGGCCCGCCGGGGAGAGGTCCGGACGATGCTGTTGCAGGACCGAGGCGGTCGTGGCGAGCGTGGTGAGCGGCGAACGCAATTCGTGGCTGACGTCGCTCGCGAAGCGCGCGTCGCGTTCGAGGCGTTGGACGAGTTGACTGACCATCTCGTTGAACGACTCGCCGAGCTGCTGGACTTCGCGGTCGGCCCGGGTGACCGCGAGGCGGGTCGTTAGCGCGCCGTCGGCAATCTGGGCGGCGGCGCGCGAGACCTCCTCGAGGGGGCGTACGGCACGCCGGGTCACCCAGAGACCGCCGCTCATCCCGATGAACGAAGTGATGAGCGCTCCGGCGCCCAGTACGAAGAGCAGAATCTGCAGCGTGTGTTCGAGACTGTTGAGGCGAAAGACCTCGAAGACCTGGGTTTCGACCGCCGGGATTGGTACGCCCACGACGAAGATGATCTCGCCATTGATGTTGAGCGTCTGCTCGGTCGCGTGGCCCTCGTTGACCAGTTTGATGATGGCCGCCGACACGTCCTTGGTGGCCGCGGGGTTGCTGCGCGCGAGCCACTGGTGGTGCGTCTGGACGAGCACGAACGACGCGGTCGCCTTCTGAATCGACGCGAGCAGGTTGGCGAGTTGGGGTGGCGAGGTGTAGAGCGTGGAGCGCACGAGAGCCGCGTTGACGTAGCTCTGCCTCAGGTCGGTCTGCTGCTGGTTGGCAATGAGGAGGCGTTGCACTCCGAAATACGTCAGCGAGGCGAACATCGAACTCAAGACGAAGGCACCGAGTCCGAACGTGACGAGGAGGCGAAGTCGAAGACTTCGTCGGCGCATCAGAGGACCAACTTGTATCCTGCGCCTCGGACGGTGACGAGGAACATCGGACTGGCCGAATCCGGCTCAATCTTCATGCGCAGGCGCCGGATGTGGACGTCGACGAGTCGACTGTCGCCAAAGTAGTCGTAGCCCCACACGCGCTCGAGCAGGTCTTCGCGTGAGAGCACCTTGCCGTTCGCGGACGCCAGGTCGGTGAGCAGGCGAAACTCGGTCGACGTGAGGTGCAGCTCGGTGCCGTCGTGGTGGCGTACGATCCCCTCATCGGGAACGACGTGGAGGTCGCCGAGCCTGAAGGGGTTGGCGCTCTTCTCGGGACGACGACGCAAGTGCGCCTTCACCCGCGCGAGGAGCTCTTCGGGTACGAAGGGTTTCGTCACGTAGTCGTCGGCGCCGGACTCGAGTCCGAGCACGACGTCGGCGGTGTCGTCGCGCGCCGACACGATGACGATCGGCAGGTCGCTCGCCTGACGCAGTGCCTCGCAGGTTTGAAAGCCCGTCATCCCGGGCAGCATCACGTCGACAATCGCAATGTCCGAGGCCATGCGGGCGAACAGCGCCACGCCGACCTCGCCCGTGGGGGCGTCGTCAACGACGAAGCCTTCGCCTTCGAACATCAGTCGAAGGGCACTGCGGATGTGGTCGTCGTCTTCGACGATCAGTATGCGAGCCACCCCACCTCCTTTGGAATCTTTGCCAAGACTAGTGAGGAGCCGCTCGCGCATTGGGTCCGTCGGTAGCCTTAGAGCGTGTCGCGTAACGTCAACGTCGGTGGTGCCAGCGATCCGTGGCGCCGTGCGGGCTACGCCCAGACGCTGCGCGCCACGGATCGCGCTGAGGCCACCCAGCGGGCCTACGGCGCCGACGTGGAACTCTTCATCCTCTGGTCCACTGAGCAGGGTCTCCTCTCGCCCGACGCCGTCACCATGCGCGCGTTGCGCGACTACTTGGCGTTCATGACCGGCCGCGGCGACGCGCGCTCCTCGATCATCCGACGTCGGGCGTCGCTGCGTAGCTACTTTTCGTGGCTCGTCGAGCGCGGCCACCTCGACGAGAGTCCCGCAGCCAAGCTCTCCGCCCCCCGCGCCAATCGTCACCTGCCCAAAATTGTCGTGCGCGAGCAGCTCGACAATCTCCTCGACGACGACTGGGGTGAGGACGTCTGGGCGACCCTCGACCGCGCGGTCTGCGAGGTCCTGTACGGGGCCGGGCTACGCGTCGGCGAACTGTGCGGTTTGGACGTCGCGAGCGTCGACTTCACCCAGGGACTCCTGCGGGTGCTCGGCAAGGGTCGAAAGGAGCGCCTCGTCCCGCTGCACCGGCGCGGACTCGAGATGGTGCGGATCTGGATCGAGGACGGGCGCGACGAAGTGGCGCGGGACGACTCGCCGCCCGCGGCCCTCTTCTACAATCGGCGCGGCCACCGGATCGGTCCGCGCGACGTGCGACGGATCTTGGACAATCGGACGGCGCACGGACACGTCCATCCCCACGCGCTGCGCCACACCTTCGCGACCCACCTCTTAGAGGGTGGGGCCGACCTGCGCGTGGTTCAAGAACTACTCGGCCACGAGAGCCTCACGACCACGCAGATCTACACCCACGTCTCCAAGTCCCGACTGCAGAAGGTGCACCACGACACCCATCCTCGAGGGTAGGTTGCGCCCCAGCGAGTAACATGGTCAGGCTCTCCCGCTGTGGGCGAGTTCTGAGATGTTCCTGTGGTTTCGTACGGTCGCCGCTCGCGGTGCACTACAGGAATCGAGCAACCGAACGGAAGGAATATCACGTGGCACTCGTCACCCTGCAGGAGCTGTTGGACTCGGGGGTGCACTTCGGGCATCAGACCCGTCGTTGGAACCCCAAGATGCGACGTTTCATCCTCGGAGAGCGAAACGGCATCTACCTGATCGACCTGCGCAAGACCCTCGCGGGCATTGAGTCGGCCTACACCTACGTCCGCGACCTCGTCGCCGACGGCGGCGTGATCCTCTTCGTGGGCACCAAGAAGCAGACCCAGGGTCCCATTGCGGACTACGCCCAGGCCTGCGGCATGCCCTTCGTCAACCAACGGTGGCTGGGCGGCATGTTGACCAACTTCACGACCGTTGCCGGACGGGTGAAGCGGATGGTGGAGCTGCGAGGGATGGAGCGCGCCGGTGACTTTGAGAACATGCCCAAGCGCGAGGCCCTGCGCCACAGCCGCGAACTCGAAAAGCTCGACCGAAACCTGAGCGGAATCGCCAGCCTCGAACGCGTGCCCGACGCTATCTTCGTCATCGACACGAAGAAGGAGCACATCGCGGTCACCGAAGCCCGCAAGCTGGGTCTACCGGTCGTCGCCGTGGTGGACACCAACTGTGACCCCGACATCATCGACTACGTAATTCCCGGCAATGACGACGCGATTCGTTCGGGCGCACTGCTCTGTCGGCTCATCGCCGACGCCGTAACCGAGGGTCGCTTCATCCGCCAAAACCGCCCAGCTGCGAAGCCGAGGGCGACTTCGGTCGGCGCCGCGCCCGTCGTCACCGAACCGGTCGAGGCCGCTGCCGTCGAACACGTTGTCGCCGAGCCCGTTGTCGCCGAGCCCGTTGTGGCCGAGGCCGTGGCAGCGCCGCCGACCGTCGCTGATCCAGACGCCGTGGCGACCGTCGCCGAACCGGTCGCGGCCGTCGTCGCAGAGCCCGTCGTCGCAAAATCGATCCCGGCCGTTGCCGATGAGCCTGTCGCCGTTGGTACGCCCGAGGTTGAGCCCCTAAATGCTGAGGCACCGGCGGTCGCGACTGAGTCAACGGTCCCATCTGCGGCACCGAAAGCTGACGCGACGCCCGAATCCCTGGAGGAGCCTGACCCGACACCGGCCATTGTGTAGTCCGTAGTCCACGATTAAAAGAGGAGAGCAAGGTGGCGATCACCGCAAAAGACGTGCAGAGGCTGCGCCAGGCAACGGGCGTCGGCATTCTTGACGCCAAGAAGGCGCTCGAGGCGAACGACGGAGACTTCGAGGCGGCGACCCAATGGCTCCGCGTGCAGGGCCTCGCCGGCGCCGCGAAGCGGGCCGACCGCGAGGCGGGCGAAGGTGCCGTCGCCGTCGTACGAAACGGTAAGACCGCGGCGATCGTCGAGCTGCGCTGCGAGACCGACTTCGTCGCCAAGTCGGAGGAGTTCGTCTCCCTCGTCGACGAGATCGCCGCGAGCGTCTGCGCGGAGGGCGAGGGTGCCACGGCGCAGTTCCAGGACCACATCGAGAAGATGCTCACCACCTTGAAGGAGAACATCTCAATCGGTCGTCTCTACCGGCTCGAGGCCCGACCTGATGAAGTGGTGGAGACGTACAACCACCAGCAGTCCGGCCGCGGCGTGAACGCGGTCGCGGTTGTGCTGAAGGGCGGGAGCGAAGAGATGGCGCACGAGATCGCGGTGCACTGCGCCTTTGCCAAGCCCCTCTACTTGTCGCGCGCGGACGTGCCCGCCGCTGAAGTCGACGCCGAGCGCAAAACCGTCGAGGAGATCTCGCGCAAAGAGGGCAAACCCGAAGCGGCCCTGCCCAAGATCATCGAGGGACGTCTGAATGGCTGGTTTAAGGACCGCGTGTTGCTCGAACAGAACTACGCCAAGGACGAGAAGCAGACGATTCAGCAGTTCTTGAACGGCGCGACGATCACGGCGTACGCTCAAGTAGTCATCGGGGGGTAGGACATCACAGTGCGTCGGGTGGTCTTGAAACTTTCTGGCGAGGCGCTCGCCTCGGTCGCGAGCGACGAGACCATCGACGCTTCGACGGTGGACTTCCTCGCCCGAGAGATCGCGAGTGCGATGGAACGCGGCGGACTCGAACTCGCCGTCGTGGTCGGCGGTGGCAACATTTGGCGCGGCGCCACCGGCGCCATGGCCGGAATGAATCGGGCGAACTCGGACCTGATGGGAATGCTCGGCACCGTGATCAACGCCTTGGCGTTACAGGACGCCATCGAGAGCCATGGTCGCCCGACGAGAGTGATGTCGGCAATCGGAATGGACCAGGTCGCCGAGCCGTACATTCGACGACGCGCGGTGCGACACCTCGAAAAGGGTCGTGTCGTCATCTTCGCCGCCGGCATGGGCAACCCCTACTTCACGACCGACACTCCCGCGGCGCAGCGCGCCGCCGAGATCGAAGCCGACATTGTCTTGAAGGGCACTCACGGCGGCGTGGACGGGGTCTACTCGGAGGATCCTCGCGTGAACCCCGCGGCGACCAAGTTTGAGGTGATCTCCTTCGACGAAGTAATCGCTCGCAACCTGCGAGTCATGGATATGACGGCCATCACGTTCTGTAAGGACAACCAGTTGCCGCTGCGCGTCTTTGACCTTATGGCCAAGGGAAACCTTGGTCACGCGCTCGACGGCCAGGCCGTCGGTACGCTGGTGAGGTAATGGAGAACGAACTCGTCGACCTAGTGATGCAGGACACCCGCGAACGGATGGTCCGAGCGATCGAACACGTAAAGGCCGAATTCGCCACCGTGCGTACCGGTCGAGCGTCGTCTTCGCTCATTGAGCACCTCATGGTCGACTACTACGGCGCCGACACCCCACTCAAGCAGCTCGCCAACTTCTCAGTGCCTGAACCTCGCCTTTTGGTGGTCTCACCGTTCGACAAGGGCGCGATGGCGGCAATCGAAAAGGCCATCGGCAACGCCGACCTCGGACTGAACCCCTCGAACGACGGCAACGTCATTCGACTGACCTTCCCCTCGCTCACCGAAGAGCGACGCAAGGCCTTTGTCAAACTCGTACGCACCAAGGCCGAGGAGGGCAAAGTCGCCCTGCGCGCGGTGCGCCGCCACGCCCGTCAAGAGCTCGAGAACTTGGAGAAGGAAGAGGGTCTCTCGAGTGACGAGATCGAGCACTTCGAGAAGGTGCTCGACAAGATGACCCAAGATGAAGTGGCCGTCGTCGACGCGCTACTCGCTCACAAGGAGCAGGAACTTCTTGAGGTCTGACGACGAACTCTCCTTTGTCGACCCGACGGGCGAGGTGCCCGTCGTGAGCACGACCGACTCGCGGGTCAAGATCACCGGGGCCGAGATCGCCGCCGACGCCCTTGACGAGACAGTGCTGATTGACCCCACGACCCTGTTACCCCACTGGACCGACGCACCGACCGGTCAAGTGCCAATCGTCGTGGCGCGCGAGGCCGCCGACAGCGACGACCCCTGGTCGGCGATTCCGGCACCGGCGTGGCGCGAGGGCGAGGCGGACTGGGTCGCCCACGACGAGCAGTTCGACGCCTCGATCTTCGCGAGTGGCGATCGTGAGGAGACCGCACGTCCCTGGGAGTTCACCCTGCCCGAGGACGTCGTCGAGGCCCCCATCCTCGACGAGGCGCCCCGTCCCGAACCGCACCGCGTTCCGCGCACCCGTCGCTCAGTGACGTCCAATCCTCTCGCGGGGCGTGCCGTTCGTCAGGGCAACGACCACAACGTCTCGCGTGCGACGCTCACCGGGTTGCTACTCGCGGTTGTGGTGGGCACCATCTTCTACGCGGGTGCGCGGCCGGTCGCCGCCCTGATTCTCGTCGTGCTCGGAGTGGCCAGCGCCGAGGCCTACGCCGGTTTCCGCTCGGTCGGAGCGCACCCCGCGAGCGTGCTCGGCACCGTGGCGGTGCTCACCCTCGGCGTCGCGGTCTACAACAAGGGTCTCGTCGCCGTCGGCGCGGTGAGTGTCTTGCTCGTGATCTTCGGCTTCATCTGGTACCTCAGCGCCGAGAAGTCCGTCGACGTCCTCGACGGCCTCGGGGCCACCACCTTCGTCTACGGGTGGGTCGGCGTCTTTGGCGCCTACGGCATGCTCATGGTCGCGCCGAGCTCCTTTGCCAACGGCCACGGCCTGGCGTACCTGTTTGGCGCGATCCTGCTCACCGTCGCCAACGACACCGGGGCACTCTTCGTCGGCCGCCGATTTGGCAAACGGCCCCTCAACAAGGCCCTCTCGCCCAACAAGACCCGCGGGGGAGCGATCGGTGGCACCGTGGTGACCCTGCTCGTGGGCGTCGCGATTCTGCCCCTCATGAGTCCCTGGTCGCGTCGGGCCGGTCTCGAGGTGGCGGTCGCACTGAGCGTCGTCGTGCCCCTCGGGGACCTTTTCGAATCAATGGTGAAGCGCACGCTCGGCATTAAGGACTTCGGACGACTCCTCCCGGGCCACGGTGGCCTGCTCGACCGGATCGACGGTCTGATGTTCGCACTGCCGACGATTTACTACCTCACGCACGTCCTCAAGCTCGGTTAGCGGCCGTGGCCAGCGTGAAGACCGTGGCGCTGCTGGGCGCCACCGGATCGATCGGTGCCCAGACGCTCGACGTGCTGCGCCAAGAGTCCGACGCCTTCGACTTGGTCGCGATCGCCGGTGGCGAACAGCTCACCCAACTCGCGGCGATCGCGCGCGAGTTTCACGTGCGCCACGTCGGGGTGACGAACGAGGCCCATCGCGCGACCTTGTCGAACGAGCTCGGTCCTGACGTGCACATTGTCGTCGGTGCTGCGGGACTGACGGAACTCTCCCAACGGGCCGACGTTGTCGTCAACGCCGTTCTTGGTTTCGCCGGGCTGCCGGTGACCTTGACGGCGCTGCAGTGCGGCAAGCGACTCGCCCTCGCCAACAAGGAGTCGCTGATCGCCGCGGCCCCCCTCGTCGCCGCGGCCCGCTCGACGCCCGACGCCTCCCTTCTGCCCATCGACTCCGAGCACTGCGCGATCCACCAATGCCTCGCGAGTTCGCCCGCGCGTGAGGGCTACCCCGATGTTCGCCGACTGTTGCTGACGGCATCGGGCGGTCCGTTTCGCGGTTGGTCGCGCTCGGCGTTGGCCGCCGCGACGAAGGAGGACGCTCTCAATCATCCGACGTGGTCGATGGGCGCGAAGATCACCATTGACAGCTCGACCCTGATGAACAAGGGGCTCGAAGTGCTCGAGGCCTCGGCGCTGTTCGGCATCGAGGTCGACCGGGTCGATGTCGTCGTGCATCCTCAGTCGATCGTGCACTCAATGGTCGAGTACGTTGACGGCTCGATCCTCGCCCAGCTCTCGCGTCCCGACATGCGCCTGCCAATCGCGTACTGCCTCGGCATGCCCGAGCGCCTGGACCACCGCTGGGGGGCGCTCGACTTCACGAGCGCCCTCGAACTGAGCTTCGAGCCGCCCGACCTCGACGCCTTTCCCGCGATCGCCCTCGCCTACGAGGCGGCGCGCCTCGGGGGGGCGGCACCGGCGTGGCTGAGTGCGGCCAACGAGGTGGCCGTCGCGGCCTTCCTTGCCGATCAGATCCGCTGGTCGGCCATTGTGGACGTCGTCGCGCGCGTGATGGACGGCTACGTGGCCGACCCGCTCGCTTCGCTCGACGACCTGATTGCGAACGACGCGACTGCGCGACGACGAGCCCACGGTATCGTGGGTTCGTAGCCATGGACGCACCGACCTCCCCTCGCTCGTCGCTGGTCACCCTCTTCATCGGGATTGCCGCGATGGTCACCCTCTTGACGTGGTGGGTCGGCTGGGCCCTGCCCCTCGTGCTCTTCGCCATCATCCTCATGGTGATGGGACACGAGTTCGGCCACTTCATCACGGCCAAGCGCGCCGGCATGAAGGTCACGGACTTCTTCGTGGGCTTCGGTCCCGTGCTGTGGTCGACGACCATTGGTGAGACCCGCTACGGAGTACGCGCGATCCTCGCCGGTGGCTACGTGAAGGTACCGGGGATGTCGTGGAACGACTCGATCGACCCCGCGGAGGAGTCCCGGACGTACCGCTCGGCCTCCTACCCGCGCAAGGTGCTGTTCGCGTCGGCCGGCTCATTGATGCACGTTGTGATGGCCCTGCTGCTCGCGTGGGCCGCCCTGACGTTCGTCGGACAGCCCTCGGCGAACCACGTCGGCATCCTCTCGTTCACGACGTGGGACGGACACGCGACGAACGCCGCACAGATGGCGGGCCTGCATCGCGGCGACCGCATCGTCAGTGTGGACGGTCACCCGGTGACCGACTACAACTGGCTCACCCAGGAGATCCACTCCCACGCCGGACGGACCCTGACCCTGCTGGTGCAACGCCAGGGCCACGAACTGACGCTGCACGCGACGCCGCTCGACGGGCGCACGATCAAGAGCCACGGCAGCTTCCTGGCATCGGGCGCGAGCGCCCGGGGCTACCTCGGTATCACCCTCGTCGACCAGACGGTCGCCAAGTCGTGGTACGCGGCGGTGCCCGGTTCGTTTACCCTGGTCGGTTCGACGGTCGCCACCGCCGCGCACGCCATGGTGCACGTCTTCTCGCCCGGCCAGTTCGCCAGCCTCTTCCACCAGGTCGCCTCACCGGCGGCGGCGACCAACGTGAAGAACCAGCTGAACCGTCCCGAGTCCATCGTGGGGGTGGTGCGCATCGCGGTCCAGAGCACCCGGGCCGGCCCGGGGACGCTGCTCTTGATCCTGATGGCCGTCAACATCTTCGTCGGGATCTTGAACATGTTGCCGATGCTGCCCCTGGACGGGGGCTACGTGGCAATTGCGACCTACGAGCGGCTGCGCAGTCGTCGCGGGCTGAACTACCACGCCAACGTGAACCGGCTGCTGCCGTTCGCCTACGCCTTCATGTCCGTGCTCCTCGTCCTCTTCGCCAGCACCCTCTACCTCGATATTGCCCACCCGATCGCCAATCCCTTCCACTAGGCGCTCGAAGCGCCGCTCGCGTACGGCAAACTGGTGACGTGGACGTCAACGCCAGTGCCCTCAGCCCCCGTCGCTTGACCCGTCAGATCGCCGTCGGATCCGTGAAGGTCGGTGGTGACGCGCCGATCTCGGTCCAGTCGATGACGACGACCAAGACGGCCGACGTCGAGGGCACGCTCGCCCAGATCTACGCCCTCGCGGCCAACGGTGCCGACATCGTGCGCTGCACCTGTAACGACGAGGGGGCCGCCGAGGGCCTCGCCCAGATCGTGCCGCGTTCGCCCGTGCCGATCGTCGCCGACATCCACTTCCACGTGGAGATGGCCCTCGCCGCCCTCGAGGCCGGCGTCCAGGGACTACGGCTCAATCCGGGCAACCTGCGCAAACCGGCGGAGATTCGACTGGTGGCGAGCGAGGCGCGCGACCGCGGCGTGCCGATTCGAATTGGCGTGAACGCCGGCAGTCTGCATCCAGATATCTACGAACGCTTCGGGGGCGCGACCCCCGAGGCCCTCGTCGAGTCGGCGCGCCTCGAACTGGCCTACTTCGAGGAGGTCGACTTCAGCGACGTAAAGATCTCGGTGAAGGCCAGTTCGGTCGCCACGATGATCGCGGCCTACCGACTGGCGTCGGCGACCTTCGACCATCCGCTGCACCTCGGGGTTACCGAAGCCGGTCCCTTGCCCGGCGGACTGTTAAAGGGCACCGCGGGCATCGCGACCCTGCTCGCCGAGGGCATTGGGGATACGCTGCGCTACTCGCTCACGGCCGATCCCGTGGAAGAAGCGAAGGCCGGGCGCCAGTTGCTCGAGGTGTTGGGCCTGCGCGAGCGCAAAGGCCTCGACCTCATTGCCTGTCCCAGCTGCGGGCGGGCCGAGGTCGACGTCATCAAGGTCGCCAATGAAGCACAGATCGCCCTCGAGGAGCTCAACATTCCGATCCAGGTCGCGGTCATGGGCTGCGTCGTGAACGGCCCGGGCGAGGCGCGCCACGCCGACCTCGGGATCGCGGCGGGCAAGAAGCGCGGCCACCTCTTCATTCAGGGCCAGATCATCCGCGTCGTGCCCGAAGATGAGATGGTGTCGGCGCTCGTCGAAGAGGCGAAGAAGATCGCCGACGAGGGCGTTGCCGCGCGCCTCGCCGCGCGCGACGTCTCGGCCGAGGCCGAGGCCGAGGCCGATCGGGCGGCCCTGCTCGACGCGCGCGGCGCCGACGCGAACCACGCGGCCGAGCGCATCACGCGGATCCGGCGTCGCACCGGGGCCTGACGAGGGCCTTGGCTAGGCTGACGCCACGAATCAAAGGAGAGTCGTGGCCTCGAAGAGCGTGCTGACGCCCCAGGCGGAGGACTTCCCCCGCTGGTACCAAGACGTGGTCGCCAAGGCCGAGATGGCCGACAACGGCCCGGTGCGCGGCACGATGGTCATTCGCCCCTACGGCTACGCGATCTGGGAGCGGATGCAGGCCGAGATGGACGCGCGCATCAAAGAGGCCGGCGCGCAGAACGCCTACTTTCCACTCTTCATCCCCGAAAGCTACTTTCACCGCGAGGCCGAGCACGTCGAGGGTTTCAGCCCCGAACTGGCCGTGGTGACCCACGCCGGCGGCGCACAGCTCGCCGAGCCAATTGTCGTACGTCCAACCAGCGAGACGGTGATTGGCGAGTTCATGGCCAAGTGGATCCAGAGCTACCGCGACCTGCCCCTCCTGCTCAATCAGTGGTCGAATGTGGTGCGCTGGGAGCTGCGTCCTCGGCTGTTTCTGCGCAGTTCGGAGTTCCTCTGGCAAGAGGGCCACACCGCCCACGCCACCTACGACGACGCCGCCGCCTACGCGAAGCGGATTCACCTCGAGGTCTACAACGACTTCCTCGTGAACGTGCTCGCCGCTCCCACGTACCTCGGGATCAAGCCGCCGAGTGAGCGCTTCGCCGGCGCGATCAACACCATGACCGCCGAGGGCATCATGCGCGACGGCAAGGCGTTGCAGATGGCCACCAGCCACGAGCTCGGCCAGAATTTCGCGAGGGCCTTCGACGTGTACTACCAGAGCGAGGCGGGCCAGGCCGAACTCTGCTTCACCACCTCCTGGGGCGCCTCGACGCGCCTGGTCGGTGGACTCATCATGCTGCACGGGGACGATAACGGCCTCGTCGTCCCGCCGCGCCTCGCCCCCATTCAGGTGGTGGTGCTCGCGGTGCGCGACGAGCCCGACGTCAACGAGGCCTGCGAAAAAGTCGCGACGGCGCTAAAAGCGGCCGGCGTGCGCGTCGCGGTCGATCACGGTCGGGGCAGCTTCGGTCGTCGGATCACCGATTGGGAGATCAAGGGCGTGCCACTGCGGGTCGAGGTCGGACCGCGCGACCTCGCCGAGGGCCGCGTGACCATTGTGCGTCGCGATGACGCGCAGAAGAGCGCCGTCGCGCTCGACGCCGTGGCCGCAATCGCGCCCGGACTGCTCGAGAGCGTCCAGGCGGCGATGTTCGAGAGCGCCCGCCGCCGCCTCGAGGAGTCGACCCACGACGTCACGACGATTCACGAGGCCCTGGACGTAGCCCAGACGGGCTTCGCCCGCCTGGCCTGGTCGGCCGTGGGCGACGAGGGGGAGGCGCTCCTTAGGACCGAGGCAGTCACGGTTCGCTGTCTACTGCGCCCCGACGGCTCGATTCCGGTGTCGGACACCGAAGCGGGACTCCACTGCATCGTGGCCAAGTCCTACTGATCCGGGTGCGGCGCGTCACGCGCTCTCGTCGACCGGTCCGATCAGCTGACGTAATCGAGGGGCCCGGGCGCGCGCACGAATGTGGCGATTGTGACGCGAGGTGAGGACTGCTATAATTGCTCCCTACAGTCCGCTCAGGACGTTTGGACTCGTTAAAGCGCGGGCCTCGGGCCCGCGCTTTTCCTCTGTCTGAACGTCCCGAAGCGACAGAGAGGAGGGTTGGCCGTGGAACTGGAGACACCGTTGCGCTCCCTGCTTTCTGAACTGGGGCTGGACCTCTACGACCTCGAGATGGTGAGGGGAACCCTGAACGTCGTGGTCAACCGGACCGGCGGCGTCGACCTCGAGAGCTTGACCACGGCCAATCGGGCGATTTCGGCCTGGCTGGACCTCAACGACCCGATCGCTGGGCGCTTCACCCTCGACGTCTCGAGCCCCGGCCTCGAGCGCAAACTGCGCACACCGGCCCACTTCGCCTCCACCGTTGGTGAGGTCGTGACGCTGCGCGAACTGCGAGAGACCGAGGCGACCCGTCGGCTCGAAGGGACCGTCGTCGCCGCGGACGACTCGTCGGTCACCCTCGACGACCTCGAGCACGGCCGAGTCACGGTCGCGATCTCGTCCATTGAACGGGCGCGCACCGTCTTTACGTGGGGCGCCGAGGCGAAGCCCACGCCCTCGCGCGGCAAAGCATCCACTTCATCGAGCAAGGAAGGTCAGTGATGGCGAACTTCGAATTCCTAGAGGCCCTGGGTCAGATTGCGCGTGATCAGAACATCGACGAAGGCGAGCTGCTGATCGCGCTCGCGAACGCCCTCCTCGCCGCCTACAAGCGCCGTCCCGACTCGGCCGAGGACGCCGAGGTCGAGATCAACCCCGAGACCGGCGAGATCAAGGTCTGGGGGCTCGAACTGGACATCGAGGGCAACGTCACGCGCGAGTGGGACGCCACCCCCGAGGACTTCGGGCGCATCGCGGCCCAGACCGCCAAGCAGGTCCTGATGCAGCTGATTCGCGACATTCAACGCCGCCAGATGTACGAGGAGTTCGCCAATCGCGAAGGCGATATTGTCTCGGGCACCGTCCAGCAGAACGACAACCGTTACACCCTGCTCGACCTCGGACGGGTCGAGGCGCTGTTGCCCCAGGCCGAGCAGATCGCCTTCGAACGCTACGAGCACGGCGCGCGCATCAAGGTCTACATCGTCGAAGTGCGCAAGACCAACAAGGGCCCCCAGATTGTCGTCAGCCGTACCCACCCCGCCCTCGTGGCCAAGCTGTTCGAGATCGAGGTGCCCGAGATCGCCAACGGCGTCGTCGAGATCAAGGCGCTCGCGCGCGAGCCCGGTCACCGCAGCAAGATCGCGGTGGCGAGCAACGACCACATGGTGGACCCCGTCGGCGCCTGCGTCGGGGCGCGCGGCAGTCGCGTGCGCAACATCACCAACGAACTGCGCAGCGAGCGCATCGACGTGGTGCCCTACAACGACGACCCGATCCTCTTTATCCAGGCCGCCCTGCAGCCCGCTCGCGTGCGCGAAGTGCTGTTGAACGAGGAGGAGGGTATCGCCACCGTGATCGTGCACGATCAGCAGCTCTCACTCGCCATTGGCAAAGAGGGCCAGAACGCCCGCCTCGCCGCACGACTCACCGGTTGGCGCATCGACATCCGTTCGGAGAACGAGGGCATCCAGGACGAGGTCGTCGAGGAGGTCTGGACTGAAGGTGACGTGGTCGTCGACGAGAAGGTGATCCTCGTGACGCACGAGAGTGGTGACGTCGCGGCGCTCGCGGTCGACGAGGTCGTCATCGACGCCGCCGGCCACCGTGTCGAAGGCGTGGTCGTCGACACGGTCGTGGGGGACGGGGCATAGCCCCGGTTCGCACGTGCGTGGTCTGTCGTCGCCGGCGTGAGGACGCGCTGATGGTGCGGGCCGGCCGTGAGGCGTCGGGCGCGTGGTACCTCGGGCGGGGGACCGGCCGCGGAATCTGGTGGTGTCGAGAGAACGAGTGCGGCAAGGCACTTGGTCGCGGCCACGTGGCGCGGGCGCTGCGAATGGCAGTCTCCGAGGGTGACGCGGCCGCGGTGCAGGCCTTGGCCCGGGGGAGTGGTTTCAAAGCGTACGAGTTGTGAAAGACTAGATAACTGTGCTCGCAGTAGTGCGAGTTCAAGAAGCAAGGGAATGTTTTGGCCCAGAAGAAGATCCGAGTGCACGAGCTCTCCAAAGAACTCGGTCTCACGAGCAAAGAGTTGCTCGCGCTCGCCCAAAAACTAGGCATCGGTGCGTCGAGCCCGTCCGCCTCCATCGAAGACGCTCAGGCCGACCGCATCCGCCGGCGCGCCGACACCGACGGATTACGACGCGTGGTCGCGCACGACGAAACGAACTCCCCCGTGGCGACCAAAGTGGTCGAGACATCGGTCCCCGTCCCCGAGCTGGTCCCCGTTGCGCGCTCGACCCGCGTCGCCACCGTGGCCCCAGTGCCGGAGGTCGCCGCGGTCGCCCCGAGCGCCCCAAGCGCCCCGAACACCTCGGCGGTTCCGGTCGCGCCCGTCGTCGAGGTTGACGAGGTCGCGGCCCCGAAGGTCGTGCGCAGTCGCGCCGCCGTGCCCAAGCCCGTGCCCACTCGCATCGTCTCACCCGACGGCCCGACGACCATTCGCCCAACGCAGCGCTCCGCCTCGGGAGAGAACGCGGAGGGCGGCGCGTCGACGCGCCCGCCGCTCAGCTCGACCGGCCGACCGATCCCGCCGCCGCCGGGGCGCCCACTCAGCGCGACCGGGCGACCGATCCCTCCGCCCCCCGGGGCCCGTCGTCCGATGCCCGGTGGCGCCGGTCGGCCCTCGGGTCCCGGTGGACCGCGCCCGATGAGTGCCCGTCCGTCGACGGGCGCGCCGCGCACGGGCGGACCGACCTCACGACCGGGCGGGGCGGGCGGCGGTTTTGCCGGATCGCGTCCCGGGGCGCCCTCGACCGGTGCACCCGGTGCGCCGGGCCGTAGTGGTCCGCCACGAGGCGGGGGCGGTCCTCGAGGATCCCAGCGCAAGGCCACGCGCCGTCGCCGTCGCAACGTCGAAGAGCTTGAGCCGACCCAGATGACCACATGGCAGCCGAGCAGTTCGCCCGTGCCCGACGGCGAGGTCATCATCGAACGGGGCTCGACCGCGAAGGACGTGGGACCGAAGCTCAACCGTAGTGCCGCCGACATTATCCGTTTCCTCTTCCTCCAGGGTGAGATCGTCACCGCCGTGCAGAGCCTGAGCGACGACATGATCGAGTTGTACGCCGCTGAGGTCGGTGCCTCGGTGCACATGGTCGACCCCGGCGAACAGCAGGAGGCCGCGCTACTCGCGAAGTTCTTCGACGAGGACGACCAGGACGACGAGATCGCCGCCGCGTCTCGTCCGCCCGTCGTCACCGTCATGGGTCACGTCGACCACGGCAAGACCCTTTTACTCGACAAGATCCGCAAGACCAACGTCGTCGCCGGCGAGGCCGGCGGCATCACCCAGCACATTGGCGCCTACAAGGTCAACTGGAAGGGCCGCGCGATTGCCTTCATTGACACCCCGGGCCACGAGGCCTTCACCGCGATGCGCGCGCGCGGCGCAAAGGTCACCGACATCATCATCCTGGTGGTCGCCGCCGACGACGGGGTGATGCCCCAGACCGTGGAGGCGATTAACCACGCCAAGGCCGCCGAGGCTCCCCTCATCGTGGCCGTGAACAAGATGGACAAGGCCGACGCCAATCCCGACCGCGTGCTCCAACAGATCAGCGAGTACGGACTCGTGCCCGAGAAGTGGGGTGGCGATACCATCTGCGTCGAGATCTCGGCGCTGCAGGGGACTGGAATCGACGAGCTCCTCGAGCAGGTGCTCCTGGTCGCCGAACTGGCCGAACTGGCGACGCGTCCTTCGGGCCGGGCCGTCGGTACGGTCCTCGAGGCCAATCTCGAAGTCGGACGTGGACCGGTCGCGACGGTCATGGTCCAGCGGGGTCTCCTCTCGGTTGGTGACCCCGTCGTCGCCGGCGCCGCCTACGGCAAGGTGAAGGCCCTCATTGACGACCAGGGCAAGCAGATCAAGTCGGCCGGTCCCTCGACGCCGGTCCAGATCCTCGGCTTCTCCGAGCCGCCCTTCGCCGGTGACGAGATGCGCGTCGCCCACGACCTCGCGCACGCCCGTTCACTCGCCGAGGCGCGCGCGCAACGTGCTCGTCTCATTGGCCACCAGCCCGTCGCCTCGACGAGCGGCGCTCGCCTCGAGGACCTCTTCGAGCAGATCCAACGCGGCGAGACCGCGTCGCTCAACATCGTGCTGAAGGCCGACGTGCAGGGCTCGCTCGAAGCGTGCACCGAGTCGCTGAAGAAGCTCGAGCGCGACGACGTGAAGCTCGTCATCGTGCACCGCGGCGTCGGCGGGATCACCGAGAACGACGTGCAACTCGCCAAAGCGAGCAACGCCACCATCATTGGTTTCAACGTCCGTCCCGACAAGCGCAGCCGCGAGCTGTCGGAGAATGAGGGCGTGCAGATTCGCACCTACGAGATCATCTACAAGTTGATCGAGGAGATCGAGGCCGCCATGCTGGGTCTCCTCTCGCCGGTCTTCGAAGAGATCGTCACCGGCGAGGCCGAGGTTCGCGAGGTCTTTCGCGTCCCCAAAATTGGCGCGATCGCCGGCTGCTTCGTACGCGACGGCGTCATCACGCGCGGGTCGAAGGTTCGATTCTTGCGCGAGGGCACCATCATCTGGAAGGGCACGATCACGTCGCTACGTCGTTTCAAGGACGACGCGCGTGAGGTGCAGTCGGGATTTGAGTGCGGCGTCGGTCTGTCCGACTACCAGGACCTCAAGTCCGGCGACATCATCGAGACCTTCGAAGAGCGCGAGATTCCCAGAACGGCCTAGTCCATGGCCCACTCCGGAAGTCATCACCCCTACCCCCGCTCCGCTCGCGTGAATCAGATACTTCGCGAGGTGATTTCGGACGAGTTGATGCGAATCACCGACGTCGATGACCGATTGGGCATCTTGACGGTCACGGGAATCGAGACGACCCCCGACATGCGCCAGGCCATGGTCTACCTCCACTCCCTGAGTGAGGAGGCGAGGGTGGTCCTCGAAGAGCACCGCGCCCAACTGCAGTCGGCGGTCAACGTGCAGACCCGCCTCAAGCGAACTCCCAAACTCTCCTTCATGGCCGACCCCGCCGTCGCCAGTGGCGAGGCGGTCGAAGAAATTTTGCGACGGCAGAGCCGTGACGCCGACTAACGGCCTGCTGCTGCTCGACAAGCCGAAGGGCCTCACCAGCCACGACGTCGTCGCGAAAGTCCGGCGGATCTTGCACGAGCAACGGGTCGGACACGCCGGCACGCTCGACCCGATGGCCACCGGCCTGCTGGTCCTCGCGGTCGGACCGGCGACGCGGCTGCTGCGCTTCGCTCAGGCCGAGGTCAAACGCTACAGCGGCACGGTGCGCCTCGGGGTCGCGACCGACTCGCTCGACGCCGACGGGGCCGTCGTCGCGACGGGGGCCGTGCCGACAATCACCGTCGCGCAGATGCTCGGGGCCACGACATCGATGCTCGGAACGCAGCTGCAGGTCCCGCCCATGGTCTCGGCGAAGAAGGTCGGGGGAAAGCGACTCCACCAGTTGGCCAGAGAGGGAATCGAGATTGAGCGAAAGCCGCGCGAGGTCACGGTGAACCTCTTTGAGGTGACGCGAACGAACGACCCGGAGCTGTGGAACTTCGAGGTCGAGTGCACGGTTGGGACGTACGTACGGGTCCTGTTAAGTGATCTCTGTGCCCGGCTCGGCACGCTCGGTCACCTCGTCGAGCTGCGACGGCTCTCGAGCGGGACCCACCACGTCGACGGGGCGCTCACGTTGCGCCAGCTCGCCGACATGGTGGACGACGGCGGCGAACCGCTCCACCCGGCGTCGTGCTTCGTCTCACATCTCGAAAGCGTGACGTTGAGCGTTGACGAGGAGCGCCAGATGCGCCAGGGCCAGCAGTTGGCGCTGGCGGCGACGATGACCGGTGGCGAGGTGGCCGCGACGGACGAGGCGGGGGACCTCATCGGGGTGTTGCGTCGTCGCGGTGAGAAGTGGCAGCCCGAGCTGGTGCTGCCCTCGTCGAGCGAACCCGCGGACGAGTAGTTCGCCGATGCTCGTGGTCCGTGACGGTGACGCCTCCGCGTCCGAGCAGGGTCCGGCGGTGCTCGCCATTGGGGTCTTCGATGGACTGCACCTCGGCCACCAGATGGTGATCGCCAAGGTGCGCGCCCTCGCCGAACAGTTGAACGCCACGTCGACCGTCGTGACGTTCGACCCCCACCCGGCGTGGGTCCTCGCGCCCGATCGGGCGCCGTCGCTGCTCGGCACGCTCGACCAACGACTCGAGGGCCTCGACGCGCTCGGCGTCGAACAGGTCCGCGTCCTTCGCTTCGACGAAGGGCTCGCGAGCGAAGACGCGCTCTCGTTCATTGATCGTGTGGTGGTCGGTCAACTGCACGCCGTTGAGGTGGTGGTCGGGCGCGACTTTCGCTTCGGCCACGACCGCACGGGCGACGTCAAACTACTCGAGCGCGAGGGTCGGCGTCGCGGCTTCGGCGTCTTCGCCTCGCCAATCCACGGTACGCCGACGCGCTGGAGCTCGACGGTGGTGCGCCGGGCCCTCGCCGACGGCGAGCTCGAATTGGCCAACGCGACGCTCGGCCGGCCCTTCACACTGCGCGGCACCGTCGTTCACGGTGACGCGCGCGGGGGCGATCTCGGCTTTCCGACCGCGAATCTCGAGCTCGCGCCGCGCCAACAGCTCCCCTCGACCGGTATCTACGCGGGCGCCGTGCGCACCGCACCCGCGACGTGGTGGCCGGCAGCGATTTCGGTGGGCACGCGCCCGCAGTTCTACGAGAACGGCCAGCTCCTGGTCGAGGTCCACGTCGCGGGCCTCGACCACGATCTCTACGGTCAGGTCCTCGACGTCTGTTTTCTCGAGCGACTGCGCGGCGAGGCAACGTACGCTGGCGTCGAGGAACTGATCGCCCAGATCGAGCTCGACGTGGCGCAAACGGTCGCACTATTCAAGGGATTCTCCCCGAACGCTTCGGCACTGCTAGAATAGATATTCGGTCAGCGACGCTGATCGTGTGGGTCGTCACGTTGGCGGCTTGCAACGGGACACCCGACTCATAAGGCAAAAAACGTTATGGCTGAGAAGCAGCAGATCATCAAGGACTATCAGGCCCACGACACGGACACCGGCTCGCCCGAGGTCCAAATCGCGATCCTGACGGACCGGATCTCTCATCTCACCGAGCACCTGAAGGTTCACAAGGGCGATCATCACACGCGCCGTGGACTCATGAAACTCATTGGCCAACGTCGCCGTCTGCTCGATTACGTGCAGCGCGGCAATGTCGAGCGCTATCGCGCTTTGATCGGTCGTCTCGGCATTCGTCGCTAGCCGAGATGCACGTCGACGCCGTCGACGTGTTCAACACATCCGAGGCCTCGGAGGCCAGTGGAGAACAGTCGCGGGAACGCGACGGTTGCCCACTGGGATCCGGGCGGAGTGTTGCTAACCACATAGGAGCAATTCCATGACTGACGCAATCAGCGTAAGTAGCCCGATAACGGGCACCGACAAGACCCTAAGTTTTGAGGCGGGCCGCCTGGCCCAACTCGCCGATGGAGCCGTCGTGGCTCGCGTCGGCGACACCATGATGTTGGCGACCGTCGCCGCCGCGAGGACCGTGCGCGAGGGCACCGACTTCTTCCCGTTGACCGTTGACATCGAGGAGCGGGCCTACGCCGCCGGCAAGATCCCCGGTGCGTTCTTCCGTCGTGAGGGTAAGCCCTCGGACCAAGCCGTGCTGACCTGCCGCCTCATCGACCGCCCGCTGCGGCCTTCATTCCCGAAGGGCTTTCGCAATGAGGTCCAGGTTGTCGGCACGATCTTCAGCGCCGACCAGGAGAACCCCTACGACGTACTCGCGATTAACGCCGCCTCCGCGGCCCTCATGATCTCGGGTATCCCCTTCGACGGTCCCATCGGCGCCGTGCGCATGGCCTACACCACCGACGGCGAGTGGGCGCCGCACCCGACCTACGCCGAAGGGGACGCCGCGACGTTCGAACTCGTCGTTGCCGGTCGCGCCCTTTCGGACTCGGTCGAGGCCGACGTCGCGATCATGATGGTCGAGGCCGGCGGGACCGAGGGATCGTTCGAGAAGTACGCCGACGGTGCGCCCAAGGTCAGCGAAGAGGTCCTCTCCGCTGGACTCGAGGCGTCCAAGCTCTGGATCCGCGAGTCCATCAACCTCCAGCGTGAGCTGGTGCGCGAGTTCGTCGCGGCGCGCGGACCGCTGCCGGCCTTTGAGTACGCGACTCAGTCGGACTACCAGGACGACGTCTACGCCCGCGTCGACGAGGTCGGGGCCGGTTCGATTGCCGAGGCGAACCGACTGACCACGAAGTCGGCGCGCAATGGCGCGCTCGACGTGGCCACCAAAGCCATCATCGAGCAGTTGGGTGCGGAGTTCCCCGATCGTCACGGTGAGATCAAGGCGGCCGTCAAGTCGCTCACCAAGAAGGTCGTGCGCAAGCGCATCGTCGAAGAGGGCCTGCGCATCGACGGGCGCACCGTCACCGACCTGCGTCCCTTGTCGGCCGAGATCGACCTCTTCCCGATGACCCACGGCTCGGCACTCTTCCAGCGCGGCGAGACGCAGGTCGTCAACGTGACGACGCTCGGCATGCCCCGCATGCGCCAACAGCTCGACACCATCGGGCCCGACGAGTTCCGCCGTTACATGCACCACTACAACTTTCCGCCCTACTCGGTCGGCGAGACCGGTCGCGTGGGTATGCCCAAGCGCCGCGAGGTCGGTCACGGCATGCTGGCCGAACGGGCGCTGATTCCCGTCTTGCCCAGCGAGCAGGACTTCGCGTACACGCTGCGCGTCGTCTCGGACATCATGCAGTCCAACGGATCGACGTCCATGGCGTCGGTCTGTGGTTCGACGCTATCCCTGATGGCCGCCGGCGTGCCGATCAAGGCTCCGGTCGCGGGCATCGCGATGGGTCTCGTCTACGACGAGGGCACCTACGTGACCTTGACCGACATCCTCGGCGCCGAGGACGCGTTTGGTGACATGGACTTCAAGGTCGCCGGCACTGCCGACGCCGTGACGGCCCTGCAGCTCGACACGAAGATCGACGGTCTGCCCGCCGAGGTGCTTTCCAAGGCCCTCGATCAGGCGAAGGTCGCTCGACTGGCGATTCTCCAGGTCATCACCGAGACGATTGCCGAGCCCCGCGCCCAGGTGGCCGACGTGGCACCCAAGATTGTGTCGCTCGAGATTCCGATCGACAAGATCGGCGAGGTCATCGGTCCCAAGGGCAAGGTCATCAACACGCTGCAGCAAGAGACGGGCGCGGACATCGCCGTTGACGACGACGGTGTCGTCGGCACGGTGACCATTGGCGCGAAAGACGGACGAGCGGTCGAAGAGGCCCGTCGTCGCATCGCCCTGATCCTCGACCCGCCGACGCCCGAAGTGGGGGCCACCTACCCCGGTCGCGTCGTCAATCTCGCCAAGTTCGGCGCGTTCGTGAGCATCATGCCCGGACGCGACGGCCTCCTGCACATCTCCAAGATGGCGCCGCTCAACGACGGCAAGCGCATTGGTCAGGTGGAGGACGTCCTCGAGCTCGGTCAGGCAATCGAAGTGAGGGTCGACGACATCGACCCTCAGGGCAAGGTCTCGCTCTCGTTGGCCGGCGAATACGCCGACGTGGCGAGCGATGACGGTGATGCCCGACCGGCGCGCGCGCCGCGCGAGGGTGGCGACCGTGACCGTGGAGGACGTGACCGAGACCGTGACCGCGCGCCGCGTGACCGGGCCCCGCGTGACGGCGAACGTCCGCCTCGCGAGTCAGCCCCCGCGCGACCCGCCCCGAACTCGTCGTTCGAGGCGGCCTTCGAGGCCGAGCTCGCCGGCGAAATCGGCGACCTCGGGCCCGGCGGCCCGGCGTTGTCCGAAGGTGACGGTGGCGGACGTCGTACTCCGCGACCGCGTCGCCGTTAACTCCTGAGGGCCCGTGTCGCACTGTCGCATGACTGGGCGCCACGGGCCCTTGTTGCTTCGTAGCGTGAGAGCGTGTCCGCGATGAACGTCACCACCGACCGGTGGTGGCGACCGATGTCGCGCGCCGACCGCTCGGTCGTGCTGGGGCTGATCGCGCTCCCGTTGATCGTCTTTGGCGTGCCGGCACTCTTGGGTCATCCGGCCATCGCGGCGGACAACCTGATTCAGAACTTTCCGCTGCGCGTCTTGACCGGCGAACAGCTCCGCAGCGGCCACCTCCCACTGTTGAACCCGTTGGCCAACTCGTCGACGCCGCTGCTCGGTGGGATGAACGCCGGTTCCTTCTTCCCCGCGACGTTCCTGTTCGTCATCGCCCCGCCCATTCTCGCCTGGATTCTCAACCTGGCGCTGGTCTACGCCACCGCGGCACTCGGGCTGTTCGCCCTGCTGCGTTGGCACGGCCAGCGCACGGTCGCGGCCGCGGTCGCGGCCCTGGTCTTCGCCTACAGCGGATCGATGATTGGCCAGATGGTCCACTTCGGTGTGATCGAGGGCTTCGCCCTGCTGCCCTGGGCGGTCTTGGCCATGCTCGCCATGGGTCGCGCGATTCGTCGCGCAGCGCCCACGCGCGCGGCCCGGCTCCGTTCACTGGTGCCGGGCGTACTCATTCTGAGCGTGCTCTGGGCCCTCGCCTGCCTGTCGGGGGAGCCGCGCGCCATTGCCGAGATGGAACTGCTCGCGATGATCGTCGGACCGTGCGTGGTGCTCTTGCCCAGTGACTACCGGCCGGTCGCGTGGCGTGAGCGAGGCACGTACCTCGCGGCCCTGGTGCTCAGCGTCGTCTGGGGCCTGGTGATCGGCCTCGCCCAACTGCTGCCCGGTTTAAACTTCATCACGCACTCTCAGCGCTCGTCGATCTCCTACTCCTTCTTCGGGGCCGGTTCGTTGTTCGTTCGCTGGACCTCGATGCTCTTCGTCCAGAACATCGTGGGGGGCAACGGCCTGCTCGGCCAGCCGCGATTCTTCGCGGACTACAACCTGCCCGAGGTGACGGGTTACGTAGGAGTCCTCGCGCTGGTCGCCGTGGCGGCGTTCGTCGGTCGGGTCTCGAGGCGAGGCTGGCCGGGGGAGAATGGCCACTACGTCGTGTACGTCGTGATGCTCGTCGTCGGACTGTTCGCGGCGTGGGGCAGCTACACGCCGCTCGGTCACCTCTTTCAGTACGTTCCACTCGTCGGCAGCACTCGCTTGCAGAGTCGCAACCTCGTCCTCGTCGACCTGGCGGCTACGGTCCTGCTCGGCTGGATGCTCGACCGACTGCTGGCGCGCGACCTCGCCGGCGCCGGACTCGTCGGGCGCCGCCGGTGGTGGAGCGTCGCCCCGGCTTTCGTCACGGTCGCACTCGGCGCCGTGATGTTGCTCTGGGGTCCGCCCATCGCCCGGTGGATGGGGGCGAGACCGGCGGCCGCGGTCTTGTCGCGGCACCAGACACTGACGTTCGTGATCCAAATCGTCATCGCCGTGACGCTCGTCGGGCTCTTGCTCGGGGCGAGAGCCTCGCGTCACCTGGTCCGGTGGCTCGGCGCCGTCGTCGCCCTCGACGTCGCCGTCTTTCTCCTCCTGAGTTCGACTGGTTTCGTCGCGGGCAACGTCAACGTGATGCCGTCGCGGGCGGCCGCGGTTGCCGACTTCGGCAGTCACGGCCGTTTCGCGGTGATCGATCCGCGCGGGATCCACAGTGAGGACTTCGAGCGGCTCGGCTCGCCCAACATGAACGTCTTCACCAAGTTTCCGAGCGTCCAGGGCTACGGGTCGTTGATCAACTCGCTCTACGGGGACGTGACCGACACCCACCCCCTCTTCAGCATCCGCGCGTGCCAACTGGCGCGCGGCACCTTCCAACAGTTGCGGCTGGCGGTGGTCGTGATTTCGGGCGATCAGCTGGCCACGCCGGTCACCTCGGCGACACCGCACCCGACCTGGTGCCTGCCACTTCGCACCACCACCACCACGTCGCGCTTCTTTGGGCAAATGGAGCGGGTCCGCACCATCAGCGTCGAGGGTCCGGGCGGTCGAAGTGTGACGAACGGTCCGATCACCGCCCAACTCTTTGGCGCCAACGACCGACCGGTGGGCCCGTTGATCCAAGAGCTCGGCGCACCGTCGATGGTCTTTCATTTCTCGACGACCACTGCGCGGTCGGCGGGCGTGCGATTTAACGCGCCGTTCGGCGCCACGCTGTACTCCACGACGCTGCAACCGATAGGGGAGGGAGCGCCTCGGCGCCTCGACAACGGGTACCAGGAGGCCTTCTCGACGACGTGGTGGCACATGGGCGAGACCTCCGGTTCGCTGACGATTTTTCGCGCGAACCACGTGCGCGCCACCGCGTGGCTCGGCAAGCATTCGTCGCCGTCGAAGATTCTGAAGGTGAGTAACGCCTCCTGGGGCGACTCGTGGATCACGGTACGCGCGACGCACGTCACCACCCTCAAGCGCTCGGTCGAATGGCTGCCGGGATGGCGCGCGACCGCGGTCAACCAGCGATCCGGTGAGGTTCGCGCACTCTTGGTCGACCGTTCGGGGTTGATCATGCAAGTGACCGTGCCCACGGGTACGTGGCAGATCCATTTTCACTACCACGCGCCCTACATTGAGCTGGGGCTCGTGGCCTCGACCACCGGTGTCGTGGCGCTGCTGGCCGTCGAAGGCTGGCGGCGGGGCCGCTTCACCAGATATCGCAACGGTAGGGTGCAGACATGAAGCGCATCGCACTCGTCGGCGGAGCCGGCCAGATGGGACAGGCGCTGGCCGAAGGACTCGGCGCCCAGTCGGACCTCGCGGTCGACTTTCTCGTTGACGTCCACGTGCCCCGAGAGCTGTTCGGCGCTCGCCACGTCGGCGCGATTGACGACCTCGATCCCGACGACGTTGACGTCGTGGTCGACTTCTCGGTCCCCGAAGGGGTCGTCGCGTCGTCGCGTTGGTGCGCGACGCATCACGTGGCGCTGGTGATCGGTACGACCGGCCTCACGACCGAGCAGCGCCAGGAGGTCGAACGGACGGCGACCGAAGTAGGCGTCGTGATGGCGTCGAACTTCTCCTTGGGCGCGGTGCTCTCCGAGCGATTCGCCGCGATCGCCGCCCCATACTTCGACGGGGCCGAGATCATCGAACTGCACCACGAGCGAAAGGTCGACGCCCCGTCGGGTACGTCGATGGCAACCGCCCGGGCCATCGCGCACGCACGCGCCGCGGCCGGCCTCGCACCGATTCTCGATCCGACGCAGCGTCACACCGTGGCGGGCGCTCGAGGGGCCGACGCAGTCGACGGCGTGCGAATCCACTCGGTGCGCCTGGCGGGCCTCGTCGCCCACCAAGAGATTCACTTCGGTGCCCCGGGCGAGGGCCTCACAATCCGCCACGATTCCTTCGACCGACAGAGTTTCGTGCCGGGCGTCGCGCTCGCCGTGCGCGCCATCGACGCGACTCCGCGCTTCGTCGACGGGATCTCGTCACTGCTCGCCTGAATCGAGGCGACGGGCCATCGACTGGTAACTTTGTCTCATGATTGCACCGCTCTTTGGACGCGTCCTCACCGCCATGGTGACCCCCTTCGCGCCCGATGGTTCGATTGACTTCGACGTCGCCATTGAACTCGCGAGCTACCTCGTCGCCGAGGGCAGTGACGGCCTGGTCCTCGCCGGATCCACCGGCGAAGGGTCGTCGCTCTCGGACACCGAGAAGCTCGAACTGTTCGCCTGCGTCGCGGGTGCGGTCGAGGTGCCCGTCCTCGCCGGGTCGACGTCGTCGAACACGGCCCAGTCCGTGGCGCTGACCAGTCGGGTCGCCGCCACCGGCGCCAGTGGGGTCCTCGCGACGACGCCCGCGTACGCTCGCCCGAACCAGGCCGGCATTGCGGGCCACCTGGGCTCGATCGCCGAGTCGACCGAGTTGCCCGTGATGCTCTACGACATTCCGTCGCGCACCGGGCGAAAGATCGCCGCGTCGACCACCGTCGATCTCGTGCGCACGCACCCGAACATCGTGGCGATGAAGGACGCCTCGGGTGACTTCGTTTCGGCCGGGTACGTGAAGTCGGTCCTCGGCGACGCCCTCGACCTCTACAGCGGCGACGACGGGCTGTTACTGCCCTTCCTCGGTATCGGAGCCGTCGGCATCGTGTCGGTCGCGGCGCACTGGGCCGCACGCGAGTTCGCCGAGATCGTGGGCTGCGTCGAACGGGGCGACTGGGTGAAGGCGCGCTGCGTGAACGACCGCATCGCGGCCAGTTGCGCCTTCGAGAGCAGCGAGGCGTACCCGAACCCGATGCCCACCAAAGCGGCCCTGCGCGCACTCGGGTTCAATGTCGGCCAGTGCCGCCCACCCCACGCGCCGAGCGACGCCGCACTCGACGCCGCCGCGGCCCAGATCATCACCTCGCTTCGAGCCACCCGTGTCTAAGGCCGCCGTGCGGGTGACGTTCCTCGGTGGCCTCGGCGAGATCGGACGCAACTGCGCCGCCATCGAGCAAGACGGCCGCATCGTCGTGGTCGACGCGGGCCTGATGTTCCCCGAGCCCAACATGTACGGCGTCGATATCATCCTGCCCGACTTTCGATGGCTGATCGAGCGACGTGACCGGATCGACGCGATCGTGCTCACCCACGGCCACGAAGACCACACCGGGGCGCTGCGCTACCTCGTGAAGGACGTCAACGTCCCGATCTACGGATCGGCCCTCACGCTGGGCTTCGCGCGCCACCGTCTCACCGAGGCGAAGGTCGCCAAGGGCCTCACCTTCATCGAGGTCGCCGACGGCGAACGACGGAAGATCGGCCCCTTCGAGATCGAGTTCATCCCGGTCACCCACTCGGTGCCGAGCGCGCACGCGCTGGCCTTTCACACCAGCGTCGGCGTCGTCGTGCACTCGGGTGACTTCAAACTCGACCTCACGCCGATCGACGGACGGCGCACCGACATCGCCCGCCTCGCCGCCCTCGGCGACGAGGGTGTGGCCCTGTTGCTCTGTGACTCGACCAACGCCGAGGAGCCGGGCTTCACGGCGTCGGAGCGCTCCGTCGGCGGCGCCCTACGCCGCCTCTTCCTCGAACGGCCCGAGCGGCGTATCGTCGTTGCCTGCTTCGCGAGTCACATCCACCGCGTCCAGCAGATCATCGACGTCGCCAAGGAGCAGAATCGCAAGATCGTCCTGATGGGCCGCTCCATGGAGAACAATGCCAAGCTGGCGCGCAAGCTCCACCTGCTCCACGTCGACGCCAGTGACCTGATTGACATCGAGAACATCGACCGCTACCAGCCGGGCGAGGTCTGCGTCATCTGCACCGGCAGTCAGGGCGAACCGCTGGCGGCGCTCTCCAAGCTGTCGCGCGGCGACGCCCGCTTCTTGAAGGTCGGGGCCAACGACACCGTCATCCTCAGCTCGCACCCGATCCCCGGCAACGAGTGGACGGTGGGGCGCGTCATCGACGACCTGCACCGCGCCGCCGCCGAAGTGATCCACTCGGGCCACGAGCCGGTTCACGCCTCGGGCCACGCGCGCCAGGGTGAGCTCCGTACGTTCCACCAGTTGCTGCGCCCGCGCAACTTTGTACCGGTCCACGGCGAGTATCGCCACATGGTTCACCACGCCGAACTGGCCCACTCCATGGGCCTCGCCCCCAAGCACGTGTTGATCTGCGAGGACGGGGATCAGATCGAGGTGACCGCCACCGGCATCCGCCGTTCGGGCCAGGTGCCTGCGGGATTCCACTACATCGACGGGAGTGCCGGCGACCTCGACGAACGACCCCTCGAAGAGCGTCGCATGCTGGCCGAGTGGGGCGTCTTGCAGATATCGGCCGGGGTCGACAAGGCCCGGGGCACGATCATCCAGCCGGTCCGTCTTACCGCTCGCGGCTGGTTCGAGGGCGAGCAGGACCGCAGTCTCACCGACGCGGTGACCAACGAGGTGCGCACCGCCATCGAAACGGCGTTGCGTGACGGCAACCGTGACGCCGAGTCGCTTAACAAAGTCGCCCAGCGCGCCGCCGGACGACTGCTCGGTCAGAAGTACCGACGCCAACCAGTGTTGTTGGCGTCGATCGTGGTCCTCTAATCGCCGGACTTGTCCGGTTCGCCGTGGTCGGCGTTCTCGCGGCCCGTGCGCCAGTACGCCTTGAAGCTCACGTCCTCGTCGGCGAGACCGCGGTCGCCCAACGCGACGCGTACCGCCTTGATGCGGTGAAACTCGCCAAAGAGGTAGGCGTGGCCCCGATCGGGCGGCAGGGCGAACGCCGCGAGACCACGCAGGAGACCCGAGGGATCGTCCTTGGCGCGGTCCTGGCGGTCGACAAAGATGCCGGTGACCCCGAGGCCCTCGTTGAAGTCGGCGGTCAGCGCGTCGCCGGAGTGATCGATCTCAACAATGAAGATCGCGCGGCCCGGCGCCTCGATGCTCTGGGCCATTCGATAGAACGAAGCGAGTCCGGTCGTGTCGCCGAGGAAGAGGTGCCAGTCGGCCCGCTCGTTGAGGACGACCTTGCCCCGGGGACCAATGACGTCGACGGGGTCGCCGGGTCTGGCGCGCCGAGCCCACTGGCTCCCCGGTCCGTCATGGCCGGTCGTAATCCAGAGGGTGACGTGGCCGCGCTCGGCGTCGACGTCGCGCACGCTGTAGCGGCGTCGCACGAACGCGCCGGCGGTGGTGGCGACCCTGATCATCACGTCGTTGCCGGGCACGCCCGCGAGGGTGGCGTTGCCAGCGAGTACGACCTCGTGGATCGACGTACTCAGTCTCGTGCTCGAGAAGACTTCGCACACCAGGGCCGTGGCACCGAGGCGCTCTGCGAGGGTGATCGAGCTGTCGTGGGGGCTGTTCGTCACGGGTCCACCCTATGACCAATGGCACCCGGAGCGAACTCCAGTTCGGTAAGTTGGAGGGTTGTGGCACGGGCGCGAAATAAGAAGAAACCGGTGAAGAGGACCGCCCGGGCCGCCGGGTCGGCCTCGAGCACGCCGAGCGTCTGGCAGCGCCACATCGGCGATCTCTGGATCGTGCTGCTCGTCGTCACCGGCTTTCTCGCCGCGTTGGCCGAAGGAGGTGCCCTCGGGCCCGTCGGACGGGCCATCAGCCAGGCGCTTGCCCTCGCGTTCGGCGTCGGACGCTTCGCGCTGCCGGTGATGCTGCTCGGCCTCGGTGGGGCCTTCGCCATTGGTCGGATTGACGTCGACTGGCCGCGCCTCGGCTGGGGAATTGCCCTCGGCCTCGCAGGGATCTGCGGTCTCGGCGACCTCTTTGGCGGTCGACCGCGTTTGCACGCGACCACCAGGGCCCTCGCCCACGCGGGTGGCTGGATTGGCGTACTCGCCGGCGGTGGGCTGCACAGGGCCATTGGGATCGCCGGCGCCCTGGTGGTGTTGTTCGCGTTGCTGGTCGTCGCGCTGATAGTCAGCACCGGCATTGGGCTGCGCGCGCTGCTGAGCGCTACGGCGCGCGTGGTTCGTGCCGTCGCCACGCGCCTCGCTCGTTGGTGGTCGACTCGTCCCCAGCCCGACGCCGACGCCACTCCCGAGTTAGCAATGGCTCCGTCGCCCTCGGCGCGACGAAAGCGCGTCGTCGCCGAGCCCGACCAAGCGCCCGTTGCCAGCGACGTCGACGACTCCCCGGACGAGGATGAGGCGCAGCGGTACGAGGATGACGACGACGTCGCGCCGGTCCTCACACCGATCACGCGCCTGCACGACCGTCCAGCGATCATCGCGAGCGATTGGCGCCTGCCCTCGTCGTCGCTGCTCGTACGCACGAAGGACGTGAAGCAGGATCGCGCCGCCATTGAGGACTTGGGTGATGAACTGGTCGAGGCGCTGGCCGCCCACGGCGTCGAGACCGTGCTCGTCGGCTTTACCGTCGGCCCGACGGTGACCCGCTACGAGCTCGAACTGGGGCCCGGCGTGAAAGTCTCGAGCGTCACCTCGCTCAATCGCGACATCGCCTACGCCATGGCCTCGCCTGAGGTGCGCATCCTCGCCCCGATTCCGGGACGCTCGGCCATCGGGGTGGAGGTGCCGAACCGCCAGCGCTCGCTCGTCGCGCTCGGCGACCTGTTGGCGGCCGAAGAGGCGCTCGACGCCGCGCACCCCCTCGACGTGCCGATCGGTCGCGACATCTCGGGTAAGACCGTGGTCGTCAACCTCGGCTCGATGCCCCACGTCTTGATCTCGGGAGCGACCGGCGCGGGCAAGAGCTCGCTCATCAACTCCATCGTCACGTCGCTCGTCATGCGCGCCACGCCCGACGAGCTGCGTCTGATCCTCGTCGATCCCAAGCGGGTGGAGATGGGCCAGTACAACGATCTGCCCCACCTGCTGTCGCCGGTGGTCGTTGACCCGAAGAAGGCCGCCGGGATGCTCGCCTGGGCCGTGAAGGAGATGGAGCGACGTTACGACATCCTCGCCGAGAGCGGCGCGCGCGACATCACGAGCTACCAGCAGATGATCGAGCGTGGCGAGCTGGTGCCCGAGCCGAGCGTGCGCGAGCAGGTCGCCGAGGCCATCGAGCGCGCGACCGGACTCGAGTCCGACGTCGACGAGGTGAACGGCCCCGAGGAGCTGCCGTACATCGTGATCGTCGTCGATGAGCTGAACGACCTCATGATGGTCGCCGCGCGCGACGTCGAAGAGTCGGTCGTTCGCATTGCCCAGATGGCCCGAGCCGTCGGCATCCACCTGGTGCTCGCGACCCAACGACCAAGCGTCGACGTCATCACCGGCGTCATCAAGGCCAACATTCCCAGTCGCATTGCTTTCGCGGTCTCCTCCCTGGCCGACAGTCGCGTCATCCTGGACCAGGGTGGGGCCGAGCGCCTCATTGGCAAGGGGGACATGCTGCTCGTGACCTCCAGCTCGAACGTCGCGCGTCGGCTGCAGGCGCCGTGGGTCTCCGAAGAGGAGGTCCAGCACGTCGTCGGGGCTTGGCGCGCGCAGGGCGGCCGTCGCGAGAGTGTCGTCGCGCTCGACGTGCGTGAGGGACGGACGTCGTCCTCGGGTGCGAACGATGACGACGATGACGAACTGCTGCGCCAAGCGCGCGACCTGGTGATCCGCACGCAGTCGGGTTCGACGTCGATGCTCCAACGCAAGCTTCGGGTCGGCTTCGCCCGCGCCGGACGCCTGATGGACCAGTTGGAACAAGAGCACGTCGTGGCGCCCGGCGACGGATCGAAGGCCCGTAAGGTGCTCGTCTCACTCGACGAGTACGACCCGCAGTCGACGCTCTAGACCGTGGCCGGCTCGTCTATCCACCGGGCCCGTCGCGGCGTCGCGACCCGACTGGGCTCCATGTTCCTGGGACTACTCGTGGCGACGGCACTGGTGGTCGCCATGCAACTGCCCCTGCGCCACCAGCCGGCGCTCGTGCACCAGACGTTGACGAGTGTGATTCCGCACTCGTTGTCAGTTCCACCTCTGGCCTGGCCGAGCATCGGCAGTGGCGCGCTCGTCATCCCGGCGCTCGGCGTCGTCCAGTCGTGGCGCGATCACGTCGCGCCGGTTGCCAGCCTGACCAAGATGATGACCGCGTACGTCACGTTGCGGCACCTACCCCTCGCCGTTGGACAGGTTGGACCGTGCCACGTCGTCACGGCGAGTGACGTGGTCACCTACGTCACCGAGAAGACCGCAGGCGAGTCGGGTGTGGTCGTCGTCGCCGGCGAACGTCTCTGCGAGATCGACCTCTTGAAGGGACTGCTCGTGCACTCGGCTGGGAACTACGCGGCGATGCTGGCGTCAATGGTCGCGGGCTCGAGGGCATCGTTCGTGTCGTTGATGAACGTCACGGCGAAGTCGCTCGATCTGAGGCGCACGCACTACGACGATGTTTCGGGTTTTTCGGCACTGTCGGTCTCTACCGCCCTCGACCAGGTGAGAATGGCCGTGGAGTTGATGAAGTCGCCGGTCGTCCAGAGCATCGTGCGTCTACCCAACGTCACCCTGCCGGTGGCCGGAAGCGTCGGTTCGTTCACGCCACTAGTGGGAACCAACAACGTCATTGGCGTCAAGTCCGGTCGCACTAGCCCAGCGGGCGGCTGTGACGTTATGGCCATGACGTTCCAACAGGGTGGCGCCACGAGGATCATCTACGCGGCGGTGCTCGGTCAACGCGGTGGTGACTTACTCGGCCCGGCCGGGCGGGCCGCTCTCGCCCTCGCCCAGTCGGCGCTACGCAATCGAATCGAACTGGTCTACCCTCAGGGCAGTGTGGTCGGGCGCATCGGCTGGCCGGGGCGCACTGTCGACTTCGGCTTCGCACGTCAGAGCGTGCTCACCTGGTGGGCGCCGCGAGCTCGTCCGGCCGCGACGATTCAGATGCTGCACTTCACGACGACGATTCATCGTGGTGAAGTCGTCGGCTGGGTCACGGTGGGCGGTTCGACTCGTCGTCTCGCGCTGGTCGCACAGGGTACCGTCGCTCCACCCTCTCTCTGGCAACGCCTACGCTGACAGGGTGTTCGCGCGCGTCCCCGCCAGTTCGGCCAACCTGGGCCCGGGGTTCGATTCGCTCGCGGTGGCCCTCGGGCTGTACCTCGAGGTCACCCTCGAGCCCTCGGATTCTCTCGAGGTGACGTGTGAGGGGTGCGGCGCCGGACAGTTTGCGGATGAACGCCACTTGGGCGTCGTGGTCGCTTCTCGCGTGCTCGGCCACTCGAACTTCACGCTGCGGGTACGTTCCGAAATTCCGTTGTCGCGCGGGCTCGGGTCGTCCGCGGCGCTCGCCGTCGCCGCCGCCGCCGCGGCCGGAGCGGCGAACCCCCTCGCCATCGGTATCGAGGTCGACGGCCACGCCGAGAACGCCGCGGCGTCAGTTCTCGGCGGTCTCGTCGTCGCCGCCACGAACGACGGAATCGCCGTGGCGCGTCCGCTGGCCCTGGACGAGGCGTGGCGCTTCGTCGTGGTCGTGCCCGACGAGGAGCTCTCGACCGCCCAAGCCCGCGGCGTGCTGCCCGCCCAGGTCCCCTTCGCCGACGCCGTGCACAACCTCAGCGCGTTGGGCCTCTTGATCGCCGGTCTGGCTGATCATCGGGCCTTCGATCCCGCGGCGATGGACGACGTGCTGCACCAGCCCTACCGGATGGGATTGCTGCCGTTTGCCAAGCCGCTGCTGAGCGTCTTGCGCGAGAGCGGCGCCGCCGGATCGTGCTGGTCGGGTGCGGGTTCGTCGATGCTCGGCCTCGCGACCGCTGACGTGGCCGACGTGGTGGCCGCCGCCGCGCGGCACTTTCTCTCCGATCAAGGCGTGGCGGGCTGGGTGCGGGTGCTCGATGCCGACCGCACCGGACTGGTGACGAGTTGAAGCTGGGGGATAGCGCTTCCAAGAGTCGGACCGGGGGCGGTGTCGGATTCATGGCGCTGGGTGCGGCTCTGATTCAATGGTCGGCCGCGATCGTGACCCACGTTTTTGGCGTGGTCGGGCCTTCGGCGACCAGTGCGTGGCGTTTTCTCATCGGTGCCGTCGTGCTCATGTCGTTCACCCGACCACACCTTCGCTCGTGGACGCGCCAGCAGTGGATGGGCGCGCTCGCCCTCGGTGCGTCGGTGGCGTTCATGAATCAGTGTTTCTACCAGGCGATCGCGCGAATTCCACTCGGCGCGGCGGTCGCGATCGAGTATCTCGGTCCCTTCCTCGTTTCGGCCTTCGGCCAGCGGTCGTCTCGTCACCTCGCGTTCGTCGGCCTCGCCGGACTCGGCGTCCTCGCGATTGCTCGTCCCGGAGGGACGCTGAATCTCGGGGGCGTCCTCTTTGCGGCCGGATCCGGTCTCGGGTGGGCGTCGTACGTCTTTGCGGCGCACCGGGTCGGCGGACAGGCGGAGGGATTTGGAGGACTCGCGGTGTCGATGGCGATTGCCGCGATCATCACCCTGCCGATGTCGCTGGGCTCATCGAGTTACGTCGTGGGGCACCCCTTTGTGTTAGGCCGACTTGCGGTCGTTGCGGTCATGTCAATCGTGCTTGGCTTCGGATGTGAGCTCCAAGCGCTGCGACGCCTCAAGCCATCAGTTGCGGGCGTTCTCTTCGCCGGCGATCCGGCAGTGGCGTTCGTGATTGGTCTGATCATCCTTAGTCAGGCGATTCACCCCTGGGACCTCGTCGGACTGGTGTGCGTGGTCGTGGCCGGTGCAGGAGTGACCATCGATGCCGCCAATGCGAAGCCCGTCATCATTCAGTGAGGTTCGTCATACTGCGCTTTGCGTCAGACACAGTGAACAGTGTGCCGTTCTCACCCAACTGGCATACTTTCTCAGGAATAAACAATGTCGACCAGACTGGAGTGCGATGACTGAACGCTACGACGCCACGTGGTTGTCCGGCCACGATTACGACGCGCTGCGCTCGAGCGAGTTCGCTCGTTTCTGCAACGCCGCGTCAGCGGATCTTGGCGCTCGCGTACCGACGTGCCCGGAATGGAATGTTGCCGAGCTGTGTGATCACCTCGCTCGCGTGTATCAAGGTCGGGCGTACGCCATTGAATATGCCGCGTTCAAGTCCCACGATGACTTCGTGAATCGTGAGGAGCACGTCGACCCCATTGATTGGGTTCGCCAGTGGTCCGACGCGCTTGACCGGGCCCTACTCGACCGCGCCGACGACGCTCCGAGCATCACGTTCATGCCCGAGGCGACCACCGTGCACTTTTGGCGGCGGCGGATGTCACTTGAGACACTCGTGCACCGAACCGACGCTGAGCTCGCAGTTGGCGACGTCGCCGCGATGGATGGGGCCCTCAGTGCAGACGGAATCGATGAGTTGCTCTGGTTTGGGTCAGCGGATCCGGAGGTTGCGCCGACCGACGACATTGACGAGACGACGGTGCTCGAATTGACCAACGGCACCCGTCGGTGGGTGACGACGCTGAGCGCGACGGGTCTTGCCACTGGCGCGACCACTTCGTCGCGGAACGCCACGGTCTTTGGCTCGGCGCCGGCGCTCCTGCTCGCTCTCTCGGGACGAGATCTTGGGGGAATTGGCGCGCACCGGTTCGGTCTGGAGATGCCTGTCGTCGAAGGAGACACGGTGGCGTTCGATCGGCTGCGCAACTTTCTAGGGGACTTTTGACGCTGGACCGCAATGGCAAGTCATTCGGTCGCCAGATTGAGACGGAGGTCGATCCTTCGACGTTAGGTTTGACCGTCACCTTCTACGTGAACTCGAACCGCCGTCCGGCGGTGCAGACCGCCAACCCGCTGCGACGCACCACTCAAACAACATGACGTGAGGAAACGCGAGTATTGAAGATTCTGGTCGACGAAAACGGTCAGTAAGCATGGTCCGTGGACCACCACTGACGTCGGCCCTTACACCAAGTTCGAGTCGAGGTTCGGCGAATTTGATCTCGAGGCACGCCTAGTGCGAAACGTGATTGATTTTAACGCTGCCGACCTGCAGGCCGAAGGCACGTGCTGGGCCGGAATGCTCGACGGTTGTGGTCGAAGAAGACAACAGGCACAGTGGCCCCGAAGGTGACGTTCAGTGGCGAATGGGCGTGCAGTCGGCACCTCGTCATATTCCGCCCGATTGGCCGAATGGGAGCCCTCAGCAGGTGCATCTGGACATCCACGTTGAAGAGCCGCGAGCTGCGCACGAAAAGGTGATGACTCTAGGTGCCCACTTGCTGCGAGGTGCACCGAGAATCGAAGTGGACGAGGGACACCAGGTGTATGCCGACCACGCCGGACACCCACTCTGCATTGGCTGAGGACATCCATCTGAAGATGCGCTCGCAGCTTTCGCGGCATTTAGGTTGAGGACGTGATGGCGGTGATGTGACTGAGAGGTCCGTTCGTGGCGGCACGTTCGTCGAAGCGGTCTCCCAGAGTCAACTGGATTGACTATCGGGATGCCGCGTCGGCGAGTCTGCAGTGGAGGATGTAGTGTTTGCCACCCCCAACGCAGGAGATAGCCGTGAGCGGTGTTCCAGTTACCAAGTCCGCCCGCCACATTTCGGCGCAAGACGCCGCCGACATGGTGCGTTCCGGTGACTGGCTCGACTACGGCGCCGTACTGGCGCAACCCGATGCATTCGACAGGGCCCTGTCCAGCCGGATCAGCGACCTGGAAAACGTGAGCATCCGCGGCTGTCTCAGCATGCGGCCGCGAGCCGTCGTCGAGGCCGATCCCGCTCGTCAGCACGTCTCCTTCTACAACTGGCATCTCGGCGGCTACGACCGCAAGTACAGCGATGTCGGTCTCCAGAACTACATCCCGTGCAACCTCGGAGAGATCCCCGACTACTACCGCCGCTTTATCGATCCCGTGGACATCATGGTGGTCAAGACCTGTCCGGTGGACGCCAATGGTTACTTCAACTTCAGTGCCGCGAACCTTTGGCATGGCGCAGTAGCGTCACGAGCGAAGGTCGTTGTCGTCGAGGTCGAGCCGTCGCTCCCGTACGTCCACGGAATCGACAATGGCCTGCACATCAGTCAGGTCGACTACGTCATCGACGGGGATGGCCACCCTTTGCCGCAGTTGCCCAAACTGTCACCAACTGACGCCGATCGGGCGGTCGCTCGGCTTATCGCCAGTGAGATTGAGGACGGCGCCTGCCTGCAGATCGGCATCGGTGCCATGCCGAACGCGGTGTGCTCGTTGCTGCTCGAGAGTGGTGTCCGCAATCTTGGCGTCCACACCGAGATGCTCACCGACGGCATCATTGATCTGTACCGAGCGGGCGTCGTGAATGGCTCGGCCAAGTCGGTGCATCCCGGCAAGATCGTCTTCAGTTTCGGTTTAGGTTCTCAGACAACGTACGACGCAATCGATGACAATTCCGACATCTCCTGCCAGCCCGTCGACATGACCAACTTGCCGCACTTGATTATGCAGAACGACCGACTGACGGCGATCAATAACACGACCCAGATGGATCTGCAGGGCCAGGCCGCGAGCGAGTCCAACGGCCATCGCCACATCAGTGGTAGCGGTGGCCAGCTGCAGTTCATTCGTGGGGCCTACGCCTCGCGGGGCGGGAAGTCCTTCGTGTGCATGTCGTCGACTTACGAACGCGACGGCGTTCGGCGCAGCCGTGTCGTACTGAACCTGACACCTGGCAACATCGTCACGGCTCCTCGCAGCGACATGATGTTCGTGGTCACAGAGTTCGGGCTGGTCAATCTGAAGGGCCGATCTGTTCCCGAACGCGCCAAGGCCATGATCTCACTTGCACACCCGGACTTTCGCGACGATCTCGAGCGAGATGCCCGGACGCACGGACTCATTCCTCGTTCGTTCCTCTGAGAGTCTCGCCCCGGTCCTAGAACAGTGGCCGCTCTATTCGAATCCGGATTCGAAAATCCGCCGACACCACCAGATCAGCACCGGTCTTCGCATTTAGTCCTTCGCCGAAAGGGGATCTGTCAAGGGCATTCGTGGCAATAGTCCCGCCGTGCACGAGTCGCCTGCCGAACGCCCGGCGAGTTGTCAGTTCCTCGCCAGGAAAAAGTCAGAATGTCTGACTGCAACGACGTGGATAGTTTCGACAGCGGGCCGACGACGGTGCAAGATTGACTCGTGGGTCCAACAATCAACTCGAGTCACCTCGTCACCAGAGACGACGTGATGGTAGTACGCCAATGACCGTGCTGGAGACGGATCGGCTGCTCCTGCTTCCACTCCATCGAGCGATGATGGAACGTCGACTGGTCGACGATCGTTTCGACCTCAGCTGCCACGTCGGCTCCTCCGAATGTCTCGTCCACTTTCCGCCATCCTGGCCGGGCGCTCCCTTGGGCCGATTTCTTTCGATGCTCGCGGCACTCACCGAGGGTAATGATGAAGTGGAAGCTAACTGCATCGTCGTGGAGCGACTGACTTTCGTCGCCGTTGGGATGCTCGGGGTCAAAGGTTCCGTGAGTCCCGACGGCGTTCTAGAAATCGGCTACGGATTTGGTAGGGAGGTATGGGGTAACGGCTACGCAACCGAGGCCGTCAAGGCACTCTGCTCGCATCTACTAACGAAGGCTGACGTCCGAGCAGTGTGCGCCGAGACTGCGATGGGGAATCGGGCCAGCGAGCGTGTGCTCGAGAAGGCTGGCTTCATGCGAGTGGCTCGAAACTGGGATGAAGGCAACGGTGATCTGGTGGTGTGGCACCTGACCGCGTAGGGGCCCTAGCGGAATCTGACGTGACTGCGGGACTCCTGTGGAGTCACGGCGTCACTCTCCGATCGGGGATTGAATTGCAGGCATTGCGGCGTTCGGAACTTCGCCGATTGAGGGTTCAAGATGGCGGACCCAGACGGATTATCGCGAGCGCTTCGTCGTGGGTCGCCAGGTCGGGAGGCGACTCGAGCCAGGTGGTCAGCCCGGCCTCTTCGTAGCGAGCCAGATCGGTCAACTTCACCGGAGCATCGTCACCACCGGTCCGGCCACAGGTCACGACTTCGAAGTCGCACGGAGGGCCACCGTCGGGGAACGTGAGGGCGATGACGCGGGTGATTTCATCAGGAGTCAACGGAGCCCGATTGTCCCACGGCATACCGACTGGAAATACACCCTGGAATCGTGCAGCGCGACGAAAGGGCACGGACGGCTGATGCACCGTGCGGTCCACCCCGTGGGGATGGTGTTCATCGTTCGAGGTCACGAGGTTTGGTGCAACGCCGAGCCGGTAGATACATCCGGCAATCCAGATCGGTGGCATCGGGTCCGGTCGGGGGAGAAAGGCAGGTGCGCTCACACGAGCCGGTCCACCGATCCGGTTGGCACGTTGGTGCGGTCGTTCCCAGCTGAACTCATCGCCGGATAGGAATCGCCCGAGCAAGTCCAGGGCGTCATCGAGTGCGGCGCCTCGCTTCGAGGGAGAGTCCAACTCCATTGAGGTGAAGTCGTACTCGGGCGGTTGGCCGAGGCCGAACCCGGTCACTAGTCGGCCCTGGGAGAGTTCTTGAAGGGCAGTGATCTCCCGGGCGACTTTCCAGGGGCGCCGACGTGCGAGAGGAGTGATGAGAGAGCCGATCCTTCGGAGGCGCAACGATGTCGCCGCAGCGACCGCCGCGAGCGCAATCTGCGAATCGACCACTGGTATGTCCGCTCCTACGAGTAGGTGGTCCCAAATGAAAAAGGATTCCCAGCCAGACTCCTCGGCGGCAACGGCCAGGTCGGTAATGGCGCCGACGGACCCGTAGTGCCACAGATTCGGTACGTAGACGCCGTATCTCATGTCCGCCCCGCCTCCTTGATTGTTGGACAGATGGCGCCCACCGAACCCACTGGTTGCTACTACCGACAGCGCCTCGTGATCTCTCAGAATACTCGCAGCCCTGGCGGAGTGTTCTTCGTCGGAACGGCAATTACACCGAGTTCAAGAACTGCGATTCGTAGGCGCTGGCGAGGTCGTAGAGGGCCCGAGATCCGTCGCCGTCGAACGACGATCCATGCATGAGTGCCAGAACCTTCGGCGCAAGATTGCCAAGTCGTCGCATAACGTTTGCCGTGTCGGGAGCGAGGGAGGTGCTTCGAAAGATTGCTTCCGCATCCACGGCCTTTTCAACGATGTCATCTGCGGTGAGCGCGGGACCATTACCCAAGTGAGTGAAGAGGTCTCCGCAAAAAAGGGTGCCCGTGGTCTCCTCGTAAAGAACACGGGCGTCCCAACCGTGCGGCACGTGTGGTGTGTCGAGATGGCGGACCGATTTTCCCCCCAGGTCCAGAACCTCACCGTCGGCCAGCGGACGTGGCAGCCGATCGGCCATGTCATTGAGTGACACCAAGCAGCCCATCATCCCGTGAGCCACCTGGGCTTCCGGAGCCGCCGCGAGCCAACTGTTCATCGAGCCGCACTCGTCGGCCTCGACGTGACCGAAGGTGACCCAGCGAAGTCGATTGACTGGAAGAATTCGCGCCACCGCCTCAGCGACGAGCGGGAACATTGCTCGGGGTCCCGTATGGAACAACAGTGGCTCGTCGGCGTCGATGAGGAACTGATTGAAGGTGAAACCGGCCGGGGGCGCGATATCCGGCACCCACGTGGAGAGCCGATAGATGCCATTGGCAATTTCGTCGACGGTCGTAGTCATCAGAAGGGGACTTTCTGGTTCATGAGGCCCGCACCTTCGCCTCGCCCCGACAGCACGCGACAGAAATCAACGGCGTCGAGGCTGATCTCTTCGCCCCGCTGGCCATGGGTGAAGGTTCCCCCAGCTGGTCCCGCGAGGATCAACGTAAACGACTGACCGTGGGCTCGAGCCCACTCTCTGACAATGTCACCAACAATGACACCATCGTGCTCTGGAGTGAGTACCATCTCGAGGCCGGCCGCTCGCGTGAGGTCCACGCGGTGCATCCAGAAATCACGATTCATGATGGTGCCGACTAGGTAGCCCATCTTCCAGGTCCCCTGGATGGGCGGTCCGGGCCGAATCGGCATGGCCCGCATCAGCGCCGGCATTCGGCGCCGTCCACGCACCGAAGCCTGCGCCGTATTGCGAAGTCGGTTAGTGAGTTCGCTCGGCGCGAGTGACGAGTGTTCTGAGACTTGAATCGCCGTCATCTCGTCGATCATTGGACGGCCGTTTCGCATCGCTCTCTTGGAGGCGATCAGGTACTGGCGCACGAACTCTCGCATGCTGGCGTTGCCCTCCATTGCACCAAGTTGGTGTGAAACAAGCGCCTTCACGTCCCATCGCGCACAGTCAGTCGGCAGCGACCAGTCACTGGGGCGTAGTTGGTCCACTACGTCAACCAACCGTCCGATTTCCACCTCCGCCAGCTGCATGGCTGCGTCGTGACTCATTGAGCTGGATGATACGGATTCGGTGGGAGTGGTGGTCATGGGTTGCTCCTTGTCGAGGGTGAATTGAGAACGTGATTCGCGAACATGTCCACCGCATCATCGATGAGACGTTGCCATCGGTCGCCACCGGGATCGTTGGCTAGTTGCTGGGAGATGAGGCCACTGACCAGTCCGGTCCACAGATCGAAGTGTGTCGGATGTGTGATGCCCGAAGCACCTAACCATTCCCGAGAACGTTCGACGACCTCGGTGGCCAGCGCGTAGGACTCGGGGGACGGCTCAAATTCCGGAATCGTTCGCAGAAACATCAGTTGGAACCGAGCGGCGTCCTGCACGCTGAATCGCATGAACACCGACGCCAATTGTCGCAGGATTTCTCGCGGTTCCGACGGTAGTTCTATGGAACTCATCTGAAGAAGAAGTGTGTGATTGCCCTCCGCGAACATTGCGTCGTAGATTGCGTGTTTTGAATCGAAGTACCAGTACAGGGAAGGTGCTCGCATTCCTACTTTGGCTGCGATGTCCCGCAGTGCCAAGCCTGAAAGTCCATTCTCCCGAACCAACTCCCACGAGGCATCCAGGATCTCCGATCGCGTCGCCTCATGTCGTTCGGCACGTCGATTCCGAACCTGCGCATCTATCGCCATTAGTGCTGTCTAACATAGTGCGAGCGATTTCGCAAATGGGCTTGTCGACACCTGGACGTTGCCGCTCCTAGGCCAATCCATCTGAACGCCCGATCCGCTTCACCAGTAGGTACGGGACCTCGTCGCGAGTCTCTCTATTGACGAATCAAAGATGGTGACTATCGAAACCGCCGTCGGCAATTCGACAGTCAGTTCTCGGTACAATTCGATACCACCGTGAGCGGAATGGTGAGGAGGGGCGATGAAGTGGGTGACCCGAGAGCGTCCTAAGACCGACCGCATTGCCTGTCCCTGGCTGATCAAGAAGTTCATTGATCCTGACGCGGAGATTGTGTTTGTCAGTGCTGACCGAGTCATCGTGACCGCGAACGACTTGGGCGGCTACAGCTTCGACGCGCCCGGTACCACGTACACCCACCGGGGGGACCAGTGCACATTTGAAGTGCTGGTCGATGAGTACCAACTCGGCGACGATTCAGCTCTGGCACTACTCGCGTCCATTGTGCACGCGGCTGACGTCGAGGGAGCGCTGGACCTTCATCCCATCGGCGCCGGACTCCTCGCTATTGGCATTGGGGGTCTGGACGTCGAGGTTGACGATCACGCCCTCCTGGAACGGGGTTCGTTTGTCTACGATGCCCTCTACGCGTGGTGCCGACGGCAGCAATAGCCCCCAACTGGAATGACCGTCGAAGGAAGTCCCGGCGATCGATCGCGGGGGAGGGCGCCACGCGGTCACGCCTTTACGGTCACCGACCATCGGGCGGACGTCGCACCGATTTCTCTCCGTCGTGGGACGCCGGCACGGCGTGGCCCTCCGCCCCGTCGTTCTGGTAGGTGGCTCGGTAGTCTGAATGGGTGGAAACACCAAGAACTTTCGCCATTCGAACTTTCGGTTGTCAGATGAACGAGCACGACTCCGAACGCTTGGCGGGAATCATGGTGGAGGACGGCCTGGTGCCCGCAGTGAGCGAGTCGGACGCCGACGTCATTATATTCAACACCTGCACCATTCGCGAGAACGCCGACCTGAAGCTCTACAGCGCCCTCGGGCATCTGAAGGCCGTCAAGGAGCGACGGCCCGACCTGCAGATTGCCGTCGGGGGCTGCATGGCTCAGAAGGACCGCGGCGAGATTCTCGAGCGTGCGGCCTGGGTGGACGTCGTCTTTGGCACCCACAACATCGCCGCCGCACCGGGACTCCTGGCCCGAGCGCGCAGCGAAGGACCGGTCGTCGAAGTTTTCGACGCGCCCGATCCCGAGGCGAATCGCGACATGGCGCCGGCCCTCTACGCCGTACGCGAACTCGCCTTCGCCGCGTGGATCACGATCCAGACGGGGTGCGACAACACCTGTGCCTACTGCATCGTGCCGTCGGTGCGCGGTGGCGAGATCAGTCGGCCCCTCGACGACCTCGTCGCCGAGGCGAGGATGCTCGCGGCGTCGGGAGTCACCGAGGTGACCGTCCTCGGTCAGAACGTCAACTCCTACGGTCGCGACATCACGGGTCGGCGCACACTCTTCGCCGAGTTATTGCGAGCGTTGGGCGAGGTCGAAGGCATCGAGCGTATCCGGTTCACGAGCCCCCACCCGAAGGACCTCCGGCCCGAGACCATCGCCGCCATGGCCGAGACCACCGCGGTCTGTCCCCAGCTGCACCTGCCACTCCAGTCGGGCTCCAATCGCGTCCTCTCGTCGATGCGTCGCGGCTACAGCGCCGAGCGCTACCTGGAACGCCTGGCGCGCGCTCGCGCCGAGATCGACGACCTCGCCGTCACGACCGACCTCATCGTGGGGTTCCCGGGCGAAAGCGACGACGAGTTTGACGAGACGCTCGCAGTGGTCGCGGCCTGCGAGTACGACTCGGCCTATACCTTCATCTTCTCGCCGCGCGAGGGGACCCGAGGCGCGACGATGACCGACCAATTCGTGGCCAGCGACGTCATCAAGGAACGTTTCGAACGGTTGAAGGAGGTCCTCGACCGCTCCGCGCTCGCCAAGCACGCGGCCCGCGAGGGACGTCGCGAGGAGGTCCTGGTCGAGGGGCCCTCGAAACGCAACGGGGCCATGCTCTCGGGTCGCACCCGCCAGGGCAAGTTGATCCACTTTGGCGACGTGGGCGAGACGTTGCGACCCGGTTCGCTCGCGATGGTCGACGTGACCCACGGCGCGCCGTACCACCTCTTGGGAACCGTGGCCTCGACAGTGCGCGGTCCACGCCACAAGGTACGGATACCGCTGCTCAGCTCGTGAACAATCACGGGGGCACGGCGGTCGCGCTGGTCGGAGCGACGGCGTCGGGCAAGTCGGCGCTGGCGCACCATTTGGCCAGTCAGCGAGGCGATGTCTCGATCCTCTGCGTCGACGCCATGACGGTCTATCGCGGGATGGATATCGGGACCGCTAAACCGACTCCTGCGGAGCGGCAGCAGGTTGACTATCGCCTGCTCGATTTGGTCGAGGCGAACGAGGAGTTCACGGTCGCCCAGTACCAGGTGGCCGCTCGTGAGGCCGCGAGCGAGGTCTGGATGCTCGGTGGTGCGGTGCTCTACGTCGGGGGAACCGGACTCTACGGTCGCTGCGTGCTCGACGACCTCGAGATCCCCGGTCAATTCCCCGAGGTTCGTGCTGAACTCGAGTCCCGGGTCAACGATCTCCCCGCTCTCTACGAGGAGTTGAGGGTTCTCGATCCCGTCGCCGCCAGCCGCATGGAACCAACCAACGAGCGAAGGGTCGTGCGCGCACTTGAAGTGTGCCTCGGTTCGGGTCGCGCCTTCTCCTCCTTCGGCGAGGGACTGTTCACTTACGGACCGGTCCGCGTCGTCCAGGTCGGTCTGCGCCGCAACTTTGACGAACTCGACGTCGCGATCGAGGTGCGCTTTCGTCGCTGGATGGACGAAGGACTCCTTAACGAGGTCCAACAGCTGGCTCGTCGCTCCGGGGGCCTCAGTCGCACGGCCCGTCAGGCGGTGGGGTACCGCGAATTGCTGCGCCACGTCGAAGAAGGTGCTCGACTGGAGGGCTGCATTGAAGAGGCCATTATTCAGAGTCGACGGCTCGCTCGTCGTCAGCGATCGTGGTTCCAACGTGATCCGCGGATCGAATGGTTTGACGAACCCGGCGCGGCCGCACGTCGCCTTACGGACGTCCTGAACAGCCCCGACGGGTTCGTGCGAGACTAGTCACGAATGTCCCTACGAACACTTCAAAAATGGCACGGCGCCGGCAACGACTTCCTCGTTGAGGTGATTGAACACGGCTCGACGTCGTGGTGGAACCCGGCGCGCGCCGCGGCGGTGTGCGACCGCACCAAGGGCGTCGGCGCCGACGGGCTACTGCTCGCGACCATCGGCTCGGTGGTGTCGATGGAACTCTTTAACGCCGACGGCTCGAGTGCCGAAATGTCGGGCAACGGAATTCGCTGCCTCGCCGCGGCGGTGCGGCGCGCGACCACGGGCACGTGGAACACTCTCGACGTCGAGACGCTCGCCGGTACGCGCACGGTCACGCTCACGATGGATGGCGACGCCGGTCACGGCAGCGTGGCGATGGGTGAGGTGACCTTTGGCGAGTCCCTGCCGGGCACGCTCGGCGTCGCCTTCGTGGGCAATCCTCACGTGGTGGTGCGCGACGACACCAAGTGGAGTGACCACATGCGCGATGAACTGGCCGAGACGCTTTCGGAGAAGATGGGTGGTGCCAACGTGGAGTTCCTGACGGTGCTCGGCGAGGACCACCTCAGTATCCGCGTTGTCGAGCGCGGCGTGGGGTGGACCGAAGCATGCGGCACCGGTTCGGTCGCGGTGGCGGCCATTGCGCAGCGCGAAGGATTCAGCGGACCCGACGTCACCGTTGATAACTCCGGCGGTGCACTGCATGTTCGACTTGATGGCGACCAGGCGACGTTGAGCGGACCGGTGCAGTTCGTCGCGACGGTGGAGTGGCTCGAAGCTTGACGTACGTACCCGGCACGCTGATTGACCGCAGCTTTCGCGAGAAGATCGTGCTCGTGGGAGTGCAGTTCCCCGGGGTCACCCCCGATGAACTCGACTACCAGCTCGACGAGTTGGCGCTCCTCGTCGATACCGCGGGCGCCGACGTGGTGGCGCGCGTCATCCAGCGTCGCGACTCGCCCGATCCCGCCACGTTCCTCGGCTCGGGCAAGGTCCAAGAACTGAGAGAGATCTGTCTCGCGCTCGACTCGGACACCGTGGTCTTCGAGCACAATCTCTCACCGGCCCAGCAGCGCAACCTCGAGAAGATCCTGGGCCGCACGGCCATCGACCGCACCGCGGTGATCCTCGACATCTTCGCCCAGAACGCGCGCACCCCTGAGGGTAAGGCGCAGGTCGAACTGGCCCTATTGCAGTACCGCTTGCCCCGACTTCGTCGCGCCGGAGGATCGCTCTCCCAGCAGGCCGGTGGCATCGGCACCCGGGGTCCGGGCGAGACGCAGCTCGAGACCGACCGACGTCGTCTCGTGAACCGAATTCACGCCATTCAACGCGAGCTCAAGGAGATTGACCGCACGCGCCACGTCCAGCGCCAGGGTCGTGAACGCGGTCGGCATCGTGAAGTCACCCTGGTGGGCTACACCAACGCCGGTAAGTCCTCGATGTTGAACGCGTTGACCAACGCCGGGGTGGTCGCCGAGGACCGGCTGTTCGTCACCCTCGACCCGCGCACCCGACAGCGTCAGCTGCCCGGGGGTGAGACGGTCCTCTTCACCGACACCGTCGGCTTCATCTCGAACCTGCCCCACGACCTGATCGAGGCGTTTATGAGCACCCTCAAGTCGGTCCAGTTGGCCGACCTGCTCGTGCACGTCGTCGACGGTGCGAGTGACCACGCCGAAGAGCAGATCGCCGCGGTGCGCGAGGTGTTGCGTGAGATCGACGCCGACCGCCTACCCGAGCTGCTGGTCTTCAACAAGGCTGACGTGCCCGGCTCGCGCGCGAGGGACCTCGCGAAACTGCACGAGGGCAGCGTCTGGGTCTCGGCATTGACCGGCGAAAACCTCGACCAGGTCATCGCGAAGCTCGGTGATCGACTGCGCACCAACGACCGGGTCGTGACCCTCTACATCCCACTCGACCGGGGCGACCTGCTCGCCGCCGTGCACCGCGAGGGTGAGGTACTCGACACCCAGGTCACCGACGAGTCGGTCGTCATGCGTGTCGTGCTCGATTCGGTGGGCGTGGCACGTTTTAATGAGTGGCGAGTGCCCGCGTGAGCTTCACTCCGCCCCCGTACCCCTACGAACGGCTGGACGGACTGAAGAAAACGGCCGAGCGTTTCGACGGCGGTGCGATCGACTGCTCCATCGGAACCCCGGTCGACGCCCCGCCGACCGCGGTGCTCGAGGAGATGGCGCGCGGACTCGGTGCCCGTGGATACCCGACCTCCCAGGGCTCGCTCGACCTGCGCGAGGCTGAATCCGACTGGATGAATCGTCGATTCGGCCTGGAGCTCGCGCCCGACCAGCTCGCCGCGTGCGTTGGCACCAAGGAGTTCGTCGGGACCGTGTCAGGCTACCTGCACCTGCGAACTCCCGGGCGCGACACCGTGCTCTACCCGGCGGTGAGCTATCCCACCTACGCCATGGGCGCAATCCTCGCCGGACTGCGCCCCGTGCCCGTCAATGTCGTCGACGGTCAACTCGACCTCGCGTCGATCAATCCCGCCGACATTGAACGGGCGCTGCTGTTGTGGTCGAACTCGCCATCGAACCCTACCGGCCACCTCGACGACCTCGAAACGGTCGCGGCGTGGGGCCGCCACCACGGCGTGCCGGTGGCGAGTGACGAGTGCTACGCCGAATTCACGTGGGCCGGTCGGCCCCGTTCGATCCTCGAACACGGTCTCGACGGGGTGCTCGCGGTGCACTCCATCTCGAAACGTTCGAACCTCGCTGGCCTGCGCGCCGGTTTCTACGCCGGGGACCCCGACCTCGTGGAGTACCTCCGTTCCGTTCGCCAGCACGCCGGCTTCATGGTGCCCGGTCCCGTTCAGTCGGCGGTCGCCGTCGCCTACCGCGACGACGAGCACGTGGAGGTTCAACGTTCGATCTACCACGCACGACTCGAAGTCGTTGCCGACGCGCTGCGCTACTTCGGCGTCGAGGCGCCCATGCCCGACGGCTCGTTCTACCTGTGGTGTCACAAGGACGGCCTCGATGGTTGGGAGCTCGCGACACTGCTCGCCGAGTCGGCGGGACTTATCGTCAGTCCCGGTGACCTCTACGGGGACGCCGGTGCACCGTTCGTGCGCATCGCGATGGTGCAGCCCGACGAACGGCTGGCGCTCGCCGCCGCGCGACTCCTCGGCCACTGAAGACTCGCCAGTACGCTTGGCGCATGAGTGAACTTGAGACGCGCATCGGGCGGTGGTTCGACCACATTGCCGAGATGACCCCGGCGAACCTCGAGGCCCGTCGTGACGTGGAGCTCGTGATCACCAAACTCGATGACGGCCAGTTGCGGGTCGCCGAAATAGGCGACCAGGGCGAGGTCGTCGTGCACGAGTGGGTCCGCCAGGCGATTCTGCTGCTCTTTCGCCTCCACGGGCTCGAGCGCAGCGAGGCCGGTCCGTTCGAGTACCTCGACAAGCTTCAGTTAAAGCGCGACTACGAACGTCGAGGGGTGCGCGTCGTGCCCGGCGCCAGCGCGCGGCGCGGGAGCTTTCTTAGCCCCGGGGTCATTCTGATGCCCAGCTACGTCAACATCGGCGCCTGGGTGGGACCGGATTCGATGGTCGACACCTGGGCCACGGTCGGCAGCTGCGCCCAGATTGGCGCGAACGTCCATCTCGCCGGAGGCGTGGGCATCGGGGGCGTGCTCGAACCGGCGAACGCCGTGCCGGTGGTGATCGAGGACGACGCGTTCATTGGTAGCCGCTGCATGATCGTCGAGGGCGCCCGCGTTGGTCGGGGCTCGATTCTCGGCGCGGGCACGATTCTCAATCCGTCGATCCCGGTCATTGACGCCGCGACCGGTGAGGAAGTGTCGCGCGGGTACGTGCCGGACTACTGCGTTGCGGTGTCGGCGAGTCGCCGACGCGAGTTCGCCGGCGGCGAGTTCTTCTTGCCCTGCGTCCTCATCATTCGGCGGATGAGTGAAGGCGAGCGCCACGACAAAGTTGCCCTCAATGCGCTGTTGCGTGAACACGGGGTCGCCACGTGAGTCGACTAGATGACGCGATGGTCCTAGTCGCGATCGACTCGGTCAGTGGCCGCGAATCGCGTCTCGCCGAGGTCGTCGCCGCGCGACTGGGGGGTAATCCGGCCCTCGACGTGGAGCGCATTGGTGACAACGTGGTGGCGCGAACGACCGGACATCACGCCACGCGACTGTTGGTGGCTGGTCACCTCGATACCGTGCCGGGTGACGCCAGCGGCGCGTGCATTGTCGAGGACGAACTGCGCGGACTCGGGGCCTGTGACATGAAGGGGTCGCTCGCGGTGATGCTGGAATTGGCCCTCGAGCCCGTCGTGCGCTCGGTGGAGGTGACCTGGGTCTTCTACGCACGCGAGGAGATCGATCGAAGTGAGTCGGGCCTGTTGGAGATCGCCGAACTTCGCCCCGACCTGCTCGACGCCGACGCCGCCGTACTGGCCGAACCAACCGGCGGGGTCGTCGAGGCCGGGTGCCAAGGGACGCTGAGGGTGTCGGTCGAAATGGCCGGCGTGCGCGCCCACACCGCACGTCCGTTCGTTGGGCGAAACGCGATCCACCGACTCGCTCGCGTCATTGAGCGCGTCGCCCAGTACGAGCCGCGTACCGTGACCATTGACACGATTGACTACGTCGAGCAGCTCCAGGTCGTGGCGATTGGAGGGGGAGTGGCCCCCAACGTGGTGCCCGACCGTGCCACGTGCACGTTGAACTACCGCGTCGCTCCGGGCCGCACGCGCGACGAAGCATTGGCTTGGCTGGTCGCCTTTCTCGCCGACACCGTCGACGACGGTGACGTCATCGAGACGGTGGACTGGGCTCCCTCGGCGGTCCCGGCGCTCGGCAGCCAGCGGCTTCAGTCACTCGTGGCCCTGACGGGTGCCGAGGCGCGCGGCAAGGTCGGTTGGACCGACGTCGCGACGTTTATTCAGTACGGCATCGCGGCGACGAATTTCGGCGCCGGCGACCCGTTGCTCGCGCACCGTAGTGACGAGTACGTCACGCTCAGCCAACTCGACGAGTTCGCCGGAGTCCTCGGCGACTGGCTCCGCTAGACGCGAAATTAGTGCGCCACGTGCAGGTCAGCACCTGGCGCTCGGTCAGTAGTTGCGCAGGACGGAGATGACTCGTCCGAAGAGGACGACCTCGCGTGCGTCGAACTCCAAGGGTTCCATGGTCGAGTTCTCGGGCTTCAGCACGACGCGCGAACCCTGGGGGAAGTAGCGCTTCACCGTGGCCTCATCGCCCGGGATTCCCGCCACCACAATCTCGCCAGTGTTGGCGGTCGCCTGACGCTGGACGACGAGGAAGTCGCCGGAGAGGATCCCCGCGTCAACCATTGACTCGCCGCGTACCTGCAGCACGAAACTGTCGCCTCGGCCCGCAAACTGTTCGGGAATCGACATGAGCTCGTGCGCGACCTCCTGGGCGAGCACGCCCGTGCCCGCCGCCACGTCGCCGACGAACGGGATGTGACGGATGTGCTGGGCCGGAACGGGGTTCTCGACATCGAGGCGTACGGTCAACGTGCGCGGCTGCTGCGCGTTCTTCTCGATGTAGCCGGCATTCTTCAACACTTCAATGTGATTGGCGACGGTCGCCGGTGACTTCAGGCCCACGTGGTCACCGATCTCTCGAATGGTCGGTGGGAAACTTCGCTCGCGCTGGCAGGTGATGATGAATTCGAGGATCTGGCGCCGCATGGGGGTGAGGACCTCAGCCATGATGTTCCTTTCGTGGACGAACAGTTGTTCGTAGGATAGCCGACAGGGAACGGTAAATCAAACACCTGTTCGTACGACTAAACGTTAGGTTTTGTCAGGATATTCGTGCGGGGTGCCGTAAATATTCCATATGGTTGCTGCTACTGTTTCGCAGTGGCCAAACTGGTCCACGCATCCCCCAGGGTTTTCCCGATGGTCACACGTGTCATTGAGCAAATCCCGATGGGGAAGTAAATTTACACAGTTGAGGAGGACGAAGTGAATCTTCGTTTGAACAAGACGGTGGCTGCGGTGGCTTCGAGTGCACTGCTGTTGATGGTGGTGCCGGCAGTCGGTATCGCCTCTTCAGCAACGGCTGCATTGAAGATGAAGCCGAAGCCTACCTACACCATTGGTTATGAAGGACCCCTTTCGGGTGGTAACCAGCAGCTCGGTCTGAACATGGTGTTCGCCGTGCAGTTGGCGATCAACCAAGCTAACGCGACGGGCAAGCTGCACTTCAAGTTGAAGCTGGCCACGTACGACGACCAGGGTGACCCCACCATTTCGCCCACGCAGGCCCAGGCCGCGGTGCACAACAAGAGCCTCGTGGCGATTGTTGGACCGGCGTTCTCTGGCGCCACTGCCGCCGCTGAGCCGTACTACAGCGCAAACCACATCGCCACGGTGAGCCCCTCGGCCACCCGCGTGTCGCTGGCCACCAACGGATGGAACAACTTCTTCCGCGTCGTCGCTGACGACGGTGTTCAGGGCCCCGCCGACGCCACCTACTTGGTGAAGACCAAGGGATTCAAGACGGTCTACGTCGTGAACGATGGAACTTCCTACGGTGCCGGACTTGCTTCCGCCGTGGCCGCTCAGGCGACCTCGGACGGCGCGACCGTGACCCAGGCAACGGTTCCGGGCACCTCGCAGTGCCAGAACGGCACTGCATCGGCGACCCAGTACTCGGCAGCCGCAACGCAGGCCGTGGCCAGCAGCGCAAAGGCGCTGTTCTACGGTGGTTACTACTGCGACCTCGGCCTGTTCCTCGGCGCACTGAAGTCCGCCGGCTACACCGGCACGGTCATGTCGGGTGACGGATCCCTGTCGCCCGCGCTGATCCAGGGCACCACGCCCGCGTCGGCCGCCGACAACGTGCTGCTGACCTGCGCGTGCGCATCGTCGACCAACTCGAAGTTCAACACGGCCTACACGGCGCTGTCGCACTTCAGTGCTGCGAACGCCACGTACGCTCCTGAGTCCTACGACGCTGCGAACGCCATCATCAACGCGATGAAGTCCCTGAAGCACGTCACCCGTGCGGGCATTGTCGCTGCGCTGCACAAGCTCAGCTACAAGGGCTCGACCAAGCTCGTCAAGTTCCAGAGCAATGGCAATATTGCCGGATCGGCGATCTTCGTCAACAAGGTTCAGAGCGGTTCAATCAAGCAACTCGGCCTCGAGTAACAACTCGTAACCACGCTTTGGCAGGAGCCGGGGGCCTTCGCCCCCGGCTTTCTGCTTTTCGCTACACTTTGCATTCATCATTAAGGGGAACTCTTGGGCGCCTTCGGACACTATTTGGCCGCACACTTCGACACGTTGCGCCTGGAGTTCTGGAGCCTGTTCGTTGGTGGTGTGGCGAATGGATTCCTCTACGGCATGGTCGCCGTCGGGTACACGCTCGTGTACGGCGTCCTTCGACTTATCAACTTTGCCCACTCGGAGATCTTCATGTCGGGCGGGTTCGCCAGTTACTTTGTGATGAAGGCGTTGATCGGTACGTCGGTGCCCAGTGGGGCGGCGACCGTTGGCCTTATCGTGATCGGCATTGTCGTCGGCGCCACGGTGGGCGCCATTGTCGCGACCCTGCTCGAGCGCGTCGCCTACCGGCCGCTGCGCCGTCGTAACGCGCCGAAATTGGCCTACCTCATCAGCGCCATTGGTGCCTCCTACTTCCTTTTCAATATGGCCGGCAAGGAGTTCGGCCGCTACTCAATCTCCATGCCCCAGCCCTACATCAACCACCCGGTCTTCACGATCTTCGGGGCCGGCGTGCAGCTCTACTACGTCGTCATTTTCGTCGCGGGCGTGATCATGCTCTTCGGACTCGACCGGCTCGTCGCCACGACGAAGCTCGGCCGCAGCATTCGCGCCGTCGCCCAGGACGCCGAGACGGCGTCGCTCATGGGCGTGAACATCGACCGGACCATTGCCCTGACCTTCATTGTCGGGGGCGCCCTCGGTGGCGCGGCCGGCTACCTCTTTGGGCTCGGCACCGGCGTGGTGTACACCATGGGCTTCGTGCCCGCCCTGAAGGCCTTCACCGCGGCAGTACTTGGGGGTATCGGCAACCTGCGCGGCGCGATGATCGGCGGGCTGTTGCTCGGCATCGCCGAAAGCCTCTCGGTCGTCTTCGTCCAGGCCGCGTACATTGACGTCATCGCCTTCGGGATCCTCGTCGCGGTTCTGTTGTTCCGACCGACCGGCATTTTGGGCGAACGATTGGGCCGGGCCGCCTGATGAAGAAGTTCCTCTCGCAACTGATGATTCGTCGCCTGGTCAGTTCGATGGCCGCGATGGCAATCCTCGCGCTCATGACGGGGCCGCCGGGCAGCACGCTCACCCCGACGGCGGGCCTCACGGGGTCGTTCACCGAGCCGTGGTCGTTCTTCGGTCTGTTTCGGACCCTGCGAGGGGTGACGTTCTTCGCTACTGCGTTGCTGATGTGGGGCATTTGGACCCTGTGGCTGTACTACGGCAAGAGCATCAAGGGCGTCGCGACCAGGGTCATGGCCGTGCCGCGCACCGCGAGCGAGAAGCGACCGGTGCGCTGGGCCGTCGGGGTGGTCCTGTTGTTCGTGGCGTTGATCCTGCCCCACGTCGTGACCGACCCCTTCTGGCAGGCCGCCATGGTCGAACAGATCGCCGTCTACGTGCTGCTCGCGATCGGGCTCAACGTCGTGGTCGGCTTCGCGGGACTGCTGGACCTCGGCTTCGTGGCCTTCTACGCAATTGGGGCCTACACCACGGCGTGGGTAACGGGCTCGCTGCCCACGCCTCCGCTGTTCGGCATTCACATGGATCCCTTCTTCGCGATCCCCATCGCCATCATCATCGTGATGGTGGCGGGCATTATCCTGGGCGCCCCGACGCTGCGCTTGCGCGGCGACTACCTCGCGATCGTCACCCTCGGATTCGGTGAGATCATCACCATCTTCGCCAACAACCTCTACGGCATCACCGGTGGGTCGCAGGGATCGTCGCTCATCCCGCACTTCAAACTGCACATCGGACCGATCAAGTACGCCTGGGGCCTCACACCGGTGCCCTACTACTACTTGACCATCATCTTCGTGGTGCTCTTCCTCGTCGCGTTCTCGCTCCTCGAACACTCGAGGGTCGGACGGGCGTGGACGGCCATCCGTGAGGACGAGATCGCGGCCGAGTCGGTCGGCATCAATCCACTGAAGTACAAGGTGATGGCTTTCGCCATTGGTGCGTCGACGGCCGGGTTCGCGGGGGTCGTCACGGCCGGCCAGTCCAACAACATCTTCCCCTCGAGCTTCACGCTGTCGTTCTCCATCAACATCCTCGTGCTGGTCATCTTTGGGGGCATGGGCTCGATCTTCGGCGTGGTGCTCGGCGCGATCATGATCCAAACGGCCTCCATGTACCTGCTGCACACCCCACCGGCCGGCTACCAGTCCTCGGACCTCTACATCTACCTCGGCGCACTGCTCGTCGTCATGATGATCTTCCGACCGGCCGGACTCGTGCCGTCGAAACGCCGAAAGCGGGAGTTCAAACTCTCGGGGGAACAGCACGAGGGCCACCTCGACGAGGTGCTGACGGGCGACGTACCGTGAGCGTCGACAAGATATTCGACGTTGAGAACGTGACGCTGCGTTTTGGTGGCGTCGTCTCGCTCAACGACGTGAGCCTCTACCAGACCCGCGGCGAGATTCTGGCGGTCATTGGACCGAACGGCGCCGGCAAGACGTCGCTGTTCAACTCACTCACCGGCGTCTACCAGCCCCAAGAGGGCACCATCACCTTCTCGGGTCGCGACGCCAAGCCAATCTCGATGATCGGCCGCAAACCCCACCGCGTCAGTAACGCCGGCGTCGCCCGGACCTTTCAGGCGTCACGGATGTTCAGCGCGCTGACCGCATTCGAGAACGTGAAGATCGGCGCCGAGTCCCACTACGGAATCGGTGCCGTGGGCGCGATGCTGAAGGGTCCGGCGACGCGCCGCGGCGAGAAGAAGTCCGACGCGAGAACCATCGAGTTGCTCGACTTCGTGGGTCTGCGCGAACGGGCCAACACCGTGTCGGCGTCGCTCAGCTACGGCGACCGACGGCGACTGGAGATTGCGCGCGGGCTCGCCACCGACCCCCAGGTGCTCCTCCTCGACGAGCCGGCTGCCGGTACCAACCCCTCGGAGAAGGTCCAACTGACCAACCTGATTCGCAAGGTCCGTGACGAGATGGGCGTGTCGATCCTCTTGATCGAACACGACATGAAGCTCGTGATGGCCCTCGCGGAGCGGCTCTACGTGCTCAACTTCGGCAGTGTCATCGCCGAGGGCACGCCCGAGGAGATTCGCGCCAACCGGGCGGTCGTCGACGCCTACCTGGGCTCGTCGACGACCGAGACGACGGGAGCGTAGCGGATGCTCATAGTAGAAGACGCGGTCGTGCGCTACGGCGCCATCACCGCACTGCACGGCGTCACCTTCAACGTGGATCAGGGCGAGATCGTCACCCTGCTCGGAGCCAACGGCGCTGGCAAGACCACCACCCTTCGAATGCTCTCGGGGCTGCACGCGCCCGCGAGCGGAAGAATCACCTTCGAGGGTCAGGACGTCACCCACACCAAGGCCCACGACTTCACGACGCTCGGCATCAGCCACGTGCCCGAGGGTCGCCGCATCTTCCCGTCGATGTCAGTTGAAGAGAACCTCGAGATGGGCGCCTTCAATCGCAAGGGCTCGTTCAGTGACGACATGGAAAAAATGTACGAGACCTTTCCGATCCTGAAGGATCGGCGCAAGCAACTGGGCGGGAACCTCTCGGGCGGCGAGCAGCAGATGCTGGCGATTGCGCGCGCGCTCATGAGCCGGCCGCGTCTGTTGCTCCTGGACGAACCATCGATGGGCCTCGCGCCAATGATCATCGAGACGATCTTTCGGATCATCGGAGAGATTCGTGACGGCGGCACCACCGTGCTCGTGGTCGAACAGAACGCCAGTCAGGCGCTGCGCCTCGCCGATCGCGGCTACGTCATGGAGAACGGACGTGTGGTCTTTACCGACACGGCCAAGAACCTGTTGGTCGACGAGCGAGTGCGCGCCGTCTACCTCGGCGAGTCGGTCGAGGGCGCCTAAGGCCCTGTGGGGTCTAGGTCGCCGGGCCCGACGGCGAATATGACCGTCCGGACCCGTGACGCCGCTCGCACCAATTGACGACGATGCCGTGAGGTCGTCACGCCCACGGGTGTCCCGTGGCGGGCGAGTCCGTTGCTAGGGGGCGAAGGCGATGTGGGTGAGCGCGGCGTCAGCGCGTGCCGCGTTGCCGACCGAGATGACGCACGACCTCAGGTTGGAGGCCTTGGTGCCACAGGTGCCGGTTCCGACCTTGCCCGTGACGACCTTGAAGGTGGTCGTCGGCAACACGCCACCTCTGGTGATGGTCTCACGCTTGGCGGTCGAGAGGTTGCACTGGGCGGCGCCCTTGACCGTCGTCAGGCACTCGACGATGAAGACGTGATCGCCGGGCTTGAAGCCCCGGCCGGTCACTTTCACGTGCCCGCCGTTCTTGAGTCGAGTCGATGGAGAGACGGTGACCTTCGGGTGGTACGTCTTGGGCTGGGTCGTTGTCGTCGTGGTCGTGGTCGTGGTGGGCGCGGCAAAGGTGATGGGTGTGGCGGCGGTGTCGGCGCCGAGTGAGGTACCGACGGAGATGATGCAGTTGTTGAGGTCCGAGGCCGAGGTCCCGCACGTCGTCGTTCCCGAAATGACCCCCGTCACCACTGAGAAGTTCGTCGAGGGCAGATTGCCCGACGCGTCGGTCGTCGCTGGCGTCGCGGTGTTGATGTCGCACGACGCCGCTGAGGTCGCCGTCGAAATGCACTCAATGACGTAGACCTGTTCATTGGAGAGAAATCCGCTGCCCGAGACTTTGACAACCTGGGCGTTGACCAGTCCGACGTTGGGCGTGGCGGCGAGGGTCCGTCCCGCCGCGAATGCGCCAGTGACGCCAAAGACGGCGAGAGAGCCCGTCACCATAATCCCCGCGGCCAGGCCGGTAGTAAGTCGTCTCATTTTGATGCTCCTCCATCGTTGGGTCGTACCTTGCATCCGGCCCCGAATGAGTCGGTGAGGTCAAATTACAGTGCAGTCAATGTTACGACGCGAAACGAAACGACCTGCCTCGGTCCGCCTGGGAATGATATTAGAGGCCACCACCCTCGCGTGGAACGTCATGGGCGTCGCGGTGCTCGCGTTCGCCGTGTACCGCTCGCGCTCGGTGGCGCTGGCCGGTTTCGGACTGGACACGATAATCGAGATCGGGGCCAGCATCGTCGTGCTCTGGGAGCTGCGCGACGTCGCCGGGACCCGCCGCTCGCACGCGCTGCGACTCATCGGCGGAGTCTTTCTCTTGCTGGGCGCCTACCTGTTGGTTCAGAGCCTCGTGGTACTCTTCGACGGTTTTCACTCGCGCCACAGCACCGTCGGCATCGCGTGGACCGCGGTCACGGCGGTCGTGATGTTCGTGCTGGCGTGCGCCAAGACGCGCGTCGGCCACGCGCTCGTCAACCAGGTCCTCATCACCGAGGGACGGGTGACGTTCGTCGACGGCGTGGTGTCGAGCACCGTGTTGATCGGCCTCGTGCTTAATGCCGCAGTCGGTTGGTGGTGGGCCGATCCGGTCGCTGGCCTCCTGATCGCCGCCTACAGCGTGCGTGAGGGCTTGGGGGCCGTGCGACATTCGTCGGGCCAGTCCGTGATGGGTTGACGACGCGAGCGCTTTGGCGCCACCGCGTGTAAAGGTCGAGCCCGTCCGGACATGTAGTTTCGAAACGAGTGCCTAGAGCGAAGTGGGAATAATGATGACACGAGGACGAATCGCGGTAGTCGCCGCCACAATGCTGCTGGCCCCGCTCGCGGGCGCGTCGTCGGCCCCATCGTGGGCCGGCGCTTCGCCAACGACCCACGTCCTCAGCTGCGGCGGCCATCTCCAAGTGCGGCCCGCCAACTACGTGCTCAGCTGCGCCGACGCGAACGCCCAGTGGGCGAAGGTGACGTGGTCCTCGTGGGGCGCCACGTCCGCCACGGGCGTCGGCACCTTGAGCCAAAATAACTGCACCCCCAACTGCGTTGGAGGTCGGGTCATCAACTACGCGGCGACCGTGACCCTGCGCCGGGTCGTATCGACCACGCGGTACGGTCGGCTCTTCTCCGAGGCGCTCTTTCACTTGAAGGTTCACGGCAAGGTCACCAGCGAACTCTTCTCCCTCGCGGACTGATCGACGGGTCGTGTTGATGCGTCTCCAGTACTGAATGGTCGAGGAGACGCGGACTGCGTGACTAGGACCAGCGGCCCTTCGACGAGCTCCACACCGCTCCCGTGAGACTTGCGATAACCACGCCGTTCGGGGTCGTCAGCTCGACGCCCTTGACCGAAGCGAATCGCACGGGCAGCGGTGTACCCCACGCCCCATGTCCGTTGACGAGATTGAAACTGCCCACGAACGAAGTGCGCCCACCTTTCGTCACGACGACGCAGCGAACCACTGCCGGCGCGCCCGGTGCGTTGACCGTGACGAACATCCACGAGGGGTTACCGGTATAGGCGTAGACCAGACCAACGGTGTGCCCGAGGTGGGCGAGGGATCGCTGTTCTATGGTGCCCGCCGATGTAGCGCTGGGCACCGGCGAGGCGGTCACGTGGTTGACCACCCAGCCGAGACCGAAGGCGAGCACGGCAACTGCGGCGGCCAATGAGACGAGCGTCCGGGAGCGTGGCCGGTGCCGCAGCGTCGTGGGACGCGACGTCGCAATTCGTTCCATGACCCGCGACTCGAACCCAATGGGCGGATCGGCCCCGGCGGACACGTGTAGCAGCGCATCCGCCGTCCGGTTGAGTTCACCGAGTTCGTCAGCACACTCCTCACACGCCTCGACGTGGGTGAGCAGTAGCGCACGGGCCCGTCCGTCGAGGACGCCCAGGGTGTACTCGACGAGTTCCAACTGGTATCGGTCGTGGGTGTCATTCGAGCTCATTGCTCCTCCTGCAACTCGAGGGTGAGGACCGCGCGGAGGTTCAGTAGTCCGGCCCGAATCCGCGTCTTGGCCGTACCGAGGGGGATTCCCTCAATCACACTGATTTCCTGAGCCGTGCGGCCGTAGAGCGACGCGAGCAGGACCGCTCGACGTTGCGCGGCGGGCACGGCGTTGAGGGCCGCCAAAATCGCGGGCCGCTCCGACCTCGTGGCGACGGTGTCCTCGAACGAGGCGCCGTGGGTCACTCGCGCGAGGGCCACCAGATCGTCGGGGTCGGTCGGCACGGACCGCTGCTTGCGTAGTGCATCGATCGCCAGGTTGCGGGTAATCGTGAGGACCCAATTCTCCACCGATCCTCGACGGGCGTCGAAGACCGGGGCGTGACGCCACGCCCGAAAGAGGGCCTCCTGGGCGACGTCCTCGGCACTGGCCCGGTCGGCGAGAATTGAGACGGCGAGGCCGAAGACTCGGCGCTGGTAGCGACGAACGAATGCGACGGTCGAGGCCTCATCACCCGACGCGAGTCCCGCGAGCAGCGCTTCGTCGGTCGGCTCGACGTCATTGACTCGGGTGCCTCGTGATGGTCGCCGCGTCGTCACCAACGGAACCAGGTGGTTTCGAGGCAGGAGCACGGGAGTTGACCTACGTCCATCGAGACGCTCACCAATCCTCCAGTCCGTGGAAAATACTCCACCCCATGCTCTCCTTCTTAGTTCTACGCACGGAGTCCCCAAATGGTTCAGGTATCTTCGATATTTCTTGATTTCTCGTGCACTATGAAGAGGTGCCCCGTCGGGCCTCGACAAGAGGAGGTCGCTTAGCGACGTGGTGCTCACCGGTTGTGACGTGGCAGGGTTACCTCTACGCCCGGCCAATGCCCATCGAAGAGTTGGTGAAATGGCTCGCGGATGCCGCTTCGGCGGACGTGATTAGATTCGCATCGTCCGTTGGCGTAGCCGTCGGGTAATCGCCCGGTCGAGTGAGTCACTGAGATGGGCGTCTCGCCGGATTTTCGACATCTTCCGACTGACCAGGGAAATACTGAAATCATAATTTTTCAAATGATACCTATTTTGGCTTCTGAATGATGTTATAATGATGTCATGTTAATATCAGAACTCCTGGAAGGCATTCGCGGCGATTTGCGAACGCTGGCGCAGCTCGGGGGAGACGAGACGCTACTGGTGGCTGAGCGTCTCGGCGCGGCCCTCGAACCATCGATCCGGTCCCGTTTCCTTGATTGTCTCAACCAGGTCGTCCAGGAGCACAACCTTCACGACGCGAGTCCGCTCACCCTAAACCTCGAGGGCGATCACGTGCGCCTCGTACGCATGGTAACCGGCGGCGTTGATGACGCCACGGCGCCCACCGGCGACCTGTCGGCGAGAATCGCGTTACGCCTCAGCGACGAGTTAAAGGAGAGCATCGAAAGTCTCGCGACCGACGTCGGTTCGTCGATGAACTCCTGGATTGTGCGCACGCTCGAGCGGTCGGTTCGGGGTGACCTGCCAGGTACGCCGGGACGCAGCGCACGACAACTTCGCGGCAAGGGCCGCGCCTAGGATATGGAGCGAAAATGAAGATCTTATGGCCGTTCCGCGCGAGAGCCGCGATGGCGCGCGGGGCCACGACGTTCCGCGACGCCCGGCGCGACTCACTGAACTTCGAAGCAGTTGGCGGTGAGCCGTACTACCGCTGCGACATCCTCACCTTGCACATTGGTGCCGTCCACGAGATCACCGCGCCGCTGAAACCGCCGCCGGTGCCCCAGATTGAGGAGTCGCTGGAACGAGTTGTCCACGAGGAGTTGTCGAGAGAGAAGGAGGCTTCGTCATGAAGTCCGAGCAGCATCGCAGTGAGTCATTCAGTTCCACCGGCGTCGTCAAGGCCAGCCTTTCGACCAGAAGTGGCGACGTGAGGGTCCGCACGCACGACCAACTTGACGTTCGGGTCGAACTCTCGGTCGCCAGCGCCGCCCACGAGCACCTGCTCGAACAGGTGGTCGTGGCCTATGACGGTCGCACCAACGTCCTCGACGTACATGCACCGACCCGGGAAGGCTTTGAAAATCTCAAGGGCCTGCGCGATTTGAAGGATCTCCTCAAGAAGAGGTCGTGGACCGAGCTATTAAGCCACGACGTCGACCTGCTCGTCACCCTGCCCGCGAATTCGTCCGTGGAGGTCACTACCGCCTCGGGCGATACCAACTTGGACGGTGACCTCAATCACGTGAAGGTCACGAGTGCGTCCGGCGACGTGGTCGCGGGACGCGAGATCGGATCGCTGGACGTGCGTTCCGCGTCGGGCGACGTGACCTGCGTCCAGGTGCGCGACGTCCTCGAGTGCCGCAGCGCCTCGGGCGACGTGCACTGCTCGGGCAGCGCCATCGACTCGAAAGTCGCCACCGCGTCGGGCGACGTCGTGATGACCTTGACCTGCGCGGGAAACGTCGTGGTGCGGTCGGTGTCGGGCGATGTGCGCATTGCCGTCGCGGGGGGTCTTGACGTCGACGTCAACGGATCGTCGATTTCCGGGGACGTTACCTCGGGCATCCTCCTCGACGACGTGGGCGACGACCCGACCTCAGACAACACCGTCCACATCACTGTCTCAACGGTGTCGGGCGATCTGCGCCTCGACCGCGCCTCGTCGGGGGAGAGGTACGTGAGGAGCTGACGGAGCGACCACGAATGGTGCAGCGACGTCGCTCCTAGGGTGCTGCTAGAACCCGATTGGAATCTGCACGACGCCGGGTGGAGTGGAGGATCATGAAACTGAATCGCGACCAGATCAAGGGCCGGGTCGAAAAGACGCTCGGACGAGGCACGCGCAACGAGGACCTGGAGACCACGGGCACGGTCGACCATGCGCCCGGCGACGCCAAGGCGGCCGTGGGTCATCTGGGCGACCAGGTAGAGCGCATCATCGACAAAGCGAAGGACCGGCTGCGCAAGAAGTAGTCGAAGGGTTGCCGCCCCGCCGGTAGCCGCGCCCGGACGACGACCAGTAAGGTCTGAACATGACTGATTCGCACGCGCCCGAGAACGACGACGACCTTCTCGACGAAAGTTCCGTCGAGAGTGTTGAACCGCGCCTCGACGTCGAGGCACAGGCCCAGGGCATGATTCCGGGCCGCCCGCGCCGCCGGACTCGGATCGAACGAGTCTCGATGCGCGTGCTGGCGACGGGGGGCATCATCGGTCTCGACGTCGCTCTTGGCGCGATTCTCGGGGCGAACCACGTCCGGGGCTGGATCGATGGCCTGGTCATTGGCGTCGTGTCGGTGGGACTGGCCGCCGTCTTGTGGTCTTCGCGCCAACTCTGAGTCGCGTTGGGGACTGTGGGGCCGGACCCTACGGCGTGGTAGTCACTTCGAGTGCGGGTGCGTACCCGAAGCGCCATGGACGAGGAATGATGGAGCCATGACACGTTCGAGATACCCACAAGTCCAAGCGGCGATGGTGGCGATCGCCATCGTCACTTCGACCCTGATCGTCAGCGGAGCGTCGGCCGCCACGTCGTCGACCTCGCACTCGAGCGCTCGGGTCGCTTCGGCGTGCTCGGTCGTACCCGCGAGTGGCGTCCACGTGAGTCGCCCCGGGAGCCCGTGCGTCG
>JANYFR010000020.1 GCA_025362585.1 Acidimicrobiales bacterium | reverse complement strand
GAACCGAGGGTCGGGGGTTCGAATCCCTCCAGCCGCACTCCAACCTCATGGGCCAGGTACTCGGGTCCCCAGTCCCTGTCGCGGCGGACGTCAGTGCCGACGGCCTCGTCTGCCTTGGAATTATTTCCTTTACGTCCCGATACCGGTATGACCACGCTCGATCTCCTTGCATTTTCCAATGGCCGACACCTACGACCAGTATCGTTCTGTGGGGTGGCAATCATGCCATGCGCTTCGCTTGCTTTGAGCGGACCAGGGGAAGTTCACTTCACTTCACTTGTCGTTTGCGGGAGATTCATTAGTGGCTTGGTCCAAGAAAACATTCTCGCGTAACGGTGCCCCGTGCGGCAGTTGCGGAGAAACGGTGCAGAAGAGTGCCGAGGGCTGGACGGACGCATCCCAGCCCAGGGGACAGCGGGTACGTTGTTTGGCCTGGACCTGCAGAAATGGTCACAACCACGCCACCGGCGGATCCGGTAGCGGGTTCTTCGGCGTTACGCCAAGACAAGCGCTACCGCGGCGACAACAACTTGAAGGGTGCTCAGGGGGAGTACCTCATGGGCACGTACCTGGCTGCGGGCCTCGCCCCGGGAGCCCACGTTCTTACTGACCGCAAGGTGCCTGGCGACTCCGAGGCGAACATCGATCACGTCGTCATCGCCTCCACTGGGGTGTGGATAATCGACTCGAAGAAATGGACCGGGGAGATCAGGTACCGCAGCCCCGGGTTCCCGAGCATTGACCCGCGCAGGTACCTCACCGTGGACGGGAAAGACAGGACCTCGGTTATCGCCAAGATCTACCGACTAGTGATTCCCGTGGCCCAGGTCATAGGGGATACCAACGTTCCGGTGCACCCGGTGCTGGCGTTCGTTGAGGCCACGTGGGGCATCAACGAAGGCCTCCACTTCGGGAGGCGCAAGGGGCCCTATGAGCATGAGGGCGTCCTCATCTCTGGTGGGCACAGTTTCATAGAACTGATCAACGCGACCGGATCCCTGACCCCCCGACGCCGTTGAGTCACTCTGGCGAAGGCTGGACGGGGCAATGCCTCCTCGATAGCGGAGTTCACCCGGCCAACTCGGTTCTGATTCTGAATCCCGCATGACGCTGGGCGCCCAGTTAGATGCCGCCCTCACTTGATCTCTCCCGGATGAACAACGACTCTCGACAATCGATTCCAGCACCTCGGCGGCAACAGGACGTACGATGCGTACGACCGAGAGAACCGGATGGAACGCGAGTTCACTTGCCTTCTCAAGTTTGCTGGCTGGCACCTATCAAGAGGGTCACTGGAGCAAATTCCCAGATTCCGTTTTCGCCGCCTCTGGAAGGCGCCTTCATTCTGCAGCCGAGCAGCATCGTAGGTGCGGTCATGGCACTGAATTGAATCGCGCCCTATCAAGGAGGCTGTCGACGCTTCAGGGATGCCGCTCCGACCGCTCCCGTGGTATGCCTACATTGTCGAGGAGAGATCAAACTCGGTGCTGATCGTTGAAGTCGGAAGGGCACAATGGCAAGAAGGAAGACCGCTCGTTCACAACTGTACCGAGCGGCACGAGATCTGGGAAATCTGGAAGCTGCTGCGAAGGGGCCGTCATCGTTTGGAAAGCGATACGCTCGTCGCAAGGTGTACGCCAAGACCAACGGCTTGACACGGAAATTCCTGCGTTCAATCGGTTTGAGCAAATAGGGTTGATTTCAATTTCTCGGTGAGAAGATTCATCGCTCACTTCGTAGAGTGATGACGAAGTATCGGCTCGAAACATATTTCGGACGAACAACTGACGAGGTGTGGTGTCACGTCCGTGCCCTACGGGCCTCCACAGACGAGCCGGAGAACTCCGGAAAACTGGAACTGGTCGAACAACTCGAAGTCGTCCACACTCTAAATTTTTCAAAAAGGAGTCCGCGACTACGTCAGATCAGCGACACAGCGACAATGAAGGTGCCGCCGGAACTGAAGCCGGATCGGTCTCGAACACTGAATAGCTGGTTGCGGCAAACTTGGTCGAGCGGCCGACGTGATAAACGCTTCCCGTGAAGAACTTGGAAGTCGCGTCAATTGAGTCAGTCTCGGTCACCTTCGCTCCTTGGTTCGTGTACGTAGACGTCGCGAAGACACGGTTGCCCTTCTTGACTAGAGGGCTGTATTTGCCGTAAGTCTTCCATGGCGCTCCCAGGGTGAAGGTCTTTTCGATCCAAGCAGCGGTTTGCGTTGCTGGGTGCCAACAGTTCACCTGACTCGAGCCGTTAAGTTGATAGCCCCAATAGTCCCCACTCTTAGTGACGTAGATGTCAAGGGGAGCGATCGAAGAAGCGCAGGTGCTTCCAATCGCGCAGGGATTCGTGAACGAGACAACATACCAAGACTGTTTGCCGTCGACCAATGAAGATACGAAGGTAGCGTTCGCCCGAACCATTTCGGCCGCCGGCTTTGAGGCGTAGCCCCAATAGAGTTTGAACTGACTGTTGCCCCCCCTCCCGATGACGTTGGCGTTATCCCAGATCCAGTAGTAGCCGATATAGACGTCTCGGAGTGCCGGCAGCGAATTGGTCTTGGCGACCGATGTGCGGTAGTACGCAATTGCAGCGGCGTTGCCACTCCAGGGTGTCTTCGCCGCTCCCACTTGCGCTGGCCCCAACAACGCCGAACCTGCGACCGCGGTGGCCAAGAGTGCAGTTCGCCAATTTCGAGACATGTGCCCTTCCCCCAAAACATCTGCTCAATACGGAGACCGGATTTTTCGGTCAGGATATCGGATAGTTTTTAGGCTGTCAAGGCGCGAGTCCCCGCAAGTTTCGCACCCGTCAGCACCGTGCATTTCCTAGCTTCCGGGGATGAGAACGACTCGCCCCTTAGGACGCGGTGTTGAAAAGTGCCTAGGTCGCCACTTGGTTAAGCCACCGGACGATGAAGTTGCAGAGCAACGTGGTGCGGGCTAGTAATGCCAGGACCAATGATGACCGTGGCATTTGGGCGTTCGTCACATGGTGGGTTCATAACAATGAAAAGCGTCGTGTCGGTAGAGCCCATCCGCTGACAGATGGCCTATTTCTCCGTCCCGAAACTGGGATCCCGCACGAGAACTACAGCGCATTCGTCGGTTGGGACGCACTATTACTTCGGCGTGTAGCGCCAGATATCCAAACGTTCTATTTGACGGGGGAAGGACTGCGAAGGACTGACGGCAGCGACAGCATTTCTAATGTGCTGAAGACGAGCACGACGGAGGAATATTCCCTCAGCGGATGCGGCACGTTCGATCAATGATGGACTTTATTCACAGGTGTTGATTCTCAGTCACCTAGCCACCCGAGGTCGTTCTTCGAGTGATTAGTCAATGCACTCGGCATGGCGGGAGATTCGAAGAAATCGGACGTTTCAGTCGTCCCTATCACTTATCCCAAAATCGCCGAGTGTGGCTGATGGGATTCGAACCACCGAACCGGGAGTGCGGCGTTTCGTAAGGGCTTAACTAAGAACCCCACTCCAACCTCATCCCGCAATCAGCTGCGATCCGCCAGAGGCCTAGGACAATGTCCCTCCGTCATCGATAGACATGAACCAGTGCTCATTGATGGCGAGCACGCAGTCGGGGTCATCGGAGCAGACGTGCGATCCACTGACCAGCACGATTGCGGTTCCGTGGCAGTGCAAGAGCTCGTCATTGCACATCTCGCAGGCTTCAATCAAAGACGCTTGGTGCATTGGTAGGGACATGCGTTCACCATAAAGCGGCCCTGTGACATCGCGATAGCCCCGGCGATTTACCTGTCCACCAGAGTTGCCAAGATTTTTGTGAAGTGTGGTCTCCCGATGATAAATTTTCTTCCGTCGGTCTCACGAATCACTCGTCGAGGAGAAATTCATGGCACGTTCCACATGGTCAGGCTTTTTGAGCTTCGGATTGGTCAGTGTCCCCGTGGGCCTCTATAGCGCAACGTCGGACCAGACCATTCACTTCAACCAACTGGTCAAGAACACCTCGCACCGGGTGCGCTACAAGAAGGTGGACGAAGAGACCGGTGAGGAGCTCTCCGGCGAGGACATCGTCAACGGCTACCCGCTCGGCGGAGGTGAGTACGTCGTCGTCACCCGCGAAGAGATGGCCGAAGCAGCTCCTGGAAAGTCGGAGTTGATCGAGATTATGGACTTCGTCAATTTGGATGAGATCGACCCGATCTTCTTTCGACAGTCGTACTACCTCGCGCCCAAGGGCAAAGGTGCCGATCGGGCGTACGCACTGCTGCTCCAGGCGATGCTCGAAACCAAGAAGGTGGGCATCGCAACGTTAGTCTTGCGCGACAAGGAACACCTCGTCGCCGTGCGGCCCGCTGAGAAGGTGTTGATGCTGGAGACGATGTTCTTCGAAGATGAGATCCGCAATCCCGAAGAAGAACTCGACACCTTGCCAACGGTTGGCAACGCCAACGCCCGCGAGCTAACCATCGCGAAGAAGCTCGTTGAATCGTTGACGGACGAGTGGGACCCGGGTCGCTACAAGAACACGTACCGCGAACGCGTGGAGGAGCTCGTCGAGCAAAAGCGCGCTGGCCATGCTGTCGTGCACGGCGCCGAGGACCGACCGAAGTCGAACGTCATCGACCTGATGTCGGCGTTGCAGGCGTCAATCGACCGCTCGGCGAAGCGACCAACCCGGTCGGCGGCCAAGGCGACTGGTGCCACCAAAGGCGCGAGCATCAGTGTCTCGGCCCATCGTGAGCGACAGGGACTCGACGCCATGACCAAAGCCGATCTCATCGAGCGTGCGAAGAAACTCAAACTGGACGTCAACGCGAAGATGACCAAGGACGAATTGATTCGCGTCGTGAGTGCCGCCAAGAACGCCAAGAAGAAATCGGACTGATCGGCTTCATGGCTCGCGCCAACGACAGCCCCGCCATCCCACCTTCAAAGCTCACCACCTATCGGGCGAAGCGGGATTCCAAGCGCACGCCTGAACCAATGGGTGCGACGACGAAGAAGAATGCGAAGAGATCGGATCTCCCGACGTTCGTCATTCAAGAGCACCACGCCCGGGCTCTGCACTGGGACTTTCGTTTGGAACGAGACGGCGTCCTGGTGTCGTGGGCGCTCCCCAAGGGTCTTCCCATGGACCCTGACGTCAATCACCTCGCCGTGCACGTCGAAGACCATCCATTCGATTACGGAGGGTTTGAAGGGATCATTCCCAAAGGCCAGTACGGTGCCGGTCAAGTGACCATTTGGGATCACGGCACGTACGACACAGAAAAGTGGCGGACCAATGAAGTCATGGTCGTGCTGCACGGCAAGCGGGCGTCCGGCCGCTACGTCCTCTTTCCCATCGACGAGAAGAACTGGATGATTCATCGCATGGACCCGGCACCGGCGTACTTCGAGGCCATGCCCCAACACGTCAAGCCCATGCGGGCACTGTCGAGTGAACTACCCACGAGGGAGGCCGGCTGGGCGTACGAATTCAAGTGGGACGGCGTACGGGCTCTGGTGTACGTCGACGGCGGGCGCGTGCGGGCCTTCACGCGCAACGAGAAGAGTCTGCTGTCGACCTTTCCCGAACTACGCGACATTGGCCTGCACCTAGGTTCACGATCAGCGATCCTGGACGGCGAGATTGTTGCGTTGGATAAGGACAGCCGTCCGAATTTTTCGACACTGTCGAAGCGACTCCACGTGACGTCCAAGCCGGCGATCGAACAGCTGCGACGCTCGATACCCGCAAGCTTCTTCGCATTCGACTTGTTGTATCTCGACGACCATTCGATCATGGACCTCACCTACGACGAGCGACGTACTGCGCTCGAGTCACTTCAGTTGCAGGGCGAGACGTTCGCGACGCCACCTTCAATCACGAACGCCACCGGCGCCAAGGTGCTTGGTATCTCACGAGAACGCGGTTTCGAAGGCGTCGTTGTAAAGCGCCGAGACGCTCGCTACATTCCGGGTTCGCGAAGTGGCCAGTGGATCAAAGTCAAGAACTTCTTCACGCAAGAGGTGGTCATTGGTGGGTGGACCGAGGGAAGGGGCGAGCGCGAGGGCAGCCTCGGTGCACTGCTACTTGGCGTTCACTCCGAGCAAGGACTGGAGTACGTCGGCAAAGTGGGCACCGGTTTCACCGCCGCGACGCGTGAGGAACTGCTCGAGCAACTAAAGCCGCTGGCGCGAAAGTCGACACCGTTCGTGACCCCGCTCGGCCGCTCGGACAGGGCGCTCGCTCACTTCGTTCGCCCCACAATCGTGGGTGAGGTCCAGTTCGCGGAGTGGACCAATGACGCCAATCTGCGTCAACCGTCGTGGCGCGGACTTCGCACGGATAAGAGAGCGCAGGACGTGGTCCGTGAGTTTTGACCGAATTTTCACTGAGATCGACGGCCGCGAACTGTCGCTCTCGAACCTCGACAAGGTCTTGTACCCCGACACCGGATTTATGAAGAGCCAGGTGCTGGATTACTACGCCCGAGTCGCCGACGTCATGGTGCCGCACCTTGTCTCTCGACCCACCACATTTCGCCGTTATCCAAACGGAATCGAAGGCACGTCGTTCTACGAAAAGCACGCGCCAGTGAAACGCCCGGAGTGGATCATGACCATCGAAGTTCCTTCCAAACGAGGGGAGCACGAGCCCGTCACCTACACGACGGTCGCCAATCGCCCCACGCTGCTGTGGGCGGCCAATCGGGCAGCCATTGAATTTCACGTGCCTCTCTGGCACATCGCGAAGGGCAAGGCCGTTCCGGCGCCCCCGGACTACATGGTCTTCGACCTCGATCCCGGCCCGGGAACAACGATCGTCGAGTGTTGTCGTGTGGCCCAGTGGCTTGGCGACCGGTTGGGTCGCGAGTCACTGTTCGCGAAAACCAGTGGTTCAAAGGGTCTCCAGCTCTATGAGCGCGTTCAACGTACGACCTGGGAACAGTTGGGAGAACGTGCGCACGACCATGCCAAGGCGATCGAACGAGACCATCGCGACAGCGTTGTCTCGGTAATGAAAAAGACACTCCGCGCCGGCAAAGTCCTCATTGACTGGAGTCAAAACAACTCATCGAAGACCACCGTTGCCGCGTACTCTCTTCGCGCGCGGCCCGAACCGACCGTGTCGACACCAGTGTCGTGGCAAGAGGTCGACAAGTGCGCCAAGAACGGCAACCCTGACCTCCTTCGGTTCGAAGCGAAGGAGGTGCTGAAACGAGTCGAGAAGATGGGCGATCTGATGGCGGCGCTCGTTGCGACAAGATCCCGAGTGAAAATTTAGAAGGAAGGTAATACTTACGTCAGCGCAGAAAATCGATGAAGAGGTTCGTCGAGTTCGTGCCTGAAGTTGTACCTATCGCCGTACCTTGCGTGTTGCTCCCCCATGAACACGCTGCTCATGACGTGACAACGGGCAGAATTTTCAATCACATTCCGAAAGATGGTTGTGGAACAGTTCATCGGAACCGTGGGTCAAGGAAGCGTCAGCGAATGTCGTCGCTACTCCACGTGGGGCGATCGGCGGTTCGGGTCACTACGCCGCGAGCCAACGAGGTCAGCCCGTCTGGTCGAGTTTATCGAAGTGTCGGCCGGCTCCGTTGGGTGGAGCGTCCGACACCGCCGTCGTGACCCGGTCGCGGGCGGGCGACAGTCGTCGGGGGAGATGACCGCCATCGAGGTAGATCTCCGCTTCGTACTCGTAGCGGAGGTGATCAATGTTGGCGATCAACTCGCGATGACGCGTCTCGTCCATGCAGGGCCAGACGGCCGCTGCCAGTGCTGGGGAACCGGTTAACTCGCGCGCTTCGTCCTGGTACAACTGGATGGCGTAGAGCCACGCCGCGCGCGTCGTTCGAACTCGTTCACCTTCCACGGAATAAAGGGTACGAGGCGGGGAGGCCGATCTGATGGATTGTGGCGGGATTCTTCTGCTGGGGCTCGGATGCTCCCCGATCAGGCCCGCGTCCCGGACTGGCCGGCTGAGGCCCGGCCATCCATCCATCGAGAGGCTTTTGCCTCATTGCACCACCGGTGCCGCCGTATGCACCAGGACGCGCCATCGAGCGTCGTTGGCGCTCGATGGTCGTTGGCGTCGCGCCACGCCGTCGGATCAGGTGTGCAGGGACTGCGTAGGCCATGGATTACTGTCGAACGTAGAGATAGGCGGTTGCCCGCAACAACATGAAACTTTCAACGACACGACGGCGACCAGCGAGCACCACGGGATGATGGCGTGACACTGAAAGGTCCATTCCCGAAGCACGAACCTCCCTGGCTGATTCAGGGCGGTATGGGGATTGCCATTTCGGGATGGAAATTGGCCCGTGAGGTATCAAGGGTCGGTCAACTCGGTGTGGTATCGGGCACTGGTCTCGATACCGTCTTCATTCGACGACTCCAGGACTTCGGGGTCGACGGCGAACTTCGAGCGGTCCTCGATCGGTTCCCCCTCTCGTCAGTGATTGAGGAGGTCGTCGCCAAATATTCCGGGACGAGGACGCGGCCGAACGCGCCGTACAAGACCACTCCAATGTCGACGCACCGCAACGTCCAGTCCGCCCAAGACCTCCTCGTACTCGCCGCGTTCGTGGAGGTCGCTCTCGCGAAGTCCGGTCACGACGGTGCCGTGGGCATCAACCTCTTGACCAAGGTGCAGATCCCTACGGTGCCCACGATCTATGGCGCGATGCTCGCGGGTGTCGATTACGTCGTGATGGGGGCGGGAATCCCGAGCCACATTCCTGGCATTCTCGATCAGTTGGCGAGGAGCGAGGTCGTCGAGACCGAACTCGTGATGCAGGGGAGCGTCCCGAGCGGTGCGGCGCCCACGTTGCGATTTGATCCGAGGCGATTCGCGGGGGCCGGCGACGTGCGTCGTCCGGAATTCCTCGGCATTGTCTCGTCACACGTGCTCGCGAGCGCGCTCATCAAGCGCAGCAGCGGCACCGTCAACGGTCTCGTGGTCGAGGCACCAATCGCCGGAGGCCACAACGCGCCACCGCGCGGACCGTTAAGCGTCGACGAGGCAGGCAACCCGATCTACGGCGAGCGCGACCGCGTCGACTTCGCGGTGTTGCGCGACCTCGGTGTGCCGTTCTGGATCGCCGGGGGGATCACGACGCCCGAGCGTGTGCGCGAAGCACTCGATCTCGGCGCGGTGGGCGTCCAGGTCGGCACGCTCTTCGCCTACTGTCGCGAGTCCGGCCTGGAGGCGGGCCTGAAGGCCGGCGTTCTCGAGGCGGTGCGATCCGCTTCGGTGCAGGTGACGACCTCGACGAGTGCGTCGTCGACCGGCTATCCGTTCAAGGTGGCGCTGATTGAAGGAACACTCTCCGAGGACGAGGCCTACGAGGATCGAGTTCGTATCTGCGACCTGGGCTACTTGCGAGAGGCGTACCTGAAGGACGACGGTGCCGTTGGTTATCGATGTCCCTCCGAACCGATCGAGATCTTCGTCGCGAAGGGCGGTGAGCTCGCAGAGACCACCGACCGAGTCTGTCTCTGCAATGCGCTGATGGCGACGGCGGGATACGCACAGATTCGGCCCCCGGGACGGCGCGAACTGCCTATCGTGACGACGGGTGACTGCACGAATGAGTTGGCGACCCTCCTCGGGGACCGCAGTGACTACGGGGCCGCTGACGTTGTCACGTTTCTCGAACGGGGGGTGGCCCGCGTGGGGTCGCTCCCGACCTGACGCCCGCCCAGCGGTTCGACGCGCTCACCATTTGGCGCGGCGCCATTCGCCAGAACGCATGATTGTCGGCCTGCGTGGAGTCTATCGTTCTCCATATTCCCGAATTTGAGTGGTCGATGCGATCACGCGAAAGGAGTCACGATGACCGATCTCGTCAGGGCCGCCCTCGTCCAAGCCGCGTGGACCGGGGACAAGGCGTCAATGATCGACGTGCACGAGCGCCACGCCCGGGAAGCGGCGGCCCAGGGTGCACAGGTGATCTGCTTTCAAGAGCTCTTCTACGGACCGTACTTCTGTCAGGTGCAGGATGCGCGCTACTACGACTACGCCGAAGCGGTGCCCGACGGACCGACCGTGCAACGCTTCATGGCGCTCGCCAAAGAGCTCCACATGGTCATGATCCTGCCGGTCTACGAGGCCGCACAGGAAGGCGTGCTCTACAACACCGCGGCCGTGATTGACGCCGACGGTGCGTACTTGGGCAAGTACCGCAAGACTCATATCCCCCAGGTGATGGGCTTCTGGGAGAAGTTCTACTTCCGTCCGGGCAACCTCGGCTACCCCATCTTTGACACGGCCGTGGGGCGCATCGGCGTCTACATCTGTTACGACCGCCACTTCCCCGAAGGTTGGCGTGCACTCGGTCTCGCCGGTGCGAAGATCGTCTTCAATCCGTCGGCGACGAGTCGGGGCCTCTCCGCGTACCTCTGGCAACTCGAACAGCCCGCGTCGGCGGTCGCCAACGAGTACTTCGTCGGCGCGATTAACCGAATTGGCGTCGAGGACCTTGGCACGAACGATTTCTACGGTCAGAGCTACTTCGTCAATCCGCGTGGTCAGTTCGTCGGCGAGGTGGCGAGCACGTCGAGTGATGAACTGGTCGTGCGCGACCTCGACATGGACCTCTTGAAAGAGGTTCGTGCGCAGTGGGCCTTCTACCGCGACCGCCGACCGGACATGTACGGTCCGCTGGCCGAGGCGTAGGGTCGGCGTGGCCCTCACCCTCATCACCGGCGGCGAAGTCATCTCGTCGAGCGGCGCCCAGTCGGCCGACCTGCTGATTGACGGCGACTTGATAGCGGCCCTGGGCGCGCCGGGCTACTTCGACGCGATCGCCGGAACGTGCGAGCGAGTCATTGACGCGAAGGGGAAGTACGTGCTGCCCGGGGGGATTGACGTCCACACCCACATGGAGCTCCCCTTCGGCGGCACGTTCGCGTCGGACACGTTCGAGAGCGGGACGATCGCCGCGGCCTTCGGGGGCACGACCTCGATCATCGATTTCGCGGTCCAACGAACCGGCGAAGACGTGCACGACGGGCTGGCCTCGTGGCACGAGAAGGCCGACGGGAACTGCGCGATCGACTACGGCTTCCACCAGATCATTGGCGGCGTCGACGACGCGTCGCTGAAGGCCATGGCCGACCTCACGTTGCACGAGGGCGTCTCCAGCTTCAAGCTCTTCATGGCCTACCCGGGGATCTTCTACTCCGACGACGGACAGATCCTGCGCGCGATGCAGACCGCGGCCGACCTCGGCGCGATGATCATGATGCACGCCGAAAACGGTCCAGCGATCGACGTCCTCGTCGCCCAGGCACTGGCGCGTGGCGAGACCGATCCCCGTTTCCATTCACTGACGCGACCCGTGGAGATGGAGGAGGAGGCGACGCATCGCGCGATCATGCTCGCGAAAGTGGCCAAGGCGCCTCTCTACATCGTGCACATGAGTGCCCGCGAGGCCGTCGAGGCGGTGGCGCACGCTCGCCACCTGGGCGCCAACGTCTTCGGTGAGACCTGTCCCCAGTACCTCTACTTGAGCCTCGAAGAGCATCTCGCCCGACCCGGCTTCGAAGGCGCGGCCTACGTCTGCTCGACCCCGCTGCGCTCGCGCGCCGAGGGCCACCAGGACTCGCTGTGGCGCGCCCTTCGCACCAACGAACTGTCGGTCGTGAGCACCGACCACTGTCCCTTCTGCATGAAGGACCAGAAGGAGCTCGGCCTCGCCAACTTCTCGAAGATCCCGAACGGCATTGGATCGGTGGAGCATCGCATGGACCTCCTCTACCAGGGCGTCGTCACCGGCGAACTATCGCTGGCGCGTTGGGTGGAGATCGCCTGCACGACGCCAGCGCGGATGTTCGGTCTCTACCCAAAGAAGGGGGTCATCGCCCCCGGTTCCGACGCCGACGTGGTGATCTACGACCCCCGGGGGACGACCGATATCGGCGTGAAGTCCCACCACATGAACATGGACCATTCGGCCTACGAGGGCATCCACGTGGACGGCCGGGTCGAGACGGTGCTCGCCCGCGGACGGGTCATCATTGAGAACAATTCGTTCACGGGCGCGACGGGCCGTGGCGCGTTCTTGCGTCGCGGTCTGAGCCAGTACCTGCTCTAGCGCCTACTGGGGACCAACGAAGGGAGAGCCATGAAGTTCGGAGTCGTGCTACAGACCAACCCTCCCGCGTCGCGCGTCGTGGAGTTGGCGACTCGTGCCGAACAGCTCGGTTTTGACTACGTCTGGACGTTCGACTCGCACATCTTGTGGGAGGAGCCGTTCGTCATCTACAGCCAGATTCTCGCCTCGACGCGAAAGGTCATTGTCGGGCCCATGGTAACGAATCCAGCGACCCGTGACTGGACAGTGACGGCCAGCCTCTTCGCCACGCTCAACGAGATGTACGGCAATCGTACGGTCTGTGGCATCGGTCGCGGTGACTCGGCGGTGCGCGTCACGAACGGCAAGCCAACGACACTCGCCACGCTTCGAGAGGCGATCGAGGTCATCCGCGAACTCGCCAACGGCCGCAGTGCGAACTACCACGGCTCGACTCTCTCGTTTCCGTGGGGAGCCTCGAGTTCGCTCGAAGTATGGGTGGCGGCCTACGGACCCAAGGCCCTCCAGCTCGCCGGCGAAGTCGGCGACGGTTTCATCTTGCAGTTGGCCGATCCGGACATTGCGCGCTGGATGATCGGTACGGTGCGTGAGGCGGCCGCCAACGAGGGACGCGACCCGGCGTCGCTGACGTTTTGCGTCGCCGCGCCGGCCTACGTCGGCGCGGACCTCGCGCACCAGCGCGACCAGTGCCGTTGGTTCGGGGGCATGGTTGGCAATCACGTCGCCGACATCGTGGAGCGCTACGGGGAGGGCCCTGACTCGACCATCCCGAAGGCACTGACCGACTACATCAAGGAGCGCCGGGGCTACGACTACAACGAGCACGGGCGGGCCGGCAACACGCACGCGGACTTCGTGCCCGATGAGGTGATCGACCGTTTCTGCCTCTTGGGCGAGCCGGCCCAGCACATCGAGCGGCTCGAGGAGTTGCGCGACCTCGGCGTCGATCAGTTCGCGCTCTACCTCCAACACGACAACAAGTCCGCGACGCTCGAAGCCTACGGCGAGACCATCATTCCCGCGTTGCGACGTCGAGCAAAGGCCACGACGTAGTCGCCGGTCCAATAGACCCAGCCGGCGACGTCACCGAATTGAAACGAGGCGAGCACATGACGGCGGGACGAATGGAGACTTCCAGTGACGGCGTCGTCGCCATCCTCGTCACGATCAAGGTGCTCCAACTGCGCCAACCGCACCGCACGTCGTTCGGAGACCGGCGCTCCTCGTTCCCTTCGCTGCTCGCCTCCGACTCAGTTTCGTGAACATCGCGATTTACTGGTTGCATCACCACCACCTGACGAGGGCAATTTTTCGGGTCACGCCGTCGATTCTGTGGGCCAATTTGGTCTTCCTCTTCTTTCTATCCCTCTTCTCCTTCGCAACGGCCTGGAGGGCCGAGCACGGATTCGCCCCGAACACCGTGGCGGGCTACGCCATCGTCTGCGTGCGCGCGGCGCTCGGTTACACCGCTCTGCAAACGGTGATCGTGGCGTCGCATGGGACGGACTCTCGTCTCGGGGTCGCGCTCGGCCGCGACCTCAGGGCCAAACTCTCGCTCGGCACGTACGTGCTCTCCTGACGGTGGGGATCGACCATCATCTTCGTGGGGGTTGCCGTCGCCTGGTTCATTCCCGACCGGCGCGGGCCGGACTACATCGAGACGGGGGCTGGGCCGGAAGGTCGCGCAGTAGACGTCGAGCCGCTCGAGGCGTGCGCGGCGAGCCGCGCTCGCTACGCTCGAGGCGACAACTACGTCGACATCAACGGAGGACGCCATAACTGAGACCCGACCACCACTGACCTTCTCATTCTTTCCCGAGGTGCCGGGCTTCACTCTCACGAGCACCGATATCGCCGACGGCGAGCGGCTGAACGACACCCAGGTGGCCGACGGCATGGGTTACGGCGGCGCCAATCAGTCACCACATCTCGCCTGGAGCGGCTTTCCCGACGAGACCAAGGGCTTCGCGGTCACGATGCATGACCCCGATGCACCGACCGGGAGTGGTTTCTGGCACTGGGTGGTCGTGAACATTCCGGCGAGCGTCCACGAACTCCCCACCGGTGCGGGCTCGAGCGACTCGAAGGGACTGCCGGGCGGTGCCGTGCAGATCCGCAATGACGCCGGCCCCAGTGGCTTCATGGGCGCCGCACCACCGCCGGGCGATACGCCGCATCGGTACGTGACGACGGTCCACGCGCTCGACATCGAGCGCCTCGACGTCGACGCCACCGTGTCGCCCGCCGTTGTCGGATTCAACCTCCGCTTCCACACGTTGGCGCGCGCCCAGATGGTGCCCATTTTCGGCTCGTAGTCGGGACTGTCCGTTCGAGCCCACGCCCCAGTCGGGGTCGCAATTCAGTCGCTGGTAAGGTCTACTAGTTGCGAATCCCCGGTGAGGACGTCGTCGCATAATGGAGGCTGAGCGCAGCCTCGATTGAGGAGAACTGATGAAGGTACTGGTACTCGGCGGTGACGGATTTTGCGGTTGGCCCACTTCGTTGCATCTCTCGGAACTCGGCCACGACGTCTCCATCGTCGACAATCTCAGCCGGCGCGAAATCGACCTCGAACTCGAAGTGGAGTCCCTGACCCCCATCCGCCCGATCGGCGAGCGCATCCGCGTCTGGAAGGAACTCTCGGGTCGCCAGATTGGGTTCGTCCACCTCGACCTCGCCGAAGAGTACGACCGATTCGAATCGCTACTGCGCGCGGAGCGGCCCGACGCCGTGGTCCACTTCGGTGAGCAGCGCGCCGCGCCGTACTCCATGCGCAGCACCATCGCCAAGCGCTACACGATCGACAACAACGTGCGCGGCACTCACAACGTGCTGGCCGGCATTGTCGCCTCCGGGCTCGACATTCAGGTCGTCCACCTCGGCACGATGGGCGTCTACGGCTACGGCTGGTCGGGATCGGCCCCGATTCCCGAGGGCTACCTGACCGTCAAGGTGCCCACGCCCGACGGGGACATCGAGCGCGAGATCCTGCACCCGTCGAACCCGGGATCGGTGTACCACCTCTCCAAGACCCTCGACCAACTGCTCTTCGCCTTCTACTGCGCGAACGACCAATTGCGCATCACCGACCTGCATCAGGGAATTGTCTGGGGGACTCAGACCCCTCAGACCTCGCTCGACGAGCGACTGATCAACCGCTTCGACTACGACGGCGACTACGGGACGGTGCTCAATCGCTTCCTCATGCAAGCGGCGATCGGTCATCCGCTGACGGTGCACGGTACCGGCGGTCAGACGCGCGCGTTCATCCACATTCGCGACACCGTGCGATGCGTGCAGTTGGCCCTCGAGAACGCGCCTGATCGCGGCGATAAGGTGATGGTCCTCAATCAGGTCACCGAGACCTACCGCGTTCGCGACCTCGCCGCGCTGCTCTCCAAGCTCACTGGCGTCGAGGTCGCGAACCTGCCGAACCCCCGTCGCGAGGCCGCGGAGAACGATCTGAACGTGAGTCGCGACCAGTTCCTCGAACTCGGTCTCGACCCGACGTACCTGTCCGAGGGCCTTCTCGAGGAGGTGCGCGAAATCGCACTGCGCTACAAGGACCGGGCCGACACCACCAAGATCATCGCCCGTTCCGTGTGGCGAAAGGGCATGGAGACCTCGCCGGACCTGATGCGCAGCTAGGCCGGGTCGCGCTCGGGGGTGACTCCCCACGTCGCGTCGGGCGGCGTGTGAGAATCCGGTGATGTCCAACATCTACGACTACGTTCGTCACCCTCGAGTGGACGAGCGCAACGCGCAAGGCCCGGTCAAGTCCCTCGACGTGCGAAGGGTCGATCATCAGAACGCGATCGTGCGATTCAACGCGCGCTTCGGGTTAAGGATCACCCTGGTGGTCGGCACCATGTGGATGGCCTACCTCTTCACGGTCATCGCCCTGTTCGCCCTGCCGGACGCCATCAGGCAGGGCACCTACTTCATCGTGGTCTGGCTCTCGAGCAGTTTTCTGCAGTTGGTGCTGCTGCCCATCATCATCGTCGGTCAGAACATCCAGGCCGCCGCCGCCGACAAGCGCTCCGAGGACACCTACAAGGACGCCGAGGCGGTCTTGCATGAGGCTGAGGAGATCCAACAGCACCTGCTCGCCCAGGACAAGGCGATCTCCAACATCGTTGAGCGAATCGAAGTGCTTATGGCCCAGCAGGAGAAGAAGGCGTAGCTCCGTTCGTGGGTGGCGGTGCAGTGGTGCTCGAACAGCGTCACCAACTCGCAGCGTTCCTCCCACGCCACCACCGAGGCGCACGAGGCCCCGGCGAAACGGCTCAGTGAACTGCGCGACGTCCTCGGTAACGCACGTCGCCGACGCCCACTCGCAACGTGACCCGTCGTCAAAGAGGTAATGGCGCGGCCACGCTGGCGAGGCGGTCGCGTTGCTCGGGGGACGCGTCAGCAGCGGTGCCACGGCCACCAGGTCCACCAGGTCCACCTCTGCCGCCGCGCCGCGCCGCGAATCTGGGGATGCCAAGCACCCGCGAGACCGAATTCGAGCACGAAGTCTCGCCGGAACTGGTTGGCGGCGCTGCGAGGTGACCCTCGTCGAGGACGCCTCGGAAGTTCTCGACGGGCATCCCGCGTTCGTGGATGGAGGTCTGGTGGGTCGAAAAGGCCAGGTCGGCTGTGGAGGTGACGAGTCGATGCTCGCGTCTCGAGGAGCAGTGGGCCCGTCGGGCGATGGGCGCAACCGTCGCTCGTGTAGCCGCTCGTGCCCCCGACCACAACAGTGGCGTGAGCGAGCAGAGATCTCCCGTGGCCGATTTCGTATCGACGCGACCCGAGGTCGGCGACGTGAGAGATTAGAGGGACGAGGAGGTCATTCGTGAGTCAACTATTCGCGTCTCAGTGGGCGGGAACGACGGTCGCCAATCTCCACCGCGGGGCCGTCCTGCCAGCGGCGCGGGTGGTCGTGGTCGCGATTCCGCTCATCGCGGTCATCCTCTACTGGTTAGTCGCTCGTCGCCGGCGTCACCCGTGAGCGATCGAACGTCTCCCTACTCGCCGATCGACCCCCGGGGCTGGCGCCTCGCCATGGGACTGCGCCCGCTGGACCTCGCGGCGTGGCTCGAGGTCGACGAGCACCGCGACGCGGAGCTGGCACTGAAGCGCCAACTCCTGGCCAACGCCTTCGACGTGGTGGTGGCGACTCGTCCTGCGGGCCACGAGGCGAGCCTCGAGCTTCTCGATGAAGTGCGAGCCAACCTCGCTCTGCATCATCCCGACGTCGCGACCGGACCGTCGCTCGACGAACACCCGGTCGTCGCGGCGAGTCGCCTCGTCCAAGAGGACCTCTGCGTTTTGGTGCGCGACGACGAGTGGCGCTTAGCGGCGGCGTGCGTCTGCTTTCCGTCGCGCTGGAACCTCGCCACCAAGATCGGCACGACACTGGACCAGATCCACGACACGGTCCCGTACTACGACGAGCAGCTCGCCGCGCCGACCCGGTCCGTCTTCGACCGACTGGGACCGGAACGATCGTTCTGGCGCCTCAACTGGACCCTTATCGACAGCTCGACGCTCCACCAACCAACGGCGGCGAGGCGCAGTCCCGAAGGCGACCTCGCCCAGTGGTTCTTTCGCGTTGAACGTCAGACGATTCGCCAACTGCCCGAGACCCGGGCAGTCGTCTTCACGATTCACAACTACGTGACGTCGGCCCAGCAGATGTGCGACGTGGAGCCCGACTTCGCCGCACTGCTGCTGCATTCGCTCGATACCGCGCCCGAGCGGACCCTGGAGTACAAGGGCTGGCACGGCGTCGCCGACCGGCTTCGATTGGTGCTCGAGGAGCGAGGTCACGGCCGTGGACCATGATGGAACACTGATGCGATGGGGACGAATCTGGGCAGGCGTCGTGCTAACGGTGTCGATCTCCGGTACCGTCGCCGGTGCCGCGGGGCGTGACGCGGGACTGCCGAATCCGGTGACGACCCCCGGAGCGCTCAACGCGAAGGTGACCCAGGGCAACGTCCTTTCGACCATCTGCGTGGACGGCTACTCGAAATCGATTCGTCCACCCTTCTGGTACACCGAACCAATTAAAATCCATCAGCTCGACAGTGGTTACAACCTGCACGGCGATACCCGACTTTCGCACTACGAAGAGGATCACCTCATTCCGCTCGAGTTGGGTGGTAGCCCCACGTCGGTGAAGAACCTCTGGCCCCAGCCCCGCTACATCGTCTGGGGCGCCGCGCGAAAGGATGCGTTCGAGAATCGGATGCACGAGCTCGTCTGCTCGGGCGTCGTGTCCCTCGCCCTCGCCCAGCGGCTGTTCGCGACCAACTGGATCGCTGGCTACCAGCGCTACTACGCGAGCTCGCCGCGGATGAGGTCCTTGGCGATCGCGACGACCTGCATCTCGTCGGTACCGGCGTAGATCCGCAGCACCCGCGCGTCGCGGCTCAACTGCTCGACGCGGTACTCGGCGATGTAGCCGTTGCCACCAAAGACCTGGATCGCGTCGTCGGCGACCCGACAGGCGGCCTGGGCCGCGTAGAGCTTCATCACCGACGCCTCGGCGAGGGTCGGCACGCCGCCCGCCACGGAACGTTCGATATGGGCGAAGACCATGTTGCGGACGTTCAGCCGAGCGACTTCCATGTCGGCAAGCTTCAATTGGATGAGCTGGAAGTCGCCAATCGGCCTCTCCCAGAGCGTGCGATGCTTCGCGTAGTCGACGGACAGACGCACGCACTCTTCGATGATGCCGAGCGACATCGCGGCGACGCCCGCGCGCTCGGCGACGAAGTTGTCCTTCGCGCTCTGGCGTCCGCCGCCGACGGGCTCCTCGGTCTCGCCAAGCAGACGATCGCGTCCGACGCGCACGTCACTGAGAAAGATCTCGCCCGTCGGCGAGGCGTGCTGACCCATTTTGCGCATTCGCTTCGCCTGCTCCAACCCCTTCATGCCCCGATCGAGCACGAAGGTGAGGACCTTGCGGGCGCGCAGGTCCGCCCCGCTCCCGTCGTCGAGCTTCGCGTAGAGGACGATCGTGTCGGCGTAGGGGCCGTTCGTGATCCAGGTCTTCTGCCCGTTGAGGACGTACTCGTCACCGTCACGGCGCGCGCTGGTTCGCATGCCGCCGAGGGCGTCCGAGCCCGAGTCGGGCTCGGTAATCGCCCACGCGCCGATCTTGTCGAGGGTCATCAGGTCGAGCGCCCACCGCTCCATCTGGGCGGGCGTGCCGAGCTTGTTGATGGTACCGGCGGCGAGCCCCGTCGACACCCCGAGCGACGTCAGAAGTCCCGGGCTCACCCGGCAGAGCTCGATCGTGGTGATCAACTGGGCCGAGGGGTCCGATCCGTCGCGGCGCGCGGCCCCCTCGTCGCCCGCGATCTTTCGCTCGAGTTGGCGTTGGAAGTGTTCGCGCGCCGACGCCTTCAGGCCGAAGACGTCGTACATTTTTCGCAGGATCTCGTAGGGCGGGAGGTCGTGGTGCTCGAGGTCGTCGAGGTGTGGACGAATCTCCTCGTCGACGAACCTTCGTACCACCGCGATGATTGCCTGATGTTCGTCGGACCAGTCGTACATGGTCTCAGTCCTCTCGGCCGACGAGCTCGCGGCGGTGGCGGAACGCGAGCACGACTGGTGTCGCGGCGCGCGAGTCGTTGGGCGCGGTGATCCGGTCGACGCCGGACGCACCTCTTGTGATCGGTGAGTTCAGCGCGTCCGCCCGTTCAGGCGTCATCGCGACGTCTCCTCACGTGCGCGCGCCGCGTTATGCGAACCATCCTACGAGGCGCCCGGTGACGATCCGGTCGCCGGTCCGCTCAAATGTTCGATCAACGAGGTCGTCCAGCTCGACTGACCAACGGCGACGATTGCCGGCGCGATGCAGAGCCACGGCTGCACGTGGAACTGGGCGATGAAGATGGCAATCAGGATGCTCTCGGACGCGACGCGCCGACCCGGTCGACCCCCGAGGCGTTGGGTGACGAGGGCGTTGACCACCATCAAGTTGACGCCCGGCACGAACGTCCAGGGTGACCATCGTCCGACGAGTTCGCGTCCGGCGAAGGCGAAACAGGCCGTGCCGATGATCAAGAGGGCCAAACCGGCGTCTAGTGCGATTAGGGCGAACGTGGGCGTCACGGGGTGGGCCGTGCCGGGCCAATGCGCCAATACGCCCACGACGATGGCGAGTCCGGCGAAGAGTCCGACGATGCCAACGCGCACGAGGCGATGCAGCGCTTGGATCAGGGTAAGGCGACTCCCGAGGTCGCCGTCGGCGAGAAGTCCGTAGGGTCGGGTTAACTGCGACCACTGCGCGCCCGTCCACACTCGCCACTGTCGATCACCCGCCGGATCGGGGTACCAACCCGGCGGTGGCGTGCTGGGAAGGGTCGAACTCACGGCACTAGCCTCGCATAGATATCGAGAGGGGTACCGTGAGCCCAGGCCGAGGAGCCCAAGCCCCGACGTCGGGAAACCACGACGACGTCGACACTGACGAGCGCGCGCTCGACGTCGCGGTCGGCGAAGTCGCCGTTCGGGCAAGCGACTGGGCCGCGAACACGCCACGGCAGCGGGCCGAACTGCTCGAGCGGATCATCGCCGACACCTACGCCGTGGCCGACGAGTGGAATAGAGCCGCCTGCGCCGCCAAGGGATACGACGCGCAGAGTCCCGAGGGTGGCGAGGAACTGTTCAGTGGTATCGGTACGTTCGTTCGCATGGCCCAAGCCTTTCGTCGGTCGATGCTCGAGATTGGTTCGCGCGGGCGACCGCACTACCCGGGACCGGTGCGTCACCGTCCCGGCAACCGCATCGCGATCCAGGTCCTGCCGAACAGCATCTTCGACCGACTGCTGTACCGCGCCACGAGCGGCGAGGTGTGGATGGAGCCGGGAGTTTCCGAGGACGACGTGCGGTCCACCCAGGCGTGGGCCTACCAGTCGCCGAGTTCGCACGCCGGCGTGGCTCTGGTCCTTGGGGCGGGCAACGTCGCCTCGCTCGGACCACGCGACGTCCTCACCAAGCTGTTCGCTGAGGGCAAGGTTGTTGTCCTCAAGGCCAATCCGGTCAACGACTACCTGGTGCCCTTCTGGTCGAGGGCCTTCGCGGCGCTCATCGAACCGGGATACTTGCGCATCGTGTGTGGTGGAGCGCAGGTCGGTGCGTACCTCACCCACCACCACCTGGTCGAGGAGATCCACGTCACGGGATCGGACAAGACGCACGACGCCATTGTCTTTGGCCCTGGACCCGAGGGCGCCCGACGAAAGGCGGCGAACGAACCGGTCGTCACGAAGCCCGTGAGCTGCGAGCTCGGCAACGTGTCGCCCGTGGTGATCGTGCCCGGAAAGTGGACGGACAAGGAGATTCAGTACCAGGCCCGACACTTGGCCACGATGTTCACCAACAACGCCGGCTTCAACTGCCTGACCCCACGCGTCATCATCACGCACGCGGGCTGGGATCAGCGCGACCAACTGCTCGACGCGCTCGAAACGGTCCTCGCGTCGTTGCCGACCAGAAAGGCCTACTACCCGGGGGCCACCGAAAGGATGGCCTCGTTCCTCGCCGCGCACCCCGAGGCCCACCGGATTGGTGGGGCCGACGCCGACGCGGTGGCGTGGACCATCGTTCGCGATGTCGACTCGTCGAATCACCACGACATCTGTCTGAACGTCGAGGCGTTCTGCGCGCTCACCAGTGAGACGGCGCTCGCGGCCAACTCGCCCGCCGACTTCGTGCGCGTCGCGACCGACTTCTGCAACGACGTGGTCTGGGGCACGCTCTCCATGACCCTGCTCGCCGACCCGCGCACCATGGCGGACCCGCAGACCGGGCCGGCGATCGATCAGGCGATTGCCGACCTGCGCTACGGCTCGATTGGCGTGAACCTCTGGCACGCCATGAGTTTCGCCTTTTCAACGACGACCTGGGGTGCGTACCCGGGTCACCCGGTCACCGACATCCAGTCGGGCAAGGGCGTCGTCGGCAACGCGATGCTGTTCGCTCGGCCCCAAAAGTCCGTCGTCCGAGGCCCGTTCGTCGTGCGGCCGGATCCGGCGTGGTTCGCGACGAACCGGAACGCCGGCGACGTCATGCGCAGGCTCCTCGCCTTCGAGGCGAGGCCGTCGTGGGCCAAGTTGCCCGGACTGTTCGCCGCCGCGCTGAAGGGCTAGGGCGCCAGGGCGAGGACCGTGGTCACGCCGACGGCGGCGCAGACCCTGGAGCCGCACGCGACGCCGAGTAGGGGTGACGGGACGTACTGCAGCGTCGCGCTCGTGACGGTTCGTCCGTGCACGATGCCGAGCCAGGCTCCGCTGGTACCGTTCAGTCCCGCGACCACGCAGGTGGCGAATGCGGTGCAGGCCACCGCGTTGGCGCCGTGGGCGAGCGCCACTCCCCTCCAACGTTCGCCGAAGTTCGTCGTTCGAACGAATCGATCGCCGGTGGTTGAGGAGACGACGGCGACGCAGCGTCGCGCTCGACAGTGGAGCGATCGTAGCGCCGTCCACGTGACGGGCGTCGTGGTCAGACTCCAGGACATTCCTCCGTCACTCGTGGCAAAGAGGTTGAGCGCACCGGTCGGCGTCGTGGTGGCGACCAGGCAGTGAAACTCGGACGCGCAGGCGAAGGCGGTCACGACGTCGCCCTTCGCCGCGTCGATCACGTGGGGCGTCGTCCACGTCGCTCCACCGTCGGGAGTGACCGACAGGCGCGGAGACGTTCCGGCACCGGTGTCGATCACCGCGCACGATCGCCCCGCGTCACAGCTGATGGCGTTCACTCCGAGACCTCCGGCCGGTACCGGTGACGAGGTCACGGTGTGAGCGTCTGCGTGGTACGTCCACAGCAGGTCGCCACTCGATTGCGCGCCACCCAAGAGACAGTCGTGCAGGCGACACGATCCCGTGACAATGGACGAGGAGCTCGACGAAGGGACGGCGATTGGCGCCCACCGCCCACCCGGTAGTCGGTACTCGCCAACCGACGTCGGCCCGACACTGGCACTCGACGTGCCCACGGCCAGGCACGAGTTCGACGCCGTGCAGGCGATCGCCGAGAGCGGCACCGAGATGCTGATTGATGGCGTTCCCGACGCGTGGGCGAGGGCCACTCTGACCGTGCCACACGCCGCCAGCGCCAGGGAGGCGACGACGACGGCCACGAACTGCCCCGTCGCTCGCGCACTGGCTGGTACTCGGCTCATGGCTTCCTCGCGCTCGGGTCGACCTCTGTCGCTCGACTGATGTTACTTTTCGCCGTCACCGTCGGGCCGTCGGACAGCACTCGACGTGGCCGCGGCATTGCTGGGCGTCAACAATCGGACAACGGGACCCAACCGTGGTCAGCGTTCGGCGCCATGGCGTAACCGACGTCTACCGTATGGCGATGAACTGGGTCGACTGGGTTATTGGCGTTTTCGTCGTCATTCAGGCGGTGCGCGGTCGATCGCGCGGGGCGCTCGTCCAAGTGGGCGCCCTCGCCGGCATGGTCGCGGGCTACGTGCTCGGCCTCTGGATCGCTCCGGCCCTGTCGTCGGCGATCACTCACGCCCACTGGCGATCGCTGCTGGCCCTCGCCATCGTCGTAGCGTCAACGATCGTTACGAGCCATCTGGGGATGCTCCTCGGCACCTCCATTCGCCAGACGTTGCGGCACCTGAAGGTGGGCATCATTGACTCGGTGGCGGGCGTCGCGCTCGGCGTCGCCGAAACGCTGGTCGTCTGTTGGCTGTTCGCCGGTCTGGTGAACGCTACGTCGTGGGGAGGACTGGACCAAGGAATCCAGCAGTCGCAGATCATCGCCGCGATGGACCGCTTGATGCCCCCTCTGGCGTCGATCGAGGCGCGAGTGCAGGCGCTCTTTCGCTACGGCGACTTTCCGAGCGCCTTCTCGAGTGTCGTCACGCCGACGGTGCCGGGGGCGACACCGAGTCGCCTTGGTCACGTCGTCACGTCACTAAGCGCTCCGCGCGGCGTTCTAAAGGTGATCGCGAGCGGGTGCGCGAACGACCGCCAGGGCACCGCGTTCTTCATCGGACCGCACGTGGCGGTCACCAACGCTCACGTGGTGGCGGGGTCTCGCCACGTGACGGTCGGGGGCGCCGTGGCCTACGTCGCGTCGTTCGACGCCCTGAACGACGTCGCGGTCCTGCGCGTGCCGTCGTTCAGTGAACCGTCGGTCACCTTCGTCGGCAACTCGCCGGCGCCGGGCTCGTCCGCTCGGGTCGTCGGTTTCCCCGGGGACCAGACCCGCACCGGAGCACCGGCCATTCTCCAGGGCGAGATCACCGCCCAGGCTCGCGATATTTACAACGGCGCGTCCTTCGATCGGACGGTGCTGGTCGTTGACGTGTCGGTAGCACCGGGCAGTTCGGGTAGCCCCGTCTTCGTCGGTTCCAACGTCGCGGGCGTCATCTTCGCGAAGTCCTATGGTCAGGCACTGACCGCCTACGCGGTTCCGGCCGACGTCGTCCAGCGCGACCTCGCCGCCACGCCCCGCAGCGGTGTGGCGTCTACCGGGCGATGCCTGAACTAGCCCGCGGAGCGTACGGCGGCGGCGACCACGCCGAGACCGTCGGCGAGCTGCTCGTCGGTGATCACGAGCGGCGGCAGTAGTCGAATGACGTTGCCGTAGGTGCCACACACGAGGGCGATCACGCCCTGCTGGTTGCAGTAGTTGACGACGGCCTTCGCGGCGGCGGCGTTGGGGTCCTTGGTGCCCGGCACCACGAGCTCCATCGCGATCATGGCCCCGCGACCGCGGACCTCGCCAATGATCGCGACGTCTTGTTGGAGCGAGCGCAGTTTGCTCAAGACGACCTCGCCGATCTCGCGCGCCCGAGCGACCAGGTTGCGGTCGCGCATGGTCTTGATGGTCGCGAGCGCGGCCGCGGCGGCGACCGGATTGCCGCCGAAGGTGCCCCCGAGGCCGCCCTCGTGCACGGCGTTCATCAGTTCGGCGCGACCGGTGAGCGCGGCGAGGGGCATGCCCCCCGCGAGGCCCTTGGCGGTGACCACCATGTCGGGCACCACCCCCTCGTGGTTCACGGCGAACCAGTCCCCGCTGCGACAGAAGCCACTCTGGATCTCGTCCGCGATGAAGACCACGCCGTTCTTGGTCGTCCAGGCCGAGAGTGCCGGCAGGAAGCCGTCGGCGGGGACGACGAAGCCACCCTCGCCCTGGATGGGCTCGATGAGTAGGCCGGCCACGTTGGCCGCTCCGACCTGGGTCTCGATGTACTTGATGGCCCGTTCGGCGGCCTCGGCGCCGCTCAGGCCGTCGCGGAAGGGGTAGCTCATGGGAGCGCGATAGATCTCGGGCGCGAAGGGGCCGAAGCGGTCCTTGTAGGGCATGTTCTTTGCCGTGAGCGCCATCGTGAGATTCGTGCGGCCGTGGTAGGCGTGATCGAAGACGACGATTGCCTGACGGCCGGTCGCCAAGCGCGCCACCTTCACCGCGTTCTCCACGGCCTCGGATCCCGAGTTGATCAGGACGCTGGTCTTGGCGAAGTCGCCGGGAGTGACGGCGGCCAACTCTTCGCAGACTTCGACGTAGCTCTCGTAGGGCGTCACCATGAAGCAGGTGTGGGTGAAGGCGGCCACTTGGGCGCTGACGGCGTCAATGATCTCGGGGACGGCGTGGCCGACTGAGATCACGGCGATGCCCGAGCCGAGGTCGAGGATCTGGTTGCCGTCGACGTCGCGCAGGATCGCCCCTTCGGCCCGTTCGATGTAGATGGGAAATCCGACGGTGAGCCCGGCGCTGACCACCGCCCGGCGGCGCTCGTGTAGGGCGCGGGACTTGGGTCCCGGCAGTTCGGTCACGACCTTGCGTTCGATGCCTACGGACGATTCGATTGACGAAACCATGGTGCGCTCCTGGTACGGGGTCCAACAACGTGGGACGATGCCAGAGTAGTTCCGCGTCGCGCCTGCGTCACTTAACGAAGAACGGGTGACTGAAGTCACCCGTTCTTCGTTGGCGGAGGAGGTGGGATTTGAACCCACGGTGCCCGTAGACACAGCAGTTTTCGAGACTGCCCGATTCGGCCGCTCTCGCACCCCTCCGTCGAACAGTCTACCGCGCCATTCGGGCTCGCTTCCGCGGCACGGATGGCCTACGGGCCCACCTCGTAGTGTTCGACGACATGGAGGTCGCGGCGGACGATGAAGGATTCATGCGCCTCGCGTTGGACGCCGCCCGCGTCGCTCGCCGCCACGATGACGTGCCCGTGGGCTGCGTGTTGGTCGAGGGCGGTGCCGTCATTGGCGTGGGAGAGAACCGACGCGAGGTCGACGGCGACCCGACCGCGCACGCCGAAGTGGTGGCACTGCGGATGGCGGCGGTCGGTCGCGGCCGTTGGCGGATGGACGGCGTGACGGCCTACGTGACGCTTGAACCGTGCGTCATGTGCGCCGGGGCCCTGTTGAACGCACGCGTCGAAAGGGTGGTGATCGGCGCCCTCGACGAAAAGACCGGCGCGGTGGGCTCGCGTTACAACGTCCTGAGTGACCCGCGCCTGCTGCACGAAGCGGGCCTCGCCTACGGGGTGCTCGCCGACGAGTCGGCTGCGTTGTTACGCGAGTTCTTCCTCGAACGACGCGCAATCTAGGCGCCTCGCAATAGTGTCGTGGAGCGGGCACCCGTGCCCGCCCGCGCGTCACCCTCGTGATCGCCGTTCGCCGCCGGGCGCCAATCGCGTCGGGCGCCAATCGCGTCGGTCCATCTATGCTCCGACTCTGTGCCACACTTCGCTCGCGTACTGACCGTCTCGGACACGGTCTCCAGCGGTCAAAGCGAGGATCGCAATGGCCCCGATCTCGAGCGGTACTTGGGTGCCGCCGGTTTTGCAGTGGATCTTCGCCGGGTGGTCGCGGACGGGATTGAGCCGGTCGCCAGCGCCCTGCGCGAGATGTGCGACGGCTTCGCGGGCCTGCTCGTCACCACCGGCGGTACCGGGTTCTCGCCCCGCGACCTCACCCCCGAGGCAACGCGGGAGGTGATCGAGCGCGAGGCTCCCGGCGTGGCTGAGGCAATGCGCCTCATCAATCCGCTCGGGCGCCTTTCACGAGGTATTGCGGGCACTCGCGCGACGACGCTGATCGTCAATCTTCCGGGCAGTCCCCGCGGCGCGATTGAGTGTCTGGGCGCGGTAATCGACGTGATTCCTCACGCCCTCGAACTGTTAATTGGCGCACAGCCTCATCGAAGTCCGAGTGGTGAACCAACGGCCCGCTGAGCCGTCAACCACCCGAGACGGGTGGCAGGAACGCGATTTCGGCCTGTTCGGGCACGGGGGCGTCGCGCGATATCGCCTCACCGTTGACCCAAATCGCGCACGACGACAGGGCGAGCGAAAAGGAGTCGCCATAGCGTTGCCGCGCCTGCTCGACAAAGTCGTCGAGGGTCCGTCCGGTCATGTCGTCGCGTCGACAGCCCGTGATGTCGACCAGCGGTCCGAAGAACAAGAGAGTCGCCACGTCAGCCCCCGATCATCGACATGGATCGTCGAGGTCGCAACAACGTCAGATCGTCGCTCCCGCGCCCGGCCTTCTTCTCCCACACGGCGCGTCGTATCGCTCGTTCAATGGCCGGGTCGTCGCACCCGGCCCGCATCAGATCGCGTAGCGGGGTCTCGTCTTCGGCGAAGAGGCAGTTGCGAATGTGACCGTCGGCCGTGAGACGGAGGCGGTCGCACGTGCCACAGAACGGCTGCGTCACCGTGGCGATGACCCCAATCTCGCCACCACCGTCGCGGAAACGGTAGCGGACGGCCGGCGCAATCTCGTGAGCGCTCGTCACCCGTTCGAGGGGCCACACCCGGTCGATGCGCTCCAGGATCGCTGCGGAGGCGACGACGCGCGACGGAGTCCAACTGTGGTCACCATCGAGGGGCATGAACTCAATGAATCGCACGACCCGGCCACTCTGACGGGCGAACGCGGCAAAATCCAGCACCTCGTCGTCGTTGACTCCCGCCAACACCACGACGTTGACCTTGACCGGACCAAGTCCCTCTTGGTCCGCGGCGTCCATCGCGGCGAGGACCGTGGCGAGATCGCCGCGCCGCCGGATGGCGGCGAAACGGTCCTCCTTCAGGGAGTCGCAGCTGACGTTTACGCGCGTGAGGCCCGCCTTGGCGAGCGGTCCGGCCAGACGCGCGAGGTCCATGGCGTTGGTGGTCATCGCAATGTCGTCAAAACCGAGGTGCGCTAGGTCCTTCACGAAATCGACGATGCCACGTCGCACGAGCGGCTCGCCGCCCGTCAGGCGCACGGTCCGTACGCCGAGCCCGTGCGCGACGCGCGCGACCCGCAACAACTCACCGAACGTTAAGACGTCCTCTCGCGCACTGAAGACCATTCCCTCTTCGGGCATGCAGTACACGCAGCGCAGATTGCATCGATCGGTGACTGAGACGCGCAGGTCGGTGTGTATCCGGCCGAAGCCGTCGATCAGCGGACCCGTGAGCGGCATCACTGGCGACGGCCCTCGTCGGATCACGACGGGGGTCGTCGGGTCGAGGTCGGCGCCGCTCACGCCTTCACCTCGATCGCCCGTCCCAGAAGGAGGCTCAGCCCACCGAGGGAGTCGGCGTCGAGCAGGAGTGTCTCGACGTTGGCGCCGGCGGCCACGCCGCCACCGTCGGGCACGAGCGCCAGGGCGTTAGCGCGGGCCATCGAACTCAGCACGTGTGACGCCTGGGCTCCGGCGGAGCTGACGTGGACTCGCCCGTCGTCGTCGATGCGCGCCACGACGCTGATGACGTGCAGCTTCTCGTCGGTCTCGCGCACGAACGCCTCGTCGGCGACGGCCCGAACGACGGGCCGAAAGAGTGCCGCGTGTCCGGCCATCTGGCGAAGGGCCGGTCTGGCGAACAGTTCGAAGGAGACGAGGGAGGAGACGGGATTTCCCGGAAGCCCGAAGACGGGGGTGTTGGTCGCGGCGAGTTGGCCGAAGGCGAAGGGCTTGGCCGGTTTCACGGCAATGTTCAACCATCGCATGGTGTCACCGCACAACTCGGCGAGCACCTCTTTCACGAGGTCGGCGTCGCCGACACTCACTCCACCCGACGTCAGCACCGCGTCGCACGTCGCACCGCCAACGTGCAGTGCCGCGATCAGCGCGTCGCGGTCGTCGGGCACGATGCCGAGGTCGACGGCGACGAAGCCGGCGCTTCGCACCAGCCCGAGCAGGGTCGGGCGATTGGAGTCGCGAATCGCGCCCGGCGCGAGGGTTGACGGGCCATCGGCCAGCTCGTCGCCGGTGGACATGACGCCAACCCGGGGTCGGGGATGGACGCTCACCGACGGGCGTCCGAGGCTCGCCAGGACTCCGAGGTGGGCCGGACCGAGCACCGTGCTTTCACGAAAGACCAACGTCCCTTTACGAAGGTCGCCACCGGCGGCGCGGACGAACTGGTTCACGTCAATGGGCGTCTCGACGACGACTTGGTTCGCGCCTTCGAGGTGCGTGCGCTCGACCATGCAGACCGCGTCGGCACCGCCCGGCAGCACGGCGCCCGTCATAATCCGGATCGCTTCGCCCGGTCCCACCACGGCTGACGAGGGCCGGCCGGCCAGTGCCGTCCCGATGATCGTCAAGGCCACCGGGGCCCGCACCGTGTCGCTCGAGCGCAACGCGAATCCGTCCATCGAGGAGTTGGCGAAGGGGGGCACCTCTTCGTTCGCCACGACCGCTTCAGCGAGGACGCAGCCGAGCGCGTCGTCGAGGGGCGTGTCGCGCGCACGAAGTCGCGTCGTGCCACTGAGTGTCAGGTGCACGACCTCATCGACGGAGACCAGCGCGCTCACGGCTCCGTCCGCCGGTCCCCGGTCGCGGCCCGCGAATCTGGCGTCGCTCTCGACGCCGACGCCAATGACTCCGACGCCAACGACCATTCGCGTCCGTGGGCCCAGGTCTCGCGCTTCCAGATCGGCACCGTCTGCTTCAGGGTGTCAATACAGAACTGGGCCGCCTCAAACGCCCCGTCCCGGTGCGCTGAGGACACCACCACCACGACCGCGACGTCGCCCACGGCGAGCGTTCCGGTCCGATGGAGCAGGACCACCCGTCGGACGTCGGCCCAGCGGGCGCAGGCCTTTTCGCCCACCTCGCGCAGCATCTGTTGGGCGACCGTGGAGTACGCCTCATACTCGAGGGACGAGACGTCGGGTCGCCCGTCGGAGAAATCTCGCACCGTACCGCAGAAGGTCACGACCGCCCCGCAGCCCCGATCCGACGCCCACGCCATTGCCTCGGCCACGGGAAGCGACGCCTCACCGACACCGGCCCACAACACGTCGTCAGACTTCTCGAACATGATGGTCACGATACCGGTTGGCCGTGGGAAATGACATCGGCGGGAGACGGGCCACCGATGACCAACGGGTGACGTCAGATGTTTCGAGGCGGCGCGCCGTCGGCCGATCGTTGCCAGAGGCCCGATCGCCCACCGGTCTTCTCCCAGAGGGTCAGGGCGCCGATCATCGCGTTGGGTTCGAACTTGCGCAGTGCGCCCACGATGGACAACGCGGCCCCCGCACACGCGGTCAACGCCTCCATCTCGACGCCGGTGCGCTCGAAGGCTTCGGCCACCGCTTCAACTTCCACGAAGCCGTCGACAATTCGAAAGTCGAGTGAGACGTCGCCGACCAGTATTGGATGGCAGAGAGGAATGAGCCGCCACGTGCGCTTGGCCGCCAAGATCCCAACGGCGCGGGCCTCGCCAAAGATGCGATCGGCCTCCTCGTGGTCGGCCAGGACGTCGAGGGCCTCGCGCGCGAGGACCACCTCACACCGGGCACGGGCTCGGCGATGCGTTGGCGATTTGCCCGTGATATCGACGAGACGTGCTTCACCGTGTTCGTTGATGTGCGTGAGCTCGACGGGACCGCCCGACGGGCCAGTTCTCGGTGAGTCGCCCGTCACTGTCCGGCGCCCTCGATCGCTCCCGAGGTGCGTCCGGGTCGTCGAACCGGGCCGCGACGAGGATCATGCAATTTGCGCGTGAGCACGTACGTCGCTCGGTGAAAGGACCGTTCGAGTGGAGTGGACACCATCACTCGCCGACGTTAGGCGGGTCCCATGGCTCGTGATGGCCGCCGAGGAATCGGCGACGCCCGTCGAGCGCGACAACGTACGAGTACTGAGAGCGGCAATCGCGCGGCCCCGCAGGGGCGTTGACGGGCTTTGCTGCGATGATATCGGAGGAAACTATAACAAAAAGGTACTTTTTTAATTAGAATCTTGTGATTAGCGAGGTTTCTGACTAGGGTGGGCGGATGGCTCAGTATCGTCCGGGACAGCTCGCGGAGCTGCTTGGTGTCAGTGCCGACACGGTGCGGCGATGGTGCGACCTTGGTCGTCTTGAGACAGTTCGATCCGAGGGTGGTCACCGCATGGTCGACGGGGCCTCGCTCGCCCGATTCATCCACGACGAGCAAGCGGCCTACGCTCCCGAGGAGTTCCTCTCCCAATCGGCGCGCAATCGATTCACCGGCGTCGTCACGAGCGTCGAGCGCGATACTCTCACCGCCATCATTGAGATTCGGGCCGGTCGGTTCCGGGTGGTCTCGTTGCTCACCCGTGAAGCCGCTGACGCCCTCCGTCTGGCCGTGGGCGACCTCGCCACGGCGATCGTGAAATCGACGGACGTGATGGTTGAGGTGGCGGTCTCGTGAGAGTTCGGACGTCGCCCCGTGGGTCGCGCGCCTCGTCCAACCGGAGGCTCGTTAGCCCCCTCGTGCTCATACTCGCGTTGGCGACGGGGGTCGCCACGCCGATCGCCGCCGACGCCGCGTCACTGAGTGGCACCATCACGGTATCGGCGGCCTCGTCGCTCACTAGCGTCTTCACGCAGTTGGGGCGGAGTTTTGCGCTCGCTCATCCGGGTGCCACCGTGGCGTTCAACTTCGCTTCCTCGAGCACCCTCGCCACGCAGATCGAACAGGGCGCCCCGGCCGACGTGTTCGCTTCGGCCTCGACCAAGGAGATGGGCCACGTTCAAAGGGCCGGCGACATCGCCGGAGGCGTCTCGATCTTCGCGCGCAACACTTTGGCGATCGTGGTCAAGCCCGGGAATCCGCTGCACATCCACTCGCTCGCGGACCTCGTGAAGGTGCGAGTGGTGGCAATCTGTGTACCGTCGGCACCCTGCGGGGCGGCGGCCCGAAAGGCCCTTGCGGGTAGCCACGTCGTGCTCCCCACCTCCAAGATCACCCTGGGTCAGGACGTGAAGTCCACGCTGGCTCAGGTCACGACCGGTGACGCCGACGCGGCGATCGTCTACGTGAGCGACGCTCGCACCGTCGGCGCTAAGGGATCGACCGTCGCGATTCCGACCTCGGAGAACGTCATCACCAGTTACCCGATCGGCCTGGTGAAGACAACGACGCGTCGCGCGCTCGCTTGGGCGTGGATTGCCTACGTGCTCGGACCGGTCGGCCAGCGGGCGCTGCGGGCCGCGAACTTCCTCGCGGCCCACTAGTCCCGGCTCGTCACGGTGTCCATCCAACGGCGTCCCCCGCTCGCCGTCGTGGCGATAGCCACCGCGACCGTCGCGTTCCTCGCCGTTCCGCTCGTCGGTCTGCTCGCCAAGGTCTCGTGGTCGAGTCTCTGGGGTGACCTCACGTCGCCGGTGGCCACCGCAGCGTTGGGACTGTCCCTCGTCTGCTCGCTGTGGACCGTCGTGATCTCGCTCGCCTTCGGCGTGCCCCTCGCCTGGGTGCTCGCCCGATTCGATTTTCCCGGGCGCAGCTTGGTGAGGGCGCTCGCCACGTTGCCCATGGTCCTTCCGCCGGTCGTGGGCGGCGTGGCGCTGCTCCTCGCCTTTGGTCGAAATGGAATTCTCGGACGACCGCTCTTCGACGTCTTCGGCGTCCAGCTGACCTTCAGCACCGCGGGCGCCGTGATGGCCGAGACGTTCGTGGCGATGCCCTTCCTCATCATCACCGTGGAGGCCGCGCTGCGCACGGTCGATCCTCGTTTCGAAGAGGCCGCCGCGACGTTGGGGGCCGGACGGTGGAAGGTCTTTCGCCGCGTGACGCTGCCCACGATCGCCCCCTCGCTGGTCGCGGGCAGTGCTCTCACGTGGGCGCGGGCGCTCGGTGAGTTCGGCGCGACCGTCACGTTCGCTGGCAACATTCAGGGTCGGACGCAGACACTGCCGCTCGCGGTCTACGTCGCCCTCGAGGGCAACGAGCAGGTGGCGATTGCGTTGTCGCTCGCCCTGCTCGCGGTCTCACTCGTCATCCTCGTCTCGTTGCGCGGCTGGTGGCTCGGAGCAATACGGTCATGAGCCTCGACGCCGAAGTCAGCGTCACGCTCGGCCCGTTCGAGCTCAACGTTGCGCTGCGCGTGGACGACGGCGAGGTGGTCGCGGTGCTCGGACCGAACGGCGGTGGCAAGACGACGCTCGTTCGAGCCCTCGCCGGACTGCACTCCCTCCGCGCCGGTCACGTGACGTTGGATGGCGTGGTGCTGGACGATCCATCGGCGCGGATCTTCGTGGCGCCCGAGCATCGCCAGTGCGGCGTGGTCTTCCAGGACTACTGCCTGTTCGCGCACCTGACGACCGAGGAGAACGTGGCCTTCGGTCCCCGCAGTCGTGGCGTTTCGAAGGCCGACGCGCATCACCGGGCGCTCGAATGGCTCGACACGATGGGACTCGCCGGTACGGCGCACCTACGTCCCGATCGACTTTCGGGCGGCCAAGCCCAACGCGTCGCGCTCGCACGAGCCCTGGCGACCGGTCCCCGGCTGCTCTTGCTCGACGAGCCGATGGCCGCACTCGACGCGGGCGCGCGGGCGTCGGTGCGCCATCAGCTGGGCCGTCATCTCGAGGGGTTCGCCGGTCCTTGCGTCGTGGTGACCCACGACCCATTGGACGCCGCCGCGTTGGCCGATCGATTGCTCATTGTCGAGGACGGACACGTCGTGCAGTCCGGGACCTTGGCCGAGGTGACGGCGCGGCCGCGCACGGCGTACGTCGCCGAGCTCATGGGTCTCAACTTGCTGCGGGGTCGCGCTCGCGGTACGCACCTCGTTCTGGCGAACGGCACGACGCTGCAGACGTCGGTCGACGCGAACGGTGACGTGTTCGCCGTCATCGCGCCGCGCGACGTGGCCCTGTACTCGTCGCCGCCGGGCGGCAGCCCGCGTAACACGTGGTCAACGCGGGTCGATGAGATCCACCGGCTCGGTACTCGGGCGCGCGTGCTGCTCGGCGCACCGGTGCCCATCGCCGCCGAAGTCACCTCCGAAGCGGTCAGCGACCTGGGCCTGGGGGAGGGTGCGCCGGTCTGGGCGTCGGTGAAGGCGACCCAGATCGACGTCTACGGCGCCTGAGTGCCGACGGTACGGCGAGGACGCCACTCGTAGCATGGTGGCGTGACGAGCGAATCTGGCGCGGGGCCCGAACGACCGATTCATGTCGGGCGTCGGGTCCTACTCGCCATGGTCGCCAGCGCGGCCGCGGGCGTGGCCTTCGGCGCCAAGGTCCAGCACGTGGTTGGCGACGTCGTGGGTTCGGGATTCGGTGGACTCGTGCCCGGGGGCGACCGTTTTCGGATTTACTCCATCACGAGTTCGTACCCCGCCATTGAACCGAGCGTCTACCGACTGAAGGTCACCGGTCTCGTCGAGCGGCCGCTCGAGTTGTCCCTCAACGATCTGATGTCGATGCCCCAGACGGAGTTGGTTCGGGACTTTCAGTGCGTCACGGGCTGGCGTGTGCCGAAGGTCCACTGGATGGGTGTCCGACTCGCCGACGTCCTCGACGCGGCCGGGGCGCACCCGCGCGCGCAAATGCTCGCGTTCACCTCCTACGACGGACTCGACACCGAGAGCCTGACGATGGCCCAGGCCCGCCGGTCGGACGTCGTGGTCGCGCACCGCATGCTCGGTGCCCCGATCACTCGCGAGCACGGCGGACCGGTGCGGCTGTACGTGGCTCCGATGTACGGGTACAAATCGATCAAGTGGCTGAAGGAGATCAGGGTGGTCGAGTCGGCCCCGCTCGGCTACTGGGAGCACGACGGTTTCCCCGCCGACGCGTGGATCAACGGTTCGCTGCAGCGAATCGAGCGGTCGCTTGTCTAGCCCTCGCCGCGCGTCGCAGGTCGAGCCGCGCGACGTCGTCGTGCGTCGCGTCGTGCGCTTTGACGTCGGGGAGCGACTGATGCACTGGAGCACCGCGGTGCTGTTCTTCGTCCTCATCGCCACCGCCCTTCCGTTGTACTTCCCTCGAGTCGAGAGCTTCGTCGGACGTCGTTCGCTCGTCGCGCACGTCCACCTGTGGGCCGGCGTGGCCCTGCCGGTGCCCTTCGTCCTTTCGGTGCTGGGACCCTGGGGGTCGAACCTTCGCCGCGACCTGCGTCGCTGCAACCTCTGGTCGGCCAACGAGGTCCGTTGGCTGTATTCCTTCGGGCGTCGAGCCCAGCCCGTCACCGATAAGTTCAACCCCGGTCAGAAACTCAACGCACTCTTCGTCGCGGGGAGCATCGTGGTGATGTTGGCCACCGGGCTCATCATGCAGTGGTACGACTTCGCGCTCACTCTTCGCACCGGCGCGACCTTCGTCCACGACGTACTCGCGACAACGTTGGTTGTGGTCATTGTCGGACACGTCGCGTTCGCACTCACCCACCCACCTTCCCTGCGTTCAATGTTCGATGGCACGATTCGAGAGGAGTGGGCCGCTCGCCACGCCGCCGCCTGGCTCGATGAAGCGAGGGGAGCGTCCGACCGCCGCTGACGTGGTGTCGGGCCAGCCGCGGAATGCTTCGGCCCCTCCGCAGCCACGTTGACCCGCCTGTGGCACCGGGTGCTCGAGCGGCCATTGGACCGCTCGGATAGGCGCGACCCGGTCGACGGTCACGTGGGGGCCGCTGTGCCCAATTCGGCTCGCCGAGTCGACCATTTTGTCCTAGTGTCCACTCTGAAGGAACTGAGGAACGGCTCGCGAAGCGGGGCCGGACGGTCGGACCGGTCCCCCTTCTCGGGTTGACCGGGATCGGGCGACGCCGTGAGACGGTGCACTATTTTGGCCGGCGGACCAAGGGGCTCCTAGCGACACCGGTGAAGGGCCGCCCGGTGACGCTCGGTTGAGGTTCACTGACGTGGCGATTCCGTGCGAACGAGTCGCGTCAGCGCGTCGCCCGTCGCAAACGAACGCGTCGTCGCTCCGTGGGGACGAGGTGCGCCGACAAGCTTGCGTACGCCGCGTACGCCGCCAGTGGCCTTCCGCATGCGGCTCGCCCCCCGGCCATCGCGCCGATCACGATGAACGGCTCGACACCGCTCGCCACGGCCTCGGGCAGTGGTAGATCGATCGGCTCGTGTGACAGATCGAGGTCGCACGCGTAGAACCGCACGAAGGGACGACGACGCTTCGTCGCCGGATCACGGATAGTGCCGCGCAGCGCTGGATACGCGGCCTCGAGTGCGTCAATCACGGCCTCCGGCGTCGCGGTACCCGTCAGTTCCAGTTGGACCTCGCGCGCGACGTTGGCCAGCACCTTCAAGTGTGCCGGGAGCACGACGCGGATCATGGAATCGTCTGAACCTCGACTGAGAGGACCGCGGGCAGGTCGCGCACGATCGCCTGCCAGTGGTCACCGGCGTCGGGCGAGACGTAGACCTGGCCTCCGGTCGTTCCGAAGTAGATGCCGCACTCGTCGAGCGCGTCGACGGCCATCGCGTCACGCAGGACGTCGACGTAACAGTCACCCTGCGGCAGTCCGTGCACCAGCGGCTCCCATTCGTTGCCGCCACTGCGGCTGCGGTAGACGCGGAGTTTGCCCTCGGGAGGAAAGTGCTCGGAGTCACTGGTGATGGGGACGACGTAAACCGTCTCTGGCTCGTGGGCGTGCACGTCGATGGCGAAACCGAAGTCCGACGGCAGGTTACCGCTGATCTCGAACCACGACTCGCCGGCGTCGTTGCTGCGCATCACGTCCCAGTGCTTTTGCATGAAGAGGACGTCGGGCTTGGACGGGTGCAGCGCGATGCGATGGACGCAGTGCCCCTCGAAGGCGTGGGGGTCGGGGATCTCGCCCGAATTGAGGCCCTTGTTGAGCGGACGCCACGTCACTCCGGCGTCGTCACTGCCGAAGACGCCGGCCGCCGAGATGGCGACGAAGATGCGATTGGGATCGCTCGGACTGACGATGATCGTGTGCAGGCACATGCCCCCGGCCCCCGGCTGCCAGGCCGCCCCGGTCGTGTGGGTGCGCAGCCCCGACAACTCATTCCAACTGAGTCCGCCGTCACTTGACTGGAACAACGCAGCGTCTTCGACCCCGGCGAGCACGACGTCGGGGTCGGTGCGCGACGGCTCGAGGTGCCATACGCGCGCGAACTCCCAGGGGTGGGGCGTGCCGTCGTACCACTGGTGCGTGCCGGTCACGCCGTCGTACTTGAATTCGTTGCCCACGGGACGCCACGTCTGGCCTCCGTCGTCCGATCGCTGGATTAGCTGACCGAACCAACTGGTCGACTGCGACGCGTAGATGCGATTCGGATCGACCGGCGATCCCTTGACGTGGTACATCTCCCACCCACCAAAGAACGGTCCGCGAACTTCCCACTTGTCACGGCGACCGTCCGCTTCAAGAATGAACGCACCCTTACGGGTGCCAACTAGAACTCGAACTCGGCTCATCGCCCCCCTTGCTGGCCCAACCTCTCGCAGTGCTTCACAGTACCCGTCATCCTCTCGGTTGACTAGTGCCAACTTTGGTTGCGCGGTTCGACGTCGTTGCGCTCGTCAAATGCCGCGTCGGGGTGAACTGTGGCGGATCACGACCATTGCCCCTACGAAGAATGGTGGACCGATGACGCTGCGCTGCCCGACATGTTGATTGGTGGGGCCAAGCGAGTGCCGACCATCGCTCTTCGAACGGCGCCCTCGGCCGTCCAGGGTCTCAGTCAGGTCAACGCGCCCTCCAACTTCGATCCTCCGGCCGCTGAAGTGAGAGTGGGAGTGCTTACCCGTTGCCACGAGTCGTTCGTGACCGAAGACCGCCAGAGTCCGAAGGTCTGATCTTTCAACCAACTGATCGCGTAGATCGATCCCCGGCTCGCCGACACGGAGAGGACATCGAACTTCATTCCCAGCGACTTCGTGCCGAGTACGGACCACCTGGCACCACCATCGTGCGTCGACCAGATTTCAGCGTCGAAGGTGAGATTTGTGTCCAACTGATTCAACGGGTGATACCGATCCGTAGATCCAATCGTCGTTCGCGTCGGCGAAGTAGATGTTCTGCTGAATGAGAGGAAGTAGCTCGCCCTTGATGAAGTGGCCACCGTACGAAGACTCGAAGGGAGAGGGAGCGACGTCCACGTCCGTCCGTCCATGGTCCTCTTCACCGCCAAGCAGACACCCGTCGAGCAGTGGTACCCCGAAAGGATCCAACCTTCTCCAGCGGGCAGAAAGGTCGCGGCGACGCCGTGGCGGTCGTCGAGGAACCGGCATCCGAGCCCGCCACGATGTCCTAGAACGGGGTGATTGCCAGTCCTAGCGTTATCGACGGTCCGATGGCGACGCAGCGAAACGTGCGGTGATGTTCGCACACACTCAGTACCACCTTGGCGCATGACAGTGACTAGGGCGCTATCCACATCGCACTACATTCGTAATGAGCTGTGGTCAGCGTTAAGAACCTGGCCGCTGGCGGAGGAGGTGGGATTTGAACCCACGGAAGGTTGCCCTTCACACGATTTCCAATCGTGCCGATTCGGCCGCTCTCGCACTCCTCCCGAATGAAGCATTCACCATCAAATGAGTGCCGGTTCGCAAGGCTACCCGAGACGCCCCAGGAGTCGGTCCGGTAGCCTTGGCATCGCCGAGGTTCATAGCGGTGGTCGGGTCCCGTGCGACGGCCGTTCGTGAACCGAGTCAGGGGTGGAAGCCAGCAGCTCTCAGCGAATCGTGCCGGGTGCCACGGATCGCCTGGCCATCGCTGTGGACCTCGGCCTCTCGCACCCCCCCGTTAGCATCGGTGCATGGCCGACACCACCCCGACCTCGATCGACGGCGTGACGTCGCTCTACCGTCGGTTCCGTCCGGGGCGCTTCGCCGAACTACGGGGCCAGGACCACGTGGTGCGGGCCCTGCAGGGGGCGGTAAAGAACGACCGGGTCAGTCACGCCTACCTCTTCTCAGGCCCTCGCGGCACCGGCAAGACGACCGCGGCGCGCATCCTCGCCAAGGCCCTCAACTGCGAGAATGCCGTGGAGGGCGACGCCTGCAACACGTGCGCGAGCTGCGTGGCGATCACCAAGGGTTCGTCGCTTGACGTCATCGAACTCGACGCGGCCTCCAACAATGGCGTCGACGATATCCGTGAGATTACGGCTGGGGCGTGGCACGGGACGCCCGGGAGTTGGAAGGTCTATATCTTCGACGAGGTCCACCAACTCTCCAAGGCCGCGTCGGCCGCTCTGCTGAAGACCCTCGAGGAGCCGCCCGCGCACGTCATCTTCGTGCTGGCGACCACCGACCCCCATAAGGTGCCCCCGACGATCCGCAGCCGCACGCAGCACTTGGAGTTTCGCCTTATCGGCGGCGAGACGCTCAGCTCACTACTGCACGACGTGCAGGGGGCGGCCGGACTCACTGTCGACGAGGCCACCATCGACGCGGCGGTGCGCCTCGGGCGAGGCTCCGCCCGCGACGCCCTGAGCGCCCTCGACCAGCTCATCGCGACCGGTTCGATCGCCGAAGCGCAGCCCGAGTTCGACGGCCTCTTTCAGGCGCTCGTGCAGGCCGACGCGGCAAAAGCGCTGAAGTCACTCGCCGTACTGTCCCGCGAGGGCTGGGACCCCGAGCAGCTCGCCGAGAGTTTCGCCGCCGAGGTCCGCCAGGTCTTCCTGCTCCAAGTCGCCCCCGAGGTCGCCGACGCCGTCGACGCCGATCGCGATCGACTGGTGGCGTGGGGCTCGGAGCTGGGCCTTCCCCGCACAGTACGGATTCTCGAGACCGTTGGGCGCGCAATGCGAGAGATGAAGAGCGCGCCCGAGAAGATTGTGATGCTCGAGGTCGCACTGGTCCGGCTCGTGAGACCCGAGCTCGACGCCACCCTCGAGGCGCTCGACGAGCGGATGACCCGTCTCGAGCGCGACGGGCTGCGGTCGCCACCACTCGTGAGCGCCCCGACACCGGCCGTCCTGCGACCGATTGGTTCGACGACGTCGACGCCCGCGCCCACGACGATGAAGGGGGCGCTCGAACCAGCGACCGAGGTGACCCCCGATGGGCCGCCCGACGTCGAGGCGCGGCCCGTCACCCCGGCGCTCACGACCGAGCGTGGTGCCGGGCTCGACTTCGAGGACGTCCGTGAGCGGTTCGTCCAGCACGTCGTGCCGCGCACGTCGCGGGCCGCCCAGCTCCTCTTGAAGGCTGCGAGCGTCCGTGCCCTCGACGGGCAGCGACTGACGATCGCGCTACCGAGCGAGGAGATGCGCCAGAACACTGCACTGATCGCGCAAGGTCTGCGCAGCGCGATGGAGCACGAATTCAAGGGTCCGTTGCAGATCGTCTGGACGGTCGACCTGGCGCTCTCGAGCGACGGGCCGGCGCCGGCGCCGGCGACCTCGCGACGCGCGTCGGTGCCCCCGGAGGAGACCTACTCACCCGACGAGTCCTCGATTGTCGTCCAATCGGCGGCGGGACACCTCATCACGGAGGCCTTTCCCGGCGCCAAGGAGATCCCGTGACCTATCCGCCGGCCCTGCAAGCGGTGGTTGACGAATTGGGTCGGTTCCCCGGGGTCGGACCGAAATCGGCCCAGCGCATTGCCTTCTGGCTGATGCGCCAGCCGAACGAGGACGTCGCGCGACTGGCGCAGTCCCTCGACGAGATGAAGACGAAACTGTCGTTCTGCGAGCGTTGTTGCAACATTGCCGAGAGCGGGGGGCTCTGCCCGATCTGCTTCGACGATCGGCGGGACCAGACGGTGATCTGCGTGGTCGAAAACCCGCCGGACGTCGTGGCGGTCGAGCGGTCGGGTGCCTTTCACGGCACCTATCACGTGTTGCACGGGGTGCTCAATCCGCTCGAGGGCGTGACACCGGACCGCCTGCGGATCCAGGAGTTGGTCCAGCGCCTCCACGGTCCGGTGAAGGAAGTCATCCTCTGTTTCAACTCGAACGTCGAGGGTGACGCGACCGCGATGTACCTCAGTCGACTACTGCAGGTCCCCGGCCTGGTGGTCTCCCAACCGGCGAGCGGACTACCGGTCGGTGGTGACCTCGAGTTCGCCGACGATCTCACCCTCGGTCGAGCGATTGACGGCCGGCGAATTCTTAGCGATTAGGCGAAGCGCACGACGCAGGCGAGGCCCGCCACCAAGCTGTAGATCCCGAAGGGAATCAGTGTCTTGGTGGTGAACCACTTCGTGAGGAACCGCACCGACACGAGGGCGGTCACCATCGCACAAAGTGCACCGACGACCGTTTGGAGGCGCACGCCGTTGCCGAGGGGACCCAGCAGGTCGGGCAACTTGTAGAGGCCGGCGAGCAAGATAACGGGTGTCGCGAGGAGGAACGCGAAGTTGGCCGACTCCTCGTGGTCGAGTCCCGTCATCAGACCCGCGACCATGGTGGAACCACTGCGCGAGATGCCCGCGAAGAGTGCCAGGATCTGGGACGAGCCAATCGCGAGCGCGGTCCCGAGGGTCATCGTCTCGAGGTGGCCGTAGGCAACGTGGCGGCCCCGCGAGCGACGCAGGTACTCACCGACGAGCAGGATGACCCCGTTGATGCTCAGAAAGATCGCGGCGGCGAGGGGATTGGCGAAGAGCACTCGCAACTTGTGCTCGAGCGCCAGCCCGACGATCCCGACGGGCACGGTGGCCACGGCGAGGACGACGAGCAGTCGATAGTTCGGGTCCATCTCGGGGTCGCCCAGGTGCCAGAGTGACGCCATCCCCCGTTCTCCGACGCGCGTGAGTTGGAGCCACATCCCGCGAAAGAGGGCGGCCCAGGTTCGCCAGTAGTACATGATGAGGCCAACGGCGGTGCCCACGTGGAGTCCCACGATGAAGGCGAGGAAGAAGGACTCGGAGCGGTTCTGGGAGTTCACGAGGTTGTGCCAGCCAAACAGGGCCGGCAGCAGCACCGAGTGTCCGAGACTCGAAATCGGAAAGAGTTCGGTGGCTCCCTGGGTAAGGCCCATGATGATGGCCTGCCAGTAGGTGATCGAGGCGTGCATCCCACAACGCTAACCAACCGGGCGGTCGCCTCACGACGTCGGCATCGACCAGAATCGGGTCGTGCGCTATTTGACCGTCGTTCGCCACGCCAAAGCGGTGCCCGGCGCGCCCGGCGCGCCCGACGTCGAGCGGGTGCTGGCCGCGCGCGGCCACGACGAGTGCGCGCGACTGCGTCGGTGGGCGAGGGACCCCGACGAACTCGGTCGGTTCGGTCCAACGACCGCCCTCGTCAGCGCCGCCGCGCGGACCCGCGAGACCTTCACCCGCGCCTTCGAGGGGACCGCTTTCGCCGGACGAGTTGAATTCAGTGACGGTATCTACAACGGACGCCGTGACGTCACCGCCGAGGACCTCCTTGTCGAACTCGCGGCGGTCGATCCGGTGACGACGTCGCTGTTGGTCGTCGCGCACAGTCCCACCGTGCACGAGTTCATGCTGCGCCTCGCGACGAAGCTGCCCAAGATTCTGCGCGGTGACCGTTACCCCTTGGGGGGCGCCTTCGTGCTCGAACTGCCCGACGACCGAACGATCGGACTCCAGCGCTACGACGTTGTCGCGAGCTACGTGCCGAACTAGAGGGACCGCAGGATGGCGGCGTCGCCCTGCCCGCCACCACCACAGAGCGCCACCGCCGCGACCCCGCCACCGCGCCGGCGCAGCTCGAGCAGCGCGCTGAGCGCGATGCGCGTACCCGACATCCCGATGGGGTGGCCGAGGGCGATCGCGCCACCGTTGACGTTGATCTTCTCCTCGTCGATGCCGAGTTCGTCGGCCGAGGCGAGACCGACCGCGGCGAAGGCCTCGTTGATCTCGAACAGGTCGAGGCCCTTCACGTCGAGGCCGGCCTTCTTCGCCGCCAGGGCAATGGCGCGCGCGGGTTGGGTGAGGAGCGAGGCGTCGGGACCGGCGACCTGGCCGTACCCGATGAGCTCGCCGATCGGTGACAGTCCCAACTGTTCGGCCCGCGCGAGCGACATCACGAGGACGGCCGCCCCACCGTCGGAGATCTGCGAGGCGTTGCCCGCGGTAATCGTCCCGTCCTTTTCGAAGGCGCCGCGGAGCCGTCCGAGTGACTCGGAGGTCGTCTCGGCGCGCACGCCCTCGTCGACGTCAATCATCAGCGGGTCTCCCTTGCGCTGGGGCACCGCCACCGGGGTGATTTCTTCGGCAAACTTCCCCGAGGCGATCGCCGCGCCGGCCAGCTGGTGGCTGCGCGCGGCGAACTCGTCCTGCCGGGCCCGCGTGATGCGCCCGGCGTTGTAGCGCTCGGTCGCGAGACCCATCGCGCAGCGGTCGAAGGCGCAGGTCAGCCCGTCGAACATCATCGAGTCGACGACGGTCTGGTCGCCGATCCGGTAGCCGGCGCGCGCGCCGGGTAGCAGGTACGGGGCGTTGGTCATCGACTCCATTCCGCCGGCGATGATGACGTCGGCCTCGCCCGCGCGAATCATGAGGTCGGCCAGGTAGATCGTCTGCAAGCCCGAGAGGCAGACCTTGTTGATCGTCGTCGCGTTCACGGTCATCGGAATGCCGCCCTTGACCGCGGCCTGTCGAGCGGTGATCTGGCCCTGGCCCGCTTGGACGACCTGGCCCATCAAGACCACGTCGACGGTGGCGGGGTCGACGCCGGCGCGTTCGAGGACCGCCTTGATCGCCGCGCCGCCCAGTTCCTGCGCGCTGAGTGTCGCAAAGGCCCCCGAGAGCTTGCCAATAGCCGTGCGACTGCCGGCGACAATAACGCTGCGTGACATCTCGGCTCCTTCGTGGAATACGCCAACCAGTTGCCACGATAGACGTTCCGTCACGAAAGAGCCTTGGAATCACCGACGCACTTCGCCGGAACCGACCGAATCACGTCCAGCGACGTGGGTTGTAACCTCGCCCAGATGAGTGAGATTCTCGAAGCGGTACTGGCCGGTGCCTCGGGGGCGACGCTCGCGTCGACCGCGCTGCCGGCGACCACGCGAGCGGTCTTCGTGCGCCGCGACGAGCAGGAGATGTTCGCCGGCCTCGCGAGCGAGGACAAGGACCCTCGACGAAGCCTGCACGTCGACGAGGTGGCACTCCCCGAACTCGCGCCCGACGAAGTCTTCATCGCGGTGATGGCCTCGTCGATCAACTTCAACAGCGTGTGGACGAGCATCTTCGAGCCGTTGTCGACCTTCGGCTTCCTCGATCGGTTGGCGAAGGAGTCATTCTGGGGTCGGCGCCACGCGCTCGACTATCACGTGATCGGCTCCGACGCCGCGGGCGTCGTGCTGCGCGCCGGTTCCGAGGTGCGCAACTGGAGCGTGGGCGACGAGGTCACCGTCCACTGCAACTACGTTGACGACCAGGACCCGAGCAGCCACGAGGACTCGATGATGGCGGGCAACCAGCGGATCTGGGGGTTCGAAACCAATTTCGGCGGACTGGCCGACATCTGCGTGGCCAAGGCGAACCAGTTGATGCCCAAGCCCGCCCACCTCACCTGGGAGGAGGCCGCCGTCAACGCTCTGTGCAACTCGACGGCCTACCGCATGCTCGTCTCGCGCAACGGTGCGCCGGTCACCCAGGGTGACAAGGTGCTCATCTGGGGCGCCTCGGGCGGCATTGGATCGTTCGCCGTCCAGCACGTACTCAACTCGGGCGCCACGCCAATTGGCGTGGTGTCGAGCCAGGACAAGGTCGAGACCCTGCACGAACTCGGATGTCGCCACGTCATCAACCGCGCGGAGAAGGATTACCGGTTCTGGAAGGACGGCCACACCCAGGACGAGAGCGAATGGCGACGGCTCGGCAAGGACATCCGCGCCCTCGTGGGCGACGATCCCGACATTGTCTTCGAGCACCCTGGTCGAACGACGATGGGGGCGAGCGTGTTCGTGGCCAAGCGCGGCGGCACAATCGTGACCTGCGCGGCGACGAGTGGCTACATGATCGAGTACGACAATCGACACCTCTGGATGAAGCTCAAGACGATCAAGGGCTCGCACTTCTCGAACTACCGCGAAGCGTGGGCGGCGAACCAGACCATTGTCGACGGCAAGGTCGTGCCACCGCTCTCGGCGGTCTTTCCCCTCGAGGAGACGGGCGAGGCGGCGTACGAGGTGCAGCACAACCGTCACGAGGGAAAGATTGGCATTCTCTGCGTCGCACCCGCCCAAGGACTAGGTATCTCGGACCCCGAACTTCGTGCGCGCGTGGGCGAAGATCGCCTCAGCATCTTTCGACGTCACGACGCGAGATAGCAATGGCGTCACTGCTCACCGAGATTGACCACGTCGCCATTGCCGTACGCGACCTCGACGCGGCGATTGCCTGGTACGCCGAGGTCTTGGGCGCCACGGTCGTGCACCGCGAGGTGGTCGAGTCCGATGGCGTCGACGAGGCGCTGCTGCGAGTCGCCGAGTCCTACGTCCAACTTCTCACGCCCACGCGTGACGACTCGCCGGTCGCGAAGTATCTCGAGCAGCGCGGTGAGGGCCTGCACCACGTCGCCTATCGCGTGGACGACTGCGCCGTCGCCCTGGCGGCCGTGAAGGCGAGCGGTGCACGCGTCATCGATCAAACACCCCGGCCCGGTTCGCGTGGAACGATCGTCGCGTTCGTCCACCCGAAGGCCTCGTTTGGCACCTTGATCGAACTCGTGGAGGATCCTCACCGGTGACGACACCGCGGGGCGACGGTCGCCTCGGCTGCCCGCCGTGTGGGCGGCAACGAATGCTCCGTGCGATCGCCGAGGTGCGTCCGTACCCGACCCTCGTCACTGTCGTCGCAGTTGGGTAGCCTTGCCACTTATGGACCACTCCATGGCCGATGGCCTCGCTGAACTCGCCGCTCGCAAGGCCGAGGCCCGCCTCGCCGGAGGCCCCAAGGCAATCGAGCGCCACCACGCCAAGGGCAAGATGACGGCGCGCGAGCGCATCGAGTACCTGATGGACGAGGAGTCGTTCCAAGAGCTCGACATGCTGAACCGCCACGTCGCCACCGGCATGGGCCTCGAGGAGTCGCGTCCCTACACCGACGGCGTGATTACCGGCTTTGGCACGATCGACGGCCGTAAGGTCTGCGTCTTCTCCCAGGACTTCACCGTCTTTGGGGGAGCGCTCGGCGAGACCCACGGCGAGAAGATTCAAAAGATCATGGACCTCGCGACGACCATGGGACTGCCAATCGTGGGGCTGAACGACGGGGCCGGCGCCCGGATCCAAGAGGGGGTCGCGGCGCTGCACGCCTACGGTGGGATCTTTCGGCGCAACGCCCGCGCGTCCGGCGTCGTCCCGCAGCTCTCGGTCATTCTGGGTGCCTGCGCCGGGGGCGCGGTGTACTCGCCGGCGCTGACCGACTTCATCTTCATGGTGAAGGACACGAGCCACATGTTCATCACCGGCCCGGACGTGGTGAAGGCCGTGACCGGCGAGGACGTGACCCTCGAGGAGCTCGGCGGAGCCCAGACCCACGCGACCAAGTCGGGCGTGGCGAACTTTGTGTTGCCCGACGAGAAGAGTGTGCTCGACGAGGTGCGCTACCTGCTCTCGTTCCTGCCGTCGAACAACATGGAGGAGCCGCCGCGCATCATGTCCGGCGACAGTCCGAACCGCCTCTGCGAGAACTTGCGCGAGATTCTGCCCGAGTCAGCGAACCAGCCCTACGACATGAAGAAGGTCATCACGTCGGTCGTGGACGGCGGCGATTACATGGAGGTGCACGCGACCTACGCCCAGCAGATTACCTGCGGCTTCGCGCGCGTCGACGGTCACACCATCGGGATTGTGGCCAACCAGCCCCAGGTCCTCGCGGGCGTGCTCGACATCGATTCGGCCGAGAAGGCCGCCCGATTCGTGCGCACCTGTGACGCCTTTAACGTCCCGATTGTCACCTTCGTCGACGTGCCGGGCTTCATGCCCGGTACCGACCAAGAGTACGGCGGGATCATCCGCCACGGCGCGAAGCTGCTCTACGCGTTCTGCGAGGCGACCGTGCCCCGGATCTGCGTGATCACCCGTAAGGCCTACGGCGGCGCGTACGTGGTGATGAACTCGAAGTCCATCGGCGCCGACCTCGCGTACGCGTGGCCGACCGCCGAACTGGCGGTCATGGGCGCGTCGGGAGCCGTGGAGATCGTGCATCGACGTGACCTCGTCGAGTCCGACGACCCCGAGGCGCTGCGCGCCACGCTCGTCGAGGACTACGCGCGGCGCTACTCCAACCCCTACGTCGCGGCCGAGCGTGGATTCATCGATGACGTCATCGATCCGGCCGAGACGCGCCAAGTCCTCAGTCGGTCACTCGACTTACTACGCGCCAAGCGCGAAGACCTGCCCAAGCGCAAGCACGGCAACGTCCCGCTGTGAACTACGGACTGACACCACGTCCCGGAGTGTCGCCCGACGACCTCGCCGCGATCACCGCCGCCGCCCACGAGATCCTGGGCCACGCGAAGCCGGTGGCCGTTGACGAGGTCCCGGTCTGGCGCTTCTCGGGACGCTGGTTCAACGCCGGGCGCTTCGCCAACCGGCGACCCCACCCGCTCAACTAGTCGACTCGACCATCGAGAGCAGGTCGCTCATGATCGCGCCGAGCGAGTAGTCCTTGGGCGTGTACACCGCGGCGACGCCATTGGCGCGCAGCACGCTGGCGTCGTTGGCGGGCACGATGCCGCCGACGACCACCTTCGCCTCCACCCCCGCCGCTCGAAGGCCGTCGATGACCCGGGGCACGAGGTCGAGGTGCGAACCCGAGAGGATGGAGATGCCCACGACGTCAACGTCCTCGTCACGGGCGGTCGCCACGATCTCCTCGGGTGACATACGGATGCCCTGGTAGACGACCTCGAACCCGGCGTCGCGTGCGGCGACGGCGATCTGTTCGGCGCCGTTGGAGTGGCCGTCGAGACCGGGTTTGGCGACGAGGAGCTTCGGTGGTGCGCCGCGTCGCTCCGTGATCGCGCGAGATCGCTCGACCAGGAGAGCGAAGAGCGGCCCGCGACCGGCCACGCCCGAACCGACCCCGGTCGGCGCCCGGTAGACGCCGAAGATGGCGCGCAGGGCGTTCGCCCACTCGCCGGTCGTGCCACCGACCTTCGCCAGGGCGATCGTCGGCACCATGATGTTGTCGCGCGTATCGGCGCTGCGCGCGACCCGCACCAGTTCGGCGAGCGCCGCGTCGACCGCCGCACCGTCGCGCGAGCGTCGCCACGTCGCCACGTCCTCGCGTAGTTCGTGCTCGGTGGCGGGGTCGACGGTCATGATCGCGTCGAACGTCGGGTCACTCGTGAGCGGCGATTCGGCGGTCTCCGTGAACCGGTTGACGCCGACGACGATCTGCTCACCCGATTCGATCCGGGCCACCCGCTCGGACTGACTCTTGACGAGTCGGCTCTTCAGTTCGTCGATGGCGTTGAAGGCGCCCCCGAGCGCCAGGACCTCGTCCAGTTCCACCTTGGCGCCCAGCGTGAGCTCGCGCACCTTCGCGTCCATGACCTGCGAGCCAGCGAAGAGATCGGGGTACTCGAGCAGGTCACTCTCGTAAGCCAACACCTGCTGGATTCGTAAGCTCCACTGCTGGTCCCAGGGTCGGGGCAGGCCCAACGCCTCGTTCCAGGCCGGGAGTTGGATGGCGCGCGCCCGCGCGTCGGCCGACAGCGCGACGCCGAGCATTTCGAGCACGATGCGTTGCACGTTGTTCTCGGGCTGTTGTTCAGTGAGTCCGAGCGAGTTCACCTGGACGCCGTAGCGAAACCGGCGCAGCGAGGGATCCTGCACGCCGTAACGGGTCCGGCAGATGTCGTCCCACATGGCGGTGAAGGTGCGGACCTTCGCCACCTCCTCGATGAAGCGGACCCCGGCGTTCACGAAGAACGACATGCGCCCGACAACCCGGGCCATCTGACTGGCTTCGACCTTGCCCGAGTCGCGCACCGCGTCGAGGATGTCGACCGCCGTCGCCAGGGCGTAGGCGATCTCCTGGACCGGCGTCGCCCCGGCCTCCTGGAGGTGGTAGCTGCAGACGTTGATCGGGTTCCACCGGGCGGTGTGGTCGATGCCGTAGGCGATCATGTCGACGATCAGCCGCTTGGACGGTTCGGGGGCGAAGATGTACGTGCCGCGGCTGAGGTACTCCTTGACGATGTCGTTCTGGGTCGTGCCCTGCAGCGTCGCCAATTCGACGCCCTGCTCGTCGGCGAGCGCGAGGTACAGGCCCCAGAGCCAGGCGGCGGTCGCGTTGATCGTCATGGAGGTGTTCATCTCGCCGAGGGGTATGCCGTCGAGGAGTTGGCGCATATGGCCCAAGTGCGCCACCGGTACGCCCACTTTGCCGACCTCGCCAGCCGCCTCGGGGTCGTCGGGGTCGTAGCCGGTCTGGGTTGGCAGGTCGAAGGCGATCGAGAGGCCCGTCTGGCCCTTGGCGAGGTTGCTCCGGTAGAGCTCGTTGGACTTCACGGCAGTCGAGTGGCCCGAATAGGTTCGCATCACCCACGGCGTCGAACGATCAACCACGTGCCCCCCTCAACGAACGAACTCACTACTGACGGTAATCGTAGAATCCCTGGCCGGACTTTCGGCCGAGCTGTCCGGCGCTCACCATTCGACGCAGCAGCGGCACCGGGGCGAAGTTCGCCTCGGCAAACTCCGAGTGCAGCGCGTCGAGGATCGCGAGTGACGTGTCGAGGCCTACGAGGTCGAGCAGCGCGAAGGGGCCCATGGGGAATCCGCACCCGCCCTTCATCGCCGCGTCGATGTCCTCCTTCGAGGCCACGCCCTGCTCCAAGAGGCGCACGGCGTTGTTGAGGTAGGGGAAGAGGAGGGCGTTCACCACGAAGCCGGCCTGGTCCTTCACGTGCACCGGCTCCTTGCCGCAGGCCACCACGAAAGCAGTGACGGCGTCGATCGTCGCGCCGCTCGCACAGAGCGGGCGCACCACTTCGACGATGGACATGAGGGGAGCGGGGTTGAAGAAGTGGATGCCGCAGACGCGATCGGGCCGCGACGTCTCCATGGCCAACTCAATCACCGAGAGCGTCGAGGTGTTGGTGGCGAGGATCGCGTCGGGATTGATGAGGTGATTGAGTTCATTGAACAGCGCGCGTTTGGCATCGAGGTCTTCGACAATGGACTCGATCACGAGGTCGCAGTCGGCGAGGTCGGCCAGTCTGGTGGTGGCGCTGACCCGAGAGCGGAGGTCGTCCGCTTCTTCGCGGGTGCGCTTGCCGCGTTCCACCTGTTTGGCGAGCGACTTCTCCAGACCAGCGAGCATGGCGTTGGCCGTTCCCTGGGATCGGCTTCGTACGATCACCACGGCGCCGGCGGCGGCCGCCACTTCCGCGATGCCGCTGCCCATGATGCCCGAACCGAGGATGCCGACTCGCTGGAAGCTCATGGTGCGACATTAGTTGGAACGTTCCGCGTGACCGTTCTGCGAGACTGCACGCGTGCGCACGATGACCATGGCCGTCGGCTCCCTCGACGCCCTCGCGCACGAACTGCGTGACAACGAGCGACTGGCGTTGCGCGAAGGGGCCCACGTGGTGGTGGTACCGACGGCGGCCGCGTTCGTCGGAAGTGGCGACGCGGCGAACGCGGTGGCGAGCCTCTGCGAGGAGTTTGGCTACGCGGTCGAGGCGCTCATGATTGATGACCGGGCAGCGAGTCACGACCCCTCCTTCGTCCAACGGATTGGCGCCGCCGACCTGGTCGTGCTCTGCGACGGTTCACCGCTGCACGCCCGCGCGACGTGGCGGGCGACGCCCGTCGGCGAATCGCTCGAGCGCGCGGCGTGCCTGGTGGCGATCGGGTCGGTTGCCACGGTGCTCGGCGAGGTGATGATCGATCCCCGCGGCGGGGCGCCGACGACCGGCCTCGGCTATCGCCGCGGCGTCGCCTTCGCCGTGGCGGCGACCGAGGAGCAGACCGCGAGAACGAGGTCGCTACTGGCGTCGGACGTCGCGTTGGTGGTGCTCGGGCGCCAAGGAGTCGTCGCGTGGGACGGCGCGTCGTGGCGCGTCATCAATGACGACGTCGTCGTGACGCGCGGACCGGACGTCGCGACGCTCTAGGACTCGGTGATGGTGACCGACTCAATGACGACGTCGTGCTTCGGTTTGCCCAACGGCGTGCCAATATCGTTGATAGTCGCGACCACGTCGAGGCCCTTGACGACCTTGCCGAAGAGAGCGTAGAGCGGAGGCAGTCGCATGCCGTCGGGTCCCGATATCACGAAGAACTGTGAGCCGTTAGTGTTCGGGCCCGCGTTGGCCATCGCGAGCGAGCCGAGTTCGTAACGACCGGCCTTGGGCAACTCGTCATCGAAGCGGTAGCCCGGCCCCCCAGCGCCCGTGCCCTCGGGGTCGCCGCCCTGCAGCACGAAGCCCGGGATGACCCGATGGAACACGATGCCGTCGTAGTAGTGCCAGCGGGCGAGAAAGACGAAACTGTTGACGGTGACGGGCGCCGCCAGGGGGTCGAGGAGGATCTCCAGGGTTCCCTGGGACGTCACCATGGTGGCGGTGTAGGTCTTGGTCGGGTCGATGATCATGGGCGGCGCGGCGCTAAAGCGTTGGCGCCGCTCGCTCGATCCGTCGGGGTTGGGGATGTTGTCACTCATGTGGCCTACTTTTCGGTGATCGTAACGGACAGCATGCGGTGCTCGACGATCGGTGGCACCCCACCGCTCGCCGTCGCGGGATTGCCTTCGGCGTTGATGGTCTTCACGACGTTCTGTCCGCTGACGACCTTTCCAAAGAGCGAATACGACGCCGGCAGCGCCTCGCCCTGTACGCCGGTGACGATAAAGAACTGGCTGCCCCCACTGTGGGGCTGTCCGGTGTTCGCCATGGCCAGCGAGTACAGCGGGTAGGTCGGCGCCCCCAATGTCGGCAGCTCGTCGGCGATCGTGTAGCCGGGGCCGCCCTGGCCGGTGCCCGTGGGGTCGCCTCCCTGGATCACGAAACCGGGGATGACCCGGTGGAAGACCACGCAGCTATAGAACTTGTGCCTGGCGAGAAAGACAAAGTTGTTGACGGAAATCGGGGCCGTCGACGCATCGAGTTGCACGACAAACGACCCGGCCGTGGTGACGAAGTGGGCGTCGTACGTCTTCCCTTTGCTAATAGTCATTTTGGGTGCCTTGGACCACGTGAGCTTGTTGACCTTGGTCGCGAGCGAGGCCGGGCAGCCCGCGGCGACCGCGAGGGCGTTGGCCTTCGCTTGGTCGGCCCTCGCGACCGACGAGGCAATCGTCGTCGTGGTGGTGGAGGACGTGGTGGAGGTGGCCGTGGACGTGGTTGTTACTGCGGAGGTCTTGGCGTTACCGGTGAAGAGCAGTGCACCCGTGCCGAGCACCAGGACGGCGACGAAGCCAATGATGATCAAACGACGGGTCGATTGGCGCCGTTTGGCGGCGCGCTGCATCTGTTCCATCTTCTCGCGGCGCGCGGCCTTCTGACGTTCACGTTTTGAAGTAGCCATTCGAAAGACAGTACTAGCCACTCGGAAGTGGCTCAATTGCCTCAACTAACCTTGGTCGCCATGGCGCTGATCGTTCAGAAGTTTGGTGGCACCTCCGTGGGTGACGCCGAGAGGATCCGCTCGGTGGCCGACCACGTCGCGCGCACGCGGGCGGCCGGTCACGACGTCGTCGTCGTCGTTTCGGCGATGGGTAAGTTCACCGACGACCTGATCCGTCTCGCCGACGACGTCTCGCCGACGCGCCCGCCGCGCGAACTCGACATGTTGCTGACCGCGGGGGAACGAATTTCAATGGCACTGGTGAGCATGGCGCTCGGCGCGTGCGGCGTGGAGTCCGCCTCCTTCACCGGCAGCCAGGCCGGCATCATCACCGACTCCGAGCACACCCGCGCCAAGATCCTCGAAATGCGCCCCGAACGGATCCGCGAGGCCCTCGCCGCTGGGCTCGTCCCCGTCGTCGCTGGCTTTCAGGGCGTGTCGACCGAGCGCGACATTACGACGCTCGGACGCGGCGGGTCTGACGTGACCGCCGTGGCCCTGGCCGCGGCGCTCGGTGCGGACGTCTGTGAGATCTACACCGACGTGACCGGCGTCTTCTCGGCGGACCCTCGCGTGGTCGCCAAGGCCCGTCGCCTCCCGAGAGTGTCGTTTGACGAGATGATGGAAATCGCCGCCACGGGCGGGCGAGTGCTGATGCTTCGTTCGGTCGAGTTCGCGCGGCGCCATTCGGTGCCGTTGCACGTGCGTTCAAGTTTCACCTGGGAGCCAGGTACGTGGATTGTGGAGGAGGACCCGACTATGGAAGAAGCCGTCGTCTCGGCCGTGACCGATGACACATCGGAGGCCAAGATCACCGTCAGTGGAGTGCCGGACCGACCGGGCATTGCGGCCAAGCTATTTCGCGAGCTCGCCGATCGAGGTATCAACGTTGACATGATCGTCCAGAACACCAGCCTGAATGGAATGACCGACATCTCATTTACCGTGGGCAAGACCGACCTCGCCGCCGCCATCGTGGCGTGCGAGAAGGTGAAGGACGAGATCGGCGCCGCGCAGGTCACGAGTGACGACAACATCGGACGGGTGTCAATTGTCGGCGCCGGCATGAAGTCGAACCCGGGCGTGACCGCACTGATGTTCGAGACACTGTCCACGAACGGCATCAACATCGAGATGATCTCGACCAGTTCGATCCGCATCTCGTGCGTCTTGCGCGCCGATCGGGTCGCGGAGGCCGTGCGCCACCTGCACACCGCGTTTGGTCTCGACGGCGCCTAGTCCTAGACTTTCGCCATGCGCATTGCCATTGTGGGCGCCACGGGCCAGGTAGGTACGGTCATTCGCTCGATTCTCCGCGAACGCGACTTCCCCGTCGACGAGATGCGCTTCTTCGGATCGGCCCGATCGGCCGGCACGACCCTGGAATGGGACGGTCGTTCGATTGTCGTGGAGGACGCGGCGAGGGCCGACTTCTCCGGCATCGAGATCGCGCTCGCGTCGTCGGGCGCCACCTCGTCAACCGTGCTGTCGCCGCGCCTCGCCGGCGCCGGTGCCATCGTCATCGACAACTCGTCGGCGTGGCGAATGGACCCCGACGTCCCCCTGGTCGTGGCCGAAGTCAACGCTCACGCGCTGCGCACAATTGCGAGGGGAATCGTCGCCAATCCGAACTGCACGACCATGGCGGCGATGCCCGTGTTGCAACCGCTCCACGCCGCGGCGGGGCTGCGGTCGATGACGGTGTCGACCTACCAGGCGGTGAGCGGCGCCGGTCGAGATGGGGTTGACGAACTGGCCGATCAACTGGAGAAGACGCTCGGCGGTGACGTTCGCGCGCTGACCTTTGACGGTGCGGTTTTCCCACTCGACTCGGGCGCGCAGTTTCCCGCCACGATTGCCCACAACGTGATCCCGATGGCGGGCGCCATCGTGGAGGATGGTTCCTTCGAGACCGGTGAGGAGAGGAAGCTTCGCGACGAGAGTCGCAAGATCCTGGAGATTCCTGGGCTGTTGGTGGACGCGACCTGCGTGCGCGTACCGGTCTTCACGGGCCACTCCCTCTCCATTACCGCCAGCTTCGAACGGCCGCTCTCCATCGAGCAGGCGACGTCATTGCTCGAGCACGCCCCCGGCGTCGTCGTGCACGAGATGCCGACGCCGCGCTACGCCGCGGGCAAGGACCCCAGCTACGTGGGGCGAATTCGGCGGGCCACCACCGTCGCCAACGGGCTCTCACTGTTCGTGAGCAACGACAACCTTCGCAAGGGCGCCGCCCTCAACGCGGTACAGATCGCCGAGGCGCTGCTCGCGCTTCGCTAGTCCGCGCCGCCGCGACCGACCTGGCGACGGGCGAGGTTCACGCAGTGGTCACCGAACCGTTCGTAGAAACGTGCGAGGAGGGCCAGTTCGACGGCCACGGGCAACGTCATCGAACCCGACGTCAACTCGGCCGTTAGCGAAACGTGGAGTTCGTCGAGCTCGTCGTCGATGTCCTCAATGGCGCCGGCCGCCTCGAGTTTGTCGTCGATGATCACGTCAGTCGCCTCGCGCCAAATAGTGGAGGCGACCTCGCCCATGCGCTCGATCAGGCCCCGGCTGCGCGGAGACATCTCACTGCCGAGGCCTCGGGCGGCGCGTCGCGCGATGTGCTCGGCGAGATCGCCGTTGCGTTCGACCTCGGGAAGGATCCGCAGCAGAGTGAGGAGTCGGCCCCGCTCGTCGACGTCGAGGCCCGTGTTCTCGAGCAGTCGGATCTCGGTCGCCTCCACGACCGCGTTCACGAGGTTGTCGATCTCGATGTCCTGGTCGACGATGCGTTTCGCCAGTTCGCGATCGCCCGCGAGCAGGGCGTGGGTCGCGCCGGCTATTGCCTCGCCGACCAGGGCGAAGATGCGCACAACCTGGGGTCGGAGTTCCTCACTGTCGCTCGGGAGCTCGGTCGCGTCACGCTCGGCTTCGGCGCGCGATCGAAAGAGGCGATACATGGACAAAGGCTATCGCCGCGTTACAGGGCCTATCTAGGGTGGGGGTGTCACGTCGAAAGGGATTGGATGATCGGAGTAATCGCGGGCTTGGGGGGCCTCGCCCTGGGAGTGGCCGTGACGTGGGCACTCTCGCAACGGCGCGCCCAAGCACTGCGCGACGAGCTGGCCGCGTTGACGTCCGATCTTGCGGTGCGAGCGTCACAGCTCGCGGCCGCGAACGATCAGTTGGCACGTCAGCGCATCGACCACGCGGCGGCCATCGAAAATCTGGAACAGACGTTTGAGAATCTCTCCAACCGAGTGCTGGCCCAGACCGTGGCGCAGTTCAACCTCTCCCAAGAAGAGGTCGGCCGTCTACGAGAGTCCAAGCTCGACTCGACCCTCAAACCGCTCGAGACGTTGCTCGGCGAGTACAAAAAGAATCTCGCCGACTTCAACACCCAGAACGCGGGTGCACTCGCCGATGTGAAGAGTAAGGCCGAAGAGCTCTTGGGCGCGCAACAGCGCACGCAGGACGAGACCAAGCGGCTGAATCAGTTGCTCGGTCGATCGAGCCAACGTGGGGCCTGGGGCGAGATTCAGCTCGCCAACGTGATGGTCAAATCGGGACTTCGCGAAGAGGTCGACTTCGAGTTGCAGGTCACCGGGTCCAGCGGGGCGGGCCGCGTCCAACGACCGGACTGCGTCGTCAATTTGCCCAACGGCATCCGACTCGCCGTCGACGCGAAATTCCCGTTCGCCGCCTTCGAAGAGTCGCTCGACACCGAGGACGGCGACGCTCGACGCGAGCTGATGATGAAGCACGCGAGAGACTTACGGGGCCACGTGAAGGCGCTCCGCGAGAAGGGCTACTGGGAGGGGATCACGCCGGCGCCCGAGTTCACTGTCTGCTTCGTGCCGAGCGACGCCGCGATCGCCGCCGCCTTCGAGGCGGACCCCCAGCTCCACGCCGATGCCGCGCACCAACGGGTCGTGATCGCCGGTCCGACCACGCTCCTGTCGCTGCTCTGGTCGGTGGCCGTGATCGTCCAGCAACACCAGGTCGCCGTCAACGCCGAGCAGATCTATCAGATCGCCGACAAGATATTCGACCGAATTCGCAACGTTGCCGAACCGGTCGCGAAGATGGGCAAGTCGATCGACGCCACGGTGCGCGACTACAACTCGATGCTCAGTTCGATTGAGGGTCGACTCATTCCGGCGGCGAGGAGCGTGCGACAACTCGGGGGAGCGAAGAGAGCGAAGGAGCTGCCCGAGCTCGAGGCGGTCGATCGGCTGACCACGCCCATGAATGACACCAAGTGGGGCGTGAGCGACGATGATGCCTTGCCCGAAGGCGCCTTCGAGATCCTGGAACTCGAAGCCTTCGAGGAGTTGGTGCAAAACAGCGAAGAGTAAGTTCTCTTGACGTGGCCCGAACCCGTGCACAACGTCGCCGCCAGACGTTGTACCTGAGCATCGCACTGGCGCTGACCCTGGTGGTCTTGCTCTTCGCGCGCGACGTCTCGCGATCGGCCCACGGATCGATCGGTCCGCGCCGCAGCGAGAACCGCAGTTTCGGGGCCCTCGCCAACGTCTTGATCGCCCAGCAGAATCAGCTGGACTTCCACCTCGCGTACCTGTTGGCGCACGGCCAGTCCCTCAGTCGGCCCGTGTTCGCCGCCCGGCTCGACCAGTTACGCCAACAGTTTGCGCTCTGGACCGTTGAGGCCGATCAGTTGCGCCGACCGAAACTCGCGCACGGCGTCAACGACGCCATCGAGCAGTTGACCGAACTGCGGATCGGCGCCTATCAGTCGCTGCTCGCCAGCGTCGCGCGCTCCCTCACTCTGCCCTGGCCGATTCCAGCGACGTCGAGAGCGGTGAGTGCTCCCGCCTCCACACTCTTCGCGACCAGTCAGGCGTGGGCGGCGAAGCGATTCTCCCTTGTCGCCGAGCCGGGACTCGTGCACCTCGACGCCTTCACGACGAGTAGCGCGACGGCCTACTTGAACGTCGGACTGACGCGCCTCGTGGCCTCACCGACGCTGGCGTTGGCGCGAGGTATCGGCATCACGGCGGTGGCGGTGCAGCCCTCTCCCCTGCCGGCCCCGAAGGGGACGCTGCTGATGCCGCCGGTCACCGCAATTGACGTGGGCGTGTCGGTCACCAACGCGAGTTACGTTCTCCAGCCGGTGGCCCTACGCGTGACCCTGACCTCGAGGGCGGGACGGGTGCAGAGCCAGACGATGCGCGTCGTGCTCGGCCCACTCCGGTCGTTCGCCTTTGCGCCCAATCTCTTCACCACTACTCCGAGCGAGCGCGCGACGCTCGTCATTTCGTTGTCGGGCGCACCGGCGGCGCCCCAGACAACGCTGCGTCGTGTGTACCAGGTGACGATGTCCCCCTAACAGCGTGGGTCCCAATTGGACCCACCGGTGTGCCTTGACCAGCTGGGCCATCTGGATCAGCGGTGCTCGCTCACCGTCCGAGTTCTCCGAGCAACTTCGTTCTGCGAACTTGGTTCCGACCGAGGGCCCTCATCACGTTCCCGTGATGGTTGTGCGGGTGACGATCGGCTCTTGCCGCGTGCTTCGCGGTGCAGATCCCATTGGGATCAGGCAGTCGAGAGTAGCGGTGCGCACGTACGAACCAACAGAGTCGCTGCGGAAGGCTCGTTGGGCGGCCAACGGGCGAGATTGATGGCTGCGTTGGGGTCACGGTCGATGACCAGACGGCAGATCCCACACGAGTAGGTCCGCGTCGAGCGGTCGAGGTCGCCCTTGCCTTCGCCGCAGCCCGAGCACGTTTTGGAACTCGGGAAGAATTAGTCGGCCACTCGGACCTCGACCCCGTGCCGTGTGGCGTTGTAGAGGAGTTGGCGAGAGAGCTCTCCCTTCGCGGCGTCCGAGAAGGACCGCGCCAAGTGTCGGCTCCTCGCCATGTCCGCGACATTCAGATTCTCCAGCACGAGGACCTGACATCGGTCCACGAGGATTCAAAGGGTTTGCGGCCAGGTCGCGTACGATGGTCATGCGCATGATTTTTGAATCGAGGAACAGTGACTGAGTCCATTACCGTGACCGACAATCGCACCGGTGAGACTCGGGAGATTCCCATTGAGAACGGGGGTATCGCGGCTTCGGCGTTCTCGCAGCTCGTCCCGGGTGTCTGGTTCTACGACCCCGGTTTCATGGCGACCGCCGCGGCCGAGTCGGCAATCACTTACCTCGACGGTGACGCCGGCATCCTTCGCTATCGGGGCTACCCGATCGAACAGCTCGCCGAGCACTCGACGTACCTCGAGGTCGCGTACCTGTTGAACTACGGAGAGCTGCCCAACGCCGAACAGTCCGCCGAGTGGGAGCGGGAGGTCACCTACCACACCTACATCCACGAAAATGTTCGTAAGCGATTCCTCGAAGGTTTCAACTACGACGCGCACCCGATGGGGATGTTGGTCTCGGCGATCGCCGCGCTCTCGACCTACTACAAGGACGCCAAGGTCCTCGACGACCCCGAGACCCTGCACCGCCAGGTGGTGCGTCTCATCGCCAAGATGCCCACGCTCGCCGCCGCGGCGCACCGGTTTTCGGTGGGGATGCCCTTCGTCTACCCCGACAACACCCTCGGCTACACGCAGAACTTCCTCTCCATGATGTGGAAGGTCGCCGAACCGCGTTACGAGCCGGACCCGATTCTCGCGCGGGCCCTCGACGTACTCTTCATCCTGCACGCGGACCACGAACAGAACTGCGGCACCACCGCAATGAGGGTCGTCGGATCGTCCCACGGCGACCCCTACGTCGCCACGGCCGCGGCCACCGCGGCGCTGTACGGCCCACGCCACGGCGGGGCGAACGAGGCGGTCCTCAAGATGCTGAACAAGATTGGCAGCATTGAGAACATCCCGGCCTTCATTGAAACGGTGAAGGCCGGTAAGACGAAGCTCGAAGGCTTCGGCCACCGTGTCTACAAGAACTTCGACCCCCGGGCCACGATCATTAAGAAGACCGCGGACGAGGTCTTCACGGTGACGGGCAAGAACCCGCTGCTCGACATTGCTTTGAAGCTCGAAGAGATTGCCCTCGCCGACGACTACTTCATCTCGCGTCGGCTCTACCCCAACGTGGACTTTTACTCGGGCTTGATCTACCAGGCGATGGGCTTCCCGGTCGAAATGTTCACGGTGCTGTTCGCGATTCCGCGCACGTCGGGATGGCTCGCGCATTTTCAAGAACTGCTCGATCAGGACGTGAAGATTGCCCGACCCCGTCAGCTCTACATTGGCGCCGACGAACGAAAGTACGTGCCGATCTCCCAGCGCCCGTAACTCAGGAGTTGATCGCCTCGACGAGTTGGCTCGCGTGCGCGCGGGGGTGTGCTCGATAGGTCTCGAGCCAGAGTGCCAGCGTGTAACGACCGGACTCCGAATGTTCGCCATAACGCGTGAGGTCACTCTCGTTGATCAGTCCCAACACGTCGCGCGACGCCGCGCGCACCGCGACGAAAATCGCCAGCGAGTGGTCGACCGAGAGCACGGCGTAGCCGAGCTTGTCACTCGCGGCCCACGCCGCTTCGTCGTAACCCTGGATCGGCGAGCCGAGCGGTTCGGCGAGGAGGCGGCGTAGTCGCGCGTACGACTGGGCTTCGGAGTCGCCCACGTGGTGGATCACCTGGCGAGCGCTCCAGCCTCCCGCGACGCGTCGGTCGACGTTCGAGGGGTTGACCGACCGCGCGGCGTCGAGGAAGACCTGGGTCGCGACGCCGTAGTCGGTAATGTCGAGGGCCAGGCTCACGCGGTGCTCGCGTGGAACTCGGGGTCGACGAGTCGGGTCAGACCCTCTTGGACCATGGAGACCATCAACTTGCCGGCCCGGTCGAAGAGGAAGCCGCGCGCGACACCGCGCCCGCCGTGGGCGATGGGCGAGTCGGTCTCGTAGAGCAGCCAGTCGTCGGCCTTCACCTCGCGGTGAAACCACATGCAGTGGTCGAGGCTCGCCGCCATTAGTGAGCCGTCGTCCCAGCGAGCCGAGTGTGGTTTCAAGATCACGTCCATGAGGCTCATGTCACTGGCGTAGGTCACCACGCACGCGTGCAGCAATGGGTCGACGGGCAGCGTTCCGTCGGCCCGGATCCAGGTCTGTTGGGTCATGTCGGTCTCTCGACGTGGGCTCCACGGCAGCTCGCCGACGAAGCGCTGATCGATTGGGTGAGCGCGCTTGGACCACTCGTCGGCCTGGCCGAACTCGGCCATGACTCGTTCGTACAGGGGCAGGATCGTCTCGGGATCGGGTGCCTCGCGCGTTTCGATTTGGTGCTCGAGACCGATTTCGTCACTGTGGAAGCTCGCCTGCATGTTGTAGATTGCCCGACCGTGTTGGATGGCGACGACCCGTCGAGTCGTGAAACTGTGCCCGTCGCGAATGCGGTCGACCTCGTAGAGGATTGGCACGCGGGGATCGCCCGGGCGAAGGAAGTAGGAGTGCAGTGAGTGGACCCGACCCTGGGTGACGGTGCGCCCCGCGGCCATGAGGGCCTGGGCCGCGACCTGACCTCCGAACGTGCGCTGACGCTCCTCCGCGGGATGTTGTCCGCGATAGGTGTTGACCTCGATCGTCTCGAGATCCAGCAGTTCGATCAGGAGTTCGAGAGCTTCGGACATCCCACCATTGTGGCACTCGACCGACGCGGTCCCGTCGGTACGGTGAAACGTCACGGACGTCGGCGAACGAACCGGTCGCGGCGCCTCTCGGGGCCGTGGAGAGAAGACCGCGTGAGAAGTGCGACTACGGCGCCATCGGAGCTTGCCCGGTCTGGTCGCCGAGAGCGAGCCCGAGCGGCCCCCGGCGCCGAGTCGTTTGGAGGCTCCGCGCGCGGGCCTCGTCTAGGGTGGAAGAAATGATTCGTCGTCTTCGCTCCCTTCTCACGTGGTCGAAGAGCCACGAGGGAAAGAAGATCATCCGTTTCACCTCGGTCTCGGCGGTCTCGACGGTGACCTCGTTCTCGGCGATCTCCCTCTTCTACGGACTTAAGATCATTCCCGGTGTCCTGTGGGCCACACTGGCGGGCAACCTCGTGGCGTCCCTGCCGGCCTACCAACTGAACCGTCGTTGGACGTGGGGTAAGCGGGGTCGGAGCCACTTTCGAAGAGAGATCATCCCCTTTTGGACGATGACCTTCCTCGGCATCGGGGTCTCGCAGATCGGGGCGTTGTGGGCGCGCCACGTGGTCCATTCGCACCACTGGTCCCACCTCGCCAACACGGCACTCGTCTCGTTCACGAACCTCTTCTGTTTCGCGCTCTTCTGGTTCTTGAAGATGGCGCTCTTCAATCGAATCTTCCGCGTCCATCCCATTGAGGAGATCGACCGCCACCTCAGCGCCGAGGAGCGCCTACAGCGCTAGTCGCGAAAGTTCGTGAACTGCAGGGGGACCGCGAGGTCCGCCTCCTTGAAGAAGGCGATCGCCTGCTGGAGGTCGTCGCGCTGTTTCCCAGTGACGCGGACCTGATCGCCCTGGATCGAAGAGCTCAGGTTCTTCAGGCCCATCTCCTTCACCATCTTGTTGATCTGTTTGCCAACGTCCTGGCTGATCCCCGCCTTCAGCGGGACCTTTTGTCGAGCCGCGCCCTGACTCGCCTCCTCGACCTTTCCCGGGTCGAGAGTCTTGAGCGACACCGCGCGCTTGACGAGCTTCTCTTCGAGCAGTTGGTAGAGGGCGCGTAGTCGGTCTTCGGTCGAGGCCGACAGCGTCAACTCCTTGTCGCTGAACTCGATCTTGGCGCTGGTGTTCTTGAAATCGAAGCGCGTGGTCGCTTCGCGGTTGGCCTGATCGACGGCGTTGCGCACCTCTTGCAGGTCGATCTCGGAGACGATGTCGAAGCTGGGCATGCATAGATGGTAGATGGTCGGCCCCGGTTGGAACACGGCCGCGGGGTGGCAGTAGGATGCTCCACGGGCCGGTGCCCGAGCGGCCAATGGGATCTGGCTGTAAACCAGACGGCTTTGCCTACGGGGGTTCAAATCCCTCCCGGCCCACCACGGCCAATTCAGTTAGCGCTGGATTGGCCATGCCCGAAAATGGGTGGCGGGACTACGGTGGCACTGTCCGAGAAGGGGGTTGCGTGAAACGATTGAGGTTGCTCGCGGGCTCGGTCCGACGCAACTACGAGCGAGTCGCGTTCCGCTTCGAGGCCGGCGTCCAGGTGCTCGAGCATCGCTACACGCCCCTCGGCCGCTTCAGTCCCGGACCCTTCGAGGGCTGGTCGTTCCTGTGGCAGCCGGCCCTGCTCGGTTTCGTCGGCATGGTCCTCATCCTCGCGGGCTGCTCGTTCACCAACTCGCCCTTCAAGTTCAATTTGCCGAACACTTGGTACTTCGCCGAGCCGTCGCTCAACCAGTCGGGCGCGCCGAGCGTGACGAAGTACATCCTCTCGGTCGTGCTCGTTTACGGCGGACTGCTGCTCTTGATGCGGGTCTGGCTACGTCTCGCCGAGGTCGTGAAGCTCCATCCGGGCGCGTCGCTCAAGACCCTCTGGTGGACGCTGACGCTCTGGGCCGCGCCGATGGTCGTCGCGCCGCCGCTGTTCTCGCGTGACGTGTTCAGCTACGCCGCGCAGGGCGAGATGACGAGCTACCACCTCAGCCCCTACATCTACGGACCCTTCACCCTCGGTTCGAGCCCCTACGTCAACCCCGTTGACCCCATCTGGACGAACGTGCCCGCTCCCTACGGGCCACTGTTTCTCTTCCTCGACGGCACGATGGCCAAGGTCACTCACCACCACCAGCTCTGGACCGTCCTCGGGCTGCGACTGCTCGAGACGGCGGCGGTCGTGCTCATTGGCTACGGCGTCGTGCTGCTCGCTCGCGAGCTCGGTCGCGACCCGGGCGAGGCCTTCGTCCTCAGCGCCCTCAACCCCCTCGTCCTGCTCACCCTCGTCGGGGGCGCCCACAACGACGCGATCATGGCGGGACTCTTGGTCGTGGGCGTGGCGCTCGCCGCCAAGCGACGACCGCTCTGGGGCCTCTTCTTCTGTAGTTGCGCCGCGGCGATCAAGGCGCCGGCGGCGATTGGGCTCGCCTACGTCGCCTGGACCTGGCTCGGGCCGACCGCGTCGATCAAAGAACGCCTGCGCCCCATTGGCGCCGCCGTGCTCGTCGCCGGGGCGGTCCTCGGCGCGTCGACCTGGCTCGCCGGCTTCGGCTTCGGGTGGGTGCGCAACCTCTTGTCCAACGGCACGGTGCGCTCGTGGGCCGCGCCGGCGACCGCCGTCGGACTCGGTCTCGGGCACGCGCTCCAGACACTCGGACTTCATTCAATTTCGGTAACGACCGTGCTCTCGGTGACGAGATTCCTCGGGCTGCTCACCGCCGCCGGCTTCGCGGTGTGGCTGCTCTGGCACGCCGAAGGGCGCGGCTGGGTCCGCTCGCTCGGACTGTCGCTCCTACTCTTCGTCGAGCTCGGCCCGGTCGTCCAGCCGTGGTACCTCGCCTGGGGTCTCGTGTTGCTCGCCGCCAGTTACCAGGGTCGCGAGCACTTCTGGCTGCTGGCCCTGTCGATCACCGGGCCCTTTATCGGAATTCCCGGCGGGCGAACGCTGCTCGACGACCTCGTGCACAGCAATCCGCTGCTCATCGCGTTGACGCTGGCGATCCTCGGCGGTGTCCTGATCGCGCCGATGGGCCGCTGGACGCAGTGGTCGTGGCCCGAGCGCGAACTGGAGCCCGCGATCTAGCCGCGCCGGTTCGCGATCACGTACTGGTACTCAACGACGTCGAGCCACAGCCCATGCTTGCGCCCGACCTCGATCTCGGTTCCGACCAGGGTGAACCCACACTTCTCGTGCAGTCGGATCGAGCCGTCGTTCTCGCCCACGATGCGCGCGATGAGCGTGTGAAAGCCCGACTCGCCCGCCACGGCGATCAACTGGCGCAACAGGGCCTCCCCGACGCCGCGGCCGCGCGCCTCGCGATGGACGTAGACGGAGTTCTCGACGGAGGTGGCGTAGGCCGGACGCTCGCGAAAGGGCGAGACGATGGCGAAACCGAGGATTCGCTCGCCCCGGGCCCCCACTTCGCCGACCTCGTCGTTCTCGTTGAGCGCCATGATGCAGGGGTGGGTCGCCAGATGGTTCTGGATCCAGGACCGTTGCTCGGCCAGGGTCCGGGGCACGAGGTCGAAGCTGACCGTCGTCTCGACGACCTCGGGGTTGTAGATGTTCATGAGGGCCGCGGCGTCCTCTAGCTCCACGAAACGGGTTCTCATGACAGACAAGGGTACCGGGGACCGGGTGGAAAGTCGGGCCGACGAAAGAGTACAATTCTCCTCCGCGCGTATTTTGACGCGAACGCCCTCTTAGCTCAGTGGTAGAGCACTTCCATGGTAAGGAAGGGGTCGTCGGTTCAATCCCGACAGAGGGCTCGCCAGGCGGCGTAGCTCAGGTGGTTAGAGCACACGGCTCATAATCGTGGTGTCGCGGGTTCGACTCC
>JANYFR010000009.1 GCA_025362585.1 Acidimicrobiales bacterium | reverse complement strand
GTACGCAAGGTCTAGGCCGTTACGCGACAGGTGTCGTCGCCCCGCGCCCGTGACGTGAGCGTTACCTTCGTGGGCTCCGTACCCAGTCCGTCGAGCATGCCCGCGATCAGCCCGCGATCGACGGCACAGAGCACCGGATGGTGTTGGGCGATTGATCCGAACGGGCAGTTTTCCGAGACGACGGACTGGTGCGAGTCGTTCTCTTCGGCCCGAGCGGCGAAGCCGTGGGCCGTGAGCAGGCCCGCAATCGACGTCATGGCGGTCTTCAGCGAGCGAGTGGAGTCCACCGGTCCCATGCTCTCGGCGAGGGTGCGGCCGTACTCGACACCCACGTCGTGGGCCAGGGACTCCGAGGCTTCGGGGCCCAGTCGCTCGAGGGCCATCTCGAGCAACGCTACGAGCAGGGCGTCGCGGCGCATCGATCCGTCCATGACGAGACTGGCGTCCACGGCGCGATAGCCCTTCGCCGGGCGCCCGACGGTCGTCTTACGCACGTTGTCGAAGGTCACGTAGCCGGCTTCGGTGAGACGCTCGAGGTGGTGGCGAACGACGTTGGCGTGAACCTGGCAGTGCAGCGCCATTTCGGTCGCGGTAGCACCACGCTTTTCGAGCAGGTAGAGGTAGATCTTTCGACGGGTATTGTCGCCAAAGGAGTGGGTCAGGCTCGTCAAGTTTGCCGTGAACAGGGCCGGGTCGACCTCATTCTCATTGGGCATCCTGGTCACGGTGAAAGTCTAGAACCCAGTGGGGTTTGCGCGCCGGTAACCTCAAAGGGCCCTCCCAAAGGAAAACGCTGTGACCCTCGACCACCAACTCCGCACCGACCTCGCCGCCATCGTCGAGCCCCAACTGGTTCGCACCCTCGGCGAGCTCGGATTCCTCGGCACGCTCGACGAAGTCAACGGCGCGACGGTCGTCGAGCTCGTGTTGCCCGTGACGGGGTGGCCCAATCTCGCTCTGTTGAACGTGGCGATCACCCAACGAGCGCCCGGCGCCACGGTGGTCGTGCGTGCAATGGACGAAGAGGAGCTCCTCGGCCTTCGAAACTTTCTTCGTGGCGCTATGGCCGCGCCGGCCGGGCCCGGTCAGCACGAACACGGCACCGACGCGCAGCCCCGATTCCTCGATCGGCTTTCTAAGACCCGCGTGCTCGGGATCTCCTCGGGCAAGGGTGGCGTCGGCAAGTCCTCGGTGACCGTGAACCTGGCGATAGCGCTCGCCCAGAGTGGCTACGACGTTGGCGTGCTCGACGCCGACGTCTACGGATTCTCGCTGCCGAAGATGCTCGGCGCGGTCAACGACCCGATCGTGCTCGGCGACACCGTGATCCCCACGCTCGCCCACGGCGTGCGTTGCGTGTCGATGGGGTACTTCGTGCCCGACGAGCAGCCCGTCATCTGGCGCGGTCCCATGCTGCACAAGGCGATTGAACAGTTGGTCACCGAGGCGTGGTGGGACGAGCCCGACTTCTTGCTGATCGATATGCCGCCCGGTACTGGCGACGTGGCGCTGACTCTCTCGGAGGTGCTGCCGCGAATTGAGATGTACGTCGTGACGACGCCGCAGGCGGCCGCCCAGCGTGTTGCTCAGCGCTCGGCGTACGCGGCGCGCAAGTTGAAGTTGAGCGTACGTGGGGTTATCGAGAACATGAGCTGGTTCACCGGCGTCGACGCCACGCGCTACGAGATCTTCGGTGCGGGCGGGGGAGCGCAGCTCGCGAAGGAACTCGGCATCGCCCTGCTCGGTCAGATTCCGCTCGACACGACGCTGCGCGAGGGCGGCGACGTCGGCGCACCCATCGTGGTCACCCATCCCGACAGCGAGGCGGCACAGGCCTTCGTGGCGCTCGCGAAGACCATCGCGGCTCAGGGACCGGCGCGGGTCTATCGCCAGGAACTCCAACTGATGTAGGGACCCTTCGTCGCGAGCTCGGGCGACGAACCGGCCTTCACCACCCGCGCACGCCACGGCGGGACCGGTGCATCGACGTCGAGAAGAATTCGGACTGAAGGCTTAGGATGCAGTCAAAAAGGGGGCCGTGTGGAGAGGTTCGGTGGTCGTCTAGCGGTCGTGACGGGTGGCGGCACGGGCATGGGCCGCGAGCTCGTGCGCCAACTCGCTCAAGAGGGATGCCACGTCGCCACGTGTGACGTCTCGAACGAGGCCATGGAGGAGACCCGAGCCCTCGCGCTCGACGGCGCTCCGTCGGGGACTCGCGTCACGACGTTCGTCGCCGACGTCTCGGACGAGGCCCAGCTCCAGGCGTTTCGCGGCGCCGTCGAGCGCGAACACGCCACGTCGTCCCTCAACCTGCTCTTCAACAATGCCGGGATTGGTGGCGCGGGCAGCTTTGTTGACGACGATCGCGCGGCGTGGGAGCGGACCTTCGCGGTCTGCTGGGGTGGCGTCTACCTCGGTACCCGGACGTTCCTGCCAATGTTGATGGCGGCCGATGAGGCGCGCATTGTCAATACCAGTTCCATCAACGGCATCTTCGCCTCCTTCGGGCCGACGTTCCCGCACACCGCCTACTGCGCGGCGAAGTTCGCCGTGCGAGGCTTCAGCGAGGCACTGATCACCGACTTGCGTTTGAACGCCCCACACGTGGGGCTTTCGGTAGTGATGCCCGGTCACGTGGGGACCTCAATCATGCTGAACTCCTTCCGTGCGCATGGCCAGCAGCCGGAGACCCTCGCCACGGAGGAACTGGCGAAGCTCCGTCACCGGATGGCGGCCGGCGGGAGCCCCGTCGACGAGGTCTCCGACGAGGACTTGCGCAAAGGCGTCCAGATGATGGGCGAGGCATTCCGCGACTTCGCCCCACTCAACTCGGCGGCGGCGGCGGCGATCATCCTTGATGGGGTGCGCCACGACCGTTGGCGCATCCTCGTGGGCGACGACGCCATAGCCGTGGACGCGATGGTTCGCGCCGACCCCGAACACGCGTACGAGCCGGAATTCTTTGCTTCGATTCAGGCCCGCGGACATTTTGGCGGAATGGCGTAGGTGGTCCTAGGCCCCCAACGTCGTCGGGGTCTAACGTCAACGGCGAGGCGCAACGTCGTCGGCGAATCAAAGGAGGTCCGGTGGAACTGCAGGGAAAGACGGCCGTCATCACTGGCGGCGCGAGTGGCATCGGACTGGCGACCGCCAAGCGATTCGCCGCGGCCGGGGTCAACCTCGTGCTCGGTGACATTGAAGAGGCGCCACTACAGGACGCGCTGTCGCAACTCCGCGGGGATGGTGCCCGGGCCATCGGCGTCGTGGGCGACGTCGCCCAAGAGGCCGATGTCGAGGCAATGCGTGATGCTGCCCTCGCCGAGTTCGGTGCGGTCCACGTCGTCTTCAACAACGCGGGCGTCGGCGGGGGGATGACCATCGGCACGCCCAAGGCGGTCTGGGACTGGGTGCTCGACATCAACCTGGGTGGTGTTATTAACGGCATCAACACCTTTGTACCGCTCTTCCTCGAACAGCGCGAGGGACACGTGGTCAATACCGCGTCAGAATCCGGTCTGGTCGGCAGTGCCGGTTCGGGACCGTACTGCGCCAGCAAGTACGCGGTGGTGGGGCTCTCCGAGGCGCTCTTCCACGAGCTCGCGCTGTACGACAAGAACGTGCACGTGACCGTGCTGTGCCCGAACTTCGTGCGCACGAGAATCAACGAGTCGCAGCGCAACATGCCGAGCGACCTCGTCGCCTACAGCGCGAACCCGATGGTCCAGGCGTCGAAGAAGATCGCTGACGATCTGGTGAATTCGGGAATCGAACCCGCCGAAGTGGCCGACCTCGTCGTGAATGCAGTTGTCAATAACCGATTCTGGATTCTCACCAACGAACACTCGGCGACACGCATCACCGAGCAGCGATTGGAGTGGATGCGCGGCGGCCGTCCACCGCGGGCGAAGAAGATGACGGCGCCCGGTTCGTAGTCGCCGATGACCGGCATCGGCTGATTGAAACCTTGGCTCTGTTGGGACGCTCGTGAAGTAGCGTGCTCGCCGAGACGCTCCGCGGCGAGGTGGACGGCACTGCGCTAGGGCTTGGGAACCTGTTCAGCGAATGTCGTAGCGATGTCGATTCGCCGCATGAAGGCCACGTCGCTCAGGCCCTGGGCGTAAGCAATGAAGCGAGCGAGCGCGTCCGAGCGGGCCGGGTTGCCCGTGATGCGCGGGTGCAGTCCAATTGACATCATGCGGCCCACGTCGTCACCGTCATTGCGCAGGCGGTCGACGGTTGCCTTGGCCGTTTCGAAGAACTGCTCGGGGCTCCCGAAGCCGGTGCCCATGATGTAGCGCGCGTCATTGACGACGAGGGAGTAGGGCACGACGAGATGGGATCGTCCGAGGGTGTTGGTCCAGTACGGCAAGTCCTCGTTGTACGTGTCCGAATCGTAGAAGAACCCTCCCTCCTCCACCACGAGTTCACGAGTGTTGACGCTCATTTCACGGCAGTACCAGCCCTGGGGCCGACGGCCCGTCGTTCGTTCGATCGACGCCACGGCCCGCTTGATCGCTTCACGCTCCTCGTCTCGATTCATCTCGTAGTGGTTGCTCCAGCGGTAGCCGTGGCCAGCGGCCTCGTCGCCACGCCGCGACAGTTTCGCCGCGACGTCGGGATTGCGCTCCAGGGCCACCGCCGCGGCGAAGAACGTGACGGGGATGGCGGCGGCGTCAAAGACTCGAAAGAGGCGCCAGATCCCGGCACGAGAGCCGTACTCGTACATGGACTCCACGGCGAGGTCGCGCTGGTCGTCGACGGCGAAGGGCAGTTCGTACATTCCGTCGTTCATGCCGTCGCCCATCGCGAACGTCTTTTCCGAGCCCTCCTCGTAGTTCACCACGATCTGAATCGCGACTTTGGCGTCATTGTGCCAACGAACCCGGGGCGGATGCTCGCCGTAGCCGATCAATTCACGCCGGGGTCCGGAAACTCCGGCAACGTCGGTTTGGCGAAAGAACTGCTCGTTCATGGTCATGTGATGCTCCTCTGTGCTCGTTGGTTGCGACTTAGTCGAGGCCCGCGAGACTGCGGGCACCGTCAACGACCAGCAACTGGCCATTGACATACGAGGCCTCGGCGCTGGCCAAGAACTGGTAAACGTACGCGATGTCCTCCGGTACGCCAACTCGTCCCGCGGGAATCTTGGCGACCACGGCGTCGACTCCCTCGGGGCCAAGTGAGTTGACCGGATCAAGGGCCTGGGGTGTTCGGATGACGCCGGGGGCCACGGCATTGGCAGTTATCCCATCGGCGGCAAATTCGACCGCGAGCGATTTGACCAGGCCCACGAGGGCGCCCTTGGCGGCGGCGTAATGCGAGTGCTCGGGCCAGGCCGAGACCGTTCCTGCCACGGACGACGTGGCGATCAGTCGTCCGTAGCCCGCCGCCTGCATGTGGGGGATCGCGGCGCGAAAAACGCGCCACGCACCGTTGAGATCAACGTCGATCACTAGATTCCAGGCTTCGTCGTCGAGGTCGGCGAGCGCCACCTTTCTCGCGATGCCCGCGTTGGCGACGACGATGTGCAGTCCTCCCAATTCAGTGACCGCACGATCGACCAGGCGATTGACGTCATCGGTCTTGGTCACGTCGACGGCTTCGACGACGACGCGACGGCCGGCCCGCTCGACGGCCTCGCGTACCGGTTCGACGTCGTGTCCGTCGGGTGGATACCACGCCAGCGCCACGTCGGCTCCGGCCTCGGCGTACACCCGAGCGGTCGCGGCACCGATGCCCGACGCCGCGCCGGTGATGAGAGCGACTCGACCAGTTAGGTCAAACATTGTCATTTCCTTCCGTCGTTTCGGTAGAACTTGACGCGTCGGCCTTCGACGCGTCGACGTCACTGGGGAGCGGCGACGGCGCGCCGAAGGCACGACTCGCGTTGAGTTGCTTAATCTTCTGAGGAGAGTATCCCAGAAGGTCGGCCAGCACCGCCGCGGCGTGCTCGTTTCGTCGGGGCGCCCTTCGGTGCTCTTTCGGCTCGTCACCGACGCGCACCGCACCGGCCACTTGGCGCACCGTGCCGAATTTGGGGTGCTCAGTGTTCACCACCATCGAACGTGCCCGTGTCTGGGGATCCATTAGCGCCTCAGCGACTGAGTTCACTTGCCCGCACGGCACTTTTGCTTCGCGCAAGTCATCGAGCCACGCTTCGGTGGTTCGGGTCGAAAATGCGACTTCGAGTAACGGGATCAGTGTCGCCGCGTTCTGATGACGCTCGGCAATGCCAGCGAAACGGGGGTCGCTCGCGAGCTCGGGTCGATCCAGTACTTTCACGAGCCGCTGCCAAAACTTCTCCTTCGGACAGGCAACGACGAGCCAACCGTCGGCGGAGGCAAATGCCTGGAAGGGAACAATGGAAGGGTGGGCCGAGTGGTGGGTGCGCATGGGAACGAAGTCGCCGTTGAGGGCCCAACCGGCTGGGTACGTCAGCATTGACATCGCCGTGTCGAACAGACTCACGTCGCAGTCGGCACCCACACCATCACGCCGGGCCGCGTGCAGGGCGGCGAGCATCGATATCGCGGCGACCAGTCCACCGGAGAAATCGACCAGCGACAGCCCCGACTTCGTGGGCGGACCGTCGGGCTCTCCGGTGAGGTTCATCCACCCGGTGATTGCCTGCAGGACGTAGTCGTAACCCGGCTCAGCGCTGCGCGGACCGGTCATGCCGAATCCGCTGAGTGAGCAACAGACGATTCGAGGATTGAGGTGTCGAAGGTCTTCGAAACGGATGGCCAGTTTCGCGGGGACGTCGCCTCGCAGATTCGAAAAGACAACGTCGCTGACACCGACGAGGTCTTCGAAGACCGATCGTCCCGCCGGAGTGCTGATGTCCAGACTAATGCTGCGTTTGTTGCGGTTAAAGACTTCGAAGAAGATGCTGTCCTCGCCGCTGTGTTGGGGAACTACGTAGCGACCAATGTCACCCCCCGACGACGGGTCCTCGATCTTAATGACGTCGGCGCCGAGGTCGGCGAGCTGCACGCTGCCAAACGGGCCCGCTCCGTACTGCTCGAGCGAAATGATGCGCACGTCTTCGAGTGGTTTCATGGCGCAGCAACCGATGACGATCTCGTGGACGACGTCGTCGCCTTGCGTCTTTCGACCAGCGCCATCGTCCGGGCCATTTCGTTGGCCACAATCATGATGCCCTCGTCGACGCCCATGCCGGGCTTAGCCAGCACCTCGTCGGCGCCACAGGCCATCGCGACCTGGGCACTGACCCGTGCGGAGATCTCGGTCTCGTTGCACGTTCCGCCGCAGTACGCGAGGAGGCCGTGTTGACGCACCAACAGGAGCGCGTCGATCGTGTTGTTGATGCCGCCGAGGTCGGGTGTCTTCACGTGGATGACGTCGGCTGCGCCCGCGTCGACGAACAATCGAATGTCGTCGAGCGTGTTGCACCATTCGTCGACCACGAGTTCGATCGAGATGTGGCGAGCGGCGAGGGCCGCGCGAAGTTTGACGTACGTGGCTATTTGCGCGCCGCGGCTTCCGGCGTCGATTGGATGTTCCACGCGCAGACGAAAGGGGCTGGCCTGTTTGGCCAACTCGCCGAGGTAGTCAACCACTCGATCAATGTCCCCACCGAATGCGATGCCAATTGTCCCGTACGTGTCGATATGCAGAAGCGGGGAGTAGGCGTCACGCACCCGCCGCGTGAGTATTCGGTCACGGAGCCATCCCACGTAGTCGTGCAGAAGAGTTCCGTCGGCACCTAGTTTGTTCGCCACGGCGTTGATGAGACCGTGGGGGAGCACGTCGACCTCCTTCAAGATCATCTTGTCGACGTTCACGTAACGATCATCCCCGCATTGCGCGAAGAGACGAACCGGCGCGATCTCGATGTCGATCTCGTATTCGCGCTGGACGACTTCGGCCATGGTAATGCCGTGAGTGAGGGCGGTCGCGGCCAGGAGCGCCTGGGTGACGCCGTAACGCACCGCCGTGCTCAGGGGCTCGCCGTCCTCGCACTGCTGGTCGATCTCCTCGGCTAAATCGCGGAATCGCGTGACGTCTCGATCGAGCAACGCCGGTACCACTCGATGACGAAGCTGATCGAGCACGTCGTCGACGGTGGCGACTGGTGCGCGTCCCCCGACTCCCGAATACTGCACCTCGGCGCAGTCGCCAACGGCAATTTGACCGTTCGCGAGCACGAGCATCACCGAGACCGCGATTCCCGGTTCACGAATCGAGACGAAGCCTTGCGTCAGCGGTTCGCCGTCGTAGAGGAAACCGTTTTGCAGCGCACCAGATCGAATTGCGGCCTGATCGTCTCGGTAGAAACCGGTGCGGACGGGCACACAGATGACGTCACTGATGTTCATAGCATGACGTCCCCACCGTTTGGTCCGAGCGTTTGGCCCACATAGTAGGAGCCGTCGGCGGACGCGAGCAGCACGGCGGTGGGCGTAACTTCGTCCACTCGTCCGAATCGACCGATCGGCAGTTCGGCCAGTTTTCCACTTCGCCACTCTTCGGTCTCACTGTCGAGCAGGGGCGTCTCAATGGCACCGGGAGCGATCGCGTTGACGAGCACGCCGTAGCGCGAAACCTCCCGGGCGAGCGCCTTCGTCATCCCGATGAGTCCGGCTTTGCTGGCCGAATAGTGCACGGCCGAAACGCCTCCGATTTGGCCAAGTTGCGACGCAATGTTGATGACTCGTCCATCGCCTCGCGCGATCATCTGGTTGATCAACGCTCTGGTGCAGAGGAAAGCGCCACGTAGATTCGTGTTGAGCACTCGGTCCCACTCCTCGGTGGTCATCGTCGCAAAGAGCGATTCAGTGAAGATCCCAGCATTGTTGACCAAAATGTCTACACGTCCAAATTGCTGGAGGGCGTTTGCCGCCATTTCGGTGACGCTGCCGTCATCGGTGACGTCCGTCTGGAGGAACAGCGCTTTTCGACCGTGGCGTCGGACGCCGTCCATCGTCGTTCGCGCCTCAGTCTCGGGCGACTTGTCAACGACGACCACCTCCGCACCCTCTTGGGCGAACGCGATAGCAATTCCTTGACCGATGCCGGAGGCCGCTCCCGTGATCAGGGCAACGCGTCCCTCTAATTTGCTCATCTCTGCGGGTCGGACGGCGATGATGCACTCGACCAGACCTTGGACAGCTGCTCGCCGGTGGCCAGGTCGAACCGGTGACGCATCAACAGCATCGACGCTTCGTGTTGAGTCGCATCATCGCTCGCCACGCAGTCTTCGGCGATCACCACGTAGAAGTCGTTGAACATGGCGTCGCGGGCCGTCGACTCGACGCAGCCTTCAGTGGTGCAGCCCGTCACGACAACAGTCTGAATTGCGTTGCTACGCAACAGCATGTTGAGGTTCGTCCCCCAAAAACCACTTGAGCGGTACTTGCGCACGACCAGTTCGGTGGCCAGAGGCGTGAATTCGCGCGCGAATGCGTGCCCCGGGGTGCCCGGAATCGTATAGCGCAGCGGCATCTCGTTGACGCGCGACGATGCGTGCATTCGCAGGTTGAATCGGAGTTGGGCCGGTGAGTCACTCAGGCGTCCGTTCAGAACGGTGTTTTGAAGGTGCACCACGAGCAGACCATGGCGGCGCGCTTCGCCGAGTAGGGCCGACAGTCGCGGTCTCGATTCCTTGTACATGGACAGATCAATCCCCAGTTGGCCAAAGAGACCATCGGGATCAATGAAGTCGCGCTGCATGTCGACCAACAACAGAGCGGTGTGCACCGGATCGACAAGTTCCTCGAGTTCAGTGAAAACGTTCTTGCCGTCAACGGTGATCAATGTCAGTCCTCATTCATTTCCGGGTGGCGCCGAAACTCTTCGGCGATCGTGGGGTGCTGCACTGAGGTGGTACGAGCCGCCAAGAGACTTTCGGGCTGTTCGCTGAGCGGAAGGTCGTCCTCGGCCACGAACGTGCCAATGGCCTTGATCTTCTCGGGCGAGCGCATCCAGTACGCAATCAAGAGGACGGTGCCAACGAGGATCCACGCCAGGACAATCCACGGAACGAGGCTGTACGGCCAACTCTGTCCGGGCTTGGCAACACTCCACAGGGGATAGGCCATTGCCACCACGCCGGCAATCGGAATAATGATGTGTTTGATCACACTGCGATCGGCCCGCTTCCAGAAGTAGCGAATCAGAGCGATGTTGCACATGCAGTACACGATCACGATGGCGACAGTGCCAATGGACCCCGTGAATCCGTAGTTGCCAGCGGCGCCGGGCCCCAGCCACGCCCCGCCGGCGAGACCGATCACCACCGTGAAGACCGTTTGGGCAAAGATTGCCGAGTACGGGGAGAACCACTTCGAGTGCACCTGGCCGAGCGAGCGGGGCAGGACTCGGTCGCGACCCATGGAGAACATGACGCGCACGGTGACGTTGTGGATCGCCATGAAGCAACTGAAGAGCCCAGCAATGGCGGCCAATTCAATTGGCTGCAACAGCCACGACGCGTAATGGTGACCGAGGGTCACGAACGGGTTGGGGTCCGAGAGGAACTTGAGGAGGTTCGCGTGATTGTTTAGTCCGTAACCGGCGGTCAATGCGTACATCGCGACGACGTAGAAGATTCCCACTGAGATGAGCGCGCCGCTGACCGCCATGGGAACATTGCGGCGAGGGTTCTTGGTCTCTTCGCCGAGAGTGGCGGCGGCGTCGAACCCGATGAACGAGAGGATTCCGAAGACCACGCCCAAACCGACTCCGGAAATGCCGTGAGGGGAGCTCGAAGGAATGAATGACTTGAGGGTGTTGCCGCTTCCGGCGTGGACGATTGCGAGGACTGACAACACCAGGAAGATCACGACTTCCAGGAACAGCAACACGAGGTCGACGTTGACCGACGCGCGAATCGAACGAATGGAAAGGCCGAGAACGATCGCCATCGCCGCCAACGAGAAGATCCACCACGGTACGTTGCTTTGGAACGTCGAGAGGAAGTAGTCGTGCACGAATGATCCGAAGGCGGAAAAGAGTCCCGGTGCGAGTACCGCGTAGCCGATCCAGAAGAGCCAGCCCGTATAGAAGCCGGCGCCCGCACCGAGTCCGGCACTGTTGAACGTGTAGAACGATCCAGCGGACGGAAGCTGTCGCGCGAACTGCACGACCGAGTTGCCAACCAGCAGACAGGCAATGAACGCGAATAGGAACGAGAGGGGCAATGCCTCTCCTGCTTGTGGTCCGGCTGCTGGAGCGTTGAGGACGACGGCGAGTACCGGTGCCATTGCGGCCGCCGACAAGGCGACCGCGTTGGGAATACTCAGGACGCCCTTCTGGAGGCGACCCGATTCAATTTCCTGCGAGGCATTCGTAACCGACATGGTTCGTCTCCTTGATCGTCCTGAGGCCGGGGAGCCTGCATGCTACAAACATTGCATCTGATATATCAGCAATGGCGGTTAAGTTAGCCGGAGCGAGTATCTATGTCAAGGGTTAAGGTATTTCACAGATATTTCAGTATTCCATCGTCCGATCTCGTTCATTTTGAGGTGGCTGTGACAAGGTTGACGCCATGAAAGTTGACTTGAAGGAGCGATCGCAGCCGGCGAAGAGTAACAGCGACTGCGCTTACGAGAAACTTTTGGCCCTGATCGTGGACCTGACCTTTGCCCCCGGCACGTTCTTGAACGAGCAGGCACTCGCCGCCCAACTCAGTTTCGGTCGTACACCGGTTCGCGAGGCGTTGGCCCGACTCTCCCGCGATCGATTCGTCTCGATCCTTCCTCGACGGGGCATCGTGATTGCTCCGCTGACGTTCGACGATGTGCTCGATATGTTCGAGGCTCGAGAGACCATCGAATGCGGGATTGCCTTCATCGCGGCGGCCCACGTCACGGACAGCGACGTCGAAGTATTGAAAGGACTCGTCACGGCGGCCGACCAAGCGCGACGCGTGCTGGATCCCGAGAAGTTCCTCATGGCCGACATGGCAGTGCACAACTTCCTAGTGCACATGATCAGGAATCCAATCTTGCACGAGGCGGCGGACCGATTGCTGTTGCACAATCTGCGCTTTTGGCGGCTGTACTGGCGCGACCGTCCGGCCCCGATTGAGTCGATGTTGTCCCACGCTAACCTGTTGTCTGCATTTGAGAGTGGAGATTCGCAGACTGCCGAGAAGGCCATGCGCGAACACCTTGAGGCGTCGTGCCGGCTTGCCACACTGCTCTTCGACCGATAGTCCGTAGGGTCAGGCGTGAACCGAGTGATCCGAAGCTACCTCTACGTACCCGCCAATTAGGCCGAACGGTTGCAACGATCGATCGCTCGCGGGGCCGACGCCGTGATCGCCGACCTGGAAGACTCCGTCGCGCTTAACGAGAAGGACGTGGCCCGAGTTCTGGCCGCCCAGTGGCTTCATGATGAGACGCTCAATCCCGACATCGAACGTTGGGTCCGCGTCAACTCCGGCGACCGTGGAATCGACGACATCGCTCACGTCTACGGCCCCGGTCTCACGGGGGTCTGTTTGGCGAAGGTCACGCCTTGGGACGCACGGTCACCCAAACGGACAACGCGTGGTTCACGTTGCTCACTCAGAACACTGCTGCCCTGCACGTTGACCACCACTACGCCGCGCAGACTGAGTACGGGCGGCCGCTCGTGAACTCAACGCTGACGCTGGCCCTCGTCACCGGCGAGAGCGTGAGCGACGTATCTCAAAACGTCATGGCCAATCTGGGCTGGGATGAAGTACGCCTTCCCCATCCACTCTTTGAAGGCGACACCGTCTACTCAACCTCCGAAGTCCTCGAAGCGAGGGAGTCGAAAAGTCGGTCCGACGTCGGTATCGTCACTGTTCGAACTACTGGATTCAACCAAGACGGTACCCCGGTCATCGTATGCAAGATTGAGGAAATCGCACTCTTCCAGCAGGTGATGCATGACTTTCTCGCCGCCCTGCCTGATTAGATTCGTACCGTGCGCCGTGAAACCGAACGTACGAGTGGCGCGGACTACTCCGTGAGACCCCGGCACAGCAGCACGACGGTGATGAACGTCTGATAGATATCGAGTGGATCGGAACCTACGATCCGGCCACTGAGAGAGCCGGTACGTTCGACGCCAGCGACCCTCTCTGCCAATTGGGCGTAGTCCGGCGTGTGAAAGGCGATACTCAACGTCGTCGGCACTTCGATGTTGACCTTGGTGGCGCTCGTCAGGGTGGCGACTGCTAGGGCAGACTGCTCGAAAATAAGTCGTCGAGCTTCGACGGGATGCAGAGAGTTTGCGGCAAATCGGGTAACCGACTCTTTCACGACCACGACATGGACGTCGGGACAGAAGGGCCGGAGTTCCGCTGCCGTGGTCGCGTCGCCGGTGATGAGGACCACGGGAACGTCGTAGGCCTGGGCGACGAGGGCGTTGATGCCCGCTTCGCCGGTGACTACGCCGTTGATGGTCACTGCGGCGACGGCGGTGGGGAAGTAGGTGTGTGAGAGCGTCGCCGACGTTGAGCCCATGGAGCCGTGGTACGAGATGAAGAACACCGCGTCGAAACTCGCGTCGAGTCCCTGCATCATGTACATGGGTTTGTACCGTCCCGATAGGTACCGAGCGCTGCCCGAGAGGGCGTCGGGACGAAGGTTCGCCATCTTCGAGTGCGAGTCGTTCACGAGGAACTCGGTGGCTCCGGACTGCATCGCGCCCTCGATGGCCGCGTTGATCTCTTCGGTCAAGAGATTGGCGTAGTAGTCGTAGAACGGGCCACCGGGAAGAACGTGGTCCCAATCGACGACCCCGGCCGTGCCTTCCATGTCCGAGGAGATGAAGATCTTCATGCGACGATCCGGCGAAAGTATTCGACGTCCGGGCGTGCGGTGGTCATAACACCGTAGGTCGACCCGGGCTGACCGGCCGCTCCGCCATGGCGTCCGTCGGGCGTCAGACAGAGGGTGCGAAGTTCCGCTCTAAACGTGTCGGCCAGAGTGGCGGCCTCTTGGAGCAACGTACGACAGGCGTCGTTTGGAGCCTCACCCCGAGCGAGGGCGTCGACGACCATGCGCGCTCCGCTCACTCGCATGCTCATTTCGCCTCGTCCCGTGCACGCCGCGCCACCAAATCGCACGTCGCAGTAGTTACCGCTGCCGGGCAGCGCGGAGTCACCGACTCGTCCGGGGTATTTCCAGGGATAGCCGCTCGTCGAGACGCCCACCACCAGCTCGCCGCTTTCGTCGAGGGCGATCACGTTGATTGTCCCCCAGGGGCCGTCGTGGGGACGGAATCTCCGAACGAGGTCAATCGCCGCGAGTCGGTACACGTTGTCGCCGGGCGCCGCGACGGTGTTTTCGCCTTCGACAGCGTCAACATTGGGGAGGAGCCCGTCACGAAACAGTTGCATCGACTCATCCGTCAAGAGTTGGGCGCGCTCGAATCCCTGCTCTTCGGCAAAGAGTTCCGCTCCCTCGCCAACGAGCAGGCAGTGCTGGGGCAGCCTCTCGAGCACCGCGCGGGCGATCGAAATCGGGTGGGCGTAACCCTTGACCGCGCCGACTGCCGCGAAGGCCCGGCTCGAACCAATCATGATTGACGCGTCGAGTTCAACCACTCCTCGAGCGTTCGGCAGTCCGCCCGTGCCGACGTAGTGATCGTCGAGATTGTCCTCGCAGAGACGCAGGGAGGCCTCGACGGCGTCGAGCGCTGAACCGCCGCAGGCCAGGATGTCCATACCGGCTGGAAGACCGGCCTCACTTCGCTCGCTGCCAATGATCGTCGCCATGACGCCCATGCATTCTCCTCACTCTGTCGTACGACGACGTGGTCGCCTTCCGATGTCGCCGCACTTATTGCTTGGTCAACCGGTTCTCGAAGCGCAGCACCTTCTCGATCTGAGCGGCGACGGCGAGCAGTTGCATGTCGCTGCCCACCTTCGACGACAGTTGGATCCCCACGGGCAGGTCGTGAGCGCCGTAGCCACACGGTAGAACGATTGCCGGCGCTCCCGTGAGGTTGAACGCGCTCGTGAAGTGGCCCTCCACTTGGCCATCGGGGGTGTCCATTGGCGGCGTCGTGACCGGGGCCACGTACGGCGTCGATGGCGTGACCAGCACGTCGAGGCCCTCGTAGAGGGCCTCGGTCTCCGGCAGGAGGTGGTCTCGACGCGCGAGCGCGGCGTCGTAGGCTTCGCGGCTCGCACTCGCCGACGACTGCAGGAGTCGAAGTGTGTCGGGACCAAAGTGGTTCGGCTCGGTCTGGACACGACCGCCGTGGACTTGCCACACTTCGTACAGGAGAATGTCGTCAAGGGTCTCCTTGATTTCGTCGAACGGACCTCCGTCCACCTCGATGAGCTCCGCGTCGTCGCCAATCAGTGCCACGGCCCGGGCGAGGGCTGCCCGAACGTCCTCGGTGCTCACGGGGTCATGCAACTGTGAGGTGACGACCCCGACGCGGAGTTGACGCGAAGGTGGTGGCTCGACCTCTCGCCCGGTCATGGCCGAAAAGACGCGCTCCACTATTGCCACGTTGCTGCCGAGCAGGCCGACATGATCGAGCGACGGGGCGAGAGGTTGGACGCCCTCGAGCGAGAGGGCGTTATAGGAGGGCTTGAAGCCAACGACTGCGCAGTAGTGGGCGGGGATACGAATCGACCCCCCGGTGTCGGTGCCGAGCGCTATCTGACAGGCGCCCACGCCCACCAGGGCGGCCGACCCGCCACTGGACCCACCGGCTGTTCGGTCGTGATTGAAAGGATTCATGGCCTCAGGAATATCCGGATGGACCGCGCCCGCGGCGTACTCCAAGAGTGAGGTCGTCGCAAAGACATCGGCGCCGGCCTCTCGCAAGGCAGTGATCACTGGTGCGTCGGCCGCGGCTCGCGCGCCCGCCATCGCCACGGGATTGCCGTTGCCCCGTACGACGCCTTCGATGTCAATCAAGTCCTTGACGGCGATGGCGACGCCGTGCAATGGGCCGTCCTCACGACGCAAGGGCGCGACGAGAATCCGCGACACCGCGTCAAGCTCTCGGCCCAGCCTCTCAGTACGTTCGTACGTCGCGAGGAGGTCGAGGTTGGACACCTCACACGTGCGTTCTCCTCGCTCAATGGCCTGAATGATCCGACCGGCGTACGTAGTGAGCGGGCCGTCCAGATCGGTCAAGAGGTCGTCGACCTCGGTCTTGCGTTTACGCACCATGAGATCTCGATAGATGCCGCTATGGGATTTCGCGCTCTTTCGGTTGAACTCCACCAAGCGGTCCAACGAACCTTCGAGGTCGCCGGGCACAAAACCGTCGAAACTCTCGGTACGAACCGGCGCTTGGGCGAGCACCTCGGCCGCAATGGCCAGCATGAGCGGTCGGTACCGTGGGTCTTCCAATGAGTCGGCAATTGATAAATCGGAAGTCGCTCCCGCGTAGAGCATTGCGCCGTACGCCTCCTTCGCCCAGAGATAGCCCATGATGTTGTCGGTGGCTTGCGCGTAGGGGAGTGCCGCCACGAGTTCGCGCACTCGAGGGGTAATCGTCATGACGTCCGGCTCGCCGACGCGAAAAGTTCCAATATTTCCCTGCATCACACGACCCGGCGCCATCACGTCGGCGCCGAAATTGACGAAACTGACGAGGAGGTTCTCGCGACCGACCGCTTCTCCCAGGACGTCAGCGGTGAGCCCATTCTGGAATGAGACCGCGTAGCCCCCCGGGGTGATTCGACCGCGCAGCAGTTCGGCCGCACTCTTGGTGTGGTGGCTCTTCACGGCCACCGCAGCGTGCTCGATCTGGTCGGGAAGTTGATTGGGGGTAATCGCCTTCACGGTGGCGACGAAATTCTCCACCGGCCCTTCAATGATGAGGCCGTTCTCGTTGATCGCGGCGACGTACTCTGCGTCGATGTCACAAATCATGACCTCGTGACCGGCCCGCGCCATGTGGGCCGCGATGGTACCGCCGATCGCTCCACCGCCAATGAACGTCATTTCCAAAATCAAATCCCTTGTTGCGAAGTGCCTAACCGACACCTTACATTTCGACGATTGGCGTCCGATTAGTGGTCATTCGTCGTTCGACACCCGTCGATCTGGAACGTTGGGTTGGACTCATGCCTCGTGGTGATCTTTGGGCGTCGTCGTGAGGCTCGTTGGTAGGCACTACATTCGCAGCAAGCCGTCGGCCCAGACTGTTGAAGAAGTGGAATGGTAATCGTGAGTGACGAGCATGACGAGGCGAGCGCCCCCAGCGCGCTCTTCGACCTGAGGGGCCATACCGCCTTGGTGACCGGCGCGGGGAGCGCCACGGGAATCGGCTTTGCGACGGCGCAGGCACTCATCTTGATGGGAGCGTCGGTGGTGGTCACCTCGACGTCCGAGAGAATCCACGATCGGGTTCACGAACTCCAGTCCGGTGGTGGTCGCGCCTCGGGAGTCGTGGGGGATCTTACCGACCCGTCGACGTCGCAACGACTGGTGGCGGAAGTTCTCGAGCACTGGGGCAGGCTCGACGTCGTCGTACACAACGCCGGATTGACGTCGGTGACTAATCCCCAGATCGCCAATGGCCGCATCGAGGAGATGGACCTCGATCTCTGGAGGTCCGGTCTGTCGCGAAACTTGGATGCCTCGTTTCTTATGGCAAAGGCCTGTCTGCCCGTAATGACGTCGGCGATGAGCGGTCGACTGGTGTTCGTGGCGAGCGTGACGGGCCCGGTGATGGCGATGACGGGAGAGCCGGCCTACGCCGCAGCAAAGGCGGGCCTCGTTGGTCTGGCGAGAGCGCTCGCGGTGGACAGTGCGTCCAGCGGCGTCACGGTCAACGCCGTGGCACCGGGTTGGATCGCGACCGGCTCGCAGACGGCATTCGAACACGAGCAGGGTCTACGCACGCCCTTGGGCCGAAGTGCCCGACCTTCGGAAGTGGCGGCGGCGATCTGCTGGCTCGCTTCACCCGGGGCTTCGTACGTCACTGGTCAATGTCTCGTGGTGGACGGAGGCAACTCTGTTGCCGAAGAGCGGCGCTAGTGGCGAGAACGTGACTCTGCGATTGGTACGGCGGTGACACGGGCTCCAGCGTCATCGGGGTCCTTGCCGGCGACGGTATCGCTGGCTCAGTAGCGATTCCGCGCCGTCGAGAGGCACTGTGTGAGAGGGCGCGAGAACTACTGATTCACGTTGGCGGGTGAAGTCGTCCACCCCCGCACTAGCCAGTTGCAGCGGACGGTGGACCTCGTTCGTCCGTGATGCTCACTTCCACGAAGTTGTCTTCGGTGGTTCCAGCGAGAGCGCACGATCACTGTCGGGCCACGACAGCTTCTCCGCATGGTGCACCGAGCGAAGGGCACTGCGCGTCAGCGGCGTCGCACTGGACCGATCGCGGGGCTTCGACGCTCGCTGCGCGAGTAGTACGGTTGTCACGTGTTGTCGAAGGAGCAAAGCAAGCGCCGACTCCAGAATGGCCGATGTTTCGCGTCGTGCCACCACAGCGAATCTTGACGAACTCCCCGTTTCGAATCGAGCGAGTTCGTCCCGAGGCGTTGCACGACCTTCGTCGGCGAGTACTGCGGGGCGGAAACCCCGCTCTCTCCGTGCACGATCCACGCGACGGTGACCCTACGTCCCGGCATTTTGGTGGATTCGAGGGCCAACGCATCGTGGTCAGCGCGTCCTTCTACCAAGCGTTGGCCCCCGTCAACCCTCAACTGAACTCCTGCCAACTGCGCTACATGGCCACCGACTTTGATGTCCAGGGTCGTGGGTACGGCGCGCGTGTTCTGGTGTTTGGCGAAGTGGAGTTACGCGCTATCGGCGTGGAACAGATGTGGGCGAATGGCCGAGATACCGCACTTGGCTTCTACGAGGCCTGCGGGTGGTCAGTAGTCCCGGGCTCCGCCCACGTGAGCCACGTTACGCAGCTGCCGCATCAAGTCATCTTCAAGCGGTTGGATGATGACGTGGTGACGTAGCCGATCGACTCCTCTCTCGAGTTCGTCTGGGGGTGCCGGGTCCGCGATCGATCTCGGTTCGTCCGGAGCCTTTGCGAGTCGTGGCCCTGACGGTGCAAGTCGATCGTTCAATTGATTGACGAGCGAACTTCGCTCCTCTGCCCGATTCCGTTCGCCCCCCTACGCAACAGGCGATTGGCGTGGGATATCGATTCCCTGGGGCAATTGGTTACTGGGCCAGTTGAGCAGACGCACCGCGGCGTCGAAGGCGAATCGATCGGTCATGCCGGCGACGTACGTCACGGCCGCTCGGACCGGATCGGCCTCGACCTCCTCGAGTGAAAGGGCTTCGGAGAGCAATTGCGGGTGCGAGGCGAAGTGCTCGGTCAACGCCGTGAGAATTTTGACGACCGCCGCGGTCTGTACGTCCGATTCCGGTCGTCGATAGATACGTTCGTAGTTAAATGCTCGTAGATCCCCTAGAGCGTCGGCGCAAGTGGCGTCCATCCCAATCGTGCCCGTGGAGCTAATGCACCGAACGAGGGAGGTGATAAGTGAATCGAGCTGGGCTGAACGACTCCTCCCGAGCACTTCAACGACCGACTGGGGGACGTCGTCGATTGACACGATGCCCGCGCTGATGGCGTCTTCGAGGTCGTGTGCGCTATAGGCACACCGGTCGGCCCAACTCGTGACCACGCCCTCGGGCGTCGTGGGCGTGGGCAGCGACCACGAGTGATGACGTATGCCGTCGAGCGTTTCGGCGCAGAGGTTGAGTCGAGGCAGAACCACGTCGGCACCCCACACGGCGTGATGGTACCCCTCGGGGATGAACGGATCGAAGGCGTCTTCGCTGGCGTGGCCTCCGGGACCGTGGCCGCAGTCGTGCCCGAGCGCCATCGCTTCAGTCAGAGCGACGTTGAGTCCCACCGCCCGAGCGACCGCGGCGGCAACTTGCGCTACTTCGAGTGCGTGGGTCAAGCGAGTTCTCTGGTGGTCCGCCGGGAAGACGAAGACCTGCGTCTTGCCGGCCAGTCGACGAAAGGCCGTCGAATGCAAGATGCGATCTCGGTCTTGCTCGAAGCAGGTTCGAAGATGGTCAGGCTCCTCCAGTTGACGCCGGTTGCCCGATCCACGGGCTTTGGTCGCACCGTCAACCAGGTCCCTCTCTTCTAGATCCTCGCGAGCCTGCCGATCACGTAGGAGGGGGTGCACCCTCGGGGGAGGTTCACCGGCGTGGGCCAACACAATGCCGCCCGAGTGGGCTACTCCCTTCATCGTGGCCACCCAGTTACGTTGGCGCTCGCTCATCACGGTGTGACCATAGTGAGCGGCGAGACTGCGGACAAGAGAACGGGCGCGGCGTGCTCGCGGCGCCACGTCCCCGCGTCACCATCGGGGGAGGCCGCCCAACAGCGGCTTTGTCGAGCGATGGCCACGTTCGTCACGGTTCTCATCATGCCCCAGCGCCATAACATGGTGAAAGTCGCCAACGGTACAGGAGTCATCATGGATATTCGTATAGGCATCGTGCAGTCGATGAAGGAGATCGAGGTCGAGCTTCCCGAGGACGCCAAGCGCGACAAAGTGATGAAGGAGGTCGAGGAAGCCCTCGGCAGCGATTCGGTCCTATGGCTCACCGACCGCAAAGGTCGCCGGGTCGGGATACCCGCGTCGCGAATCGCCTACGTCGAGCTGGGGTCGCCCGCGAGCGAACGCATTGTTGGCTTCGGTACGGCCTAGCTCACGGTCAGAGCGGTGATCGACTACCACCTGCACCTCTGGCCGCACTCGGAGTCGTCGGTGTGGTTCAAATTGGACCAGATCGCGGCCTACTGCGAAGAGGCGAAGCGCCACGGCGTGACCGAATTGGCCCTCACCGAACACGCGAACCGATTCGTCGACGTGACGTCGGCCGTCGGACCATTCTGGGCGAAACTCGGCCACGAGCCGACCAGTCGCCTCATGGCCGAGTACTTTGACTTTCACGCGCGCAACTCCCTCGACGAGTACGTCAACCTGGCTCAGGCGGCGAAGGACTCGGGACTACCGGTGAAGATTGGACTCGAAGTCGACTACTACCGCGATCAGATGGACGTCGTGTCGTCATTGCTCGCTCAGTATCCCTTCGACGTCCTCATTGGATCGGTGCACTGGCTCGGCACCTGGCAGTTTGACGACATTGATAACGACGTCCAAATGAAAGAGTGGACCGTCCGTAATGTTGACCAGTGCTGGGCCGACTACGCCGCGGCCCTCGAAGAGCTCTGTGCGTCAAAGGCCGTCGACGTCCTCGCGCATCCCGATCTGATCAAGGTGGCCGGCCACTACGCCTCGAGTCTGGAGGACTATTGGGACCTGATGGCCGAGTCCGCGCAACGTGCCAACGTGTCGATGGAGTGCTCGTCGGCCGGGTGGGTGAAGCCGGTGGGAGAGCAGTACCCCGCCGAAGGTTTTCTCGACCGATTGGTCGAGAAGGGTCTGACCTTCACGACGGCGAGTGATGCCCATCGATTCGAGCGGGTCGGAGAGCGCGCGAGCGAATTGGCGGACCTCCTAGAGGCCCGCGGGGTCACCGAATTGGCAACTTACACGGCGCGACAGCGTCAGATGACTGCTCTGCGAGCGACGTAGTGGCGACGCTCGCAGAGTTGGCGAATCAGCGAACGTTGCTCGACGAGCCGACCATTGACCACCTGCTGCGCCTCACCGCGTCGTGGTCGCTGCTCTCGGACCTCTCGTTCTCGGACATGCTCATGATGGCGAGGGTGGACGACTCAGCGAACAACGCCGAGGACAATTTCGTGGTTCTCGGCCAAATGCGACCGAACAACCGCTCGACTCTCATCAACGATGACCTCGTCGGTACGACCCAGCGATCCATTGCGTGGCCGCTCGTACGCCTCTCTTTCGAGAGCGGCACGCGAATCGTCGGGGAGGCGAAGATCGACGACGTCGCCGACGTCATTCCCGTCTGGTGCGTTCCCGTACGTTTCAGTGGGCGGATCGTTGCGATCATGGTGCGATTGCAGGGTCCGTTGCGCGGGCCAGCGTCGCTGTACGAACAGGCCTACCTCTCGATCTTCGAGCGACTGTGTTCGATGGTGGCGGATTCCACCTTCCCCTACCGCGAACAGGACGTCGCTGGACCAGGACTACCCCGAGTCGGCGACGGCATTATCCTCATTGACGGTCGAGGGCGGGTGGAGTTCGCAACGCCCAACGCGACGAACGCGCTGCACCGCCTCGGAATTTACGCGCCGGCCGAGGGGCGGACCTTGCGAGAGCTCGGACTGAAGGTGCGCGTCGTCGAGCGGTCTCTGGAATTTGGAATGCCGGCCATGGAGGAGATCGATCAGGGCCACGACGTCGCCATTCTTTTTCACTGTGTGCCCTTGCTGGAGCACGCCGAGGTGAGCGGCGTGGTCGTCTTGATGCGTGACGTTTCGGACCTACGACAGTTGAATCGCTTGGTGCTGAACAAGGAGGCGGCGGTGCGTGAGGTCCACCACCGCGTGAAGAACAACCTGCAGACAATCTCCTCGCTCCTGCGCCTGCAGGCTCGTCGAAGTGACGAACCCGAAACTCGGATTGCCCTCGGCGAAGCCGAGCGGCGCGTTCGCTCCATTGCCGTCGTCCACGAGGTGCTCTCGCGCGAGCCGGGTGAGGAAGTCGTCTTCGACGAGATCGTCCGTTCGCTCGTCCTGCTCGTCGAGGACACCGTGCTCGCGCTGCACCCCGTCGAGATCCTGGTGAACGGGGAACTCGGCACCCTGTCCACGGACCTCGCGACGCCGCTCGCGGTGGCACTCGCCGAACTGCTGACGAACGCCGTCGAGCACGCGTTCACCGAATTCGGAGGTGCCGCCAACGATCACGTGGGCGTCGTGACGCTCAATCTCTATCAGGAAGATGACCACGCCATTGCCGAGATTCGTGACAATGGCCGCGGCCTCGGCCGCGACTTTTCACTCGACCTACCGACGAGTCTGGGACTCTCGATTGTGCGCGACATCATCCGCGCACAACTTCGCGGAACGATCGAGATGACCAACGTCGCCTACGCCGACGGTGGCGGAACGTTCGTCCGGGTGTCGGTACCCCTGAACGCGCGGCTCTAGTTCGTCGTCGCGCGACGGCGCGCGGCGAGCCACTGCTTGCGCAACTTGCGTCGCTCGTCCTCGGTGGTACCGCCCCAGACCCCGGACTCTTGGTTGGTGGCGAGGGCGAATTCGAGGCAGTACTTCTGGGCGTCGCAGTGCAGGCACACGCGCTTGGCCGACTCAATCTGGTCGGTGGCCATGCCCGTGGTCCCGATGGGAAAGAAAAGCTCGGGTTCGGTGTCTCGACAGGCGGCGTTCGCGCGCCAGTCGGCGTCGTCCCACGCGTGGGTACGGTTCCAGATCAACGACATGCAAATTCCTTCAATTGGGGGGTTTATACGCGTCACATTCACGGCAGAAATACCTATGACGGAAAGGTAATTTTAGTGATTCCGAGGCCCAAAAACAAGGGCAGATTAAGGTTTTATCGAGTGTCGCGACGTCCAATGACTCCGTCACCTGGGACAATGAACCAATGATGGAGATTTACGCGCACCGCGGAGTGCACCACCAGGAGCGCGAAAATAGCGTCGGCGCCTTCCGCGCGGCAGTGGCGCTCGGGGTCGACGGCGTCGAATTCGACGTGCGTCGAACCCTCGATGGAGCCCTCGTCATTCACCATGACCCGGTCGCCGAAGGTCTCAGCATTGCCCGCACCGCGTTGAGCGAGCTTCCCCCGTACGTGCCCACCCTCAATCAGGCAATAGACGCCCTCGTGGGCCTGCGGATCAATGTCGAGCTTAAGAACCTCCTCGACCCGTCAGAGCCGGTCCTCGACGAAACGGGGCGATGCGCCCTGGAGACGGTGGCCTCGCTCCAGTCGCTGGCCAACGTGGAATCGATCATCGTGTCGTCATTTGATCTGGCGACCTGCGAAGTCGTGCGAGCGGCCGACGCCGATATCGCCGTTGGCTGGTTGTTCTGGGACGTTGCACCACTGGACGGCCTGGAGACGGCCGTGGCCGCGGGGCTCTCGGCGATTCATCCCCACTACTTACTGGTCGACGCCGCGCTCGTTGCTCGAGCGCACGACCTCGGACTCCTCGTCAACGCCTGGACGGTCAATCGCCCCGAGGATATTGAGGCGATGGCACGGTTCGGCGTGTCGAGCGTGATCACCGACGAACCGGCTCTGGCCCTCGAACTGCTGCGGTGAGGTGGGCTCCAGAGCCCGTTCCGCGATGGCCTAGATTGTCCGTATGAACATCGTCGTGTGCGTAAAGCAGATTCCCGATCCGGCCGCGCCACAGTCACTCGACTCCTCACACAACCTCAACCGGTTGGGCAAGTTGATTCTCGACGAGGCCGACACCTACGGGGTCGAGATGGGCCTCCAACTGGTGGATACGTTCGGTAGTGGCGACGTGACCGTCGTCTCAATGGGCTCCGCCGCCGACGTCGCGGGCCTGCGCAACGCCCTCGCCATGGGCGCCGCCAAGGCCATAATCGTCAGCGACGACTCGTTGCGCGGTACCGACGCACTGGGCACCGCCAAGGTACTGGCCGCCGTCATCCGCCGCATCAATCCGGACCTCGTGCTCTGCGCGACGGAGTCCTCCGACGGCTACACCGGCACGACCCCCGTGCAGGTCGCCGAGCTGCTCGGCCTGCCGTCGATCACCTTTGCCAAGTCCGTCACCGTCGACGGATCGTCGGTCAAGGTTGAGCGCCAGACGGAGTCGGGCTTCGACGAGGTCAGTGCGCCCCTGCCGGCCCTCGTCACCGTCACGGCCGGCGTCGTTGAACCGCGCTACGCATCGTTCAAGGGAATCATGGCCGCCAAATCCAAGCCGCTCGAGGTGCTCTCGATTGCGGACCTGGGCCTAGCGAGCGAAACCGGGCCGACGGGCGCACGCCAAGAGATCACCGACGTCGTCGCCGCCGAGGCGCGCACCGCGGGCGAAAAGTACGTGGACGAGGGGGACGGCGCCGAGAAGATCGTCGCGTTCCTCGAATCGATCAAGGTTCTGTAGGAGAGACTGACGTGACACTTGGCACTATCTGGGTCGTCGTCGAACCGTCCAACGGTTCGCTCACCACCACCTCACTGGAACTGCTGACCCGCGCACGAACCCTCGCCGACACGGTCAGCGCCGTCACGTGGGGTGGCGACGGGGCGAGCCACGCCACGCGTGCCGGTGAGTTCGGCGCCACGACGCTGTTCGACGTTGGCGCGCTTGACGGTGCCTTGCCGGGTGTGCCGGTCGCCGCGGCGATCGAACAGCTCATTGCGGCCCACGGCGCTCCCGAGGCCATTCTCATTCCCACGAGCTACGACGGCCGTGACGTCGCCGGTCGTCTCTCGGCGCGCCTCGACCGACCGGTGCTGACCAACGTCACCGGCCTCGTGGACGAAGGTGGTCTGGTGACCGAGCACCCCGTCTTTGGCGGGAGCCAGACCGTGCGGGCCCGCTTCACCGGTGAGGGCCCCGGCATCGTTGTCGTGCGCGCGAAGTCCTTCGTCGCGGAGTCGGCGGGCACCCCCGCCGCGGTCCTGGTCGCGGCACCGGTCGGCAACGTCGGTGGCGCGGGTGGCGCGACGATCACGACCAGTCACGTCGAAGAGCGCAGTGGCCCCAAGCTGGAAGAGGCGGCGGTGGTCGTGTCGGGCGGTCGCGGCCTCGGCGAGGCTGATAAATACGCACTGATCGAAGAAACGGCGAAACTCTTGCACGGAGCCGCCGGGGCGAGCCGAGCGATCGTTGACGCCGGCTGGGTCCCCTATAGCCACCAGGTAGGACAGACCGGCAAGACCGTCAAGCCGGCCGTCTACATTGCCTGTGGCATCTCCGGGGCGACCCAACACATGGTCGGCATGAAGGGCTCGAAGAGCATCGTCGCGATCAACAAGGACCCGGACGCTCCGATTTTTCAGATCGCGGACTTCGGGATCGTGGGTGACGTGCACAAGGTGCTACCCGCGTTGATCGCCGCCCTGAAGGCCCGCGGGTAACGAACAATCGTCGCCGAATTGCGCCCGAGCCCGTTCGAGGGATCGGTACCCTCGCGGTGCGGTGTCGCTCCTTAGGCTCGAGTCGTCACTATGAGTCACGCCTTCGCCCCCACCGACGTTCGAAAGTGGTGGGCCCTGACGGCGCTCAGCATTGCCGCCCTGATGGTGGCCCTCGACGCCACCGTCATCAATATCGCGCTCCCGCGCGCTCAGTTGGATCTCGGCTTCTCTTCAGCCAATCGCCAGTGGCTGATAACGGCCTACGCCCTCGCCTTTGGATCGCTCCTACTGCTCGGCGGACGCTTGAGCGACCTCTGGGGACGGCGTAACGCCCTCATCGTTGGACTGACCGGTTTCGCCCTCGCGTCAGCCGTCGGTGGTTCAGCCGAGACGTTCTCGGTGCTCGTGAGCGCGAGGGCCGTCCAGGGCGCGTTTGGCGCGCTGCTGGCTCCCGCCGCACTGGCGGCGCTGACCACGACGTTCGGTGACCCACAGCAACGTGCCAAGGCCTTCTCCATCTACGGTGCGATCGGCGGCTCGGGGGCGGCCACTGGGCTTCTGCTCGGGGGGGCACTGACCCAGTGGGCGTCGTGGCGCTGGTGCCTCTACATCAATCTGGCCTTCGCTGCCCTGGCCCTCGTCGGCGTGGCGCTCTTCGTGCCCCACGGCCGGCGTGAGCACCCGACCAACCTCGACGTCCCCGGGGCGTTGCTCTCGAGTACGGGCCTCGTCTTCATCGTCTACGGGCTCGGTCACGTGGTGACGTCGAGCTGGGGCGATTCACTCACCTGGGGAAGCCTGGTCATCGGTGCAGTACTGCTCGTACTCTTCGCGTTCAACCAGCGTCGCGCGAAGAGCCCGCTGCTCCCACTGCGGATCCTCGTGAATCGAGTGCGCGGTGGCTCCTTGGTGGCGCTGTTCATCACGAGCATCGGGATCTTCGGCATCTCGCTCTTCCTCGCCTACTACCTCCAGACGACGATTGGCTATTCGCCACTGCGCACCGGCGTGGCGTTCCTGCCCATGGTGGTCGCCCTCGCCCTCTCGGCCTTCGTCGCCAGTGCCCGTCTGCTCGCGAAGGTCGGTCCCCGTCCGCTGGTACCGACCGGGATGATCCTGGGGATGATGGGCATGGTCCTCTTCACGAAACTGACGGTCAACGCCAACTATTTCAGCGACGTATTGCCCGGCCTCGTCGTTACCGGCCTCGGGCTCGGACTCATCTTCGCGCCCGCGGTCGCCAGTGCGACCGCGGGCGTCGAGGCGAAAGACGCCGGTGCCGCCTCGGCGCTCGTGAACACCACCCAACAGATCGGGGGGTCGATGGGCACGGCGCTACTCAACACAATCGCGGTCTCGGTCAGCGCGCGCGCGGCGCGGGCCCGACCGGCGCAACTGGGTCGGGCAACGCGCGAGGGCGTCCTGGCCCAACTTCACGCCACGCTGCACGGCTACGCCGTTGCCTTTTGGTGGGCGGCGGGCCTGTTCGGTGTCGGCGCGGTCGTCACGTTCGCGTTGCTCGAGTCCGGGGTGGCCGATCTCGAGGGCGACCCGCTACTCCCTCGCTGAGTCGTTCATCGAGGGTCAGTCGCCGATCGGGTGCGGCGACTGTCGTCCCTCGCTAGATCAGTGGCCAGGGGTACGGGGGCCAGTCCCGGTCGGGGTCGGGCGTGGGGTACGAGGCGTTCTCGACGAGGCCGTGGGCGCGCAGCTGGGCGTGGGCCAGTTCATTTGGGTTGAGCCAGTCCCCGACGTGGCCCGTAGCGCCCTTCGCGAAGTCCGCGACGCGCGCAAGGAGGTGGGGCTCGACGTCGAGCCCGGCGTACTCCCAGATGACCGTACGCAGTTTGTCCTGCTCGTGGAAGCACAGGCCGTTGTCGATCGCCCAGCAGCGCTCCCCGTCGAAGATCACGTGGCCGGCCTTGCGGTCGGCATTGTTGGCGATGACGTCGAAGGCCGCGAGCTCGGCGAACCAGTGGTGGAAAGCGGGATTCTCGCGCAAGGTGAAGTAGTGGTCCTCCAGGTTGTCGTCGACCCACCACTGCAGTGACCCGATGCCGAAGGGCCCGTCGTCGCGACCGACCGTCGCGGGCACCAGGTCGGTGCCGAGCGCCACGTCGAGCTCGTAAGCGGCGACCTCGCGGCGCCAGAGCCCGTCGGGGAAGTCCCAGAGCGGACGCTCACCGCGGACCGGCTTGTAGACACACTCGGCCGTCGCGTCACC